>CAWITB010000017.1:0-24046 GCA_963838885.1 Bryobacterales bacterium | reverse complement strand
CTTTACGGTGCTTGAGGCATGCTTCTTTATCGAAGATGCAGACGCGCTTTATGCCGAGTACGCAGGCAACGGTGTCAAGTTCACGCGGGAATTGCTAACATGCCATGACACTCGCGGGAGTTTCGTCTGGCTGTGCAGATGAGTCTCTACGGTTGGCTAGGCTAAATCCGCACCAACCATGCGGCCGGATCTCACGCTACTCAGATGTTGAAACTGCAATGCGGTGCCGAAAGATTGCGTTCCGAGAGTCGCGCAGGTAAGCACCTCCGATAGCCCAAAAACTTCATCGCACACCGCGGCGTGTCAGGTCGAGTTCAGCCTTTCACAAGTGATGCGGACGCGTGTTACCATCGGCCTCAATCGGGAGCGCCCCCGTGCTGTATACAAGTGTGCGGTATCGCAGTAAACTAGCTCTTCTTTTCGCCTCCACATTTTTGGTTTTCTCGTTCGCCCAATCGCCCGATCCACCCAGTCCCAACATCCGCGTCAACACGACCCTGGTGCTCGTCCCGGTAACCGTCACTGACGCCGCCAACAGGTATGTGCTCGGTCTCGAAAAGGATAATTTCCGTGTCTTCGAGGACAACGCGGAACAGAAAATCAAGCAGTTCTCGGGAGAAGACGCGCCCTTGTCCGTCGGTCTGATCGTGGACACCAGCGGAAGCATCGGCGGCAAGCTCGACACTTCGCGCCAGGCCGTCATCCAGTTCTTGAAAACGATGAACCCTCGCGACGAAGCCTTCCTGGTCGAGTTCAACGACCGCGCCGAGCTGGTCGCCCCCTTGACTCACGATCCCGATGAAATCGCGAATAAGCTGAACTCCGCGAAAAGCGGCGGCACGACCGCGCTCTTCGACGCCCTTTACGTGGGCCTGAAAGAGATGAAAAAGGCTGCGAATCCGCGCAAGACGCTACTCGTGATTTCCGACGGCGGCGACAACAATAGCGTTTTCAGCGCCAAGGAAATTCTCGATCTGGTGCGTCAGGCGGACGTGCAGATTTACGCCATGGGAGTTTTCGAGCCGTACGCTCCGCTAGTCTTGACCACCGCCGAATTGGCCGGACCGCGCCTGCTCTCGGGTCTCGCCGAGCAGACCGGTGGACGTTCCTTTGCGGCGGCTAAACTCGACGAACTGCCCGCCATCGCCGCCCGCATCGGCATCGAGCTGCGCAATCAATATGTGCTGGCCTATTCGCCGGCGAACCAGGCAAGAGATGGAAAATATCGCAAGCTGGAGGTCAAGCTGGCCGAGCCCGAAGGCATGACCGGATTGAAGGCCCGCTGGCGCACGGGCTACTACGCCACCCCCACGGCGGAGTAATTAGCGATGCCCGCTGGCGTGTCCGATCGGATGCCCCACGCCCTCGCCAATCGGCGCATGATAAACCGCCTTGGCGATGCGCCATGAGGTGCCACCAAGGCGCGGTTGGATCAGCGATGCCCGCCGCCGGCGCGTCCAATCGGATGCGCCACGCCTCCGCCGATTGGCGCATGGTACACCGGCGCGGCGATGCGTGAAGGCGGCCGCCACGGCGCCGGAGCGTGATAGTTGCCGGTCCGAAGAGGCGGGATCGGCCTGTAAACATTGATTCCGGAGTAATTCCGGTATAGCGGGATATACGTGTAGGGCAGAATCGGTCCGCCGTACAGTCCGTAGGGACTCATCAGCCCCCAGGAGGCCGCCGCGGCGCCGCCCAGATCTCCCGCAGGCGGAAGCGAATAAGGGTACGCGCCGGAATCGTAAATTGCCCGCTGACCGTTGTCGAGCGCCGCCGTCATGTCGTCGCTCGCGGCAGTAGACGCGTTATTCGCCGCAATCGTATCGCTGCGATCCTTCGCCCATCGATCCAACCCATCTCCCGTCTGGTTTTGAAAAACGCGCGTCGTCAACGCCGGAGCAAACGGCAGCGCATAATCCTTCGTGCACCACCACCGTCCGATTCGCATACGCCACTTGGGCCTCCCCGCGATCGACTCGGAGCTCGGCGGGCGCGGAATTGAAACGATACTGTCCCGGCTTATCGATCTTGATCTGATAGGTCTTATACGTGACGGAAATCGGGAAGGACGAGGAAGCATTCAAGGAGTCGAGCGCGGCCGACCCGCCGACAAACTCGACGCGCGTGTCCGTGAGCCGGTTCGAGATCATGCGAATGGAGCTGTTTTGGTCCACCCGGAAAAAAACGCCTGGGGTCAGCAACACCTCGGCGCGGCCTTCGTCGGTGCGCAGCTCGGCCCCCGGCTTCACATCGTAGAATTTTCCGAACTTCTGCTCCAGAGGCTGGCCGTCCACCGACACGGAGCCTTCGAAGAAGTTAACAACTCCGGAATGTACCGAGACAACCGCTTGCGCGGAAAGGGAAAACGGGATCACGGCAACCACGGCCCATGGCAACAACACCCGGCTGCGAAACATAACAACCCCCGTATCAGAATCGATCCTTCCCGAACCGTTGTCAAGCGGGCGCCCACACCGGCCGGCACTTCCAATAATAGTGGTGATTCCCCCCGCCCTCACGCAGACGCCGCAGAACCAACTCCACAGCCATCCCAATCTCGACCTCGCGCTCTTCGGCGTCCGTCATCTGGCACAGAAAGCGTCCGCCGCCGTCTAAATCGACCACGGTCATAATAGTCGGAAGCGCCGGCGCATCATAGAGATAATCCTTCGTAAAGGTAAACACGCTGCCCGTGCGGCCGAGCGCAATCTCGAGCAGCCCTTCGGAGCCGCCGCAGCCGGAACAAATACGCGCCATCGGAAACTGCGTCATACCGCACGTCGGACACTTCGTTCCGTGCAGGCGCACATTCTGGCGCTCCTCCTTCTTCCACAGAACATTCGAGATGTCCGCGCCGCGCTCTGTCCCTCGCTCGCGGGATTTGCGGTATCGCGCATAGCTTGCGTACGCGATCGTTCTGTCTCCCGATAGTCCCATTACCGGCAGCGGCGCGACAGAGCGGAGCAGCACGGCATCGGCCCCCTCTCCGTATGCAATGGCCAAAATCAAATCTCCGGGTTTAGCAGCGGCGAGCGCCTGCGCGAGCGCCAGCAGCGGCATCGCGGCACCCGTAACTCCGATCTCGCCCGCGCAGCCGTCGCGCACGCGCTCCACGGAAATCCCCAAAGCCCTCCCGCACGCCCCGTGCGAGCGCCCATCGGGAGAATCCAGCGCCAGCAGCGCCACATCCGCCGCGCTTACGCCCGCCTTCGCCAACACCGCTTTCCCAGCCGCGACAACATTCGCTTCGTAGCCGCGCGCCAGCGAATACTTCGACGCGTAACTATGAACGAAGTCGTCCGCATCGCGGCGCCATTCATCCAGAAAATCGTCCGAACGCGATATGCTCGCGACCAGTTCGGCCGCGCCGCCCTCGCGCGAAATCCTTACAGCCGCCGCGGCATCGCTGTAGGTCAACTCCTCGGCTGATTCCGGAGCGGCATCGCGCCGGTCCGCCGCCGCAACGACCACTTCGTTCGCCGCTCCACAACCGGCCGCATCAAACGCCGCGATCAACGCCGCAAAGCCGCTTCGAACCGATCCGCCGAAATCAACCGCCGCCGTCTCCGCGCCCCAATCGCACGCCGCCACGATCTGACTTGCTGCCGACCGCTGCCAATACGGCGATGTGGTCGAAGCAAAATACAGCCGATCTGTGGCGGTGCTGGCCGGCGCAGCCACATTCAGACGCGCCACGGCGTACTGCGCCATGGTCAACGAATCTTCGTCGAAGTTACAGACCGCTTTGGCCCCAGCGAGCGCACGCCCGCCCCATGCCTGCGCGATCGCCTCGCGCCTCAGTCGGTAGCGCGGAATGTAGACGGAACACGCGGCAATCCCAATCACTGTTCCAGATACGTGTAGCCGTTCAGGCCTTCTTCGTAGAAGCGCAGCAGCCGCCCCGATTCCTCGTATCCGATCTTGCCGTCGCGCAGCGCCGCCTCGACGTCATGCCGGAATGCGTCGAGTAAAATGCGCGAGTTGAACTGTACGTAATCGAGCACCTCGCGTACTGTATCGCCCTTGATCACCGTCTTCAGGATCACGTCACCGGTCTCGCTGAGCGTGACGTGGACGGCATTCGTATCGCCAAAAAGATTATGCAGATCTCCCAGAATTTCCTGGTAAGCGCCGACCAGAAAAGCGCCCAATAAATAGGGATCCCCGTTATTCAGCGGGTGCAGCGGCAGCGTCCGCTTCACGTCGCGGCGGTCGATAAACTGATCGATCTTGCCATCGGAATCGCAGGAAATATCCCCCAGCACGGCGTTGCGCGTGGGCATCTCCTGCAGACGATGAATCGGCATGATGGGGAAAAGCTGCTTCACGGCCCAGCTATCAGGCATGCTCTGAAAGAGGCTGAAGTTGCAAAAATATGTGTCAGAAAGCATGCCGTCGAGCGGCTCCAGCTCTTCCGAATAATAGTGCTGCTCCTTGGCGATGCGCTGGATGCGCCGGCAGATGGCCCAATACAGCTTTTCCGCCATGCTGCGCTGCGCCAGCGGAAGATACCCCAAGCTGAAAAGATTCAGCGCCGAATCGAGCGCCTGCTGCGCATCGTGGAACGCCTCAAGCAGGTTCTTGGAGCTCAAGGAGCGATAAGTTTCCTGCAGATCGATGAGGGGCTGCTCGGCGTCTTCGGGCACCGCCTCGGTTCCGTTGTCGCCGTATCCCGTCACCCCCAGCACGTTGAAGACGAGAACGCTATGGTAGGCGGCGATGGCGCGTCCGCTTTCCGTAACGATCGTGGGATGCGGGACCTCGGCCTCGTCGCAGACGTTCTGTATGTGATACACGACATCGTTGGCGTACTCCTGCAGCGTATAGTTGACGCTCGACTCGAAATCCGTCTGCGAGCCGTCGTAATCGATTCCGAGCCCGCCGCCCACGTCCAGATATTTCAAACCCGCTCCGGCGCGCTTCAACTCCACATAGACCCGCGCCGCCTCGATCACGGCGCCCTTGATCTGGCGGATGTTCGTGATCTGGCTGCCGAGGTGGAAGTGCAGCAGCTCGATTGAATCTTCAAGTCCAAGCGAACGCATCTGCTCGAGAGCCTGCAGCGCCTCGCTGACCGTCAGTCCGAACTTGGAGCGATAACCGCCCGAAGACTTCCAGCGGCCTGAGCCGCGGCTCGCCAGCTTCACGCGTAGCCCGATCGAGGGATGAACGCCGACGCGTTGCGAATGCTTGATGATGAGGTCGAGCTCCGTGTATTTCTCGACAACCGGAATAATTCGCCGGCCGATTTTTTTGGCCAGCATCACCATTTCTATGTATTCGTCGTCCTTAAAACCGTTGCAGATGATCGGCGTCTCGTTATCGGCGATCGCCAGCACCGCCAGCAACTCCGGTTTTGATCCCGCCTCCAGTCCGAAACCGTACGGCCGGCCGAATTGGAACACTTCTTCCACGACCTGGCGCTGCTGGTTGACCTTGATCGGGTAGACGCAGATGTATCCGCCGTGGTAGCCGTGCTCCCCGATCGAGGCCGCGAAGGCGTCGTGTATTTCGCTTAAGCGGTGCTTCAGAATTTCCGCGAACCGGATCAGAATCGGCAAGGAGATCCCGCGCAATTCCAGTTTGTCGGCCAGTTCCTTCAGATCGATGCCGCGATGGGGCTCCTTTGTGGGATGGACCCACAGATGGCCGTTCTCGCCCACCGAGAAATATCCTTTCCCCCAGCTCGCAACATCGTACAATTCGCCCGCATCGGCGGTCGTCCAGCGTTCGGTGGGTTCCCAAACGGCAGCTTCCGACAGTTTCAATTCGCGGCCACCTCCATTATTTAGACGGCATTCTCAGTGTCCTTCGAATCCGTTCGCGGGGCAAGCGATAATTTGATCTGTGGACGAGTCCCCTCCGTTCCTCGGCACGTGGCGGCGCGTGTACATCGCCATCCTTGTTTATGTCGCCGGTCTAATCCTGCTCTTTTACTGGTTCGCGCGGGCGTTTTCCGGATGAGACCGCTCGACTGGATCGTGATGGCGGCGTGGCTGGTCTTCATCGTCAGCTACGGGCTCTATCGCGGGCGCGGCAGTTCCACCGTCAACAAGTACATGTTGGCGGGCCGCAGCATGCCCTGGTATGCCATGGGCCTTTCGATCATGGCGACGCAGGCCAGCGCCGTCACCTTCATTTCGACCACGGGCCAGAGCTATGTCGATGGAATGCGCTTCGTGCAATTCTATTTCGGACTGCCGCTGGCGATGATTATTCTTTCCGCCACGGCGGTTCCGATTTTCCATCGCGCCAACGTCTACACGGCTTACGAATACCTGGAGCAGCGCTTCGATGCGCGGACGCGCGCGCTGGTCAGCGGCATCTTTCTCATCGAACGCGGGCTTGCCGCCGGAGTCTCGCTGTACGCGCCATCGGTCGCGCTGTCCGTGGTTCTGGGCTGGCCGGCGCGGCTGACCACATTGCTGATGGGAATGCTGATCGTCGCCTACACCGTTACCGGAGGCATCAAGGCCATCACCTGGGCCGACGTGCAGCAGATGAGCCTGATCCTGTGCTCGCTGGTGCTGGCCCTTGTGATCGCCGTGAACCTGCTGCCTCCGGGCGTTTCGTTCGTCGATGCCGTGCGCCTGGCGGGAGCGGTAGGAAAGCTGAACGCGGTCAATCTGCATTTCGATCCCAACGACCGCTACAACCTCTGGAGCGGTCTGATTGGCGGCATGTTTCTGGCGCTGGCGTATTTCGGCTGCGACCAATCGCAAGTGCAGCGTTATCTGACCGGCAAATCGATCGCGCAGAGCAGGCTCAGCCTGCTGTTTAATGCCGTCGCGAAGATCCCCATGCAGTTTTTCATCCTGTTTATCGGGGCAATCGTCTTTGTCTTTTTCATCTTCGAGCGGCCGCCGCTACTGTTCAACCCCGTGGCGCTGCACGGGCTCCAAACTTCCAAACAGGCGCAGGCCTCGGACGTAGCGGCGCGCTTCAACGGCGCGTTCGATAAACGCAAGGCCGCTGCCAGCGGCTACTTGGCGGCGATGCGCGCCAACAACACGGCCCGGCAGAAGAGCAGCCTCGAACAGTACCGCGCGGCGCAGACGGCCCTGCGCGCGGCGCATCATGAAGCCGAACAACTGAGCGGGGAAAACGATACCAACTATATCTTTTTATCGTTCGTGACACGCTATCTGCCGTTGGGGGTCGTCGGGCTGATCATCGCGGTTATTTTTTCCGCGGCGATGTCGTCCACCTCGGGCGAGATCAACTCGCTGGCATCTGTGACGGTAATCGACATCTACCGCCGGCATATCCGCAAGAACGCGACGGACCGGCATTACCTGACGGCATCGCGGATTGCGACGGCCTTCTGGGGCATGTACGCGGTCGGATTCGCGCAGTTTGGCAGTGGATTCGGCGCCTTGATCGAATTGGTCAACGTCGTCGGATCGTTGTTTTATGGCGGCCTGCTGGGCGTTTTCATTCTGGCGTTCTTCTTCAAAAAGGTTGGCGCGCGCGCCGCTTTTTACGGCGTGCTCGCGGGCGAAGCGGCCATCTTCGCGATGTTTTTCTTCACGAAAGTCGCTTTCTTGTGGTTCAACGCCATCGGTCCGTTCGTTGTAGTCGGAGTCGCTCTGGCGATCACCGCCCTCTTTCCAGCAACCATGAGAAAGTCCCAACCCAGCGGCGCCGCCGGCTGACTTGCGGCGCTCCCCGCTCCCGACCCACCGTGCCTAACCAATCGCGCTCGCGTGCGGAATCCCGCGCACGCTCCGGCGGGATGCGAGCGGCGCAGCGGCCGAAGCGGCGTCAGTTCACTTTCTTGCCCGCGATATATACGGCTTCGATTGTACGGGTGTTACGGATATTGTCGAGGGGATTTTTGCCGAGCACGACGAAGTCGGCCCATTTGCCTTTTTCGAGCGTGCCCAAATCCGTAGCGTGAAGGAACTCGGCGCCGCTCTTCGTCGCGGCCGTGATGACCTGCGAAGGGGTCAGCCCGGCGTCGACCATTAATTCCATTTCCCAATGCGCGAAATAGCCGGGAAACCGCCCGGGCGGTCCGCTGTCGGTACCCATGCCGTAGCGGATGCCGGCATCGGCGATGCGCTTTAGGTTCTGCTGTGCGGTCTTGAGGAAACCTCTGTAGCGCGCGGCGTCTGGATTGTTCGCAAATTTCGCCTGATACGCGGGGTCTTTGAGCGTCGCGATCACTTTGGGAGAGATGCTGCGCGTAAAGAATGGGTCATTGACAAACGCCGGAGTGGAGGCGTAGATGAACATCGATTCTTCCCGCGTCAGCGTAGCGGCGGCCTGCCAGACGCCGTGTTGCTTCATGCTGTCGAGGAGCGCGGCGTCGACCGGCTTGTCGCGGATGCTATGCATGAATGCGTTGACGCCGGCATTCGATAGTTTCAACGCGTCGTCATTGTAGAAAAGGTGAGCGAAGACTCGCAGGCCATGCTGGTGACCGTCGTCGATGATGGCCTTGGATAGCTCGAACGGCATGTGTTTGGCGTGTCCGAGGCTGTCGTCGATCCACATTTTGACGTAGTCGGGCTTTTTCGCCGCCAGCTCGTCCATATCCCTGGCGACCTCCTGGGGCGTGGTGACGGAGAAGGTGACGCCCGGCAACACGCCGACGCTTCCGGGATATACGAATCCTTGTCCGGCGGTGTAAACGCGGGTCATGGTGGGGCGTCCGCGGCGCTGCTCGTCCCGGATCTGGAAGATGAGGTCCTGATCGGTGCCCATGCTGGCGAGGGTGGTGACGCCGTAGGAGGCGTAGGTTTTGAGATCCTTCTCGATGTTTTCGCGCGTAAAGAATTTCGGGTTTTGCGTGAGATCGACGACGTTGCCGATATGCCCGTGCAGGTTGACGATGCCGGGCATAACGTATTTGCCCGTTAAGTCAATTGTGGGGAGCCCATTCGGCTTCATCGGGATGACATTGGCGCCGATCGCTTGGATACGGCCATTGACGATAATCATCGTGACGCGAGGGACGGGTGGGCCTCCGTTGCCGTCGATCAAGGTGAAGTTCGTCAGGATTATCGTTTCCGCCGGGGCTGCGAGGGCGGAGAGCAGGACGAGGGTTGCGAGTTTCATGCGGCTTTCGATTCGGTTGAGGAAATGCTCGCGGCGAAGTGGGCGATGAGGACGGGGAGGCGCGCCGGATCTTTGAGTCCGAGGCGGCGCAATCGCGCGCGATTGACGGGATCGCTCACTGCGACTCCCCGAGAAAGCGGGCGATGCGGACGGGGAGGCGCGCTGGATCTTTGAGTTGGCATTCCCAGACGACGAGGACTTGCCATCCCAGACGGCGCAGGCGCGCGCGATTGACGCGGTCGCGTTGCCGGTTGCGATCGAGCTTGGCGATCCAGTAGCCGGTGTTGGAAGCAGGGCGGTTGCGGCCGGCGCGGCAGGCGTGTCCGTGCCAAAAACAGCCGTGGACGAAAATGATTTTGCGGCGGGAGGGAAAGACCAGATCGGGGTTGCCGGGCAGGGCGCGGCAGTGGAGGCGGTAGCGGAATCCGAGGCGATGGACTGCTGCGCGCACGATCATTTCGGGTCTCGTGTCTTGCGAACGGACCCGGCTCATGACTCGACTGCGCTGCTCGGCTGGGATAGTATCCATGACGGAAGGCTTCGGGGTAATTATAACTTCGGCGGGGAGCCTGCGGCGCCTGGCTATGCGCGATCATCGCACGGGTCACATTGCTGAATGGGCGGGAGTTATCGAGAGTTGCGAGGATTGCGCACGCGTCCGCTTCGCGGCCGACAGGCGGCGTCCGGACCGGAGCTCGAAATCCGGCGCGTAGTGCTTGGAGCCCGGCGCTTAAGGGCGCAACGGAATATTCAAAAGCACAACGTCTTAAGTAGTTGCGTATCATTGGCGGAGCGTCTCGTTCGGTTTGTTTCAATCGGCGAACTGCTACTCGACCGCTTCGAAATACTGCCGAGGAAACCGAAATAGCGATTGTGCAGGCGCCGCCCACGGGTAAGTTTCCAGACCCGCCCGATGGGGTTCAGTTCTGGACTATACGGAGGCAGGAAGTCCAACCCGAATCGGGACGCTTGGAGTGGCCGCCAGTGCAGATGAAGTTTCGAGCGATGATGTTGCGCATTATCACTCATCGCCAGCACGCGACGATCGGCTACAGGATTGGCTTGCTGGAAACTTTGAGGAACTCCCCGAAGGGTTCGCAGTTGAATCGCCCGGTCTCACGTTGGACAAGAATCGAGCATCGTGCAAGCGCACGGCGGCGAAGTAGCCCATACTTTCCGTGTCGCAAGATGATACACGACCAAGTCTTTAGTTTCCGGCGGCATCCCCATACGGCAACGCGATCCCTGCTGCTGAAAGTGAACCTCGTCCAGTGCGCAGAGGTCCACGTGCTCGTCGCGCATCGGCTTGCGGAGCAACGCCAACGCTTGTTCCAGCAGTTGCGCAAGCCCCGCCCCTGTTCTCGATCCACGCGGATAACGTTTTGCCATTCCATAAGTTGATCCGCATTCCTGAGTCGCTTCGTTAGCGCGCAGGGCTCAATCGGTTTCCCGGATCTGCTTTTCGTTCAAACGGCTCGGCCAGGCCGATCGCTCTGCTTCCGTCAATCCCGCCAACCCCTCGCCCTGGTAACGGTGGACCCAATACTCAACGGAGCGCACGCCGTCGCCGAGCAACCGCGCGACCTCTGGACATGTGATCCCTTGCGCGACCAGCGGCACCCCATGCAGCCGATGGGCGTAACGCGTTTCTTCCGAGCGCTGAATCTCCTGCTGCAAACCAAGTACCGCAGCGGCATCTGCGATTTCAAGCGATCTCATGATACCAGTTACTTATGACGCCATGTTTTAAAATTGCGGGACTGGCGCTTGCGGTCAGATGGGTGGGTAGGACTGGCACAGCATGCCGATCGCCAAGACGATGATGCCCACGCAGAACACCACGAGCTGGCAGGGGAAGAGCAGCCAGGTCTGGCGGCCGCGACGATCGGCAATGCCGCGGCAGTGCTCGTGTAATAAGGCGAGGGTGGGCAAAAGCCCGCTTGCGATATAGCGGCGCCCGCAGCATACGCGCAGTTTCGTCGCCAGTTGGTAAAGGCCTCTCCCCAGTGCGGGTCGCGGCGTCCTTGGCGTCATAGTCGAGCTGACCTATTTCCAGTTTCAAATTGTCGGCGCTTATTTGCCGCACCGTTCGGAGGTCCTCCAGCAATTCCTTGAGCATGGTCTCGGAGACCTCTGGCGCGGTCAACTCGGGCAACCAATCGGGCTGCATTGGCGTGCCTTTGCCGGAATAGGCCGGTATCAGCCCGCGCAGGCGTGCGGCGCGCGCGGTCCAGCGGAAATCGGAAAGGCGCGTGAGATTCACGGCGATGCCAAGGGTGACCGCGATCGCAAGTATGGCTTCAGCGAGCCAAGTGATATCGCGCGCCGGAGCAGTGAGGCGCACGGCTTCTCTTTTCGCGAAAAAATCGGCGCCATAGGCAAGCGCCGCGACCGTGAGCGTCAGGACGAGATTTACGGTACCGGCAAGCTGCTCCCGGGCAGTTGCCTGCCGGCGAGTATACGCGCTGCCTTTGCCGGATGGTTTTTCCGACCCGCCATTCATCATCTCGGAAATTATAATCTTACAGCCGGCTCGATCGGACGAATCCCTCGGCGCCGGTAAAGGTAGCCCTAGTTTAGCCCGGCAGGGAGTTCGGAGCGAGCCGGTCCGTGGGCGTCTTGCTCAATGGCAGTGGTTCCGGAGATCAAAAGCCGGAGCGGCACGGACCCGCGGTCCGCGCCGTCGTTCGGCCCGAAGCAGCGGGTTGCAATCCTTTCCGGTCTAGCTAAAGACGTGGGCGGCGGCGTGACCGCGCTGGGTCTAAAGTTCTTTTCGCGCTCCGACGATAAGAGGTACGACGTTAAACCTCCTTTAGTGATTTTGGTTCGTCGCACCCGCGAGTGTACGGAAATGTTCGAGCGTACACTCGCGGCTTTTTTCCTTTCGTACTGATAGTACTGATCAGTAATTTCCTCAGGGGTAGAGGGTGATACTACGTAGCGTTTGAGCGTCCAACTCCGCGGAGGAGACCGATGCTTACGAAATTGTTTTCGGCGGCGCTGGCTTTGGGCGGCCTTGTTTGGGGACAGGCGGCCGCGCCGGACACTGCGGCGGCGCAGACCGCAAACCGCGAGATCATGAACATGCTGCAAGCGAGCGTGCCCGAGAGCACTATCGTGTCTGAGATAGAGATTCTGGCGGAGCGCGGCTCGACTTTCGACATTTCGCCGGCCGCCATCGTTGCCATGCAGCGGCAGGGGGCGACGGAGCGCGTACTGAACACAGTGGTGTGGGCGCAGATGACGATTGTACCGGGTGTTTCAATTCCTACGCCGCGGGGCGTGTTTTACCGCAAGGGAAGCACGGCTACGGAACTGCGCTCCTTCGAGCTGTGGCCGGAGCTGGAGCCGCGCTGGAGCACTTGGCCTTTTTACGCTCCGGAGGGTAAGACAGTGGCGTTGGCGGCCGATCCCTACATCGCGCAGGTGACGGAAAGCACTCCGACGCTTTATGTGCAGGGCTTGGCGGCAAGCGCGGGATGGCAATTGGTGAAAATTGGGCGCGCGGCCGATCACCGCGAAGTGCGGCTGAAGGTCAAGCACGCCTTCAGCCGGGACTTTTTTAGCGATGCCATGTTTCAGCGCGATGAACTGCGGCCGGTGGCGTTGGCGACAGATGGCGTCGGCGCAATTACCGTTCGTCCCGCGAGTCCGCTGCAGCCGGGAGCGTACGCACTGTGCGGGGAAGCGCCCACGAATGGGTGGCTGCGGACGTGTTATGAGTTCCAGATCACAGGGTTGTAGGGGGCGAAGGCGGTCGGCGGACGAGGATTCAGTGGCTGCGTTCGCTTCGTCTTGTGGATTGAGCCCACGCCGGAAGATGCCTTGGCGCGCGAAATCGGCATAATTTCGCGTGGCGACCGGCAGACTCTGGACCGCCGCCATCGCCGCGATCAGGCCGCCCTTATCGACATGCCTTTCCCGGTTGCGCGAAGACGCGCCAGCGGTTCGGTGCCCGTGTCCGCGTCCAGGGCAGACGGTCGAACCAGCGTTCGAGGGCGGTCCTCTTCTTTCCCATGAGGAGGATGAGAATCCCGAATCGCAGTTCGCCAACTATGGATCGACGGCTATATCCGGCTCATGCTCGCGAAGCCACTCCACCATTCGTGGACCGGGTTGTTTTCTCGGCTCGCTCAGAACGTTGGCATCGACCAGGTAATTCGCAGCGACGCGCGCCCCATCTGGCACGGGCGACTCTGGAATCGCCAGGACTGGTGTGAGGCCCATCGGCGTACTCAAAATCGAACAACATGCCTTCCGATACGACACCGCACATTTTTCTTAGCGGTAAGTTGATTTGAAACAGAGCCCGCTTGCCCTCGATCTCGCGTGGGTTGGCACGTTCTTGTTTGAGCGGCGACGATAGTACGGGTATGGACGCCGAAGCGTTCGCGCAACTGCGCGAGCTTGTCCCAGCCCGGTACATCGCCCAGTGGTTCCAACTCGCACATCAAGTTGCTCCAGGAGATTCGAGTCAAGTAGCGGTTTTACAAGCGCGGGAGACATGGCGTCAATGTGGCATGGAACGGTACAAACCGCTCAGCGCGCCCAAACTGGAAAGTGCCATTATCGGTAGGGAAATAAGGACGGGCGATCCGTGTTTGAGACTTCTCAGGGCCTTCTTGATTGCCCCCGCATCGGACAGCGCTCGACTCCAACCTGGGGATGAGAGAGAAAACAGTTCATAAGGAGAAACAATGCAGAAGCGCAAACTTGGGAAAGAGCAATCTGGAGGTTTCGGCTCTCGGGCTCGGCTGCATGGGAATGAGCTTCGGCTACGGTCCGGCCGAAGACAAGCAGGAGATGATCTCCTTGATCCGTGTCGGCGGTCGAACGCGGCGTCACGTTCTTCGATACCGCCGAAGTCTACGGCCCGTTCACGAACGAAGAACTCGTAGGCGAAGCGCTTGCCCCCTTGCGTGAGCAAGTGGTGATTGCCACGAAGTTCGGATTCAAATTCGATCCGAACAGCGGCAAACAGGCTGGCCTGGACAGCCGCCCCGAGCACATCAAGGAAGTCGCTGAGGCCTCGCTCAAGCGCCTCAGGACCGATGTCATCGATCTGTTTTATCAGCACCGCGTTGATCCGAACGTGCCGATTGAAGATGTGGCGGGAGCGGTGAAAGATCTGATTCAGGAAGGCAAGGTGAAGCACTTCGGACTTTCGGAGGCTGGAGCGCAAGACGATCCGGCGCGCACACGCCGTCCAGCCGGTCACTGCA
Source organism: Bryobacterales bacterium (assembly GCA_963838885.1). Lineage (GTDB taxonomy): Bacteria > Acidobacteriota > Terriglobia > Bryobacterales > Bryobacteraceae > JAICMB01. The sequence continues at coordinate 9,761 of CAWITB010000017.1, read as the reverse complement.
CTCCAGAGCGAATACTCGCTGTGGTGGAGGAAGCCTGAAGCGGAAATGCTGCCGGCGCTCGAGGAACTCGGAATCGGCTTCGTTCCGTTCAGCCCTTTGGGCAAGGGCTTCCTCACGGGCAAGATCGACGAAAACACGAAGTTCGACAGCTCCGATTTCCGCAACATCGTCCCTCGCTTCACGCCGGAGGCCCGGAAAGCGAATCAGGCGTTGGTCGATCTGCTCGGCAGCGATCGCCGAACAGAAGAAGGCGACGCCCGCTCAGATTGCGCTGGCATGGCTGCTTGCGCAGAAGCCGTGGATTGTTCCGATCCCCGGCACCACGAAGCTGCATCGCCTGGAGGAGAACATCGGCGCGGTCGCTATCGAACTCACGCCCGACGATCTGCGCGAGATCGAGAGCGCCGCCTCAAAGATCACGGTGCAGGGGGCTCGGTATCCCGAACACCTGGAGCAGATGACCGGCCGCTAACGATCAAACACGAGAGGAGCAAGATGCGAGTCGGCATTTGGGGTTCGGGGTTGATGGGCGGCAAACTCGGAACGCTCTTCGCGCGCGCGGGGCATGAGGTGGTGTTCCTAAAAGCTAACTCCGCGCAGCCGAAAGAAATTAGACGCGCTCGCGGGGGATGCGGGGCGAAAACGCGCGCGCGGGCACGCCCGGTGAAGCCGCACGCGAGGCAGACGCCCTCCTGCTGGCCGTGCACCGGTCTCGAATGGACGATGTTTTGAAAACGGCAGGCGACTTGGCGGGAAAGGTCATCGTGAGCTGCTCGCTTCCGATGAATTCCGACGACACCGATCTCGTCGTCGCCCACACCTCATCGGGGGCGGAAGAGCTTGCAAAGATGCTTCCGAGGGCTCGGGTCGTCTCCGCGTTCAATACCGTGCCGAGCGAAGCGCTTTTCGGCGTATACGACGGCAAGCGCAAGGCCCGCCGTCCGAGTCTGGTGTACTGCGGTAATGATGAAAGCGCCAAGGCCGTCGCCGCTGAGCTGATCCGCGGCGTGGGTTTCGATCCGGTGGACGCCGGCTCGCTCCAGATTGCCCGTTACACCGAGCCGTTTGCGCTGCTGGTCGCACAACGGGCGTACAAGGGAAAAGGTGGCCCGGAACTAGCCTACCGCTTCGAGCGGTTTAAAGAATGAGCGGCCTAATGGCGGAGCTCGCTAAGTGGGACAGCTTCTACACGATTGTCGGTTCAGCCGCCGGCGCACTGATCGGATTGCAGTTCGTCGTCATGACTTTGGTTGCAGACAGGCCTGCAATACGCGCGGCCGAGGCCGGCGCCGCGTTTGCGACGCCGACGATCATTCACTTCAGCGCCGCCTTGCTTTTGTCGGCGCTTCTACGAGCTCCGTGGGACACAATCACCATCGCGGCAATCCTCTGGGGCTTGGCCGGCTTGAGCGGAGTAGCATACGCGGTGATTGTAGCTCGCCGCATGCGAAAGCAAGCCGCATACCGGCCAGAGTTCGAGGATTGGTTATGTCATTTTTGGCTGCCATTGACGGCGTATGCAATACTTGCGCTATCGGCGTTCGCGGCTCCGTCGCGCACGCGCGAGGCGCTGTTTGGCGTTGGAGCGGCAGCGCTGCTCTTACTTTTCATCGGCATTCATAATGCCTGGGACGCCATTGCCTACCATGTGTTCGTGAACGTGCGGAATACGAAAGTAGAGCGGCGGGGCGACAAAATGCCGGGAACGAAACGCGATGAGAGCTATTAGTACAAGGTGGCCGTCATTACCGGAGCAAGCAGGGCATTTGATAGAAGCTTCTGGGGACTTGGTGCCCAGAAGAGTGGCCATATGATCAATGTGTCATCACTGCCCGTCGCAAGGTAGTGCCTGGAGGAACTGTTTCTCCGCAACCAAACAGGCAGTGCGAGTGATCTCAGAGGGTCCGCGTCAGGGAGGTCACGCGGTACAACATCCGAGGCATGGTGGTGTTCGCAATGAGCCAACCGCAAGACATGGAAGTCAACGAGATTTTTTTTAGACCGATCAGCAGGAATATTGATGCGGCAGCACGCTAAGCGAAAGGAATTCAGAAAATGAATATCACAAGAATTGGCTCGCAAGCTTCCGCCAAAGGACCGCCAGAGTGGTTCACCGGCACTGTACGGATCGATCCTCTGTTCCAGCGCCTGACCCGGCGATTGTTCAAGGCGCGAGCGTCACGTTCGAGCCGGGAGCCCGGACGGCATGGCACACGCATCCGCTGGGGCAGACTTTGATTGTGACGGCTGGATGCGGCCGGGCGCAGCGCTGGGAGGCGCAATAGAGGAGATCCGGCCGGGTGATGTGGTCTGGTTCCCACCCGGCGAGAAGCACTGGCATGGGGCCACGCCAACTACGGCCATGACGCATATCGCGATTCAAGAAAAGCTCGATGGTAAGGTCGTAGACTGGATGGAACAGGTCAGCGACGAACAATACAAGGGCTGATTCCAACGATCCCGCGCAGAACCCTCGCGCAAGCTTTCTGGGTGAACGGGATTTAAGCACGATGTTCCATTCGCGTCGAATCGGAGTTGAGGGTACGAGCCGTCGCCCCGTTTCGTACCTCCCTTTTGGAAGAGCATTGCGCTCGAGCGCCCCAATCTCAAGCCCATTGGGGATCTTGCCTTCAATCAAAATGAGATGGGGCGGCCTCAAATTCGGCTCCAATTAACTAACGCCTCGGCAACGGCGAGCGCCAGCAAAATCGACGCATAGCGCCGCCGGCAAATCTCCAGAATCGCATCAACTGTAAACGCCATAGGCGATCCGGCCGAGAACATCTTCGACCGTGCGTGCGCCCATGCCGGCGTCGAGTTCATCGAAAGGCTTTCCTCACCCAGCGCGCGATTCGCCGTGCTCAGCCATTCGATGGCGCTCTCTTTGCCGCCGATCATCTCGACGGCATTCACCTATACTCTTGCCCATGCGGGCGGCGCCATCCGATTCAGCCGGCGTCAGAAGGCAGGCCTGGCTCAGCCGTTTGTTCAGCGTGCTGCGGAATTCCAAGTTTGCGCGATGGAACAGCGTGCCGACATGGAGCTTGCCGGCGAGCACCGTCAGGGAACCTCCTGGAAGTCCTTTCGAACAAGGCGTGTCGACTCGCCGGGTTTCTTGATGTATCTTCCAGGACTTTGCGACCGCCAAGGAGCTCGGCTATAGCTTGTGTTTCTATGTTAGGCCTTCTGTGACCTCAATTTACCAAAGCAGCTTCAGGCCGAACTGAATTTGTCTCGATGTCGTCGAGGTACTTGTGATCACGCCGGCGGTAGGAGACACTCCGGCGGGCGTGAATACAATGGCATTGGGGGTGTTGAAGTTGGCCCGGTTTATCAGATTGAATAACTCCGCTCGAAACTGAACACGAAGGTTTTCGCGAATGCGTGTGTCTTTGAGGAACGATAAATCCCAAGTAGCTAATCCGGGGCCGATTAGGGTATCTCTTCCGAGATTGCCGTAAAAGCCGCTATTGTTCGGAGGAGCAAGGAAAGCGGCGGGATTGAACCATTGATTGGGATTGCCTAGGATTATCGGACCCGTGAATGAAGGGTTCACGAAGGGACGTACCGGGTTTCGCGTGTCGCCGTTGTTCGAGGGGTTATAGCTCAGTTGCGGTGTGAAGGGGAAGCCGCCTTGTAATGTGGCAATCGAGTTTACGGTCCAGCCACGAACCAGCATTCCTTTTCGAAAAGGCAAAGCATAGCTTGCACTGACGACCGCCACATTTCTTACATCGAAGTTCGCAAGCCCGCGGTCCGCCCGAAGGTCAAAAGGATTGGAGGCCAGGGCGGGCTCGCCTCCCGAGGTCGTCGCGTTCAAGGAATCACCATCGTCGATCGTTTTGGATCGGGTGTAGACTGCCCGCAGCGATAAACCCGCGCTGAAGCGACGATTCAGATCTACTCGCAGAGCATTATAGGAACTATCTCCCTCGGAAAAATAGGTCCACGTGTTCGCCGGTGCCGGATTGGCCCTGGTGGCGCTTGGAACATAGTATGTCCCGGCGGCGACCGGCGCGCCGGCAATGCCGGCGGGGAAGTTAGGGGGATAGATGGCCGGGCACGGAGACGTGGGACAGATCACCGGGAAAGGTTCGTTGGCGTCAATGCCGATGATTTCATGATATCCGTGAGATCCGATATATGCGATTGTAAGAGCCGTATTGGTAGCGATCTCTTGTTGGACCTTGAAGGACCAACTTACGAGTGTGGGGGTGTATAAGTCGGGTTGAACGCCGCCGGGAACTAATTTCGCGGTTGCGGGAACGGGCGCGGCCGGCAAGATTGGAAGCTGACCGATCGGAAGGTTTGGAAGACTATAGGTTGGGTTGAACGGCGCATTCTGATCGGTGCGGTAGCCGAGCGCATCCTGCAGATCGTTGTACATGCCGAACCCGGCGCGGATCACGGTTGCGCGCTTTTTGTTAAGAGGGCTCCATGCCAGGCCCACCCGCGGTTGTGGCAGGAACGTCGCGTTATTGCGCGTGAATGCGGAGGCTCCAACCTCAGGCTGAGTCGAAATGATTCCATTAGAGAAGGTATAAGTAGCCGCGCGACCGTGCTCTTCATTCCACCCCGTTGAAAATTCATCGCGAAGGCCCAGCGATAATGTCAGATGGGGGCTGATTCGAATGACATCCCCGGCATAGAACGCGCCAAACCAGGAACGCCATCCGAGGGGCGTTGGCGCGGGATCGTATAACAGACTTCCCACCATTCCCTGCAAGAACGTCTGCAGGCCGGTAAACGTCGCTTGGCCGTATTGGCTGAGCGCCAGATTCTCGTTGGACCGGAGCCGTTGGAACCAGGCTCCAAAGTTGAGTTGATGGCGGCCCTTCGTCAAGGATACGCGGTCCTCGTAGGTGAACAGATTCCGCGCGAGATCGAGATTGCTGCCGTTATTGCTGCCGGCGAGACTCAATTGCGCCGCCGGATTCGAAGCGGCGCTACCGCCAACCACGAGGGCGCCGAGCGGACGTCCGGCCAGGAAACCCGGCAAGGCGGCAGCGGGGGTACCGGGCGTAGGCTCCCCGGTAAAGAAATAAGCGGCCCGTGAAAAACCGGCGCGAAAGGTATTCAGCAGATTGGCGGAGAAGATATGCGTTTCTTCGATGCTCGCCACCTGCTCCCGAAGGCTTTCGACATCGGTGCTGTAGAGATTCGTACTGGTGGGTGTGACAGCGGCGCTATCGTCGACGGTGTAGATCCCGCTCAGGGTATCGGTTTTTGAAAAAACGCGATCGAGCCGTACGGTCCCGAAATCGTCGCGAATAGTTTGCAAAGGATTATTGAACGCTTCTGAAATACCTCCGAAATCGGGCGCGCCAGGAGTGGGCGCGGGCCAGGCGTTGGTCAAGGGCGAAACTCCCACGAACTGCAGCCCGGATGCGGGGCAGGGGCCCGGCGCGGGGCTGACGAGCGCGCAAGGCAGATAGCCATTGCGGGCATTCGCGTCGGGGACAAGGTCGACGCCGGTCTGGCGCAAGTGCTGGCGGAACGACTCGTAGTTAGAGAAGAAAAATGTCCGATCCTTCTGGATCGCTCCGCCGAGCGAAGCCCCAAACTGGTTACGCTGAAAGCCCGGGGCGGAACCGATGTCGAAATAGTTGGGAGCGTCCAAAGCGCTGTTTCGTAGAAATTCGTAAAGAGATCCGTGCAACTGGTTCGTCCCGGATTGAGTCACGATCAAGACTTGCGCCGCCGGACGTTTGCCGTACTCGGCGCCGTAGGAATCGGGGAGCAGGTTGAATTCCCGCACGGCATCGATCCCCAGGAGCTCCTGGCTGACTCCGCCCGGTTGCATGTTGTTTTCGGCGGCGCCGGTGAATTCCACGCCATTCAACAGGAACAGGTTCTGTTGCGGACGGTTGCCGGAAACGGCGAAGTTGTTTCCGGCCGTCGAATTCGATACGCCTGGTCCCGCCGGTCTTTTCCCAAGTGAAATTGACAACTCCGGGATTGAGCGTCAGAAGCTCATCGTAACTTCGCCCGTTGAGCGGAAGCTCTTTGATCTGCCGTTCGCCGACCACGCCGGATACGTCGGCGGTAGTGACGCCGACGAGCGGCGCGTCTCCGTTCACGACGATCCTCTGGCTCGACTCGCCGAGCCGTAAGCTCATATCGACCGCGGCGCTTTGGCCAACGGCCAGGTGGACGCCGCTGCGTACTTCTTCCGTGAAGCCGGCTTTCGACGCGCGAATCTCGTACTCCCCAACCGGGAGGGACGAGAACTGATAGCGGCCGGCGGGGCTCGTTATAGCGCTACGGCCGGCTCCGGTGTCCACGTTCTTGACAGTTACGTTCGCCCCCGGGATTACCGCGCCGGATTGATCGGCGACCGTTCCCGAAAGGATAGCCGTGACCTGGGCGCGGGCCGGGGATATATATAGGAGGCAGGCGAAGAAGCACCCGAATATGCGCATGTCGATCCTCCCGCATTGCATGTCTTGTAAAGATGCCAGTGTATCGTAAAAGAGATACGCACGGGAGAGCCGGGCGCCGAAGGTGGCGCCTGTCTACGCAACATGCAATGTTGCCGCTATGATGAAGCCGGTGGCTCCGGAAATCGAGAATAACCTGGCTGCGCTGCGCCAGAAGCGCGGACTTTCCGCGGCCTGGTTGGCAAAAGAGGTAGGGATCAGCCGCCAGACGATTTACGCCATCGAAGCCGGCAGCTACGTTCCGAATACAGCGGTGGCCCTGCGGCTGGCGCGGGTGCTGGAGACCGATGTCGAGGAGTTGTTTACTTTAGGGGAGAGCGCATCGGCGCCGGAACTGCCCGAGGAGCAGGTGACGCTTTTGCCGGGCGCGGACGCGCCGCGGCCGGGCCAGCCCGTGCAGCTTTGCCAAGTGGACAGGAATCTGATGGCGTCGGCGCCATCGCCGGTTCCGTGGTATTTCCCGGCGGGCGATGCGATCGTGGGAGGTAAGGCGATGGAGGGCGGGAAGACGAAGGTCCGGATCTATCACAGCGATGAAGACTTTCAGGGCCGCCTTCTTGTCGCGGGATGCGATCCGGGAATATCCATCCTGGCGCGTCACGTTCAGGCGGCCGGCGTTGAATTGGTGCTGGCGCAGCGCAACAGCACGCAGGCGCTCACGCTGCTTAAGCAAGGATGCGTGCATGTCGCAGGCACGCATTTGCGCGACGAGACGAGCGGCGAGTCGAATCTTACCGAGATCGGCCGCATTTTCTCGAAGAACTCGGTGGCCGTGATTTCCTTCGCGGTATGGGAGGAGGGCATTGTCACGGCGCGAGGGAACCCGAAGGGAATTCGCGGAATTGAAGACTTCGGCCGCAAAGATGTCGCCATCGTGAACCGGGAAAAAGGCGCCGGGAGCCGCCTCTTGCTGGACGATCGTCTGAAGCGGTTGAAGATCGACGCGAAGGCCGTGCGCGGCTATCGCCATTATGCTTTGGGACATTTGTCCGCGGCTTGGGACGTTCGGACGGGCGCCGCCGATTGCTGTATCGCGACGCGCGCCGCGGCCCGTCAGTTTGGCCTTGGTTTCATTTCGCTGGTCAGCGAGCGTTACGACCTGGCGATCCGACGGCAGCATTTGAATCTCCCCTCCATCCAAGCTCTGTTGGAGACGCTCGGCCGTACGAGTTTTCGGCGAGAGTTGGAGAGCATTGGGGGGTACGACACAAAGGCGTCGGGCGAACGAATGCTTTAATGGGAGACAGTCGCGCATGACTACCGTCCGCGTACCGGCGTCAAGCGCCAATCTCGGTCCTGGATTCGACGCCCTGGGCATGGCGCTGGAGCTATATCTGGTGTGCCGTTTTGAACCCGCCGCCGCGTTGAGCATTCGCGTGAGCGGCCGCGACGCGGCGTGCATTACGACGTCCGAGGACAATCTGATCTGGCAGACGGCGCTGGCGGTGGCGCGCGATGTCGGCGAGAGCCTTCCGGCCGTTGCTCTCGAGATCGAGAACGATATTCCGATCGGTAAAGGCCTGGGATCGAGCGCCGCCGCGCTTACCGCCGGCGTGGTCATGGCGGACCACCTGCTTGGCCTTCACTGGAAGCCATTGCGCATTCTCGACGAGGCCGCGCGCATCGAAGGCCATCCCGACAACGTGGCGGCCTGCGTCCTCGGGTCGATTGTCGCGAGCGCGCTCGATTCGGGCGGCGTCGCGCGCGCCGTGCGACTGGAACTCCCGGCGCGCTACGGCGTCTGCATCGTCGTCCCGGATTTTATTCTGCCCACAGCGGAAGCTCGCGCCGTGCTGCCGGCCTCGTACTCGCGCGCGGACACTATATTCAACGTGCAGCGCTCGGCGCTGCTGATCGCGGCGCTGACCAGCGGGACCACCAGCGCCTTCCCGGCGGCGCTGGAGGATCGCCTGCACCAGCCCTATCGCGCCGCCCTTGTTCCAGGACTCGACGAGATCGTGCGTCTGCGCGCCCCCGGTCTGCTGGGGTGCGTTCTAAGCGGCGCGGGTCCTTCCGTCCTGGTGTTCTATGAAAGAGGCTGCGAGCAGGTGTGCGATCTCGTCAGACAGATCTTCGCGTATCATGGCCATGAATCCGGCTTTTTGTGGGCGCACATCGCCGATCACGGCTATGAGGTTAGCGAATGAGTAGCTGCCGGATCTCTTTTTCGCAAGCATTCCGGTCCAGCACGCCGGAGTGCGATGCGGCGATCCTTCCGGCGCGATCGATCAGCACCGTCATCGGCATGGACTCGGAGCCATATCGGCTCGCCAACTTTCCATCGCCCACCACGACCGGGTAGTTCATCTTTTTCCGCTCTACGAACGGCTTTACAATCTTCCAACCGGCATCGTCCAGCGCGACCCCGAGCACGGTAAAATCGCGACCCTGATAATCGCGCTGAAAGTCCATCAACCAGGGGATCTCGAGCTTGCAGCCTCCGCACCAGGTGGCCCAGAAGTTCAGCAGCACCACCTTGCCTCGCAAATACGAAAGCTTGACGATGTTGTTTGAAGCGTCTTTCAGAGCAAATCGGGCGCCATGACGCGCAGGTTTTCGGGTTTCAACTCAAGCCGCGCCGCGCCCGTGGCCGCCAGGTTTTGCCACAGCGCGACCGAGCAGTTCAGGCAACGCTGCGCGAGCACGCGCGGCGCGGGAAGGCCACGATTAAAGCAGTCGCGGCTGCAACCGCGGCGCAGGTCCAGCGCAGCCCGCGTCCGGTTCCGCTTCCAGGCCGCGCGTGAAACCGCGCCAGTCCCAGGCGCGCGTCCGGCTGCCATTGAGCGTGGGCGCCAAGCGTTGCGAGCCGCTGCTCCATCCAATCGTTCAATCCCGTGTCGCTATTGTTCTCCATATCGCTTGATGTACTCCTTTCGGAACGCGCGCTGCGCCCGGCTTAGAAGGGTTCCAACGGATGCCGGGTTCAGCTCGAACGCCGCCGCCAATTGCTCGTAGCTAAAGCCATCGCTGCGCAGCAGCAGCATTTCGGCGTCGCGCCGCGCAATAACGGAGAGGACCAAGCGAACCCGCTCGCACTCCTCGCCGGCGGCTCGGATTTGCTCCGGCGTCGACGGTCCGCGCGCGAATCCCAGCAGCCGTTCATAACGCATGCGCCGCGTGCGGCGCCGCAGCTCGTCCAATCCCGTCCGCACCGCTGCGCGATAGAGCCAGCCTTCCGCCATCTCGCCTTGCGCCCGTTTATTCCGCCATAATTTCAGGAACACCTCGACCGGAGCTCCTCCGCTCGCGCCGGATCCCGCACAATTCGCGCGATCACACGCGCCATGCGATCGTATTGGGCGCAAAAGATCGCCTCGATAT
>CAWITB010000016.1:0-76577 GCA_963838885.1 Bryobacterales bacterium | reverse complement strand
CCTTCGGTTACGAGCACGACGACAACCCCGTTGTTTCCAACGGGGGAACGGCTGGCGGCACCTCTCAAATTGGTCGCGCATCAGCGCGGCGTTGCCGAATCATGAATGCAAAAAACACCCGGGTTCACGGTGTGAGCGCGCATATCAATCTGACTGAGGCTCGCAAGATTGCGCACGAGCGGTCCGCCAGAGGGGCGCATAAGCGGCCACCCAGCGTTGCGCGCTCGACCTTAACCGTCGTCGCTTCGCTATAATTCGGTCACCAGTCCGCCACTGCCGAATGGGCGCGCCCGGCGAAGTGCGCCCGGTCTACTGCGGCATATTTATCCCGCGAAGCCCGTTCAGGCGTGTGAACTTTCACCCGACCAGCCGCTTAGGACGTTGCGAAAACGCGGAACATCCCCGTGTAGGCAGCCCCTCACTCCCACCGAAGCGTCACAATCGGATCCACCCGCGCCGCGCGCCACACTGGAATCGACGTCGCCACAACCGCCGCCAACACCAGCACGACAACACTGCCAAGCAGCGTCAGCGGATCGCTCGCGCCCACGCCAAAGAGCAAGCTTCCGAGCGCGCGCGCCGACACAAGAGCCAATGGCGCGCCAAGGATCAGGCCGTTCAGCAGCAAGGCGAAGCTTTCCCGCGCAAACAGACCGGCGATCTCGCGCCTCTGCGCGCCCACCGCCAACCGGATTCCGATCTCGCGCGTGCGGCGGGCGATCGAATAAGCCAGCACTCCATATAACCCGATGCCGGCGAGCAGCGTGGCCAAGGCTGCGAACAGCGTGGATAAATAGCCGAGAATCCGTTCGCTCGACAGTCCCGCATCGACCTCCTGATCGAGCGTATGCACCTGGGAGACGGGGATGCGCCGGTCGATGCTTTGAACGATCTCAAGCAGCGCGGGAACGGTCCGCCGCGGATCGTCGTCGGCTCGTACCAGAAGCGTGAACGCGGATATCGGGCCTTGTTTCACGGGCCTGTACACGACGTCGATAGGACCGTTTCTTACGCCGTAATCCCGCGAGTCTGCCGCCACACCGACAATCGCCACGTCTTCTCTGCCCTGCTGGAAGATCCGCCCGACTGGATTCCGGCCGCCAAAGTAATGCCGCACGAATTTTTGGTTCACAATATCGACCGGCGCACTGCCGCGGGTATCTCCACGATCGAAATCTCTGCCGCCCAGCAATGATTGCCCCAATGTCTCGAAATAATACGGGCTGACGAAATTAAAATGAACGGCGTCGTCCCCCGGCGCCGGCTTGGGAGCATAGCCCGGCACGTCGATGTCCATCGAGATCGCGATCGAGCCATTGGGTGTGCTGGTCGCGAGACTGGCTGCCTTCACGCCGGGTAAATCGCGCGCGCGCTTTAATATCTCGTCAAAAATGCTCGATACTTCAGTCCCGGAATGGCCGTTGGCCGCCGGGTCGGCATTCAACGCGATTACGCGATCCGCCTGAAATCCAAGATCCACGGTCGCGAGCGTTCGCAATGTCCGCGTCAGCAGAGCGGCGCCAAAAACAATCGCCAGCGACAATGCGATTTGAATCACAACCAGAGTTCGGCGTAACAGCGCGCCGGTCGCCGGGCCGCTTGCGGCGGTCTCCAGTTTCATTCCGGCCACAAGATCCGGCCGCGTAGCCTGCCACGACGGCGCCAACCCGATGAGGATAGCCGTCGCGAACGTCAACAGAATGGAAAACGCGAGAACGCGGACGTCCGGCGTCACATGCACGGCCGTTGCCGCGGATCGGCCGGTGTTCAAAAAAACCTCCAAAGCGCTATCAATCCAGAACGACAGCGCGACCCCGGCGACCCCGCCGGCAATGGCCAACACCGAGCTCTCAACAAGTAGCTGCCCAACAAGTCTGGCCCGCGAGGCGCCCAGCGATAGGCGCACCGCGAATTCCCGGGCGCGCGCCTGCGCCCTGGCAAGCAGCAGGTTGGCGAGATTGGCGCAAGCCGCCAGCAATACCAGCGCAACCACTCCCATCAACACGAGCAATGGCCGTCCGAATCCCGCTCGCATCGCGTTGAACCCCTGACTCCCGTCGTCGAAACGCAACTCCGTTTCCTTTGCCGGATCGATTTGCCGCAACAGCAGTTGCGTACGCTGTTGCGCCTCGCTTCTCGAAATGGCTGGCGCCAGCCGTCCCATCGCAAACAGCCATGACATTTTCTTCAGCCGTTTCAATCCCGAGGCGCCACTGAAGATAGGCATGAAATCCCCGATTCGCGTTGCGGGAACCGCGACATCGAAGCGACGCCCTGATTCGGCGCCGTAAAAGCCGCTCGCGGAGACGCCGAGAACGCGATAGGCGCGCCCATTCAGAAACACGTTTCGTCCCACAACGCCGGCATCGCCGCTGAAAGCGCGCTGCCACAGCCCGTAACTGAGAACGCATACCGGATTCGCCGGCGCGTCCCGCACGTCGTCCTCGTTCAACAATCTTCCGATCGCCGGCCTCACTTCGAGCGTTCGAAAATACTGGCCTGTAACCAGCTCGCCATTCACCCAGCGGGCGGTCTCGCCAGTGGACAAACTGACGGGCCGCGCCAACCAGCCGAACATGCCGCTCAGCGCGGTATCGCGCCGCGCGATTTCGTCAACGACTCTCAGAGGAAAAATCACGGCGGCGAAGGCGACCAGGCGTTGCGGTTCAAAAACAGGGAGCTGTTTGAGCAGAATGGCGTTCACGAAGGAAAAGACGGCGGTGTTCGCGCCAATGCCGAGCGCCAGCGAAATGATCGCGATGGACGTAAAAGCGGGGCTGCGCCGCAAGCCTCCGAGCGCGTGGCGCGCATCACCGAACATCCAACTCAGGAACATCCAATTCAATCTTCGCGCAAGGACGTGCTCGTCGGGGCGACGGCCGGCGCAACATCCGGCGAGCATCGCGTTGGCGCCAGAATGGCTGCTCGGCTGTCAGCTACAGCGACCACTACGCCGAACGGCCTTTGTTCGAACGGCTGATGAGGCGGCTGCGATCCGTGGCCACCAACGAAAACGGGTTTGTCCCTGTAATCTCTAGCGCCCGGCGCTGCTGAGATGGTGCGCATAGAATTCTATGCACACGCGCCAGCGCTGAAACAACAACTTACAAAAGGAGAAGAAACAGGCTCAGACAGAGAGGACGCTGGAAACGAAAAAAGCTTGTCTGCGCGTAGCGGCCATCATGTCATCAGGCTGCGCGAACGGCTATTGTGTGCATAATTCAGGTTGTTACCCGCCATCTTTGTGCTCATCCTCACCTGATAAAGGCGGCGAGATTTAGCATTAACTGCATGAGCACGAGAGCGCTTTCTCCGAACACTCGGCTTCCCGGCGCCGATCTCAGCCGCCGCTTCGCCCATCGCGTTCACAACAGAATAACGCCGCCCAACGCGGAATTGTGACAGAGTCGAACTAAAATGAAAATGCCCCGGCATGTCCTTGCGACTGTCCGCGCTCCTGCCTCTAGTCATTGTTGCCTGCCTTCACGCTCAGCAGCCGTTGGCGCGAGTGAATCCTTACCACGGATACGAGGGATTCCGGCCTGGATTTATCGTCTTTTCCGGCGAGACGGTGGCGCGCACTCCGGTGGGATTAGTGCTTGCCGTGGACGGGAACCCGAATCCACATGGGTGGTATTTCACGCCGCCCACGTTTGAAGATCATCCCGTGGAGGGACGGTGGACGGATGACGGAATGGTCCTCGATGGCAAGACCTGAGAGCGGCTTTATCTCCGATACCGTCGTGAGCACTCATCGGCAAAAGCCGGCGAACCGCTCTCTTTATGTCATTACGACGCTTAGCGGAAACCTATCGCTGCCCTCCGGGCAACAACTCCTGACGCTGCACATAAACCTCTGGCGCGGCCCTTTGGAAATGGGCGCTGGTACGACTTCGGCCCGAACAACGCCGAGATAGAAAAGAATGCCCAGGCATTTCTTCGGGCCATAGAAGACGGACACGCCCGGGCCGCCGCCCGTTATGTGGATTATCCCCTGGCGACGTATCTCGGGAAAAAGGCCGTAAAGATTCAGAACGCGGGGAGAATTTTTGCGGGTGTATAGCGAATCTCTTCCCCCCCTGGAACGGCGGAGCGAGCCAGAGCGGCGCTCCCGCACGATATGTTCAATCGCCTGGGCGAAGCAATGGCGCTAAACGGCGAGGTCTGGTTTTCCGCCAAGGGCGCGGTCGCGGCGTATTTCGTTTCGGGCCATGTCGCGTTCAGATAGCGCGTTACAGTAAGCTTTGCCATGCCGAAACCCAACAATTATGGCCTGATCCTGGCCGGCGGCCGCGGCACGCGCTTCTGGCCACGCAGCCGCCGGGCGCAGGCCAAACAGGTGCTTCGCTTCACGGGCGAGCGCTCGCTGATTCAGGCCACTACCGATCGCCTGGCGCCTTTGCTTCCTGCGGAGCGGCTATGGGTGCTCACCAATTTGCACCTGCAGGATGAGATCCGGCGGCAGTTGCCGGAGATTCCGCCGGAGCAGATCGTAGCGGAGCCGGTGCAGCGCAACACGGCGCCGGCGATCGGTTTGATGGCTCATATTCTGCAGTCGATCGATCCCGAATCCGTCATGGGAGTCTTCCCCGCCGACCACATTATCGCCAAGCCGGCGCGTTATTTGCGCCTGGTGCGCGCGGCGTTGAAAGGCGCGGCACAGGGAAACATCGTGGTGCTTGGAATTGAGCCGCGCTGGCCCGAAACGGGGTACGGCTACATCGAATTTCCGAAGGCCGGCGAAGGAGGCGCGCTGGAGGCCCAGCCCGTTCGTCGCTTCCGCGAGAAACCCGATCTGGCGACAGCGAAGAAGTTCGTCAAAGCCGGCCGGTTTTATTGGAACGCGGGCATGTTTTTCTGGAAAACGGCCGTCCTCCTGGAGGCTTTGCGCGAGTTTCTTCCCAAAACAGCGTCGCTGTTGGCCGCACTGCCGCAATTTCGCGATGGAGGATTCGCGGCGGCGTTGAACGAAAGCTTTCCGCGTTGCGAGAACATCTCGATCGATTATGCCGTTCTCGAAAAGGCGCGCAACGTCGTGGGGCTGGCGGCGGACGATATCGGCTGGAACGATGTTGGAAGCTGGAACGCCGTGTACGAGCTGCTGCCGCATGACGGCGATGGCAACGTGACCCGCTCGGAAGCTCTGCTGCGCTCGAGCGCGGGGAATTACGTGGACGCGGAGGGGAAATTGGTCGCGCTGCTGGGCGTGAACGATCTGGTGGTGGTCGATACTCCGCAAGCGCTGCTGATCGCGGACCGCTCCCGCGCGCAGGAGGTTGGCGAGCTGGTCAAGATGCTCGAAAATCGGAAGAGGGAAGATTTGTTGTGAAGTGGCTCTGTTTGTTTGCGTTGCTTGGCGCGGCGCTGTTTGCACAAGCGAAGGCGGATCCGGTGGAGCGCGCCACGCAGTTTGTCGAGCTGCTCGCCAAAGGCCATTTCGAGCGCGCCACGACGTATTTCGACGCTACGGTGCGCGCCGCGCTTCCCGCCGATAAATTACAGGATTTGTGGAAAACGATACAGCGGCAGGCGGGAACGTTTCAATCGCAGAGCGGCGCTCGCACGGAGGAACGGCAGGGCTATCGCAACGTCTTTGCGACGTGCCAGTTCGCGAACGCCAATCTCGATCTGATCCTTAGCTTCGATAAAGACGATCGCATCGCCGGTTTCCACATCGCGCCCACACCCCCGCCCGCGGCGGCGCACGCCGAGCCGCCCGCTACGGTCATCGACTCGGAGCTGACCGTCAACGGGCTTGCGGGCACTCTTACGCTTCCGGCGTCCGGGCGCGGTCCCTTCTCCGCTGTCGTGCTGGTACACGGCTCCGGACCCGAGGACCGGGACGAGACCATCGGACCGAATAAGCCGTTTCGCGACCTCGCCTGGGGATTGGCGGAGCGCGGCATCGCGGTCCTGCGCTATGACAAACGCAAGCGGTTCCCGAAGGATTTCACGGTCAGGGAAGAAGTTATCGACGACGCTGCCGCGGCGGCCGCTGTGCTGCGGAAGACACCGAATGTCGACCCTGGGAATGTCTTCATTCTGGGCCACAGCCTGGGCGGTATGCTGATTCCACGGATTGCGAAGGCGGAACCGGACGCGCGCGGCTTCATTATTATGGCCGGGCCCACTTCGCCGCTGGAGGATACCATGGTGGAGCAGTTGCAGTACTTGGGAGAAACGGACCCGGACAAAGCCAAAGCGGCCGCGGCCAAGATTATGAGTACGAGCGCGCCGCCGGGTTATTGGCTGGATCTGCGCGGGTATTCTCCGGCGATCGCGGCCAAAGAGATAACGCGACCTTTGCTGATCTTGCAGGGCGAGCGCGATTATCAGGTCACGATGAAGCAATTCGCGGTTTGGAAGCGCGACTTAGCGGCGAAGAAGAACGTAACGTTTCATTCCTACCCGGACCTGAATCACCTCTTCGTGCCCGGCGAAGGCAAATCCACTCCCCAAGAGTACGCCACGCCGGGGCACGTCTCGGAGCGGGTGATCGGCGATATCTCGGGATGGATCAAAGCTAACTCTATGCCGCGGGGGCGCGGCGTAAGCCACGGCGCCTCCTAACAGCGAAGCGCGCGCCAAGGCTCCGCGCCGGCGAGGTTTAGAGCTTGACGCGTGCGCGGCGCGACGGCGGCTCTTGACTCGCGGCGGCGGCGTCCTGCGGCTTCGGCCGCGCGGCGGGAGTCAAATGAATTACGGGGATCAGCGATTGCCGCGATTGCGATGCCGGCGCCTTAGCGTGTATCGCGAGCTCCTGGTTCAGCGTGGCGATGAACTCCTCGATCTGTTTCTGCATCGCTTCCATTTTTTCGCGCATGTTGAGGATGATTTCGACGCCCGCGAGATTGACGCCGAGCTCGCGCGTGAGCTTCAAAATCACCTCCAGACGCTCCAAATCCTCGTCCGTATAAAGGCGCGTGTTGCCTTCGCTGCGCGAGGGAGCGAGCAAGCCTTCGCGCTCGTACAGTCGCAGAGTTTGGGGATGGATCTGATACTGCTCCGCCACGGCGGAAATCATATAAGCGGCTTTCGATCGGCTCTTTGCCATGGTCTTTACACCTTGCTCCACATCTCGTGGCGCGGGTCCTCGGGATGCAATTGCGCCAGCTCGCGCAGGATTTCCTTGGTGCGCTCGTCCTGCACCTTGGGCGCTTGAATCACGACCTCCACGATCTCGTCGCCGCGCGAGCCTTTGCGCGTGTTCACCACGCCGCGCTCGCGCAAGCGGAATTTCTGTCCGTTATTGGTGCCTTGCGGGACTTTGAGGAGCGCGCGGCCGTCGATGGTCGGCACCTCGATCTTGGCGCCCAGACCGGCTTCCGTCACGGTAATGGGAAGTTGAATTTCGATGTTATCGCCAACGCGATTGAAGAACGGGTGGGGCTCGACGCGCACCGTAACATAGAGATCGCCCGGGGGCGCGCCCAGCTTTCCGGAATTGCCTTTGCCCGCGATGCGCAAACGCGAACCCGATTGCACGCCCGCGGGAATACGCGCTTCGACCGGCTCGCTGCGCGAAACACGGCCGTCGCCGTGGCACGTGGGGCAGACATTCTTCAGACGCCCGCGGCCGTCGCAGCGCGGGCACGTGAGCGTGAATTTCATGGCGCCCGCCATCTGCGTCACGTTGCCGCTGCCGTCGCATTCGGGGCACACATTCGTCGCGCCGCCGGCGGCGCCCGTACCGCCGCAGGTTTCGCAGGTCTCCTGGCGCGAAATCTCCACTTTGATTTGCGTACCGCGAATGGATTCCCAGAAGCCGATGTTCAGACCGTATTCGAGATCCGATCCCTTCTCCGGGGTGGCCGCGGCTTCGCGCCCGCGCCCGCCAAAGAACTGACCGAAAATGTCGCGAAATCCGCCGCCGCCGAATCCGGCCCCCGGCTCGGCGCCGCGGCGCTGCCGCTGATTCACGTATTCGGAAAAATCGAAACCGCCGAAATCCGGGCCTCCGTTCGGCTCCGGTCCATGCGGCGCGCCGCCGGGAGGAATGTTGTCCGAATAGAAACCGTACTGATCGTATACCTGGCGCTTTTTGGCATCGCTGAGGACGTCGTAGGCGGCCTGCACCTGTTTGAACTTCTCTTCGGCGGCCTTATCGCCGGGGTTCAAGTCGGGATGATACTTGCGGGCCAGCTTGCGGTAGGCCTTGCGTATCTCGTCTTCCTTCGCTCCGCGGGCGACGCCGAGAAGTTCGTAATAATCCTGCTTGCTTGTGGCTGGCATAATTGCGCCATGGGCCGCGAGCGGCGGATCCGCGTGAACCCGCCGACCCGATAGCGGCTATCTTACTTCTTGTCTTCGACGTCCACGAATTCGGCGTCGACCACGTTGTCTTTGGGCTTCTCGCCGCCAGCGTGCCCGTCGCCCGAGGGGCCACCTGCCGCGCCGCCTGGACCGCCGGCGCCCGGGCCGCCGGGACCGCCGGGCTGCGAAGAGGTACGATACATGGCTTCGGCCAGCTTGTGGCTGGCGGTTTCGAGCTTGGAGGTCGCCTGGTTGATTTTATCCACGCCGCCCTCCTGCATGGCCCGTTTGGTCTCTTCGAGCGCCGTCTCGACCGCCTTGGCATCCTCGGCGCTGACTTTATCGCGATGGTCGCGCAACATTTTTTCGATGTTGTAGACCATGGAATCGGCGCGGTTGCGCGATTCGATCTCCTCTTTCTTCTTGCGATCGTCACCGGCGTGCGCTTCGGCGTCCTTGGCCATTTTCTCGACCTCTTCCTTGCTCAGGCCGGAAGTCGAGGTAATGGTGATCTTCTGCTCGTTGTTGGTGGCCTTGTCGCGGGCGCTCACGTTGATGATGCCGTTGGCGTCGATGTCGAAGGTCACCTCGACCTGCGGGATGCCGCGCGGGGCGGGCGGAATGCCCACGAGCTGAAACACGCCCAGCAATTTGTTGTCGCCCGCCATCGCTCGCTCGCCCTGATAGACCTTGATCTCGACCGAGGTCTGGTTGTCGGCCGCCGTCGAGAAGATCTCGCTCTTGCGCGTGGGAATGGTGGTGTTGCGCTCGATCAGACGCGTGAACACTCCACCCAGCGTTTCGATGCCGAGCGAAAGCGGGGTCACGTCGAGCAGCAGAACGTCCTTGACTTCGCCGCCCAGAACGCCGCCTTGAACCGCCGCGCCGACCGCGACGACCTCGTCGGGGTTAACGCTCTTATTCGGCTCCTTGCCGAACAGGTTGCGCACGATCTCCTGGACCTTCGGAATACGCGTCGAGCCGCCCACCAGAACAACCTCGTCGATCTGCTGCGGGCTTACGCCGGCGTCGGCTAGCGCTTTTTTGCAAGGCTCGATGCTGCGGTCGAGAATATCCGCGACCATGTCCTGGAAGCGGGAGCGCGTCAGCTTTTGGCTCATGTGCTTCGGACCACTGGCGTCGGCCGTCAGGAACGGCAGATTGATTTCGGTCTCGAGCACGGTGGAGAGCTCGATTTTGGCTTTTTCAGCGGCTTCCTTCAGGCGCTGCAGCGCCATCTGGTCGCGCGAGACGTCCACTCCGGTTTCTTTCTTGAACTCCTGTACCAGCCAGTCGATGATGCGCTGGTCGATGTTGTCGCCCCCGAGGTGGGTATCGCCATTGGTGGATTTTACTTCGACGACGCCGTCGCCCACTTCGAGGATGGAGATATCGAAGGTGCCGCCGCCGAAATCGTAGACCGCGATGGTCTCGTTTTTCTTCTTGTCGAGGCCGTAAGCGAGCGCGGCCGCCGTGGGCTCGTTGATGATGCGCATCACTTCAAGACCGGCGATCTGGCCGGCGTCTTTCGTGGCCTGGCGTTGGGCATCGTTGAAGTAGGCTGGAACGGTAATAACGGCTTTCGTGACCTTCTCGCCCAGATAGGCCTCGGCGGCCTCTTTGAGTTTCGTTAGGATCATGGCGGAAATCTCGGGCGGAGAATACTTTTTGCCCATGATCTCGACGCGGGCGTCGCTGTTGTCGCCGGAGACGACCTTGTAGGGCACGAGCTTCATTTCTTCGCTTACTTCGCCGATGCGACGGCCCATAAAGCGCTTAATGGAGTAAATAGTGTTTTCGGCGTTCGTGACGGCTTGGCGCTTGGCTACCTGGCCCACGAGGCGTTCGCCGTTCTTAGTGAAGGCGACAACCGAGGGCGTGGTGCGTCCGCCCTCCTGATTGGGAATCACAACCGGCTGTCCACCCTCCATTACGGCCACGACGGAGTTGGTTGTCCCCAGGTCTATGCCTATGATTTTGTTCATGTTCTTGAGTGCAATCCTCTCAAAGTATTTCGGCTAGGTCTGTATTAGCCTGATACCAGTATGAAACATGAGTCTTAGATTGTCAAGAATAATGGAGCACACCAACGCCGCAATTCGCGAGCGCCGACGCCGAGGGGACGCTCGCCATGGAGATCGCAACTTGAGATCGCAACTTAATGAACGTAGCCGTTTGGCTTGAGGACTACCTTAATGCACTCATCCTGCTTATCGCGGAACATCCGGAACGCCTCGGGAGCGTCTTCGAGCTTCATGCGATGGGTGATGATGTAGCTCGGGTCGATCTCGCCGTTTTGAATCCGCTCGAGCAGCGGGCGCATGTAACGTTGGACGTGCGTCTGGCCGGTCTTGATGGTCAGAGCGCGATTCATGACGGAGCCAATCGGCATTTTATCGATTAGGCCGCCATATACGCCGGGGATGGAGACCGTACCGCCGTTACGGCAAGCCATGATTGCCTGGCGTAGGGCAAAGGGACGTCCAGTCTCGGAGAGCAACGCTTGCTTGACGCGGTCGTAATAATAGAGTGGTCCCGGCCAATGCGCCTCCATTCCCACGGCATCGATGCATGCATCGGGACCGCGATTTCCGGTCATCTCCATCAACTCGCCGTATACATCCTGTTGTTCGTAGTCGATGGTGATTGCGCCGCCCTTTTCGCGCGCCATGCGCAACCGCTCCGGGAAGCGGTCGATGGCGACCACCCGCTCCGCTCCCAAAAGGTAGGCGCTCTTGATCGCGAATTGACCTACCGGTCCGCAGCCCCAAACCGCGATTGTGTCGCCCGGCTTGATGTTGCATTGCTCCGCCGCCATATAGCCGGTCGGAAGGATATCGGAGAGGAATAAGACCTGCTCATCGCTCAGACCTTCGGGGATCTTGATGGGTCCCACATCGGCGTAAGGCACTCGCGCATACTCGGCCTGCCCGCCGGCATACCCTCCCACCAAGTGCGAATAGCCGAAAATACCGGCCGGGGAATGTCCCCATAATTTCTCCGCCATCCAGGCATTGGGGTTGGAGTTTTCACACAATGAGTACATCTGATCCTGGCACGCGAAACATGCGCCGCACGCAATGGGAAAGGGAACCACGACGCGATCGCCGATCTTCAAATTCGTCACGGCTCCACCAAGCTCGACGATCTCGCCCATGAATTCGTGGCCCAGAATATCGCCCTTCATCATGCTCGGAATCATGCCGTCGTAGAGGTGCAGATCGGACCCGCAGATGGCTGTTGACGTGATCTTCACAATGGCGTCCTTGGGATTCAAAATCTTCGGGTCGGGAACGTCCACGACGCGCAGTTCTTCCTTGCCGTACCAGCAATTCGCTTTCATGCCTGTCCCCCTTGGAGCTGCCACTCGCGCTGCGTCTGTTCAACCCTCTGTTGGCGCGCCGTGCTGCGCAATACCGCGCTCGCGGCGGGCCCGGCCGGCTGGCCCGCCGTAGTTGGGATCTCGCCGGTCTCAAGCAGTTGCTTGAAGCGCCGCATATCACCCTTGGCCTGCTGCGACGGTTCTTCTCCAAAGAGCTTGGCGGCGAGTGCGCCGAGCTTGCCCCAGGGCGGCTCATAACGGAGATGCAGCCGCATGATGGTCCCGCGCCCCGCCGGCCCGCGTTCGAACCGCACCGTTCCGGAATTTGAGACATTCGCGGGGGCTAGGGAGCGCCACGAAATCGATTCGTTGGGGACCTCGTGCGTGATCTCGGCGTCCCACTCCACTCGCTTCCCCGCCGGTCCTTTGGCAACCCAATGCGTGCGATTCTCTCCCGTAACCCGCACGGATTCGAGATGCTCCATGAAGCGCGGCAGGTTCTCGAGGTCGCGCCAGAAGCGGAAGCACTCCTCGGGCGAGCGGTTGATGGCGAGGCTTTCGCGGACATCGACGGCGTTCGATGCCGCGCCTCCGCCGAGCTGCCGGCTGCATATGGCGTCGAGCGCGGTCACGCCGCCTACCATCGCGGCCGCGACCGTGACACGTCCGCGATCCGATTTCGCGGAGGCAAGCGCGATTCCGAGCGCCGCAAGATCGAGCATGTCGCCGCCGACCCGCGCCTGAATCCACCGAGGAGTCTGGCCGCCCAGAAGAATGCCGACTCCCGTCCCGATCTCGCGCAGACCGAAGGTTCGCATCAGCGTGTCGTGATCGCTCACGCCGATGAATCTGGCCAGAGTCTTCGGAGCGATAACCTCGGCCAAGCCGAGGCCGATGCTGAACCAACCCAGGCCACGCGCCAGTTTAACGGGGCCGTTTGTGGACGGGCCGCTGCGCCTCTTTATCCGCCGCTGCTCTTCAGAGCCCGGCGCTCGTCCC
Organism: Bryobacterales bacterium; assembly: GCA_963838885.1. GTDB lineage: Bacteria > Acidobacteriota > Terriglobia > Bryobacterales > Bryobacteraceae > JAICMB01. The sequence continues at coordinate 64,003 of CAWITB010000016.1, read as the reverse complement.
AGCCGCTGCTCCATTTGCCCGCCGCTCACGTGTTTTTCAGTTTGCAGAATCGCCATTTCACTCTCCCATGCCACACGTTCGGCTCCTGCCAAACTTACGGCGACCGTGTGACCCTTCAGGTCGGCGGATGGTTGCGGCGCTCACCGTTAGGAAGGTCGCTGAATTCGTGCACGGTAGCGTATAAAGCCGTTGCCGGTATGCGCCGATAGAATTTACAATCGCGATGGAGCATCACCAGGATGTCCGCTCGGCCGAGCAGCTAGCCTCCGACCTGGCCCGTTCGTTACACTCGTCCGCAAGCGACCTTCTATTGTTGCGGCGCGGCATTCTACCTGCCGCTAGTTGGAACCCGCTACTCGGTAAAGTTCTCCAGCCGCTCGTAAAATCCGCGATCCTGACGTTAGCGCCACTATTTCTCGCCGCCTTCCTGGCCAGTTCCTCGCACCATTGCTCGCTGTCCGACGGACTCTTGCTCGTTGTTTCCCAGATCCGGCATGTGCAGGATCTGGCGGAAACGGAGGGCTGGTTCAGGACGGTCCTCTATGCGGCCACGGGGCTTACTTTGCTGGCTTTCGGGATCTACTATGCCACGCGCATTCCGCTAGACCTTCTCGCCGATGTACTCGCCAAGCGCATCCGCTCCGTGGAAGGCCGCGTCACAGCGCGCGAAGAGGAACGCAAAATACGCGGTAAACGCGATGAAGTTACTTACTTTCTTCTCGAGATGAAGCAAGGCGCGTTTGCCGTCTCACGCCCCACCTTTCTGGCGTTGGACAGCGGGGGACTCTATCGCATTTATTACCTGCCGCGAAGTCGAACCGTGGTAGGAATCGAACCGGCTTCCCTGGCCAGAGAAGCGGATCTCGCAACAGCCGCGCATTCCTTGGCGTAAGCCGTGCCGTTCGTAGTCTGCATTACTATTGGACCTCTTCTTGCAGCATAATTCCGAGGGAGAGGATTTCTAACATGAAACGAACGTTCTTAAACCTGATGTTTGCGGCGGTCATCGCCGGTGCGCCGTGTGTTTGGGCGCAAGCGGGCGCAGGCGCCGCAGGGGCCGGAGCCGCCGGCGCGGCCGGAGCGGGAGCGGGCCAAACAGGCGCCGCCGGAACAGCGGGCCAGACCGGGACTGCGAACGGGACGGCCGGGCGCACGGGGACGAATGGGACAAACGCCTCGCGCCGTGCCGGGACGACCACGACGGGGCGCGCGGGCGCGGGTCAGACTGGCACGAACGGAACCAACGGGACCATGGGTACGAACGGAACCGGGAGGAACGGCACCAACGGGACGACTATGGGCACGAACGGAACCCGGAGGAACGGAACCAACGGGACCATCGGGACGAACGGAAGGACGCGGAGCAACGGGACTCTAGGCACGAACGGGACTGGCAGGAACGGAACCAGCGGGACGACGGGGACGAACGGGACCATGGGGACCAACGGAACGCGGCGTAACGACGGCACCCTGCGGGGAGATGGGACCATGGGGACCAACGGAACAGCGGGGACCAACGGAACGGCGCGCAACAACGGGACTAGGCGCAGGAACGGAGAGTACGGTTCAGCGGGTAACGAAGGCGTTGGCACGAATGGGGCAAACAATGCGACGGGCGTGAACGGCACTTCCCCTAATCACACGCGCCGCAACGGAACGCGTTCGACGAATCCAACCAATACTTCTCCTACGGTGAACCCGAGCAATCCTACGGCGCCGCCCCCGGCCCGCTGACCGTACAGAACACGCACTCAAACGAAGAGCCCCGGGCAACTCAAGCTCGGGGCTTTTCGTCTGGTCTTCTGATATTCTGAGGCTAGGCAGTCCCGCTCGTCATGCCTTATCGCACCAGAACCCGCATTCCGGGAATCTTCTATGTGCCCGGATTTCCTCCTGGCGTGAAATGGCTTTTGCTCAGCAATACGGCCATTTTTATCGTGGCCTACTTTGCGGGATCGACGCCTCTCGGATCGCTCCTGGCGAACCTGCGTTTGGTTCCCCGCGCCGTGGTCGAGTTCTTCATGTTCTGGCAGCTCGCCACGTACATGTTCCTCCACGGCGGCTTCGGCCACATTCTCTGGAACATGCTCGCGCTGTGGATGTTCGGAGCCGATCTGGAGCGGGATTGGGGCACCAAGCGCTTCGTTCAGTTCTACTTCTTCTGCGGCATCGGAGCGGGCATTTGCGTGGTCGCGGCGAATTATCTGCTTCCGTTTCCTTATGGCGACCCGGCGGCCGCCACCATCGGGTCTTCAGGCGCAATTTTCGGCATCCTGCTCGCCTATGCCATGGCGTATCCGAACCGCTCCATTCTGTTTGGCTTCATCATCCCGATGCAGGTGAAATGGTTTGTCTTGATTATCGGCGCCATTTCGTTCATGACGGCGTTTCGCAGCGTGAATACCGGCGTCAGCGAGTTTGCCCACCTCGGCGGGCTTTTGTTCGGCTACATCTTTCTCAAGGCGCCGCGCCGCGGCTTTAACATCGCCGCGCCGGTTCGCGATTGGCATCGGCAGTGGAAACTGCGCCGCGCCAAGAGAAAGTTCCAGGTCTATCTGAAAAAGCAAGGATCCGGCCGCCGCCCCTGGAATCAGTGATGGGCGGTAACGCCCGCGCATTCCGTCGCGTCGATATTTCTGATATATTTCGCTTCGAGTACCTATGAAAGCGTTTAGAAGCACCGCTCTTCTGGCCGGCGTGTCGCTGTTCGCCGGCGCCATGTACCTGGCAGGTCAACAGGGCCCCGAATCGCAATCGTCCGAAACGGTCGCGAAACCTCGAAAAAAGGATACCGGCTCCGCGCCGGCAACTACGCCGGGCGCGAGCGATACCAGTAACAATAGCGATCTACCCAAGATTCCCTCCAAGTTCAATCCCAAGGACAAGATTGAACCCGAGAACCTGCCCACGTTCAAGGCCGACGTCAATACCGTGCAGGTCGACGTAGCCGTTCTCGACAACAAAGGCAACTTCATCCCGCGCATTCCCAAGGATCGTTTCCGCGTTCTCGAAGACGGCGTGCCGCAACCGATCAGCAGCTTCACCGTGGGCAACGACGCTCCCATGACCGTCGCCATGGTGATCGAGTTCAGCAACCTCTTCCAGCAGTTCTATAGCGAAGGCTGGTATCAGACGCTGGTGGCCGCTTACGGCTTTGTCGATACTCTGAAACCGACCGACTACGTCGCGGTGGTGGCCTTCGACATGCGCCCCGAGATCCTGTCCGACTTCACAACCGATCGCATGAAGACCCAGGAAGCGATGCAGCGCTTGCGCATTCCGGCGTTCTCGGAATCGAATCTTTTCGACGCCCTGGTGGACACCGAAGACCGAATGAAGGATATCGAGGGCCGCAAAGCCATCGTGCTGTTCGCCTCCGGCCGCGACACGTTCAGCAAATTGACCTTCGATAAAACGCGACGCGCCATCCAGGAAGCCGCCGTTCCGATCTACGGCATCAGCCTGCTGCAATCGTTGCGCGAGCGGATGGACGCCATGGGGTACATGGGTCCCATCTCCCGGCTCGATTTCCTGCAAGCCGACAATGAAATGAAAACATTCGCCAAAGACACCGGCGGGCAGGCTTATTTCCCGCGTTTCTACGGCGAGTTTCCGTCCATCTACCGATCCATCCAGGATGCGCTGCGCAATCAGTATTCGATCGCTTATCACCCCACGAACGCGGCGCGCGACGGCAAGTTTCGAAAGATCAAGATCGAGCTGGTGAACCCCTCCAACAACGAGCCGCTGGCCATCCTCGAAAACGGCAAACGCATCAAGTATCAGATCATCGCGAAAGCGGGATACACCGCCCCGCGTGAAGTAGAATAAAGACCCGCCGGGTGCACCTCGGCAGGGTTGCGGCGCATCCTACAGTCGCATGGCCACTGCCGTCGCGCCGCACGAGGCAGCGCAAGCCCACCACATCAATCCATGGATCGTCGCGATCTCGGTCATGTTCGCGACATTCATGGAGGTGTTGGACACCACCGTCGTCAACGTCTCGCTCCCACACATCGCGGGCAGCCTCTCGGCCACAGAGGAGGAAGCGACCTGGACGCTGACATCCTACCTGGTCGCCAACGCCATTATCCTGCCGATCACAGGTTGGCTGGCCGGCCGTTTCGGCCGCAAGCGCCTTCTGATCGCCTCCGTCGTTGGGTTCACCACCGCTTCGTTTTTCTGCGGACTGGCCCCCACGCTATTTTGGCTGGTCTTGTTCCGCGTGGTCCAAGGGGCCGCCGGCGGGGCGTTGCAGCCTCTGTCGCAAGCCGTCCTGCTCGAGGCCTTTCCACCGCAGGATCGCGGCAAGGCCATGGGCTTCTGGGGGCTCGGCATTGTGGTCGCTCCCATTCTTGGCCCCGTGTTGGGCGGTTGGCTGACGGAGACCTATAGCTGGCGCTGGGTCTTCTATATCAATATCCCGATCGGTATTATTTCGATCCTGATGACGCGGGCATTCATTTTCGATCCGCCATACATTCAGAAGCAGCGCAGCGGCGGAATCGACTTCTGGGGTATCGGGTTGCTGGCCGTATGGGTCGGGGCACTCCAGATCATGCTCGACAAAGGGCAGGAAGACGATTGGTTCTCCTCGCACTTTATCGTCATCCTGGCCGCCATCACTATCACCATGCTGGTGGCGTTTGTCGCCCGCGAGTTGATGGCCGAGCATCCCGTCGTCGATCTGTGCGTTTTGAAGGACCGCACCTTCAGCGCGGGCGCTTGTTTAATGACGGTGGTCGGATTCGTTCTCTATGGCAGCATGGTGCTGGTACCGCTGTGGTTGCAGACTTTGCTCGGGTATCCCGCGCTGCAGGCCGGTATTGCCATGGCGCCGCGCGGCATCGGTTCGTTTATTGCCATGCCCGTGGTGGGCGCGCTTCTGGCAAAACGCGATCCTCGCAAGTTTCTTATCTTTGGCATTGTGGTCTCGGCATGGACCTTGTGGCAGCTTTCGCGCCTCAATCTCAATGCCGGTTATTGGGAATTTTTCTGGCCGCAGTTTTTCCAAGGTATTTCGCTGGCGTTCCTGTTTGTCCCTCTGACCACCATCACAATGAGTCCCATCCGCAAGGAGCAGATGGGCAATGCCACCAGCCTCTTTAACCTGATGCGCAATCTCGGCGGCTCCGTCGGCATCGCCATGGGGGCGACGCTGATCTCGCGGCACGAGCAGCAGCACCTCAATTATCTCGGCGCGCACGTGACGCAATACAGTCCCCAGGCGCAGCAGACTCTGAAAGGTCTGGAGGGCATGTTCCGGTCGCACGGATCGCCGCCCGCCACAGCGACCCAGCAGGCTTATCACGCGCTGTGGGGCATGGTCCAGCAGCAGGCGGCGATTCTGGCCTACATCGACGTGTTTGTGATTTTCTCCATCATCTTCCTTGGCATGCTTCCGCTGTTGTTCTTCATGAAGAAACCGCCTACGACGGCGGGACCGGTCGCCATGCACTAAGTGACTGTCCCAAAATCGGACACTCAAATCCTCACATTGGGAAGGCCCTCGCGTGATGCGGCCGCATGTGGCTGAAAATACGGTGGAAAGGAAATTGCACCGTGAGCACCGCACCTTCCATGAAGTATTTCGCAAAGCAGTTGACCGCGTTGCCGGCCATTTTTTTTGTATACGCGGCCTACGGCGCGCCCCAGGAGCTGCCGCAAACTTCAGATATTGTCATTCGGCAACCCAAGTCCGTGCCGATTATAGGGCCACTGGTTCATCCTTATCAGAAGCGTACGGTTTCGCCCATTAATCTCTCCAACTCGGCCAGGCTTGCGGCGCTCATCCGCGGCGGCAACTTATATTTATCGGCGCAGGACCTGATCGCGCTGGTGCTCGAGAACAATATCGACATCGAGATTCAACGTTACGGGCCGTTCATGGCGCGCGAGGTGCTGCGGCGCTCCGAAGGCGGAGGTTTCCTGAGGAGTTACGGGACGCCGATTTATGCCGGCCCGGTGAGCGTCAGCACCGCGGGAGTGAATCTGACGACCAACGGCCTGACGGCCAGCGGCGGCATCGGCTCCGGGGGCGCGATTGTTACGCAGATCGGCCCGACTCCTCCGGCACTCGATCCGCAATTTTTCATTTATTCGAATTTCCAGCACCAGACCACGCCGGTCAGCAACGCGGTGCTGTTCCAAGTGGAGCCCCTGATCGACAACATGCGGCAGTTCCAATTCGGATATTCCCAAGCGTGGCTGACGGGCACTGCGGCGCAGTTCACCTACAGCAGCCTGCGCAGCGCGGTGAACGCTCCGACAAACCTGCTGAATCCGGCGACGACGGGCTACCTGGATTTCTATGTTACGCAGAACCTTCTTTTCGGATTTGGCATCGCGGTGAATAACCGCAATATCCGGGTCGCGAAAAACAACCTGAAGGTCAGCGATCTGCAATTGAAACAGCAGGTGGTCACGACGGTCTCGGCGGTTTTGAATCTGTACTGGGACCTGGTGAGTTTTTTGGATGACGTGCGCATCAAAGAGCAGGCGTTGGCGACGGCGCGGCAATTCTATGAAGACAACAAGAAAGAGGTCGCGCTGGGAACGCAGGCCTCGATCGAGCTGACGCGGGCGGCGGCCGAAGTCGCGGCGCGCGAGGAGGACCTGCTGATTTCGCAAACCAACGTGGCGCAGCAGGAGACCGTGCTGAAGAACACATTAAGCCGCAACGGGGTGACGGACCCGACGTTCGATGAAGTACACGTTATCCCTCTCGACCATATCGACGTACCCAAGCAGGAGGACCTGCCGTCCGCGGCGGAGCTGGTCGAGGTGGCCTTGAAAAATCGTCCGGAAGTAGAGCAATCGAGGATCGGCATTGAAAGCAGCAAGATCCTGCTGGTTGGCGACAAGAACAATTTGCGGCCGGTGCTGCAGGCGTTCGCGGAGCTGACCAATAACGGATTGGCGGGGCCCGTGAATCCCTTATATAACGCCGCGGTCGCAGGCGCTCCGCCTGATCCCTATTTCGTCGGCGGGTACGGCAATTTCGCGGCGCAGCTTTTCCGGCGCAATTTTCCGAACTACTCGGCGGGATTCTCGCTGAACATTCCCTTCCGCAACCGCGCCGCGCAGGCCGACTATGTCGCCGACGAGCTCAGTCTGCGTCAGTTGGAGCTGCAGCTTCAGAGGACTGTCAACCAGGCGCGGGTGGACGTGAAGAACGCGATCATCGGGCTGCAGCAGGCGCGCGCGCGCTATGAAGCGGCGGTCGCTACCCGCGAACAGGCCGAGCAGGCTTTGCATGCCGAGCAGAGTAAGTTTCAATATGGCGTCTCCACCGCCGCGCTGGTGGTGCAGGCGCAACGCGATCTGGCGGCAGACCAGACCACCGAGGTGCAGGCCAGCGCCAACTATACGCATTCGCGGATTAATTTCGATCAGTCGGTCGGCCTGACGCTGGAGCGCAATCACATCACCATGGCGGAAGCAAGTTCGGGACGAGTTGCGCGGGAGTCGGTCGTGCCGGAGCAGTATCTGAATCCCCGCCGTTAGGAGAGCATATGAGTTTACGCAGCTTATTTACGCTCTTAACGCTTTCCGGATTCCTGCTTTCTAACGCGGCGGCGCAGGTCGACGACATCGCGGTTCAGAGACCGCAAACGACGATTTTCCTGCGGCCGTATCGGGCTCCCAGTTTCAGCCCGCTGCATATGACTAATTCGCGCCGGCTGCAATCCCTGATTCGCGCGGGCAAGTTGTATTTGACGGTACAGGATGCCATCGCGCTGGCGATCGAAAACAATCTCGATCTACAGATCGACCGCTATGGCCCGCTGCAGGCCGATTGGGCGGTGGAGCGCGCCGAGGCGGGGGGACCGCTGCGCGGAGTGCCGGCGGGCAATACGCAGGTGGGACGCGTGGCGGCGGGACAGGGCGTTGCCGGCACGGAGGCGCTGGTGGGCGTGAACAACGGCGGCGGCGCGTCCTCGACGGCTGCCGGCAACGCCGTGGTTTCGCAGATCGGACCCGTGACGCCAAACCTGGACCCAACGTTGCAAAGCAGCGCGATTTTCTCGCACTTGACGTATCCGCAGGTCACCACGATCGTGAGCGGGACCAGCAGTCTGGTTTCGACCCAGCGCGCTTACTACAACACCCTGCAACAGGGCCTGATTACAGGTGGCATCGTACGGTTCAGCGACAATGAATCCTATTCCAAGGAGAGCACGCCCACCGATGTTCTGAATCCTTCGGTCGCGCCGAGCATGCAGCTTTACGTGCAGCATTCCTTTCTGCAGGGCTTCGGAGTGGGATTAAACAGCCGCTTCATTCGAGTGGCCAAGAACAACGTCATTGCCGCGCGGGGCACTTTCGAGGCGCAGTTGCTGAACCTGGTGGCCAATGTGCTGAACCTGTATTGGGACCTGGTGAGCGATTTGGACGACCTCAAAGGACGTCAGGAGGCGCTAGACTTCGCGCAGAAGTTCCTTGCGGACACCACGGCCGAAATTAAACTGGGGGTGCTGTCCGGAGTGGATATCTATAGCGCGCAGGCGGAGGTGGCGTCACGGCGGCAAGACCTGGTGATCGCGCAGGCGGCATTACAACAGGAAGAGATTCTGCTGAAAAATGCGCTCAGCCGCGACGGCGTTGCCGATCCCGCGATCGAGGATGTCCGTATCGTGCCCCTCGATCATATTGAAGTGCCCGAGAAAGACGATCTGCCGCCCTTGCGCGCGCTGGTCGCAATGGCGCTGAAGAAACGCAGCGACATCGCGGTCTCGCAGCTCAACGCGCAGACCGCCGCAATCTCGACCGAGGGGACCGCCAACGTTTTGCTGCCCTCATTGACGGGAATCGCTTCGGAAACCTTGAACGGATTGTCCGGTTCGGCTGTGCCGTCGGCCGGGCAGGTGGATCCCTACTTCGTGGGTGGCTATGGGAATGCGGCGGCGCAGCTTTTCCGGCGGAACTTTCCCACTAATCGCGCCGCGGTGGCGCTCTCGGGGCAAGTGCTGGTCGATCACATAGATAATGGCGATTATGGCTTCGAGCAACTACAGTTGCGGCAGACGCAATTGCTCACGCGCCGCGATATGAATCAATTGGTCGTGGATATTTCAAATTTCACGGTGGCGCTGCGGCAGGCGCGGTCGCGCTACAAAGCGGCGGTGGACGCCCGCCAGTTGCAGCAGGAGCTTCTAAAGGGCGAGCAGGCGAAGTTTTCGCTCGGAACCAATACGACCAGCGACGTGATCGTGGCGCAGCGGAGCTTGATCGCGGCGCAGTCGACCGAAGGCGCGGCTCTGACAGCTTACGTGCATGCGCGAATTTCGCTCGACCAGGTGCTGGGGGAGACGCTGGAGAAGAATCACGTTTCCGTGGATGAGGGGCTGAGCGGACGCATCGCCAGGGCGTCCACGCTACCGCCCGGGGCCTCCGGCGGTAGCGCAAGCGCCGGGAGCGGCCGCTAAGCTGACCTCTTAATGAATCTGCCTGGTGAGGTCGAAGCCGATGAAGAGGCCTCCGGGGGTATCGGCCCCGGGATCTCCCAGAAACGTGGCGCGCGTCCCGGCGCGCTGCGCGACTGTTGTGCCGGGACTGGTGGTCAAGCCCAAAGTGAAGGCGTGTCTATAAAGCTTCTTCTGAATCGCGAAGGAATAGGCGGGGCGATGGATGCCGAGTTGCCGTGCGCCGATGAACGTTGGAATCACTTCGGCGATCAATGCGATGGTAGGCCGTACGTCGATGGCGCCGCCGAAGCCGATCGAGAACGCATTGACGCCTGGATAATCGGGGATCTCGCTTGACAGGAGACCTCCTTGCACCAGCCGCCGATCGTTGAAGGATGCTGTGGGCACGACGTAGAACTGAGCGCGGGACGTCAGCGAGCGCGAAAAAATCGCCTGCAGGCTTTCGGTATAGTTCTTGCGGAAATTGTCTTGGCCTTCGATCGCCACGCCCGCCGTTAAATTGAACGGCGCTTCGTGGCGCTCATCGAGAATGTTGTAGTTCGCCATCATCTGAATGGGACGTCCCATAAAAGATGGCGAGCGGTAGACATCTATCGAAAGCCGGTCCGTGACGCCGTAGCGGAAACCGAACGACGCCAGGGCAAAGTTGTCCAGTCCGAACAGATCGGCGCCGCGATCGCGCCCGGTGAATGCGGCTTCGTAGGCGAAGCGGTGCGTGAAGTTGACGTAAACGCCGTGGCGATCGAGAGGACGCCCGGTCGGAAGGCTGAACAGAACGTCGTCGCCGGGCTGGTAGACTCTTGGCTTCTCCGGCGCGGCGCTGGAGGACACGCTCGTCCCGCCGGGGGCGAAGGAACGGACGTAGGCGGCGACGGCGGCGATCTGGTCGGGGCTCAGCATGGCCGAAAAAGCAGGCATTTTTCCGCCCGCGGCGCCGTGGCTAATGATGGCAGTGATCTGCTGGTCCGTCAGGCCGCGCTGGAACTCGGGAGAGGTAAAGTTCGGGGTTCCGATGCTTGCGATCCCGCGGCCCTCCCCGCCATGACACTTAGCGCAGTTGCGGCTGAAAATCTCCGCGCCCTCGTTGGGCGGATCGGCTGTGGCCGCGGCATCAATTTCGCGGATCGTGTGGGCGGCGGCGTCGACGGCGTATTTCTTGCCGTCGCGCTCGAGCACCAGCGTTGAGCTCGGTCCATCGCTGAAGGAGATGCCCAAGGATTTCGCGAGATCCGTGGAATCGGCCGCGACCAACCCGTTCGCGTTCGAGAAAACAATTGCGGCGACCAGCGCCATCGACTTAGATTTTTTGAGATTCAAACGTAGCTCCTCATGGCACTCGGACGCCGAGCCCGGCATCGAGCGCCGGCCTTCGATAAGCGTACTGCGATGGGACCTATGTCCCCGAAGGATTCACGACTGAAATTACCGCGTTCGATTGCGATTGCGCAGAGCCGGCCTGGACGACCACGGGGACATCGATGTTGGCGGTAGTTCCGGGCGTCAAGCCGGAAGGTACGACGACGTTGAGCTGATATAAGCCCGGCGCAACGAGCCCGGCGAACTTCACCGCTGCGGGAAGACCGCCGATCATGACCGACGGTGTGGTCGCCAAGGGCACGGGCGTGGTAATGAGTTGGCCGCCGGTCACCGCCGGATTGGTGGCGCCCAGTCCATTGGCATAAAGTACGATCGTCTCGCCCACGGTTGCGGGCGTGGTGGTGACGCCGGTGATGAGGCTCGGCGGTCCGATCAGGGAATTGTTGGCGTGCGTGGCCGCGATGTATTGGTTCTTGGTCGTGGCGTTCGTTCCGATGGTGAAAAACGATGGCGCCGCTTCCGCAAGGGTTGCCGATACGCTAGCGCTGGTCAGACCGTCGCTGGTGGTCTGGATCTGCACCGGACCGGGAGTCAGGTTCGCCGGGACCAGAAAGTTGATCTGCGTTGGGCTGACGTAAGAGACATAGGCGGGCGTTCCGTTTACGGTCACGCCGACGCGATCGAGCGTGGTTGGAAGGTTGTTGCCGCTAAAATCGTCCACGTCCCAGTTCGAAGTGGTTGCGGAAAGACCGGCTCCCTTGATCGTGACCCAGGAATTCGGCGCGATGGTGGAAGAGAAACTCGCTCCGTTCAGAATGCCGCTCACCTGGAAGGAAGGCGCGGCCTGAATGCTGCCGAGCAGACCATGCGATTGGATCTGCTCTCCATTCGGCCCGGCGATGCCGGCCGTAAAGTAGAGAGTGCCTGGATCGCCGCCGCGGCCGCCATTGCCAAACTCGAGCGACCATAATCCCGACAATGTTATGGGGCTGCCGGTGGCGTCGTTCAACGTGCCCATGAGCGCGCCGGTGGTGGCATTGAAGGCATTGATGCGGCCGTCCTGAAAATTACCTACTAAGAGCGCCCCGCCAAAATCTCCGAAAGTGGACGGAGCAATGGCCAGGCCCCAAGGCGCATTCAGCGGACCCTGCGACACCAGGTTGCCGAGAAGATTTCCAGAGTAGTCGAATACCGCGACATAGCCGTTTCCCACGCCCGCCACACCCACGCGCTTGGAGGGATCCTGCTTGGCATAGGCGACGTACAGCTTACCGCCGAGGTTCGCGATGTTATAGGGAGCATAGCCGGCCGGTATAACCAGATCGGTAAACGCCGCGGTCGTTACGGGCTGCATGTTGCCGTCCCAAACGTCGATCTTGCCGCTATTGAAGTTCGCGGCATACAAAAAAGGCGCGGACGACGTGCCGCCCAAGGCGCATCCCGGATAGACCGCATTCGATTTCGAGTTGTCGGCCATGATCAGGGCATTGGTCGCATTCGCGCTCGAATTCCATCCCGAGATCGTTCCGTCCAGGGTGCAAAAGAGGAACGACGCGGGCTTGCCGGCGGCGGCATTGAACGACGGTGAAAAAGTATTGGCCAGCACCCCGGTAACCTGGCCGTGGGTCGAGCCGCCTCCGGCGGCGGGCACGTTGACCACTAGCGCAACTGGCGTTCCAGTGCCGTCGTACAACGTCGAGGTGCCGGTTCCGTTGTTGCCGATCCAGAAGGGGCTCGAACCGCTGAATCCATTGCCCCAGGGATTGACCAGGTTTTTATCCACGTGGTCCGCCAATCCGGGCAGATCGGAGACCAAATTATGAACAACAAAGCCGTTCGCCGCCGCCAAGGAACCGGCGGCGAAAGAGAGTATCGCGGCCGGGCGTAGCCAAAAGTCGAGTTTCATGCGGTTCCTCCAATAGTGAAAATCGTCATGGCACAGACGGAGTTTCGCGCCATCCGGTTGCGGCTTTATTTGTAACGGCACGCGCAACTTGGCCGAATTTACCGGTGGCCAAATTACCGGCGGCGAATTACCAAGCTCCGTCTCCGCGCATCACTCGCGGGATTGTAGCAGCCAAGACCCGCAGATACAATCCCAGACAATTATGGCGCACCAGGAACAGATCGAGGCGCAGCCGCTGTCTATAGCTGAGCCGGTTGCGGCCCTTGATTTGCCACAGACCGGTGATGCCCGGCCGCACCCGCAGCACCTCCGCCGCAAACCGGCCGTAATGCGCGTCCAGCTCGGCCGCGGTAGTGGGGCGCGGTCCAACCAGCGACATCTGTCCGCGCGCGACATGGACAAGCTGCGGTAATTCATCGAGCGAAAACCGGCGGCAGAAGCGCGCAAAACGGCTTGTGACGCGGGGATCGCACGGCCGTTTGAGCACGGTCGTCGCCGTCGTGACGCGCTCCAGCAACTCCAGCGCGCGGCGGGCAGGCCTGCTTTGCCACATGGTGCGGAATTTCAAAACCCAAAACGGCTCGCCATATTGGCCGGCGCGAAGATGCGCGATCAAAGGCGAGCGGCCTGATAACGCCCATACCGTCGCTCCGACTAATGCCAGCAGCGGCGACAGGCTCAATAGGAGCGCGGCCGCAAGTAGCCTCTCCGCCAGATACACGAGTTCCAGACCCGATGCGGCGGGGATTTCCCGCACGGGCGCAAGGGATGTCGCAGCCATATGACGCGTTAATGGATCGCGATCGTGACCTTGTTCGTAGTCGTGACGTTGCCCATCTGTAACTGAAATGGGACGGCGTCGCCCGGAGTGACGCCCGCGGGAATCACGACGTTGAGCTGGTTCACGCCGGGGAACTGCGGCGATAGGCCGGAGAAGAGCACCTGGGCAGTTTGGCCGCCGATGAGCACCGTCGGCGTCGCGAGCGTGTGGCGCGTATTGATGCCCGGCGCGGCGCCGTTATCGATCGGGGAATCGACGGCGCCGAGCCCCGTCGCGTAAACGATCAGGATGTCGCCAACGGCTGCAGGATGCGTCGCGAGGCCGGGGATGGAGCCCGCCGGAGCTGCCACGGCTCCGTTGGGGTCGCCGTTAATCACCGCGACGGCATTCCCGGCAGCGGGTGGAATGCTGAAGACGCCGGGTCCCACCGCGGCGACATTGACCACGGCTGGGGCCGACATTACCCCGTCGCGTGTGACGGTAAGGGTCGCGATTCCGCTGGTTGCGCCCGCGGACAGGACGTTCCACGGCAACTGCGCATTAATCTGACCCGGTGAAACGTAGGTGAGCCCGGCGGGAATACCGTTGAACGAGACGGTCACGTTCTCGATGGTGTTCGAGAGGGGGACGGTATCGCCAAACTGGATGGAGTCGGCCAATTGCGTACCGAAGATCGAGAGTAGACCTCCGGGCGCCAACTCCGCGGGAGCGGTGTTGTCGAAACTGGCGCCGTTCACGACGCCATTATTTCCCACGACGGGGACTTGGCAGAACAGCGGAATAGAGCAGAGAACAGATAAAACACAAGCGTGAGTAATTCGCATCATCACCTCAAGACCTCCACATTCAAGGCCGCTGCGCGGCGCGAACGGTTTCTAGCGTCTTGAGTATTTCCGGCGCTCGCCCGTTGCAGGAGGCCGCCAGCTCCGCCTCACGCCGGCTTTCGGATAGCTTGCCTTCCAGCATCAACACGCGCGCCAGCGCCCAGTGCGGCTTGTACCAATGCGGGGACGCACGAATAGCTTCGCGCAGGCTGCGCTCCACGTTCGAGGCGTTGTTTTCGACGGACAGCAGGGCGGCGAGATTGTAGTACGCGTTCTGTTTTTCATCCGACGTGAGCGCCGCTCTCGCACCGCTTGCCAGCGACTCGCGCCAGGCCTGCAGCTTGCGCCGCGGATCTGTTGTGGCCCCGGTGTAAGCGGCCAGCCGCCGCGAGTAATAGAGGTCCGCGCTCCATCCGGGCATGGCCCAATCGAGGGCACGCCGATATTGCCGCGTGGCGCGCTGCAAATTTCCGGCTTCTATCGAGTGCGACGCAGCCTCGACGGACTGGTCCCAGAGGAGCAGCCTTAGGCCGACGACGGCAAAGAGCATGGCGCCGGCGCACGCGATCGCGCGGAGTATTCGGGAAGGCCGGGTTCCCGCTGATGACGTGATAGTTGGCGCTGCAATCAGCGCGAGCAGGATGTAGAAAAACAGGGCCGTAGGCATCACGAACGACGTAAAGAACTGCGCGGCGATCAAGGCCCCGAGCGCGGCGCCCAGGAGCGGCGAGATGCTATCGCGGGCGGCAAACGATAAATATAATCCGAGCGCGCACAGGGCCGCCAAGATCGCGAGACCGGGCGCGCCCTGCGCGATCAAGGCATCGAGAAAAATGTTGTGCGGCGATTCGTGTAGAAAATCCGGGTAGGCGCGCGCGACGGCGAGGCTTTCAAAGCGCGGGTACTCCGTTATGAAGGTTTCCGGTCCGAAACCCGCTGTGAGCCGCGCCTCCGACATTGCGAGCGTGTCGCGCCACAGCGCCGGCCGTACGCCTCCGAGCGGTTCGGCTGCAATCCAATTGACGCGATGGCGAAGGCTCACGCCGGCGGCCGAGAGGTAGAACGCGATTGCAACGCACGCAGCGGCCGCAAACAGAACGGCATATTGCGCGCGAAGAGCCGGCCGCAGTTTCCATGCCAGCAGCGCGGCCCCCACGGCAAGCCCTAATAGAGCGGCGCGGGTCCCGCTAAGAAAAATCGCCGCGCAGGAAAGAACGGCGCTCCCGGCTGCGACACTCCGCCAGAAGACGGAGCGCTCCACCCGCCACAACGCTGCCGCCATGAACACGGCGCAAAGAAGATAAGACGCCAGATAACTGGCGTGGCCCATCGTGGACGGTGGACGAACAATGGCCCATGTATCTTCGCCGGCGCGATAGGACTGCGCCGGGAGCCAGGGGTCGATTCCGAAATATTGCAGGATTGCGTACAGCGCGACTGGAACGGCCGCCGCCACGATTGCTTTCAGGTACACTCGCATGCGTTCTTCGCGGCCGCCGCAATCGCATAAGACCAAAAAGGCGAACGCTAGTACGGCAAACTGCGGAAGCAGACCGAAGCGCCGCCAGTTGCCGCCGTTCCAGGACAAGCCTGGATGGGTTGAAAGCAGGGTCGAAACCAGCAGCGACAGGGCTTCCAGGGCGAATAAGAGAAGCAGGAGACGCGCCTGCTTCGAAATCTTTGGCGCTGTGCGCCATAATAGTAGCCCGGCGGCCGTCGCGACAAAGAGCAACGTCAGCTTCGGCGTCACATCAAAGTACAAGAGGAGGCCGGGCATCACGATTAGAGGAACGAGGGCCGCGGCCGCCGGTAGAACGAAGCGCACAAAAGCATAGAGCCTACGAATTTCGCGCCGTTGCGCGTGTTTATGTCCGAAGCATTCGACATCCACGATTACATCGCTTTCCTGCGCCGCCGCTGGAGTGTCATTGTATTGGCCTGCTCGGTCGCGCTGGCGCTGGCCATTGGCATCAGCCTGATTCTGCCGAAACAATATACCGCCACGGCGAGCATTCTGATCGACGCTCCGGCGGGCGCGGATCCGCGCGCGGCCACCGCGGTCAGCCCCATTTATCTGGAGTCGCTGAAATCTTATGAGCGCTTCGCGTCGAGCGACACGTTGTTTGCCCAGGCTGCTCGTAAGTTCAGTCTGGCGCCGGATCACGGTTCCCCGGCGATCGATTCCCTAAAGCGCCGGGTGCTGAAAGTCGACAAGCCACGCGACACCAAGATACTCGATATTCGCGCTACGCTCGGGAATGGCGTAAAGGCGCAGGCGTTGGCTCAATATATCGCCGAGCAGACCGTGGCGCTGAATCGCACGATGGCCCGCGAGGCGGACCGCGACATGTTGGACGAGGCCCAGCGCCAACGCGATTTTGCGAAGAAGAATCTCGGACAGCTTGAAGCGGCCGCGCGGGAGGAGAGCGCGCGCGAGCCGGTCGACGGTCTGGAGGTGGATCTCGAGAACGTGCTCGACACGGAGGCGCGGGTGCGCCGGGAATTGCTCAGCGCGAAGGCCGACCTCGCCGAAGCCGCCGCGCGCACGGATGCGCGCGAATCGGTTCCGCTGCGGGCGCGCTGCGATGTTCTTGAAAAGCAGCTCGCTCAATTGGCCGTCGAGTCCGCCGCCAAACGGGTCGCGTTGTCGCAGCGGCGCGAGCGGTGGGATGAACTGAAGGCGCAGGTCGATTCGGCGCGCACGATTCTGGATGCGGCCAATAGCCGCTTGAACGAGCTCCAGGCTTCCAGCGGCTCCCGCACGGAGCGCCTCAAAATCGTCGACCCCGGCATCGTCCCCCAACGTCCCAGCTTTCCGAATATTCCTTTGAATAGCGTGATCGCGTTGCTTGCGGCGCTGGCGGCGTCCTGGATGTACCTGACGGTTTCTTATCACCTGCGCGGAAGCGCGCCGCGGCTGAAAGCGGTTCCCGCGCGCGCCGCCGAGCGATGACTCGCGGCATCCGTGCATACGCCATGGCCCGCGGTATCGACGTCAGTGCTGCGGCCATCGCGCTGCATTGCGTTCCCCGCGCACACGCGATATTAGCCACGACCATCGCTGTCCCCACGGCGGACGAGCGATGACTGGCGTTCTCCGCATAACGGCGATCGCGGCGGCTATGGCCGTCCATGGGGCGACTGATCGACGACAGGCGGCATGCGCGGACGCGCGGGGCCGGAAAGCGCCGGCGTCCATGCCGCGGAGGTTGCGATGACTCGCCTTCTCCGCATAACGGCGATCGCGGCGGGTATGGCCGTCCATGGGGCGATTGATCGACGACAGGCGGCATGCGCGGACGCGCGGCGGCGGAAAGCACCGGCGTCCATGCCGCGGAGGTTGCGATGACTCGCCTTCTCCGCCCCTACGCGGTACCGGCGGGCATCGGCATATATGCCGCGGCGATCGCGCTGGCTCGAACTCCGCAATTGAAGCTGGCCCTGTGCGCCCCTTTGGTTGCGATTCCCGTCGTGGTATGGACGGCGCTGAACGCTCGCGCCTGGATCGCATTATTCTTCGCATCGGCGCTGCTGTTGCCCCCGCTGCCGATCCCAATCGGCGATAGCGGCCCGCACCCGGCGCTTTTGGTGGCGCTTCTCGGCGTGTGCGCCGGGCTGGTGCGGCTGCCGCAATGGCATCTTCGCAGAGACGCTCTGTCGCTCGCGATGCTGGCGTTGTTTTTCATCCTCCTTGCCAGCGTCATCGGAGCGCTGTTGTATTCAGGTCCGTGGATCGCCGCCGGCAGTCTGGCGCGCGTGTTCCTGTTCGGAATCGGCATATACCTCTTCTTTTATACGGCGCAAGGACCGGCCGATTACGCGCCTGCCGATGCCGATCGCGCGGTTCGTTTTCTGCTCGCCGCCGCGTGCGCCTCGGCGGCCTTCGCCTGCATCGACTTCTATTTCCAGTTCCCCGCCCCGGCTGGCTACGGACCTCAATTTGTGTGGCTCGATTCGGGCGTTTTCAGGCGCGCTCAAGGCCTCTTCTATGAAGCGAGCACGCTGGGGAATCTGTGCGCCTGTTTTCTCGTGATGATCGCAATTTGTCTGTTGCGTAAAGGCGGTTGGATGCCGTGTTCGCGCCGCACGCTGGGGCTGTGCGGAATCGTCTTCGCATTCGCTCTGGTGTTCTCCTACTCGCGCGCCTCGTTGCTGAACGTGATCGTCGCCATTTGCGCATACGCCTGTCTGGAGCGCCCGCGGATTGGCCGGGCGTTCCTCATCGTATCGGCATCCATCGCCGCCGCCGCCATTGTCGCGATCGCCGCCGCGCCGGATTTCGCGCAAATGTATTGGATGCGCCTGGCGTCCACGGCGGAGTATTTGTTCACGTCTCCCGAAGGCGTGCTGTCGGGACGCCTGGCGAGTTGGAGCGCTCTCGCGGATTTCCTGCGAGCGAATCCCTGGCACGCCATCCTCGGAATCGGATATAAGACGCTCCCGTATTCCGATTATGCCGGCCGGCCGCTCATTGCCGACAACATGTATCTCAGCCTGCTGGTCGAGACGGGAATCGTGGGGTTGACCGTGTTCGCGTTGTTCAACGTCGCCGTATTGCGGGCGGCCAAGCGCGCGGCCCGCAACTCTAGCGCACGGACCGCGTTCTTCGGACGCTGGATCTTCTGCTTCTGGATCGGCCAGATGGTCCAAATGCTGTCAGGCGACCTGCTCACCTACTGGCGCGTGCTGCCGGTCTATTTCTGGCTGCTCGCGATGGCGGTACGGAATGCGGATCCTGTTCGTCGATCAGTTTAATCAGCTCGGCGGGGCGCAGCAGTGTCTGCTCGACCTGATCGACCATGCGCCCCCCGGCGGCATGGATGCCGCTCTGCCGGGCGCCGGTCCCCTGTCGGACGCTCTTCGAAAGCGAAACGTGCGCGTCCACGAATTGCCGAAGATCGATTATGCGCACGGCCGCAAAACCACGGGCGACATCTGCTCGTTCGCTTTCGACGCGCCTCGTATGGCGCGTCGAATTCAAGCCATTGCCGACGAGCGCGCCATCGATCTCGTATACGTGAACGGTCCGCGCTTGTTGCCCGCGGCGGCGCTGGCATCCCGCGACCTGGTCTTTCATGCGCACAGTTTTTTGGGGCGGCGTTATGCGGCCGCGATCTGCCGCTGGTCGCTCCGCGCGCGGCGGACGAGGATCATCGCATGTTCGCGTTTTGTCGCGAGCCGGCTTCCGGCCGAGCGTTTGCGCGTCATCTACACTGGCGTCCGCGAGTTGCCTTTTCGTGCGCGGGATGCGGAATACGGCAGCCTCAAGCCGCGCATCGGCGTCATTGGCCGCATCGCTCCCGAAAAAGGTCAGCTCGACTTCGTCCTTGCCGCTCGGGCGCTCGAACAGCGTGACATCGCGGCGGAATACGCGGTTTATGGCGCCCCTCTGTTCTCCCCGCCCAATTACATGAAGCGTGTGCTCGAGAGCGCCGCCGGTCTTCCCATCGCTTTTCCCGGTTGGGCGGACAATATCTCCGCTGCATTTTCGAATCTCGATTTGCTGGCTGTGCCTTCGTCGGAGATCGATGCCGCGCCGCGAGTGATTCTCGAGGCCTTTGCCGCCGGCGTGCCGGTGATCGCCTATGCATCGGGCGGAATTCCGGAGCTGATTGAAAATGGCGTCACAGGCGTTCTGACGCCGTCGCCCGATCCCAGCGCCTTGGCGGATGCAATCGCGAATTTGCTGGCGAGGCCCGAGAAAATGGAACGGATGGCCTATGCGGCCCGATCGCGTTGGGAAGAACGTTTTCGGGTCGAGCGCTATGCGCGCGAGGTGCTCGACTTCATTACGAGCACTTGATCGGGATCGTTGCTCGACAGCGCCGCCCGCAGCCAAAGACCTGCGATGGCCGCGAGTATCGCCGCGACGATCAGGACCGCGCCGTATCCGAAGCGCCGAATCGCAAAGCCTGAAACCGCGGCGGCGATGGCTTGGCCCGACAGTAGCACCAGGAAATTCAACGCCGACGCCCCGCCGCGTTCTTCTTCTTTGGCGCGCCCCATTAAAAAGGTGTACATACCGGGCTCGCTCATATACTGCGCCGACATATAAAAGGCATACAATACCGCCGCGCCCGCCAGTGGCGGCTCGAACGCAAGCAGCGCCAGCGCAACCGCGGTGGCCATCTGCATCGCCATGATTCCCTGGGCCAGGCCCAATCCGCGCAAAACGAGTGGCGCGGCCAGCACCGCACAAGTCTGAAGTAGCTGCGAAACCGAGAATACAAAACCGATGACGTGCACCGGCGAGTGGAGCTGCGTGGAAAAGTAGACGTTAGCGAAGGAGTTGAAGCTGCCAGTCGCGACGCTCCACAGGGCGATCGCGGCCAGATATCGCTTGATGGCGGGATCGCTCGGGTAAATGCGTTTGTGCGCGGAGGGCGCGCTCGCGATTTCCAGCTTCATCGCCACGAGCGAGCCGAGCGCCGCGATCGCCGTGGCGGCCAAGAGAGCCGGTTCGATTCCGCCCAGCAACGCGGGAGCGCCGCCGCCGACGGCTGCCCCTAGCGCGGCTATTCCGATGCCTAGCGAGAAGACCAGGCTGAAGGCGAGCGGGCGCGCACCTTCCGGCGTTAACCGCGCTACGCACGGCGGCAACGACACCGCGTAGAACGAGAATGAAAAGCCGCCCAGGAATGCCGCCGCGATCAGCAAACCGGGATCGGCTGCCAGCGCGCGGACGGCGCAGATGAGAGGCGTCGCGATGAAGGCGAACAACAACGTCCGTTTCAGTCCGTAGCGATGCGCGGCGAATCCGGCGGGGAAAATGCCAGCCAGAGATCCTATCGTCATGGCCGCGGCGATCAGACCAACGATGTTCTCGCGATAACCGCGCTCCAGAAGAAGCAGGTTGTAGAGCAGAAAAAACATCGAAAGCCCGAAATTCAATAGCGACGAGGCGCCCAGAAAACGCAGGAATGTCGAGTCGATGCCTCTTGCGCTCAGGCGCCAGAAAAGACCGTGAATGCACGCCAGTGGCAGTGTGCGGACGTGGTACGAGATTCTGCGAAGGGAGAAAGAACAGGCGTGGACGAGACGTTCTAAACGCAATCGCGGCGTCGCTTCAGACGATGGCACGTGAAGATGATGCAGAGCGCGCCGCCTTGCCGCCGGGAATAACTTTCGCCGCACGACACGCGCAATATCGGCGCGCGACGAAAGCAGAGCCGTGTGCAGCCACAGCTCGCTCTTGTTTCGAAAGAGACGGATTCCTCCGGGCTCGCCGCCGTATAATTCAAACCAGCGCCGAACGCGTTCCGGCAACCGCTCTATTTCTTCCTGCGCCTGCGGGGCGAGACGGCAACCAAACCACTCTCTCGCCAACCGGAACACCACCGCCTGCGCCTGCCGCATTGGCTCCGCATAACGGTGTTGCCACGCGGACCAAAACGGCGCGTCTTCCGAAGAACGGTCCAAAATCGCGGCAAGCTCGTAGGCATGCCATAGCAAAAGATCGCCTCGAAGCAGGTGACGCAGAGCATGTAGCGCGGAATAGGCGAGTGTATCGACGCTATCTAGCGAGGCGAAGCGCAGCCCGGCCGCTTCTCTTGTCTCGCGCCTGTCCCAGAATTCCTCGATTCCGGGCGCGGCGATCCGTTCCGTTTCCTCGTCCCATAAACGGAAATGAATTTCGATGGACGGCGGACGCTCCGCGTCGAAGTAATCTCCGCGCCAGCGCCAGCCTGTTTTTCGAATCAGCAGCGGCAGATGATCGGCTGGAAATTGTTCGCCTCCGCCGGCCGGTTCGTAACCAAGCTTGGCCCAGCAGCTCTTGCGCCTTCGCGGCTTCCTCCGGCCGGCACAAAATATCGATGTCGTACTGCGGCCGCAAGGGCAGATCGGCGTCGTCCCATACCCGTTGCGCAAAGCCTTTCAACACGACCGAATCGATGCCCGCGTTTTCGAAAGCCCGCGCGATTTCGCGGTACGCTTCTTTGACGCGCTCGAAGCGCAGCACCGCGCCGGACTCGTTCCGCGCAATCCGCGCACGCACCGCCTCCGGCAGTGCGCCAGCGGCGCGCCGGGCGAATGCAAGCGTAACGTGGACGCGGTCTGTGAATTCCAGGAGCGCGTTCCACTGCTCCGCGTCGAATCTCTCCAGATCGGGCGACGGCTCTCCATCGAACCGGAGCGTGGCCATCACGGCCCGCACGATTCGTGGATCGGTCCGCGAGCTCAAAAATCCAGCCTCAATCCGAATTGCATTCGCCGCGGCTGTCCGCTCGCAAAGATTTTTCCGAAGAACGGACCGAAATCGGGATACTGGCCGGGAATGCCCCAGTTGGGATGATTCAAGGAATTGAAAACTTCAGCGCGAAACTCCAGCGCCGCCGCTTCACGGATCGGGAAACGTCTGTGAAGGGCCGCGTCGACGACCTCGGTCCCCGGACTTGGCAGTATATTCCTCCCGGCGTCGCCAAACGTGAACGGGGCCGGATCGGAGAAGGCGTTGGGATTGAACCATTCTTGCGCGGTCCGTTGGCTGGACGGCAAATTGACGCTCTGTCCGGGAACGACGTTGGGACGATTTGGAGTTCCCGAGTTCGCGAAGTCGGTCGAGAAGTACACCGGATTCCACGGCACGCCGTCCTGAAGAGTGATGATGCCGGAGGCGCCCCAATTCGAAAATAGCCGTCTCAGAAAAGGCGAGCCGGCCGAAGTTATAGACGAAGCCCGCGCTCAACCGCCGCCCGACGTTGAAAGAGGAAAGCCCTCGCTCCAACCGCAAGTTTCGCTCGTCCTGCGCGCCGAAGCTGTCGCTCAATCCGGGAATAATCGAGTCCGCATCGTCGATTGACTTAGACCAGACGAAACTCGCGAGCACGGATAGTCTACTGGACATGCGCTTCTCGGTTTTGATCTGCAGCGAATTGTACGATGAGTTGGCGATGTGCTGAACCTGGTAAATCGGGCCCAGGTCGGGAAACGTCCGCAAGGACTGCAAATCGCCGGGACGCGGCGGCAGGTCCGCGCCTGTCTCCACCTGCAGAGGCGTATTGAAAGTGCGGAAGCGCCCCAGTTTCGTTCCCTTGGTGCCGATGTAGCTTGCTTCAAGAATCATTCCGGCGCCAATTTCCCGCTGCACTCCCGCCGACCACTGTTGCACATAAGGAGTACGCGCCTTCGCATCGAGACCGTAATACGTCGGGAGTCCCTGCAGAGCGTTTTGCGGAAATCCATTTTCGAGCGTCAGCTCCGGCCCCGTTCCGTTCGACTCGTTTATTTGATTGAGCTGATTGTTGCGGACCAGATTGTACGCTTCAACCGCGATCTCGGGGCTGTAAAAGATTCCGTAGGAAGCGCGAAACACTGCCTGGTGGGCGGCGCCGAAGAATGCGGGCAAGCGCCACGCCAGCCCGAAGCGCGGAGCGAAATTATTGCGGTCGGGCTGCCCCGCGGTTGGCGCGTTGGCCAGAAGCGGATCGCGCGGCAGCGTCGAGTAATCGAGGTTCAGGAGCCGATTTCGCGCTTCCGTGAACGGCGCGTAATATTCGTAGCGGACGCCATAATCGAACGTCAGGCGGGTGCTCACGCGCCACGTATCCTGGACGTAAACTCCATACGTATTCTGGCGCAGATACGCCTGCGCGCTTCCCACGCTGCGCTGTGTCTGCGATGCATCGCCGAGCAGAAAATCGGCAAAGGCGTCGCCCGTAGTGTTGGGATTCGCGAGATCGGACGTGAACTGGCCGTTGAAGATATAGCGCCCCCGAGCGTATTGGCTTTGCTCGTAGTTCATCTGAAAATGAATCCACTGGCCGCCCGCTTTCCAGGTATGGCGGCCTCGCGCCAGGCTGACGCCATCGGACAGTTGCCAGGTGTTGTCGCGCTGCGTTTGCGGCAGAAAGGTCGAGTCCGTCACGGTGTCGAAGTCGCCCACGACGAAGTACGGCAACCCGTATGAGAAGGGATCGGTGGGCATGTCCGTGATCCCCAATGCGCGCACAATGTCCGCGCCGAACGCGCTCCGCGGCAGATCGAAAACGCGCAATCGCGTGAACGAAAGCCGCGTCTCGTTCAGCCAGTTTGTACCGGCGTAGGTATAGCCGAGGGCTGCCTGTTGCGCGCGCAAATCTTCATTCAGCGGAAGCTCCGGAAAATTGCCGGCTTGCAGGGAGTCTTCCTGATTCAAGTTGTAGCGCGCAAAGAACGCGCCGCGCTTCCCAAACTGCCGGTCGAAGCGGCCCGCTACGCTGTCGTTTGCGTTCGTGCTCGGCGTTGCATCCAGATAATTCGAGCCGTCCGCCGCGATGTGGTTGGGCAGCGGCTCGAACATCGCCAAATAGCGCTGCGCGATGGGATCGAGTCGAGACGCGGGGATGATGTTGCCGGGGAAAGGAAGCCGCGCGCCGCTCGCGTCCAGGTTAAGCGGATCGAAGATGGGGTTGCGGCCCGTAAAATCGCCGGTGCGAATGGCGGCGTCGGGGACGATGTGCAGGGTAGACCTGGCGGATTCGCCCCGCAGCCCCTCATAAGAGACAAAGAAAAATCCCAGCTTGGCGGGAAGCGGTCCACCGACCGAGCCGCCGTACTGGTTCTGGCGAAAAACCGAACGGGGAAGCGTGGGATCGTCGAAATAGTTGCGCGCGTCGGTCGCGTCATTGTGAAGAAATTCGAACGCGCCGCCATGCAGTGTCCGCGTTCCCGACTTGGTAAGGACATCAATGGCGCCGCCGCCGGATTGGGCATACTCGGCCGATCCGGCGGAAGATTGAATGCGAAACTCCTGGACGGAATCGAGCGGAGGAACGATCACCGTCGCGTACGTGTTGCGGTCGGTGTTGTAGGCCCCGTCCAGGATATACGCGTTCATGGTGGAGCGCGCCCCATTGATCGGAGCGTTCAACGCCACGGCGCCGCGAGCCTCCTGCGCGTCGTTGATCACGTCGTGTACGAAGCCGTTGAGCTGCCTCGGTATGGCGCCAGGGCCGAGCGTCACGAGCGACATCAGGTTGCGGCCGTCGAGGGGGACCTCCGAAATCGTCGAGCTGTCCAACGTGTAGCCTTCCGTTGCGTCGTCCGTTTGCAGCAGAGATGCCCGCGCCGTGACGGTTACGGCCTCGTGCTGGGCCCCGGCGGTCAAGTCGAAATCGAGTCGCAGCTTCCGGTCGATCTCGATGCGGACGTTGGTAGCCGTCGTCTTTCGAAACCCGCTCTTCTCGACGGACACTGTATAGGTTCCAGGCGGAACATCCTCGAATTGATAGCTGCCCCGTTCCTCCGTTCGAACCGATCGCGCGTAGCCGGTCGCGTCGTTTACAATCGTGACGCCCGCGCCTTGCACTACCGCTCCGGTTGCATCGTGAACGTCGCCCGTGAGAATGCCCGACGAGACTTGCGCGCGCAAGCCGGCGCACAAGAGAATACCAAACACCGCAAAACGGACCATCAACGGCTCCCGCCCGCCACAAGCAACCGCAAACATTGTTCCGCCCAGCTCAAATCGCGATAATGCATTTCATAAACCTCGACGTGTGATAAGAGCGCGCGCAAGCTGCCCCGCTGCCGTTCCCGGATCGCTTCGTCTCCGAGACACAGAGACTGCGACAGGCTCTCGAATGCGCGCTCCTTATCGTATGGAGTGAGCAATGGCGCGAGCGGTGACATCCGATTCAGGAAGACGATACGGGAGACCTGCGCTCTACATGCGATCTCGATGCCGAGAAGCGCAGTATCAATCTCAACATTAGGTTTCCCATTGGGGCGCTCCAATGCCGGGCTCGCGGCGAGCTCGGGAAAGAGCCGCACAACATCGGTGCGAAAGCGGATCTGGTGCGGTCTTCCTGCGATGCACGCCGGTCCGGCGCCGGCCACGAGGTGCGAGGCGTCATCGGCGACATACGTCCAGCCCGCCTTGGCGCAGGCGTAGGCCAGCGTCGTCTTGCCGGCCTCCGAATCGCCACACAGCAGCACGCCCGCGCCGCCCAGCGCCACGCAGGCGCCATGTATGGGCGTCAGGTATCGCGCGCCAATCAACACGTAGACCACCGGTTCCAGAAAGTAATACCGCAAATACGCGCAGTCGGAGGCGATCGACTCGCTGAGCGAGCCGTACGCGAATCCCGCGCGCAAATCGCATAACACGAAATCGTGCGGCCCGTGGATGAAGGAGATGAGATGCTCCTCCGAGCGCGGCAGAACGGGCGCGGGCCTCTGGCGCTGTTCGGACTCCGTTACCCCAATGCGAATCTCGAGCGGCGGCCCATCGTGCGATTGATCGAATCGGCCCCAAACCTCCTCGGCCGCGGCCAGAACGTCAGTGCAGTCCGTGAGGATCTCGACCGGAAATCCCAGCGGATAAAAAATGCCCCGGTGCGGTAGTTGAAGGTGGCGCAAAAGTGGACCGGCCATTACCGTGTAGAAGTATACTGAGTGGCGATTCGCCGCCGTGGTTGCTGCAACTTCGAGTGTGGCGCCGAACTCAAAGCTGTATGCGGGTCGCCATAGTCCATTACTGGCTTTTGGGAATGCGCGGCGGCGAAAAAGTTGTCGAGTCGCTGTGCCGCCTGTTCCCGGATGCCGAGATATTCACGCTCTTCTACGACCCCGCGAAAGTATCGGATCTGATTCGCTCCCGGCGCGTCACGGCCTCGTTTCTCAATGCGGGCCGCCGCCATTACCGGTCTCTGTTGCCTCTGATGCCTCTCGCGCTCGAACACTTCGACTTGCGAGAGTACGATCTCGTCATCAGCAGCGAGTCGGGGCCGGCCAAGGGCGTGCTGACCCGCTCCGGCTGCCGCCACATCTGCTATTGCCACAGCCCCATGCGCTACTTGTGGGACCTCTATCCGGACTACCTGCACGATTTCACTCGCAGCAGTTTCAAGCGCGCGCTCGTTGCTCCGCTGGCGCATTACATGCGGCTCTGGGATTTCGCTACGGCCGCACGCGTCGACGAGTTCATCGCCAACAGCGAGCATACGCGCCGCAGGATCTGGAAAGCGTATCGACGCGAATCGCAGGTCATCCATCCACCGGTTCCGGTGTGCGATTGCTTCGAGCTTCCCTCGGAAGATTATTATCTGATGGTTTCCGAATTGGTTCCATACAAACGGCTCGATTACGCGATCCACTTTTTCTCGAACACGGGGCGGCGCCTTCGAATCGTTGGCGGCGGCCCGGAGTTCCGCGCCTTGCGCAAGCTCGCCACGGGACGCGTGGAATTTTGCGGACGGGTTCCCGACGCGGAATTGCGCGACCTTTATGCGCGCTGCCGCGCCCTCGTCGTTCCGGGCGAGGAAGACTTCGGAATCACTATGGTTGAAGCGCTCGCCAGCGGAAAGCCGGTTATCGCGCTGGGCCGCGGTGGCGCTTGCGAAATCGTGGGGGCCTCCGGTGGAGTGCTTTATAACGATCCCGACGAGCGGCAGCTATCGAATGCCGTTCGAGATTTCGAGTTTCTGGAGGCGAGATTCGATGGCGCGCTACTGCGTAAATCCGCGCTGCGTTTCTCCGAAGCGCGCTTCATGGATCGCATGGAAGCATTAATCGGCGCGAACGCCGGCGAATCGATGGAGGCCGCCGGGATGGCGCGATGATTAGCGAAAGCGCAGCCGCGATCTTGCGAACGATGTCGTGTTCGGAGAAACTGAAGGAAAACGGGGCCGCGAGTAAAAATCCCAGCATGGCTACGATACTCGTAATCGACGACGACGAGAGCCTCCGCGACACGATTGGCATTCTGCTCGAACAGGAAGGCTTTCGGCCGTTGCTTGCGGCGGACGGAAAGACCGGCTACGAGCGGGCGCTGTCCGCCAAGCCCGACCTCATCGTCGTCGACCTGCGCCTTCCGGGAATGATGGGCATGGAGATCTGTAAGCAGTTGCGCGCCGCCCGCATCCAGATTCCTATTCTCGTACTCAGCGCCGTGGGCGAAGAGGTGGACAAAGTTCTTCTCCTCGAAATCGGCGCGGACGACTACATGGTCAAGCCCTTCGGCGCGAGAGAGCTGCTTGCAAGGATTCGCGCCCTGCTGCGCCGCACGCTGCCGGACGCCCGCAAGATCGCGGAATTCGGCGATGTCCTCATCGATTTCGAGCGCCGCATCGTCACGCGCAAAGGCGGCGCTCTGAAAATGACCCCTGCCGAATACAACCTGCTCACGTATTTCGTTCACAATCCCGACCGCGCCCTGACGCGCGACATGATCCTCAATTCCGTGTGGGGATACGATTCGTTCCCTAACACGCGAACTGTCGACGCGCATGTCGTGAAGCTCCGCCAAAAGCTCGAGCCGGACCCGAACGCGCCGCGACATTTCATCACCGTCCACGGCGTGGGATATCGCTTTCTGCCGTAGCGCCGTCGTCCGCCGTTTGAACATCCGCGTCGCGGTTGTAATAAGCTGATCTACATTGGCGCGATGAAAACAAGACAGAGACACCGGGTGGCCGCGTCGAGTGTCGCGGCGATTTCGATCCTTTTATTGGGCGCGGCGTTCGTTGTCACCGAGCGAACGCGCTCCGCGCCATTGCAGGCCCTGGGCGCGCAACCACAGTCGTCTTCTCCAAACACGCTTTCTTTCCGCATTACGTTCGGAGAAAAGCAGGAGCTCGCCAGCGACTATTCCGGCAGCATCGCGATCAGCCAAGGCAGGATAGTCCGCATCTTGCCGTGGCGCTTTGGCCCCGCGGATGGATTGCAAGGCGGCTCGGCGTGGAAGCTGCAATTGCGCCGCATCAATTTTGAAAACCAGCCGGATGCTCCTACGCCCATCGGCCAACCCGTTGTTCAAAATATCGTGCCGGCGGGCGTGGACGTCACGATCGAGGCGCCGGTCTCCGCCACGGCGCAGGTTCGAACGGCATCCGCGAATTTTTCGATCGCGCTGCGGGACATGCGCATGGGACGCAGTCTTTCTTTCAACGACGGCGACATCCTGGTACAGCCCACGCTCACGCCGCAGCAGATCTCGCCGGAGCAGACCGCCGTCGAACTCGAGCAGCACGATTATCCCTCCCTGGCGCTGGCGAAAGACGGCTCCGTTTGGGTCGCCTGGCAGGCCTACCGCAACGACGGCGACAACGTTTACGTGCGGCACTCCATCGCCGGCGGATGGTCCGCGCCGTTCCGGCTCACCGATCAGAAAGGTGATGTCTATCAAACCGCCATTGCGGAGGACGGCCGCGGCCGCATCTGGGTCGTGTGGTCACAGCGCGCCAACGAAGATTGGAACTTGTGGGCGCGCGTTTATTCAGGACAGACCTGGTCGGCGCCGCGCCAGATTACGTCCGCCAACAGCCCCAACATGTTTCACAAGCTGGTCGCCGACGCGCACGGAAACCTGCACCTGATTTTCACCGGATATCAGGACGGCGTATCCCATGTCTACTGGAGCAAGTTGAACGGCGACCAATGGTCCGGCGCGACCGAGGTCAGCGGACCGAGCGCGTGGGCGCCGGAGGGGGCGTGCGATTCGCAAGGGAATCTCTACGTCGTTTGGGACAGCTATCGCACTGGAAACTACGATATATTTCTGCGCCGCGTCGCAGCGGATGGAACGCTGGGAACGCTCGACCAGGTTACGCAGTCGGTTCGATTTCAGGCGCATCCTACGGTAGCGGCGGACAAGCAGGATCGCGTGTGGGTCGCCTGGGACGAGTCCGGCTCGAACTGGGGCAAGGACTGGAATCGCGACGATATGTGGCGCGGCACGACCTTGTATTTCGATCGGCATCCGCGCATTGCGGTGCTCGAGAACGGCCGCTGGAGGCAGCCCGCGGCCAATCTCTCGGACTCGATTCCCAGCCGTTATAACCGCTATGTGGAGCTTCCGCGCGTGTTGAGCGATGCCTCCGGGCGCATCTGGATCGAGCTCGAGCTTCGCACGGAGGCGATTAATAACCGCTCCGATCATTGGGCCAATGGCGGACGCTGGGAACGTTTCCTGACCACCTTGGAAGGCGATCGCTGGACGCCGCTTGCGCCGATTCCAGAGACCAGCTCGCGTCCCGAAAGCCCCAGTCAGATCCGTTCGGGAGCGGCCGGCGACTGGCTGGTGTGGGTGAACGATAACCGCACCGAGTTGATGGGAGGACCGGCCGGGGTAAACCGCAACGGCCCCAATAATCTGATTTTCGGCGCCCCGATTCCGGCGCTTGATACTCCGCCTCCGGTCTTACTCGCCGATTTCACCGATCCCCACGGCAATGCCACTCCCATTCATCGCCATGAGCCGGAGGACGTTCAACGTATCCGTTCCTATCGCATCAATCCCGGTGGTACGGAGCTTCGCATTTTACGGGGCGATTTCCATCGCCACACGGAGATTTCACAAGACGGCGCCGGCGATGGTTCCATTGAAGACTACTGGCGTTACATGCTGGACGCCGCATCCATGGATACCGGCATCATTTCCGATCACAACGAGGGCCAGGATAACGAATACACCTGGTGGCGCACGGAAAAATCGATCGATCTATTTCACATTCGAGGGCGCATGACGCCGTTGTTCGGCTACGAGAGAAGCGTGCCCTTTCCAAACGGGCATCGCAATGTCGTCTTCCCCGAGCGCGGCGTGAGAACGCTGCCCATCGGCCGGGCGGAGCAGCAGGGTCAGGTAAACAGCGGGCCGATCCTGTATCCCTATCTAAGACAGAATCGCGGGATTTGTATGCTTCACTCGCTCGCCACCGATCAGGGCAGCGATTACCGCGACAACGACCCGGTTCTCGAGCCGCTGGTAGAACTTTATCAAGGCTACGATACCAGCAGCGAATATCCCGGAGCGCCGCGCGCCGACAGCGCCGATTACAGCGTTCCCGCGCACGGCAAATATCAGCCCTCGGGAATGTATTGGAACGCGCTCGCTAAAGGCTACAAGCTGGGCGTGCAGTCGAGCTCCGACCACGTCTCGACGCACTCCTCTTATACCCTGATTTACACGCCCACCACGAATCGAGCCGATATCGTCGAGAGCATGCGCAAACGGCACGCCTACGGAGCGACCGATAACATCGTGCTCGATTTCGAGGCGCGCGATTCGGCCGGCAAGCAATATATGATGGGCGACGCCTTCGCGGCGTCCGCCGCTCCCCAATTCATCGTTAAGGTGATGGGCACTTCCGACATCGAGAAAATCGAAATCGTCAAGGACGGAGCGTTCGTATTCCAGACGCCCGGCACGTCCGATCGCGCCGAGTTCACCTATGTCGACAGCAATCCCGGAGGCAAAGAGAGCTGGTACTACGTCCGCGTAATGCAGAAAGATCGTAATCTGGCCTGGTCGAGTCCGATCTGGGTCAACTACGCAAAGCAGCCCTGAGCGGGCTCTGCTTCACTGCACCGGCGTCCCATACGGAACGAGAGTCTTGACGCGCTCCGCATTATCCACACGCGCGATTTTCCACGCGCCCTCGGCCTTCACGAGATAGAAAATCTGGGCCTCATTGCGGTCCCGGTAAACGTATTCCACTCGCAATGCAACCTCATTATCGGAAACGGCCTTCGGTTCGAAAACGGCAAGCCCCTTAATTTCGGCGTTGCTGGATTGCAGGTAACTTCTGAATCCCGCCGCTCCTTTTTCCGCGATGGTTTGGTTCAAGGCGCTTCGCATTTGCCCCGTGTAGCGGGCCAGGTAGCCCGGAACATTGCCTGTCCGCGCCGCATCGAGCATTTGATAGATGGCATCCTGTGGAGCGGCCGTGGGCCGAGCCGTCAGGCGCGCGCCGCCGCGGCGAACCACGATGAACCCCAGCAGACCGATCACGACAAGAATCGTGGCGGCCTTCGCTATTCGGTCGCGATTCACGGCTTCGGCGCGGGCTCGCCCTTGCGGATGACGGAGAGATCCAGGTTTCCATTCGGATCGACAATCATCTTTCGGATTTTCGGAAGAATCTGCTCCATCGCTTCAATATAGAGCCGCCTTCCCGTGACATCGGCCGCCTTCGAATATTCCGCCGCAACCGCCGTGAACCGCGCCGCCTCGCCAATTGCCTCGTTCACTTTCGCGGCCCTGTAGGCTTCGGCCGCTTCCGTCGTTTGTTTCGCCTCGCCGCGCGCCCGGGGCACCAGATCGTTCGCGTACCCCTGCGCCTCGTCGATAATCCGCGCCGTATCGGCGCGCGCGCTGGCGACATCGCGAAACGCGTCGGCCGCCTCCGGCGGAGGAGCGACGCTTTCAATATTGACGGTAGAAAGCTTTACGCCGGTCCCGTACTGGTTCAGACGTTTCTGCGCCGCGGCGAGAGCTTCATCCTGGATCGCGATCTTTTCCGTCGTAAGCACGGCATCGACGGGGCTGTGCGCCAGACGCCGCGCGAGTTCCGCCTCAACCGCCGAACCGGCGCATTTTGCTACATCGAGAGCGGAGAAAAGATAATCCACCGGCACGGCGACCGAATATTGGACGACGACGCGCATGTTAATGATGTTCTGGTCGCCCGTTAGAAACTGCGAAGCGAGCGGCTGCGTGCGCCCGAGCACCGCATCCGCCATATCGCCGCCGATTACCAGGCGCTGCGTCTGGTGGACCTTCACTTTGTAGACGCGGTCCACCGGCCAAGGCAGGGCGTAATGCAGGCCGGGATAGACGCGCGAATCCACCACGGCGCCAAATCGCGTCACAACCGCCTGTTGATCGGGGCGGACAAGATATACGCCCGAAGCGGCCCAGAGAAGGAGCAGAATTTCGCCCCAGCGCCGGCGCCGCCGTCGAGGAGCGCCCGGTTCCTGCTCCCGGAGCTGCTGGGATTGCCGTTCGAGCGTTGCCGGCTCGAGAAGCAGCGAGGTCATTTCGCGCCCGCCTCGCCGTGGATCAGCACCTTCAGCAGCTCGGAATCGGAGCTCAGAATCGCGGTGGTCTTGTCGTCGAAGATTTTCTTATAAGATTCGAGCGTGCGGAGGAGCTTGTATAGACGCGGGTTTTTCGAATACGCCTGGCCATAAATTCGCGTCGAATCGGCATCGCCTTGCCCGCGAACGGTCTCGGCCTGCTTATAGGCGACGGACAGAATTTCTTCCTTTTGCCGGTCGGCATCCGCGCGGATCGCGAGCGCCTGCTCTTCTCCTTCGGCGCGGTATTGGCGGGCAATCCGTTCGCGCTCGGCTCGCATACGCGCGTAAACGCTCTGCTTGTTCTGTTCGGGCAGGTTCAAGCGCTTGATGCGAACGTCAACGACGTCGATGCCGTACTGCTGGAGGGCCGCGCGGTCCGTGACGGACGTGAGCTGGTCCAGAATATTGGCGGCTTGAACCTTGGAATCGTCCGCCGAAACAAGCGACTCCAGATCGCGCGTTCCGAGCGCGGCGGAGAGGCCGGACCAAACAATATCGTGCAGGCGCATCTCCGCGGCCACCGGGTCGCCCACGGTCTGGACAAAGCGGTTCGGATCCTGTATTTTCCAGGCGACGTAGTTGTCGATGACGACATTCTTTTTATCGCGCGTCAAAAACTCGGATGGCCGCGGATTGTAGATGCGCAGCCTGCGGTCGAAACGCGTGGCGCTTTGAAACGGCCACTTGACGTGGAGTCCGGCGGAGGCGACCGTGTACAGCGGACGGCCAAACTGCGTCACGAGAACGAATTCGGTCTCCTTCACTGTGAAAAATGTGAGATAGCAAAGCAGCACGGCCAGCACTGCGGCGGCTGCAATATATTTTTTATGGATGGGATGCATTAATTTATTGCTCGTCTGGTATTCTTGCGGCCTGCGCCGGCGGCGCGAACAGTGGACTGGCAGGCGGCCCGCCGACCACCGCGCCATCTTCGAGAATGAACAGGCGGCGCGCCGACTTGGTGTGATCGACTATGAATTTCTTCTTCCCCGGCAGGACCTGGTCGATGGTTTCGAAATAGAGGCGCGTTTCCGTCGGCCCCGGCGAGGCCCGGAAGGCGGTCTCGCGCTGCTCAAAACGGCTCGCGTCGCCTTCCGCCCGGTTCACTCGGCCCGTGGTGTAGGCGTTCGCATTCTCGATGCGGGCCTTGGCATTGCCGCGAGCCAGCGCGACCTGCTCGTTGCGATAGCCTTCCGCTTCGTTGATCAGCCGGTTCTTCTCTTCGTAGGCCCCGGATACGTCACGGAACGCGTCCACGACTTCGACCGACGGATGCACGTCTTCGAGGCGCAGGCTGAGAATCCGGATTCCGGTATCGTAGCGATCGAGACGCGTCTGCAGTTCCCGGCGAGCCTTCTCCTCAATCGCTTTCCTTCCGCTAGTCAGGACGGCGTCAAGCCCAGTCACCGTGATAACGGATTCGATGGCGGATTCGGCCGCGGCGCGCAGGGTTGTCTCGGGATCGAATTGACGAAACAGAAAATCGTCCGGATGCGGCAGATCGTAGTGAATCGTCGCGTTCAGCTCGATCATGTTCTGATCGCCGGTAAGCATCAAAGACTCTTCCGGCCGGCGCTGAAATCTTCCGGCGGCATGCTGAACGTTCCATTCGTAAGCCGCCGGCTCGGCTCCGGGCGTAGCCGAATTCGATCGGAACCCGATCTCGAGCCGGCGCACGCGGCGCGACTGTACGCGCGTCAGGCGTTCCACCGGCCACGGCAGCTTGTAATGAAGGCCCGGTTCGCTATAGGGCAGCAGCTTGCGGCCAAAGCGCTGCACAATGCCGACCTCATCGGGCCGGATGACGTAAGCGCCATTGAGGACGATCAGCGCAACGAGCGCCGCGAGCGCCGGCCGCGCCAATGCGCGACGGCGCGTCATCAACCAGCCGATGCCCGCGGGAACATCGATTCGCCCTGTAATATTTCGCAGCCGGTCCCATGCTTGTGGAAGCGCCGTACGCGACGCCAGCCTGGTTGCGAGCGTCGATGCGTAACGCACAACCCGCGACTCGGAGCGCTCCACGCGCAGCAGCCGCAGCGAGTTCATCATCACAAGGAAGGAAGAAAGCTGGTGCGTGAGAGCCGCGCCGATAGGCCCGATCACGCCCGTTGCGGCGCAAATCACGGCGCCCACGTTCACGACGCCGGCGAAAAGAATAATGTTCTGCCACGCGGTTGAGACGGCGCGCCGGCTGACGTCGAAAAGCTTCGGAAGCTTTTCCAAATTTCGCGGCAGGTAGACGACATCCGCCGCCTCGGCCGTAATATCGCTGGCGCCCGCGACCGCGATCCCGACGCTGGAGCTCGCCAGCGCCGGCGCGTCGTTGATCCCATCTCCGGCCATTGCGACATCGCCCTGCGACATCAATGCCCGAATGCGTTCGACCTTCTGCTCCGGCAGCAGCTCGGCTTCCAGCTCCGCGATTCCCGCTTCCCGCGCAATGGCCTCCGCCGCCCGGCGCCGATCTCCGGTGAGCATTACCTTGCGCGTGATACCGAGATCGTCGAAGCGCGCCATTGCCGCGCGCACTCCGTCGCGCAGCCGGTCGCGAAGGAGAATGCCTCCCGCGAGGCGATCGCCATCCGATACCAGCACGGCCGAGGCGCCGAGCCGGTCCGCCTCCTCGAGTAGCGCCGCCGTGTTGCGAATGCCCGCCTGCTCTAAAAAACCCGCATTGCCCACGCGGACCGTACGGCCGGCGAAGGCGCATTCCACGCCGCGGCCGGGGATCGCCTGCGCGTTATCGGGTACGGAAGAAGCGATCCCACGCCGCTCGGCTTCCTCCACGATCACGCGTCCGAGAGCGTGGTCCGAGGCCCGCTCGGCGCCCGCCGCCAGCGCCAGCAGCTCCTCCTCCGACCTGTCGAGAGCAATAATCGAGATGATTTCGAACTGCCCTTCCGTGATGGTGCCGGTCTTATCGAAAACAATCGTGCTGACGCGCGCAGCCCGCTGCAGCACCGCCGCGCCGCGTACGAGAATGCCTCGCCGCGCCAGACCCCCGATGGCGGCGACCATGGCCGTTGGCGTCGCCAGGATTAGCGCGCAGGGGCAAGCGACGATCAGGACCGAAACAGTTCGCAGCCAGTCGTGGGTGAAATAAAACGTCAACGCGCCTGCGAGCAACAGGGCGGGAAGAAAATACTTCGCCACTCGGTCCGCCAGGCGTTCCACCGGCGCCCGCTTTTGCTGTGCCTCTTCGACCAGCTTGATAACGCGCGCCAGAGTCGTATCCGAACCCGCGCGGGAAACCCGCACTCGCAGCAGCCCGCCGCCATTCAGAGCGCCCGAGAAAACTTCATCGCCTGGCTGCTTCTCTCGCGGCAACGGCTCGCCCGTGATGGAGCTTTCATCGACGGCGGAGAAACCGTCTTCAACCAGGCCGTCGGCCGCAATTCGTTCACCCGCCCGCACCAGGATCAGATCGCCGACCGCGAGCGATTCGGCTTCGACTTCCTCTTCACGGCCGTCGCGCAGAACCCGGGCGGTGCGCGGTAATTGTTTAACGAACCGCTCGATCGCGGCGGCGGTCCGGCCTGCCGCATACGATTCCAGGCCTTCCCCCACCAGCACGATGAACATGGCCTCCGCCGCCGCAAGATACTGGCCCACCGCGAGCGCCGCGATCACGGCGACGCAGAGCGCGATATCGGCGGAGATGCGCTTTTCAAGCAGCGCGGAGATGGAGTTGTAGAAAGTCTTGTAACCGGCCAACAGGGTGACGAACACGGCCGTGTCGATCCCCAAGAATGTCCGGAAAATGCCGAGCCAGTTCAGGGCCAGCAAAATGCCGACTACCGCGGCAAAGGCGTAATAGCGAATTCGTTCCTGCCGTTCCTCGTCCATCGAATTAAATGCGATTCTATTTACCGGTGTATGTGATCCACATCGGCGAAACCCACACGATCTCGCCATTGTCCTGCTCGCCGCGAACGTAGTAGTAGCTGGTTTTGGACGGCGCGGCGGCGTTGTCGATCCAGGAGAACGACACCGTTGCGGAATTCGGGGCGACTGAATAAACGTAGTTGTTGTCTTTAACGACGTACACTTTCGAGAAATTCGACGTACCCGTCAGGCTCACCTGCAATGCCGGGCGCGTGGGCGTGGAAAAAACATCGCCCATCATGTGATCGCCGCTGCGAACATCGGCCAGAATGTTGTCGGTCGCGCCGTACACGTGCCGCTTCTTCAGACCGTCCAGGACGGACTCCCGCGTGGCGTCTTTCACGAAGATATTACAGTAGCTCAAGTGCGTGGAGACGTGATCGGAGCTGGCCTGAAATCCCAGCCGGTATCCTTTCGCAAGCGCCAGATTCACGAAGCCCTTTGGGCGCCAGCCGCCGATTGCGTCGTCCGCGGAGGACGATCTCGGCGCGTCCGGCATTTCATAACTCTGCCGGTCGCCCTGATAAATCTCCACCACCGGCTCCAAATTCGGATCGTTGTCGCGCCAATCCGTTCCCATGTTGGTTCCACTGGTATGAGAGGCCACGATGCCATCGAAAAATCTCAGGTAAGCGTAGAGCATCTGCGTGTCGGGCGCGTGGCCCGGCGGCGCATTCGCCTCCAACTTCGGCAGACGCGGCAAGGTGCGTATGCCGCGCTGCACGAAGATCACGTTGCGATGGCCCTCGGGATAGGCCACGCTCCGCTCATAACTGTACATGGGCACGAACCGGCCCGGCGCATAGTAGATGGTGGTCAGTTTTTGTGCCAACCACCAGGTGTACTCGCGGCCGCCGCCATTGTCGTGATCGCAGCACCCCACCCAATCGAGCGAGGCGGCGTCCAGAATGTAGCGCCATTGATCGAATAGCGTCCCGTCGTAGGCGCCGTCGTGCGATAGCTCGCTGTGGCGGTGGAACTCTCCGCGCACGATCCGCATCCCGCTCGACGGCAGTCGGTAATCGCGCAGCCTGTTTATCGCGGCGGACTCCGCGGCCGGATTTGCCGGCGCCGTAGCCGCGGCTGCCTGGCGCGCGGCGACAACAGTTTCTAACCCACGCCCCGCGTCCAAGGCGATCTCGTTTGCGAACAGATCGTTATTGTAGGGGTCATGAAGCGGTGTCCCCATGATGTCGTATCCGCCCCCGCGCTGCTCTCCTAGCTGGTAATTGCGCCGCCCATCGGAGGAAGCGACCACCATGAGGCGGCCAGGCGCCGCGGAGGCAAGCGCCGGGCGATTGTCCAGCAGATTTCCGCTGTGATCCAGGAATATCGGAGGCGTCCAGCTCGCGCCATCGAACGAAACCACGAATTCCGTCCACACTGTGCCGATCGGATTCCACCAGATCGGATGCGCGCTGCGAAACGCCAGCCACATGCGGCCCGAGCCATCGATCAGCAGCCGCGGCAAGCTGTTCTTTGGATTGAGCTGATTCAGGACCGGACGGCCTGGAACGCGGTCCTTGGCCGCGGCGGGATTCGGATCGAGAGCGTCGCTTCCGCTGGGCATGCCATTGGTCTCGGCCTTCAGCGTCGGAATTCCCGGCAGCACCGCTGCAACATCGCTCGGTAGCTCCACCGCGCGCCCATTCGGCTCGAACCCGCGAAGGCGAATCACGCGCCCTTGATACACCGATACGCCGCCGGTGCGATAAGCGCCGAAGTCTTTGCCCCAACCTTTGCCGCCTTCCTCATACGCGACCCATAGCCGGCCGGAATCGTCGTAGGCGATCGATGGATAGGCCTCGTATCGCGCCGTCGCCGCAAGCGCCGTTTCCGGGCCCCAGTTGTTCGCGGATGACGCCGTTCGCGCATAGACATCGTAATTTCCCGCGCGGTAAGAGTCCCACGCCACCGTCACGCGGCCTCGTTTGTCGGCGGCGATCGCGGGATTCCACTCGTTGGCCGCGGAATTCGAAACCGCGGCCGGAGCCGTGAATCCATCCCCGTTCTGCACCGCCGCGAAGATCCCCGCGCGCCCGTTTCTCCAGCCCTGCCACGCCACCCACACGCGGCCGTTCGAGTCCGTTGCCGCCACCGCATCGACGTCCGAGCCGGCCTCGCGCGAAAGCTGCACCGTTCTTCCCGGGCTCCCGTTTTCGATCGCGCGCCCAAATATGTCGAAATTATTATTGTTATTCGCGGACCAAAAAACCCAAGGGCGTCCGCGCCCGTCCACCGCCACCGAGCAACGGTATAGATCGCCGCCCTGATCGGTAATCGCGACCGGATTATCCCAATGGCCGTTCGAGTAACGCCGCGCCATGATCCGATCTCCACCCGTCGGGGCCTTCAAAGCCGCGAAATCGGTGACGGGCGTGGTCCTCGGCGCGGTGAGCGCGTCGTGATTCGGATTGTGTCGGAATACGACGTAGGCGATCCAGATGTCGCCATTTTTTGCCGTGGCGGCCGCCGGAAAATCTTCTTCATCCGGAGTCTCGGTCAACCGCTCGGCCGCGGGCACGCGATCCGCAAAGACGCGCCCGTTCAATTTCAAAACGCTGCTCCCGTAGGGAATCTCGCCCAGCCGCACCTCGAAATTGCCCTGCGCCGTTTTAAAGCGAAGCACCGTGTCATTCGAAGCCTGCGGCAGATGGACGATCACGCCGTTAGCGACCACGTCGAGGATCGGCGTTCCATTCACCTGCCTTCCTTGACTGAAGAGTTTCACCTGATGCGTGCTCACCTTCCATGCCGTCCCCGAGATGGAGTCCGCGCCTTCAAATCGCCACGGCTCAAGAGTGGGCGCCGCGCCCCCTTGAACCTCCACCGAGCCATCCCAAGGCGTCGAGACCGTATCGGTGACGCCCAACAGAATCCTGACGCTCGCCGGCGCCTGCGCCAAAGCCGGCGATGCGATCAATGCAAATGCAAGCAGTGGACGGGTGAATGGCATGTCTGTTTTGAAGCCGCCTAAAAATATAATTTCAATGCAAGCTGATTCTGACGTTCCGGGTTTATAACCGAGTTGATAATCCCGGCCATGGGATTTCCGATCACCATGTTCGGCAAACCAAAATTGGGATGATTCATCAAATTGAACGATTCCGCGCGGAACTGCAGCCGGAAACGCTCCCCAAACAGGAAGTCGCGCAGAACTCCCAGATCGAGATCCATGAAACCGGGAACCCGGATAATATTGCGGCCCGAATTCCCGTAGCAGACGCAACCCGGATTAACGAAGGCCGCCGTGTCGTACCAATGCGTGGGAGTGCGCTGATCGGGCGGCAGGTTGCCATCGCCGATGCGGTTGGGGCGCGCCGTCGTACCCGTCCCCGTGGGATCGGTGCTCAGCGTGATGGTCAATGGCTCACCGGTTTGAGCGGAAAAAATGCCCGAGAGCTGCCAGTTTCTAACCAGCGGCGAAAAGAAACCGCCTGATTTTCCGAATGGAAGCTGATAAAATCCGCTCACCACGAAACGATGGCGCACGTCGAAATTCGACGACCCCTTTTGGGCCTGCAAATCGCGCGGGTTCTGCGGACCCGGATCGTTGTTGTCGTTCTGATTGCCGCCGCCATCGATGGAGTGGCCGTAGGTGTACGACGCCAGCAGGCTCAGGCCGTTAGAGAATCGCCTCTCCAGCTTCGCGATCAACGCATTGTACGTGGAATTGTCGAGCGGACCGTAGAAGAAAATATCGCCTAATCCTTGATAGGGACGTCGCGCATTCACATTTCCCGTGCCCGGATAGGCCTGATTGACATTGACCACCTGCGGCAGCTTGTGCGCTTCCGATCCGGTGTAGCCCACCTGCGCAACAAAATTTCCGCCGAGCTGCCGTTCTACGTTGAGGTTCCACTGAATGACATATGGGACCGGGAAATTGAACGGATAACTGTTAACAGTGGCGCTCGGGCTGGCGAGAGACAATGCGTCCGCGGGAAAACCGTTCTGGAGCAGGAACGTGGGCGTGGTCTGGCTCCCGGTAAACGAGGAGCTGGCCACGAACGGCGGATTATTCGGGAGCCGCCGCTGGATCCCAAGGTCTTCATCGCGTCCGTAAAAAATACCGAAGCCGCTGCGAATTACCGTCTTGTCCGTCGCCTGATAAGCCAGACCCGCGCGCGGCGCAAAGTTGTTGTAATCCGTGCGCGTCAACGCTCTTCCTATACCGCACTTGCTGTCCTGGGCGACCGTGATGAGTTGCAAATAACAGGGTCCTTGGTCCAGCACGAAATTCGATTGATTATCGTGCGCCTCCACGAACGGCGTCGGCAACTCATATCTCAGCCCGATATTGAGCGTCAACCTGCTCGTCGCCTTCCAGTCGTCCTGAACGTAGCCGTTGTAAACGTACTGCTGCAGCGTATCGAGCTGCTGCTGCGAAGTAGACGCGCTATACACATCTCCCAACAGAAAATCGGCCAAAGGAGAACCGGTATAGGTTCCGTTAAAAGTGTAAGTGGGCCGCGCGCTGTTGGTGGCATACGCGAAGACGGTGACGCGCTCCAGATCGACGCCAAACCGGATCGAGTGCCGGTCGTGTATCCAGGAAAAATTGTCCAGAAGCTGCCACAGCTTCCCGGATTTCTCGGCGGGGAAGTTGCCGCTGCCCGAAGCCGGAATCGGCGTGTTGCCCGGATTTTGTGTGCCGAGGCCTGAAAAGCCCGTGATCGTGAACACCGGGAGACCCTTGATCTTTGGCTCATCGAGAGCGCCCTTGATCCCAAACTGCGAGAAGAGACGCGGACCCAGCACGTCCTGATTATTGAGAGTGTACGTAAAACCCAATCGGAATTCGTTTAGCTTGGTCGCGCTCAGCGTATGCGTCTCGCTGACCATCACCTGCCTTTGCGTCAGGTCGGTAAAACCCTGTTGATTCGCCGGCTGCGGCAACAGCGTGGGAAGAAAATTCTCTCCCCATCCCTGCGAAATGCGCCCGAACAGGTAGTCCTTCGAGCTGAAGTGATGGTCCACGCGAAGATTGTACGTGTCGCTGCTGACGCGTTCCTTCGGGTTGTAGTAAAAATTGTTGACCGTGCCGGGCTGGTTCGGGGCCGGATACAAAGCGACAAGCGCGGCGGCGACGGGATCCCAGCGGCTCATCGGAATGGTGTTTCCCGGAAAGGCCGCGCCGGTCGCAGGGTCCGTGATTTTGGACGGGAAGATACCCTGCTGCTCCGCCACGGTGGGCACGGAAGCGATCTGCGGCGCGGCATTTTCCTCCCGCGAGCTTTGCCAGCTCCCGAAAAAGAATGTCTTGTTTCGGATGATCGGGCCGCCAAATGTCGCCCCAAATTGATTTTGGATAAACAGCGGCTTGCCGCCGGCGGGTTGAAAATACGGCGTCGCGTCCAGGTCGGAGTTGCGCAGGAATTCGAAGAGATCGCCATGGAAGCCGTTCGTTCCCGCGCGCAGCGTCACGTTCACCACGCCGCCCGCCGCCTGGCCGAACTCCGCCGAAAAGGTCGACGTCTGTACCTTGAACTCCTCTATGGCATCCACGATCGGCTGCACGATCTGCGCCGAGCTCTTGTCAAATCCCAGGATGCGGTTCTTATTATCGATGCCGTCCAGGAGATAGCTGTTTTGCACCGCGCGCGCACCGTTTGAGATAAAGTTGTCGCGCTCCGGCGTCCGCGTCGAGGGCAGCGTTCCAGCCGTTAGGGTGGCCAGTTGTATGAAGCTGCGGCCGTTCAGCGGCAAATCGGTGACGGTCTTCTCTTCGACGACCTGCCCCAGATTCGACGTCTCCGATTCCAGCAGCGGCGCCGCGGCGGACACGGTCACTTCGGAGGTCGTTGCGCCTACCTCGAGCTGAAAGTTCAACTCCGCGCGATCCTGTACCCGAACCTCGAATACCTGGCTCTCTTGAGGCCGGAAACCTTCCTTCGTAACCGTGATTTTGTACTGGCCCGGCCGCAGCGAAGGCGCTGAATAGAACCCGGACTCGTTGGTCTCAAGGACGGTTTGAAAATTGGTTTCTTTCTGGACGATTTGAACCTTGGCGCCGGGTACGACGGAGCCGGTCCGATCCGTGACAACGCCGGAAACAGCGCCCGTGTCCACTTGCGACCACATCGCCGCCGCGCACACAAGGCCGATCAAGACAGCACGCATACGCCTCGTCAATGACCACAAGCGCAAAACGGAAATCATATCACCTCTGAATCCCGCGCGTTGGGCCGACGGTATGGGCGAGTTCTGCCAATTTCCGATGCGCATTTCCCGAATGCGCCGAACGTGGGAAGAATGCCATCCTATCGGCCATTCGCGCACGGCTGTCCATCACGCTCGAATACAGCAACCCAGAAACTGACATGATGGCCGTCATTGAAGGGAGAACCTGAGGGAGCTCTACCGGGCGTTCAATGTGTGGAAAAGTCGATGGATTGCCGAGTTCAACACCTAAGATTCTGGCCCGCCTACGAATTACTGCGCGCCATTCATCAAGAGCCTTACGATTCACGCGACCCGTCCCCGAGCAACCGCCGCCCGCGCACAAACGCCCACTAAAAAGAAATCAGCGAAACACCGCGCGGCAGTCCGTCAGGCTGTAACTTTTGTCGGGGTGGCCATTGTAGAGCGCCAGACCCTCAATAAAAGAACTCCGGCTCTGTGCGATGACGCGAATATCCGGATTGCTCAGCAAGCCACTGACGGCGCGGCCGGCAACGCGGCGCAGCATTTCATCGGACGCGCAGAACGTCAGAAATTCCGTAAGCACTTCATCGATGGTTACGACCGTTCGCGGGCCTAACCTGGCCGTGAAATCCATAACGGTCTGATGGGCGTTGTCGCGCTTGTTGGTGAGCGCTATCCAGTAGAATGTGTCGGCGAAAAACGCGCTCACGCGGTTCTCTTGGTGCGCCGTAGAGGTAATGGTCATGCTCGCTTGCGCCGTCTTCCGGCAGGCGCTCAAAGACCGTATCCGGCAGCGCATGAACCTGTCGGGTGAAGGCTTTCCAGAAAGGCTCGCTTTCGGACGCTGGCGACAATGAACGTTGAGCGCGCTCCCGCAACACCTGCTCGGCGAATGCTTCCAGCGACATGCCGCTTTCCTGCGCCTGCAGGCGCAGACCCGCTTGTACCTCGGGAGGGAATTCGATTTTCATTGTCATGGGCAGAAGCTCCTACCATCATTGTCGCAATGATGCATCAAGATAGGCCGCATTCTCGTCGAGGTCAACACTGGGCCCAATTTGTTGAGCATGCCGTTATTACGGCCCGATTTCCCTGCGCCGATCGGCCTTTGTATCGCGCGCGAATTCGCGACTACTTTCTCGATGCCTCTCATCGCCAGCCCTATCACGTCAGATCCTCGTCGTTCTCCCTGGCCTTCTCCGATATTCCATCAGCTTCGCCGTAATTTCCTCCAGCGTCCATTTGACACTGTTCATTGGCGATGCGGCACCACGTGGAATCGGCGCTGATGCGCTTTTTCCGGCGACTGCTGGATTCTGGTGCGTGTTCAAGGCCGGATATCTCGGTGTGCCGCACAGGAACGCAGGCTGAGCACTGCATCCAGCTCCTTTTGGATTTTAAGGCTCATTCACAGTCTTACGCACGCACAGCGCCTTCCAACCATGAATTCGCCGATCGATTTTGAGGCGATCTGTCCTAAGTGTAGTTGCCGGCGGAATTCACTCCTCTAGTGCGCGGCATCTACTTGGCGAGGCGGTAGGGTCCCGGCTCGCTGGGCTCGTAATCCCAATGAACCGGAGTGCCGTG
Organism: Bryobacterales bacterium; assembly: GCA_963838885.1. GTDB lineage: Bacteria > Acidobacteriota > Terriglobia > Bryobacterales > Bryobacteraceae > JAICMB01. Next base: position 19,345 of record CAWITB010000016.1, on the reverse strand, counting down.
TTGATTGATCGATCGAACCAGCAGCCGTTCCTGCTGGCTGGCGAGAACGGCTCGCTTCAGCCCCGGACCGTCCCAGTCCTGTTCCACCTTGGCGAGCAGTTTCTTCTCGACCGCGGCGTAATCGCGCTGCCCTGCCAGATTCACGGTCTCGCCCGGATCGCGCTCCAGATCGAACAGTTGTGGTCCGTAGCCGTTCGTGATAATTATTTTCCGCTGCCCGGAGCGCAACATGCGAATCGGTTCCAGCGTTCCTTCGCCCAAATACTCCGCCATCACCTCGCGATCGCGCCCGTCCTCGCTCCCGTTCAGCAGTGGCATCCAGCTTCTTCCGTCGACCGGAGTTTCGAGCTTCGCTCCGGCCAGATCCGTCAGCGTCGGGAACAGATCCAGCAGCGACACCAGCGCGGGATTGCGCCGTCCCGCCGGAAAGCGGCCCGGAGCGCTGACGATCAGAGGAATGCGCGCCGACCATTCGAGCATCAAGCGCTTCGACCATTGCCCGTGCTCTCCGCACATCTCACCGTGATCGCTGGCAAAAATTACGACCGTGTCGTTCGTCATCCGCAAACGATCCAGCTCGTCCAACAACTGCCCCACGCGGTTGTCCACCCACGAGATCATGCCTAGATAGTTGCGCCGCGCTTCGCGGATTTTTTCCGGCGGCAACCGCTCCAGGTTGGTGCCATGAAAAATCTCGAACCACTCATATGTCGGGCTCAGCTTCTTGATGTCCCCGTCGTCCCGCGGCAGCGGCATGTCTTCGGCGCGATACAGATCCAGAAATTCCCGCGTAGTGGTGAAGGGGTCGTGAGGTTGCGTGAACGAAACGTTTAGAAACAGCGGCTGCTCCCGTTTCCCGATCGCATAATCGCGCAGCCTCGCGATGGAGCGCCGGAACGCCTCTTCGTCGTACCCGAGCTGCTTCGTCCACGGCGAAGGCCCCAGCATCCGGAGCATGCTCTGCATCGACGTTCCGTTGTTGAGCCGCGCGCCCAGACGCCAGTCCGGCAGCATGTCGAAGCCGGCGGGGAAAATGCATGGCGTCAGCCGTTCATCGAAGCCGTGCATCTGATCTGGTCCGATGAAATGCGTTTTGCCCGATACCACGGTGCGGTACCCCGCGCGCCGCAGGTAATGCACGAAAGTGGGACGGTGCGCCGCGAATTCGGCGGCGTTGTCCCAAGTCTCCACCGTGGCCGGCAATCGTCCCGTAAACATCGAGGTCCGGCTGGGCACGCACAAAGGACTATTGCAATAGGCGTTTTCAAAAACCGCGCCGCTCTTCGCCAGGCGCTCCAGATTGGGCGTGTGCGCGACCCGCTGCCCGTAGACGCTCGTCATGAATGGCGTCACCTGGTCGGCCATGATGAGCAGAATATTGGGCTGTCTAAACGAGCCCGCCGGGGAGCTGGGCTGGGCCGCCGCGGCCTGAGTGGCCATCACGGCCCCGGCCGCATTTGCGCGAACAAAATCTCTCCTGGTCACAACACCCTGGATTCTAGCGCGTACACTAGAAAAAAATGGCCGACTCCTTCCGGTCGAGCGAGCGCGCCTGCAGCCGCCGGGAATTTCTCGCCAGCGCGGCCGCGGCGTCGCCGGCATTAGCGGACGAAAAGCTCGCGCGGCCCAACCTCATCTTCTTCATGCCCGACGAGCTGCGCGCCGAGAGCCTCGCCTGCTACGGCCATCCACTCGTGAAGACTCCCCATTTCGATCGCGTCGCCGCTGAAGGCGTGCGTTTCGAGCAATGCCACGTCCAGAACACCGTCTGCGGACCTTCCCGCTGCAGCTTGATGACGGGCTGGCCGGTACACGTCCGAGGACATCGCAGCCTGTACTACGATCTGCATCCCGATGAGCCCAACCTGCTTCGCTATCTGAAGGATGGCGGTTACGACGTGTACTGGTATGGCAAGAACGATCTGTTGGCGCCCGATGCCTTCCCGCTCAGCGTTACCGCGTGGGCATCGTTAGCCCGGCACGAGCCCCGCGCAGCGGAATCCCTGGCCGCAATCCGATCCGCATTTCTATTCCTTCCTCTACGACAAACTGCCGGATCGCCGCGGGACCAAGGATTACGCCAATGTGCGCGCCGCTGTCCGCATTCTTGAGCGCCCTTCGCAAAAACCTTTTTGCATTTATCTGCCGCTGACTTTTCCCCACCCGCCGTACGCCGCGCCCGACGATTTTCACGACATGTATAATCCCGGGGACGTGCCGCCCCTGCGTCCTCCCGGCCTTCCCCACAGGCCGCTATTCCATCAGGCCATCCGAGAAACGCGCCGGCTGGACCGCCTCACCGGCGCGGACTTTCGCAAAATCAATGCCGTTTATCTCGGGATGATCAGTTATAGCGACTGGCTGCTCGGCGAATTACTTGCAGCCATCGACCGTACCGGCCACGCCAACGACACCGCGCTGTTTATCTTCTCCGACCATGGCGATTGGGGCGGCGATTTCGGTCTGGTCGAGAAATGGCCCAATGCCATGGAGGACACGCTCACGCATATCCCGCTCCTCGCGCGCGTGCCCGGCTACGCCCGCGGCCACGTTTCGAAAGAAATCGTGGAGCTATTCGACGTCATGCCGACCTGTTTGCAGTTGTGCGGAATCGAGCCGCATCACACGCATTTCGCGTCCAGCCTCATTCCGCAGCTCCAAGGCAAACCCGGCAATACCAAGCGCGCCGCGTTCTGCGAAGGCGGCTATAACACTTATGAGCCGCAGTGCTTTGAACCTTTCCAGGATTTTAATACCCCGGCGAATATTTATTATCCAAAGGTAAAGCTCCAAAATGAGCGCCCCCAGACCTCCACGCGAAGCACCATGATCAGGACCTTGGACTGGAAGCTGATTCTGCGTCCCGATGGAGAAAATGAGCTTTACGACCTTACCCGCGATCCGCGCGAACTTAACAACTTAATCGGTCAAAGCTCCTTTGAGAGCCGCCGGCGCGAGCTGGAATCGCAGATACTCAAATGGTACGTGCGCACCTCCGACGTCGCGCCCTGGAAACACGATCCCCGCGCGCTTCCGTCGTAGCGCCGCGCCTCCACGCTGGAATTAACGGTACTCCTCGCCCCCCAGAAACACGCGCTCCACTTCGAGCGCCTTCGTCAACACCAGAATATCGGCGGCCTTCCCCGCCTCCAGGCTGCCGATCCGGTCTTCCATCCCCACGCGCTGCGCTGGAGTCAGGCTGGCCATCCGAATTGACTCCGGCAACGACGCGCTTGTCGAGGCGGCCATGTTGCGCGCCATGCGATCCATTCCTACCACCGAGCTCGCCAGTCCGGCGCCCGGCACAAAGCCGACTCTTCCGTCGCTCTCAAACCAACTGCCGCTTTCACTCGGCCCAAAGCGATAGCGGCCCGGCGGCATGTCGAGCGCGCGATTCGCGTCCGTCACCAGGCACAAGCGCGCCGCCCCCTTCATGCGGAATGCGAATTCAAGTAGCTCCGGCGCAAGATGGCATGCGTCCGCGATCACCTCGGTGCTCATCTCCTCGTGCGACAAAACGAATTGTTCCATGCTTCCCTGCATCGGCGTGCCGCAACGATTGCGCACCGAGGCAACCGAGCTCATGGCGCACCAGAAGTGATCCACATGGCGCATCCCGGCTTCGTAGGCGCGGGCCATCTCGGTCCATGTCGAATTGGAATGCCCGCACGTGACCAGGCAGCCATAGTGCCGCGCCGCGCGGTAGAATGCCTCCGCGCCAGGCAGTTCCGCCGCGCAGGTTGCGATGCGAATGAGGCCCCCGGATAGAAAGCTTTCGTACTCCGCGGGATCGGGATCGCGCCGGCCTTCCTTGGAGTGGCACCCCACCTTGTCCTCCGCAAAGTAGGGCCCGTAATAATGCACTCCGCCGATGCGCGCTCCATCCTGCGACGACCAGCGCTCGCGGACTTCGCCGCAGGCCTTCAACATCTCCCGGATTTCGGCCGTCGAACCGGTCGTTGTGGTTGGAAAGATCGTCGTTGTACCGTGCCGCGCATGAGCGCGGTTGGCGATGCGCACGGCCTCCGCGGAGCCGTCCATATAATCGCAGCCGGCGCCGCCATGCACATGCAGATCGACGAAACCCGGAGCGATATAGCGCCCCTCCACAATCGAAACACCCACGGGGCGCTCCGTCCCCACATTCACAATCGATCCCGCGCGGCACAGCACATAGCCGTCCGAGATCGTTCGATCGGGCAGAATTAGCTCTCCCCGGAAGCACCGGCTCGCCATGGCTTAATTCTCTATCATGAAATCGTGCCCTGTTACGCGGCCATCGACATCGGCTCCAACTCCCTTCGCATGGCTGCCGCCGAAGTGTCCGCCGATGGCGCGCTACAAATCGTGGCTTCCGATCGCCAGGTGACGCGGCTCGGCGAAAGCGTCTTTCGCACCGGCCGCCTCAGCCCCGCCGCCATGGAGTTCGCCTGCGCAGCGCTGGCAGGCATGGCGGAGAAGGTTCGCGCCGTCAATGCCATCGCCGTCCGCGCCGTGGGAACCAGCGCGCTTCGCGATGCCGCGAACAAAGACGAGTTTCTGCGCCGCGCCTCCGATATTATCGGCGCCGGCGTGGAGGTCGTCTCCGGACTGGAGGAAGCCCGGCTGATTTACCTGGGCGTGCAGGCGCGCTGGCCTTTCCCCAAAGGCAGACAGTTGATCGTGGACGTAGGGGGCGGCAGCGCCGAGTTGATTGTCGGCGAAAACGGACGTCTCGCTGAAGCGTACTCGAAGAAAATCGGCGCCGTCCGCATGAAGGAGGTTTTCCTAAAGTCGGAACCGCCGCAAAAGCTGGAGCTCGCACAATTGCGCGAATACATCGATCAGCGCCTTGAAAGCGTCGTCCGCCGCCTCAAGCCGGGATCGTACGATCGCGCCGTGGCGACCTCGGGCACGGCTGCCGCGCTGATGTCGGCGGTAAATGGCGTCCATCGCTCCAAGCGCGAAAAGATCGACCGGCTCCGCGCCTCGCTCGCGCAGGTGCGCGCGTTTTACGACAAGATCTCCAGCCGCGATCTGGAAGGACGCCGCAAGATCGCCGGCATCGGGCCGCGCCGTGCGGAGATCATTGTGCCCGGCGCCGCGGTTCTCCTGCACATCATGAGCGAGCTGCGCCTTCCCCGCCTATACTATTCGGCCGCCGGCCTGCGCGACGGCATTATCGCCGATCTGGCGCGCCGCGGCGTCGGCAAGAGACCCACGCGCCTCGACGCCGACCGGCGCCAGGTCGCGCTCGGCATGGCGCGGCGCTACGACGTCGACCAGCCGCACGTACGAAAGGTGGCCCAGATCGCCTCCCAGCTTTTCGATTCCACCGCGCCGCTGCACCGCCTTCCTCCCCAGTACGGCGAGCTGCTCGAAGCGGCCGCTTATCTCTACGATATCGGCCATTTCGTCAGCGACACGCGCCATCATCGCCATTCCTCATACCTTGTCGCCAACTCGGATTTGCCGGGGTTCACCGAAAGAGAGCGCAATATTCTCGCGAATCTGTGCCGTTATCACCGTAAAGGAATGCCCGCGCCATCGCACCCGGAGTTTCACGCCCTCGATGCCGAAGACAAGCGCGCCGTCCTCATGCTGACGCCGTTGCTGCGGCTTTCGGCGGCGCTCGACCAAACCCACGAACAGCGCGTGCGCGCCATCGATTGCAGTTTGCAGAACGGCTCCCTTTCCGTGGCGCTGCGCTCGGAGTCCGACGTCAAACTCGAGAAATGGGCCGCCGAGCGCGTCGCCGACGTTTTTCAACAGGTCTACGAACGCCAGTTGCTGGTCGAGAAGGCCAAGCTATGAAAGCCATTAAGCCGCCTCCCCCGTCCTCTTTTGTCGTGCAGCGCGCTTCGGACCTGCTCGACCAAGCCGCTCGAGTCGATGGCCGCCGCGGCCAAGGATCCCAACGACGATGCCATCCACGACGTCCGCGTGGCCATACGCCGGCTGCGGCAGTGCCTCGCTGTTTTCCGCCCCCTCTTGCCGTGCCGCTCCACGCGTGGGATCGATCGCAAGGTTCATAAAACACTGCGCGCCGCGGGTCGCGTTCGCAACTTTGATATCGCGATCAAGCTGGTGAAGCGTTCGGAGCCGCGGGGAGCCGCGGGTCTGATTCACGAGCTTCGCCGCGATCGCCGCGACGCCGCCGCCAAATTCCGGCGCGCATTGAAAAGACTCGACGACGGCCGCGCCGCGGAGGGCTGGCGATTGCGGCTCCTCGCCGAACAAGCCGCCGCTTCGCCCGAACCACTCGAGTACGCCCGCACAGTTCTGCCGGAACTCGCGGGCGATTTTTTCGATGCCGGCGATGCTGCCGCGAATCCCGGCGCCGGCTATCGCAAGCTGCACAAATTTCGCATCCAGGGCAAGAAGTTGCGCTACACGCTGGAGCTTTTCGCGTCCGATTACGGAGCGAGTCTGCTGCCGCGCATGCGTACGCTTCGAAATGTGCAGACGCGACTCGGAGACATCAACGATTACGTCACCACGGCCGGGCTTCTCAAGAATTATAGAAAGGGCCATCGCGCCACGGTCGATTCCGTCATTGAGCGCGTCGAACGACTCGCCGCCAAAGGAACCGCCGCCTTTCGCCGAAATTGGCCCCAAACCCTCGGAGCGCGCCGCAAGAACGACTGGGTCCGGTATCTCGGCGGCGTCGCGGGAAAGCAGGTCGCCTGAATGGACATTTACGTACTGCGTCACGGAGAAGCCCAGCCGCGCGGCAAGGACATCGCCGAGGCGGACCGCAAGCTGACGCCTAAGGGCCGCCGTGATATTGATCGCGTGACGCGCTTGGCAAGCCGCGCGAAAGTCGCTCCCGATATGATCCTGACCAGCCCCTACGCACGCGCGCTCGAAACGGCGAAGATCGCCGCCGCCGCGTTCGACCAACCGCCGCCGCTTCAGGAAACACAGGCGCTGCTGCCCGATGTCGCCCCGCCGCGGGTCTGGAAGGAAGTGCGCTCCCATGCCGCTTCCCAGCAGCTCTTTCTCGTTGGGCATGAGCCGCAACTGTCGCGCCTGGTCGCCTATCTTCTCGCCGTCCCGGATCTGAAATTCGATCTGAAAAAAGGCGCGCTGGTGCGCATCGCCATGGACAAACTTGGCGCGCAGCCGCACGGGGAATTGAAATGGGTGCTGACTCCGGGCTTGGTCAGAGCCCGCTGAGCGGCGAGCCGTAGCCCCGGGACCGGCCCTATACGACCGAAAGCAGATCGATCAACTGACGATAGGCATGGACGGACGCCGTACCCGCCGCCGGCAGCCGCAGAGCGTGTTGCCAGGCGCACCAACGCATCGCGGAGAGGTACTTGCGGGCCTCTTCGCTGGCAACATATATATCGGGAAATTCCCATGGGCCATTTGACGAGGCCAGCCTTTCACCGTAAATGCGATCGAATTCGCGCGAAAGGTCGCTTACCAATTTGCGGTACAGCGCCCGGCGCGTGCGGCGCAATCCCGCGGGACCTACATCGTCGCGCAGCAGCCAGGCCAAGGGCTCGTAAGCGCTCAGCGGGCGGGGCTCTTCGACCGTTAGCTGGCCAAATGCCACCGCGAGCACGTGCTGCAATTGCTCCCGGGTGGGCCGCGGCGGATCGAAGTTCGACCGTGCAAATGCGGACACTATGCTATTATTTCAGTAAATTAGAATTTGTCAAGGGGCTTTTACAACAATGCGCGCCATTCCGGCGGCGGCCGGCCCCGAAATGAAACATCCGCGCCAACCACCGCCCGCGGAGCGGACCGCGCAATGCGCCTTATTTGCCGAGGTGCTGCCTCAAATACTCGTCGTATTCCTTCTTCAGAGCCGGATCGTGCGGGCTGGGATAGATGTCGCTGGATTTGTATTTTCCAGTATCGAGCTTCATCTTGGTCCACTCATCGTGGATGTGAGTACGCTCGGCGCGATCCAGGATCGGCTTCAGAAACTGCGGCGGGATGAAGTATAGACCTCCGCGATCGCCAAAGACCACATCGCCGGGCATTACGGTAGCGTTGCCGATCTTGACCGGAACATTGACGCCCGTCACCATCACGCGCTCGTAATTGAGCGGCGTGGGATGGACGCCGCGATAGTAGACCGGCATACCGATCGGAAAAATTCCTTCCGCATCGCGGATTGCGCCATCGACCACCAAGCCCGCCTTTGTGGCGTTCCAGATGGCGGTGGCGAGATTGTCACCCACAATGGTGCCGCCCTCGATCGTGCCGTAAAGGTCGACAACCGGCACATCACCCGGCTGCAACGAATCGATAAAGCGCTGGTGCTGCGCGATGTGCGGACCCGAGCTCGCGGTGTTGGGATCGGACGGCGCCGCGAGATCGGCGCGCTCCGGCATAAATTGCAATGTGACGGCGCGGCCCACCAGCTTCAACTCCGGATGCATGATCTTCCAGTTTTCTCCCGCGTATTGCTGGCCGTAGCCTTTTTGTTGGCCGAGCACTGACCAGACCTCCTCGATAGACAGTCCCTTCGCCTTCTGAAGCAGCTCGTCGGGAACCTTGGGCCGGCCATCGGGGAAACGGTCGTAGGGATTCTGGGCGGTGTATTTCACCATTTGCTCGCGGGAAAGGGTGAAAATCTGGGCGTGGGCGGAAAGTGTGAGCGCCAGCAGTGAGAATAAACGGAATAGCCTCATGGACGATTAGGCTATCACGGAAGGGAAGCGCACGGCTAGAGAGCGATGCGCGAGTCGACGACACGCGCATCGCATACGTCCATCAACAAATCGCAGTGAACTTCGTTAGCGCGGAGGCTCGGGACGATCCCAATCGTGATAATGCCGCCCGTCGCGCATCGAACCCCGATCGGCAACTCCCATATCGAGCGGTTGCTCTAAACGGAACCGTACCAGCGAATCGCGCGGAATCCTCACTGCGCGGCCGCGGGCCTGTCCGCCATCGATCGCTCCCACGATCGCGCCCACCAAACTGTCGTCGCGCCTGTCGTCGCGCCGCGCTTCGACGCGGTGCGGATCTGTCTTCACGGCGTAACGCTGACCATTCACCATTACCGAGTCCAGATCGAGAACCAGGTCGTTGTCGCGCGCTACCCGCACCACCAACTCCACGTTGGAACCGCGCGGGATCGCCAAACGGCCGTTGTTGTCGCGCACATCCTGATCCACAATCCCGGTATAGATGCGTCCATCCCCCCGATCGGCGTCAATCCCTTCGTTGGTGCGCACCGGAATAACCGTCCCCGGTTCCAACCTGGCGATCCGGTCGCGATCGCGATAGTGATCGTCGTCTCGCCGATCTTGCGCCCAGCCGGTCGAAAGGCATAGAGCCGCGACCGTCAATAAACCCCCGCAAACTTTAGCATGGCGATAGAATGCGTCGTACATTCTTGTTCTGTCTACCATGGTCGTTATTCTCCTTCAGAGACTTTTTCTTGCATTCTTCGCGCCAGCCCCCCGCCGGCGAATCTTCTTCCTAGCTTCAAGAAGTTACGAGCGCCCGCCGTTGCAGAAATTTCCGCCTCGGCCCGAAATTGCAGCCCAAGCTTACGAACGCCCTTTCAAGACGCGCAAAAGACGATTTTTCTTGACAAACCACAGATCTTCCGACAAAATTGACCCAAAACCGTAAGTACAGGGGGGAAAGCGCCATGTCGATCGCCAGGTCCGGAAAGCTCTTGCTTTGTGTCTTGTTCGGAGCCGCCTCGCTGGCCCTACAAGCCCAGGCGCCCACTGGCACGATTGCCGGAACCGTCACGGATGAATCCGGAGCGGTGATACCGGGCGCAACGGTCATCGTCACGAACAAGGCCACTAGTGCCGCCCGCACCATTCAGGCCAACAACGACGGACTTTACAGCGTACCGTTTCTGCCCCCCGGCGATTACCAGATTCGCGTCGAAGTGAAGGGCTTCCGAACCATCCAGCGCGACGCCACCGTCGAAGTAGGCTCTACAACTACCGCCGATATTCATATGGAAGTGGGCCAGGCAACCGAAGTGGTCAACGTTGAAGCGGCCGCCGCGCAGGTGGAATACGACCGCAATGCCGTCGAAGGCGTCATTACGCGGCAGCAGATCCAGGGCTTGCCGCTCAATGGCCGCAGCTTTCTAAATCTCGCCTCGATCGAGCCCGGCGTCAGCGTCAACACCGCATCCACTTCGCAGTACAACGCCCAATTCACGGTTTCCATTCTCGGCGCCAGCGCCGGTCGTACTTCCTACACCGTGGATGGCGGAAACATACGCGATAGTATCGAAGGCGGCGGCCCGGGCATGAATTTCTCCCAGGAAGTGGTGCAGGAATTCCAACTCTCCTCCGTCGACTTCGATTTCTCGACCGGCATCACCGCCGTTGGCGCCGTCAACGTCGTGACGCGCTCGGGCAGCAACGATTTTCACGGCAGCGGCTATTTCTTCTATCGCGACCACAACATGGCCGCCTATCCGGCGTTGCAGCGCAATCCTCTAAACCCCAATCCGTTTTTCGTGCGCCGCAACCCCGGATTCTGGCTCGGCGGCCCCATCGTCAAGGACAAGCTCTTCTTCTTTTTTAATTACGAGTATCAGAATCAGACCAGCGCCGTCACCGTGCAGCCGAACCTGGCGAGCTTGTCGACCATCACCGGGATTTCCGACAGCCCCTACAAGGGCAAGACGCTGAGCGCCAAGATCGACTATCACCTCAACGCGAATAACTCGCTGTTCGCGCGCTACTCCCACGACGGGAATTCGAGTTATGGGCCTTCAGGCAGCAGCGCCCAACCGCCCTCGAACTGGCTGGTGAACGCCAACTGGAGCGATCAGAGCATCCTCGGCTGGACCACCATCTTTACTTCCACGCTCGTGAACGATTTCCGCTTCAGCTACCAGTACTGGCATAATCGCAACCTGTTCCCTACGGAATCGCAATGCGGAGCCGGCTGCCTGGGGCTGCAGGATGGAGGGCCGCAGGTCTCGGTGCAGGGCTCTAACCTGACCATCGGCCATACGTCCAACGCCACGCAAGGCCGCGACCTGCGCAAATACCAATGGGACGACGGGCTGACGTGGCAGAAGGGCTCCCATCGCATCCGTTTCGGCGGCGAGTTCGAGCTCGCTCCAGGAACTGGCTTTTGGGGCTATTGCGACCCGTTTTGCGCCACCGTCGCGCCGCCCGAATTGATCGCGGGTCTGGGACTGGGGCCTTTACAAGCCGCGCTGTTCCCGACGCTCCCAAAGCAGGTAAGCACTTATCAGGACTTTCTGAATCTGCCGTTCCTCGGCGCCATCGTGGGCATCGGCGACCCATCGCAGCCGCCGCCCTACAACATCAATATCGCGAAATGGAACGATCGCATCCGCTTTTACGGGCAGGATACCTGGAAAATCCGGCCGAACTTGACCATGAACTATGGCTTGGCCTGGGAATATGAAACCAACCTGTTCAACCACGATTTGAAGAAACCGGCATTTCTCGCGCCGCTGTATGGGAGCGATTTATCGCCCACTCAGAACGACCCCGGCCATTTTTCGCCTGCCCTCGGTTTTAACTGGAGCCCCGGACACGATCAGAAGACAGTCGTCCGCCTCGGCTCCGGTCTCTACTGGGACACCGAGTACCTGTATCAACGCCTGCAGGAGCGCTCCGAAATTGGGCCGCTCGGCAACGGACGCCAGCAGTTTCCGAATTCCGGCTTCACCAACACCTTCCCGGGCATCGTAAATCTCAGCACCGGCGGCACGCCAGTGCCGGTCGGCGCGCGCGCTCCCCTATGGTCAGCTCACCAACCTGACCCTGGGGCAGTTTCTCCAGATCTACAACCAGCAGATCGCCGGTATAACGGCATCGCTCGCTCCCACGAACACGAACAGTTTGAGCGTCACGAACATCGACGTGAGCAAGTCCGCGGCACAACTCTATCCGCTCCATTATCCGCTCATGTACGGACTGCACTTCGATGCCGGGATCCAGCGCCAGTTATCGCGCGACATGGTCCTGAGCGTGGATTTCGCGCGGCGCGTGTTCAATCACGTCAACCTCGGCGAGGTCGACGACAACCACTACAACGAGTACGTAAACGGCGTGCAAACGCCGGTGATTCCGAAGTGTACGCCGGCACAGGCCAACGTGCCCGGCGTGGAATGCTCCAACGGTCCCATCACGTTCTGGACCCCCAGCGGACGCAACGTATATAACGCCATGCTGGTGAAGCTCGACAAACGTTTTTCGCGGCGCTACCAGTTCACGGCGTCATACGCCCTCGCCGACCAGCACGGCAATAACGGCATCTACGACCTCTACAACTTGGAATCGAGCTGGGGGCCGCAAGGGTCGCGCCACACGCTGAATATCGTGGGGACGGCGGATCTGCCCTGGGGATTCCAGATCGGGCTGATTTCCAGACTCGCGAGCGCCGGACCGCAGATGGCCTATATCTCAGGCGTCGATCTGACGGGCAGCGGGGTGACCACAACGCCCCTCCCCGGCTTGAGCTTCAACTGCATCAATTACGGCTGCGGCAAATCGGAACTGACCGCGGACGTCAACAACTTTAATTCCACCTATGCCGGTAAAAAGGACGCGAGAGGCCAGACGATTCCCGCCGTCGTGCTGCCCCCCAACTACAACTTCGGCCGCATGTTCGACTCCCAGGACCTGCGCCTGACGAAATACTTCACCATCAAGGAACGCTTCCGCTTCTCCGTCTTCGGCGAAATGTTCAACGTCTTGAACTATTACAACCCCAGCGGTTACAACTTCAACCTCGATCCGAAAGCGGCCAATCCGGCAACGCAAACCTACGCCTTCGGTATTCCGACGCAGCGCATCGGCCAGGTGTTCGGATCGGGCGGACCGCGCGCGCTTGCAGGTGGGCGGAAGATTTACGTTCTAACGCGCGCGCCACGACGACCGTCTCACAGGGCCCATTGGACCCGTACGTGCTCCGTGAACGACGGCTCACCCTATGAAGTGGACACCTGGCGGCGTCAGCAACGATATTGAAGACCGGCGCGACGATGGCGGAGGCGGCGGTGGATTCGGCTTCGGCGGTTTCGGAGGCATCCATCTGGGCATTGGCGGCACCATCCTACTGATTGTGTTGAGCCTGGTTTTTCACGTGAATCTGCTTGGCATTTTTACCGGTGCCCCGGTTTCCTCAACTGCTCCCGCGCCTCGCTCTTCGCTTTCAAACTCGGGAACGCCGGACCGGCAGGAGCAGTTCGTCTCCTTCGTTCTCGATGATGTTCAGAACACCTGGACGAAGCTGCTACCGCAGCAAACGGGTGTTCCCTACCGTCACGCCAAGCTGGTGCTGTTTCGCGATGCTACCGATTCCGGATGTGGTACGGCGCAATCGGCCACGGGACCGTTCTACTGTCCAGTCGACGAGAAGGTCTATATCGACCTCGGCTTTTTCGACGAGCTGCGCACCCGCTTTGGAGCCTCGGGCGATTTCGCCGAAGCCTACGTGATCGCGCACGAGCTGGGTCACCACGTCCAGAAAATCCTCGGCATCGAGAGCCGAGTGCAGCGGCTCCGCCAGCGCGACCCTAGCGAGGCCAACCCTCTCTCCGTCGATCTCGAGCTCCAGGCCGATTGCTACGCCGGCGTATGGGGCCATTCGACGCAACAGCGCGACATCATCGATCAATCGGACGTCCACGATGCTCTCGGGGCGGCCGCCGCCGTCGGCGACGACCGTCTGCAGCGCATGGCCACTGGCCGCGTCTCGCCCGAATCGTTCACGCACGGAACTTCGGCGCAACGGGACCACTGGTTCCAAACCGGACTCGACTCCGGCCAGGTTTCCTCCTGCGCCACCGCTCCCGTGACGCGCGCCCCAGCGCAATAAAGTTGCGGTCATCGACGGATTCGCCGCTCCGTCACGCCAAAACGCCGTTCCCAACAATTTTGTCTTTTTAATTCAAGTACTTGCGCCTATTCGCTTGCACCCCTCGGCGTATAATTGAATTTGGGAAGGGCTAACGTCCCGACCCAACCCTTTAAGGTGAGGGAAAAATAGGTTGGCCAACCAATTTCACCTACTGCAAAACCGGCCCGCGTGGCTCCATCAACATCGGAGCCCAACGCGGAGAACCGGTGGAGGATCCTCCCGGCGAATATCGTTGTGAAACGGATCGCTGACAAAGAAGCTTGGAAGAGGTAATAAACCTTTGTCCAATGCGGAAAACAGGGCGCCTCGGCCGGTCCGAAACAGGGCTGGCCGGGGGTTAAGCTTTTCTAGAAATTCTTTCCGGCAACTCGCAGGGCCGAAGTGTGCCCGCACTCCTCGCAATCGAGCCCGCAATCCGCGCCGGCCATTGCATCGGCCCCGCCCCTATCTGACCCCCACGAGCGTCGCCACCCACTCACGATATCGTCCGCGCTTCGAACGCGGCCTATTCGTAACGCAGCGCCACAATGGGGTCCACGCGAAGGGCGCGGCGCGCCGGAACGTAGCTGGCCAGAAAGGCGATGGCGGCAAGCAAAGCTGCGACGGAAGCGAACACCGCCGGATCCGCCGGTTTCACGCTGTACAGCAGACTGGCCATCAGGCGCGTGAGTCCGTAGGCCGCGCCGAGGCCGATGACAATGCCGGCGGCGGCCAGCGTCATGGCCTGCCGCACGATCATATTGCGCAACAGCGGCAAATCGGCGCCGAGCGCCACGCGAATGCCGAATTCTAGCGTGCGTTGTTCCACCGAATACGCAATCAGACCATACAGACCGATAGAGGCCAGAAGGATCGCGACGAAGGCGAAAATGCCAAGCAGTATTGCGTTGAAGCGATCGCGCGCGGTGGACTGCGAGACGATCTGGTCCATGCTGCGAATGTGCGCGGCCGGAAGCCCGGCGACATCTTCGAAGGCGCGTTGAATGGGCGCCGTGAGCGAGTCCGGCGCCACCTTGGTGCGCACCAGCCAGCGCAGCGGCATGAAGCGGTTGTTGAGCGTCATATAGGAATCGAGCACCTGCGAAAGGGGCACGAACATGGCCGGTTGCGGGTCGTGATTGAGGCCCGCATCGCGCGCATCGCCTACGATGCCGATGATCTCCCGCGGAGCCTGCGCGAAATCCGGTCCCATGCTCGCGCCGATGATGAGCCGCTGCCCGATGGGGTCCTCGTTCTTCCAAAAGCGCTTGGCCATGGCCTGGTCCAGTCCATTTGATAGATTTGCGCCGGCTGTCCGTTCACCCCCGCAAATAAAAGACCCCCGTACAGCGCGGCGGGTGGCGCCGGAAGTACGCCCGGGTTCGCCGCCGACAGGCTGTTCCAATTCGCGAGCACCTGGCCGCTAATGGGGTTGACGGTATTGTAGTCGAATCCTCGGGTCACGCGATTGTAACGATCGACCCACGGAACCTGCACCTCATAACGCAAGCCCCAATTGAGCGTCAGGCGCGGCGTGATCTTCCAATCGTCCTGAAAGTAGCCGGCGTAAAACGGCCGCGATATATAGAGTTGCGCGTTGTATTCGATCACTCCGCTCGATGGATATCCCAGCAGCGCCGTTGCGACGGAATTGCCATCCGTCGCGCCCGATTGCTGATCGGAATAGTGTTGCGTCCAACTCGTGCCGAAATTGAAAACGCCGGTCGCATTTCCCGAACCTTGCGACGGGCGGAGCGCGTACAACCACTCGAATCCTATGTGCATAGTGTGCTTGCCGCGATTCAGCGTCAGGCTGGGATTGAAATCCCACGTCGTATAGCTGTACCAATTGATGAGCGCGCTCGAGGTACTCGACGGCGAGCCGCTTCCAAACAGGTTGCCCAAGCTGTTGTTGAAATTGAACACCGGCGCGCTGCATTGTGGAACAGTCGGGGCACAGGAACCGCTAATTCCAAGCGAAGAGGCCAGAAAACTCGGATCGCCCTGATTCGGCTGATTGTTCGTGAAGCGGCCCCAGGAGAGGCGCGCATCGAACACCGCGGTGGGGGAGAGGATACGGGTATAGCCGGCGATCGCGTTCTGGTCGCTCCGCGCATTATTGATGTTGCCGCTATCGGCGGGCGATGGGAATCCGCTGGTGTTGCGATTCTCGGTACCGTGCTGGCCGGTGTAGATCGCGTAGACCTTGTCTTTGTCGCCGAAGTTATGGTCGATACGCACCATCGGTTGGTTGTACATGTACGCGTCTTTTACATTGGGGTTATTGAAATTATTCTGTAGAGCCGGATTGGTCGGCGCCGGATAATACGAGAGGATCTTCGCGCCGATCGGGCTGATCCGGCTCGCCGGAATCTGGTTGTTCGGAAAGGGCTGGCGGACATAGACGTGGCCCGAACAATTCGACGCCGCGTTGCAGGGAACCGAGGTTAGCGGATCGTAGATCGTATAGCCGTCCGCCGCGAAGTTGCCGGTCAGCTCCGCCGCGGTCGGGACCGTGTTCGTCGCGGGAGCGGGGATAACTTCTCTCCAGCCTTCGAAACTGAAAAAGAAAAAGTCCTTGTCCTTTCGAATCGGACCTCCCACAACTCCGCCGAATTGGTGCTGGTTGTGGTATGGGGTGTTCTGGCCGTTGAAATTATTGGCGAAATTGTTCGCGTCCATGTAAGAATTGCGGAAGTAGTCGAAAACGTCCCCATGATACGCATTCCCGCCGGCCTTGAGCGTCGTGTTTACCGCGCCACCGCCAAAATGTCCGTATTGCGCGTCGTACGTATTGGTCATCACCTTGAATTCCTGGACCGCCTCGATATTCGGGGCCACATCCCAGGTGCCGCCGTTGTCGCTAATGGGGGCGCCGTTCAATAAAAACACGTTTTCGCCGGGCCGCGCTCCATTGATCTTGTAGGAGCTGTTCACGTCCCAGCCGCGCGTCCCGGAGAAACCGCTGGCGCCGAATTGTTCCTGGGTGAAAATCACGCCGGGCGTCAATTCCATCAACATGTATTCCTGGCGTCCGTTCAGCGGCAATTCCTGGGCCTTGATCGGATCGAAAACCAATCCGCGGTCGGCTGACGCCGTATCGAGGACTTCCTGTTGGCCCACTACTTCCACTGTCTGGTTCATCCGGCCGACGGTCAACTGCAAAGGCAGATTCAACTTGTCGGCGATGCGAAGCGCAATCTGCGACCGCTTAAAGGTCTGGAAGCCAGCGGCGGTAACTTCGATATCATACACTCCGGGCGTGAGATAGGGAAGAGTATAGTAGCCCGCGCTGTTCGTCTTTGCCTCCGCGATCTGATTGTTATCGACGTTGGTCGCCTTAACGGTGGCGCCGGGAATAACGGCGCCGCTAGGATCCGTTACCAGACCCTCGATGGTTGCCTGGAACGTCTGGGCGAAAGCGCCGCCGGCAAGGGCGGCGAGAATGAGCACACTCCGGGTGATCACGAAAGACTCCTTTCAGGCTGTAGTTTCTTTTCCGTTGCCAAGGCCGCCCTGAATTGTACCTCCAACGGCCGTTGCCCAGGTTGTAGGCGAGCGCGGGTCAAGAGCGGGGCGTCGAAGGCCCGCCGATGCGCCCGCCTGAGCCTCGCTGCGAGAACTCGTTTCGCGCAGCTACGATATTCGCGCCGATGAAGTCTGGATCATCAAGGACGGGCAAGAGCGGCAATTAACAGACGACGACAAATCCAAGCTCCAAGCCGAGCTCTCACCTTCGGCCGACCGCATCGCCTACTACGAGGCGTGCCCGCAAAGCGAGAATTGTCTGCCATCCGTCGTCATTGTCGATCTGGAGGGAAGCGCTTGGAGTCGTTTCACGTTATAGGCGGAGCCGTGCCGCCCGCGGGTCCCTGCTCGAGTATCCTGGCGGTATCCTGGCCGAATGAGTCAACCGTTGCGGCCGTTTGCCATCTCAATCCTTCGCTGAGCGAATATGTTGAGACCGATCTTGACACCGGGAAAACCGGGAAGGATCTGCTAGCTTACAGCTTCACGCCATGAATTCGTTCCCAAGTTTTTCTGGTCTCCGGATTCCAAGCGCATCGCCTTTGTAGACTGCATATACGACTGCATCGAAAAAGGGGTTGCCGCGGGAGTCCTATCGGCGACCATCCCGTCGTTGGTTCGAACGCGGTCGATTTGTCTTGGGATGGCCCGAACCGTCTTTCGGCCCCCATCGGAGATGGCGTAAAGACATTCACAATTCGGTAGCAAAATCGGTCCGCTCCACCGAAGGCCGCGCGCCTTCATTCCGATTCGAATCCAGCCCGCACGGAACCCAAGCGGCTCTTATACGCGCGCTCCACATGCATCTGTACAAAATTTGCCGCCCGCCGCTTACGGCAATCCCCGTCCTTACGTCACAATGAACAGAGCGTAGGAATGCAAATTGCAATCACCCTCTTACCCCGCTTCCCGGCGCAGCGGCCCTCGCCTCGCCCTCTTTCGTTGCATGGACCGCGCTCGGTCCCCGCGCTTCCCACGCCGAAACAGCGCTTGAGCGCGGCAAGCGGGTCGTCGACGAGTGCGTCGCCTCGCTCGGCGGATCGAAATTCCTCAACGTCCAGAACATCGTCGAAAACGGTCGCGCCTACTCGTTCTACCGCGAGCAGGTGAACGATTTTCACGATCGCGCGCATCGTGACCCGCTATCTTAATCACGTCCAGGATCCCTCGAAGACCCTGGCCGTCATCGAACGCGAAGACTTCGGACCGAAACTCGACTACGGCGTACTTTTTCAGCAGGACGACGCCTACGAAATCACGTTTCGCGGCGCGCGGCCGCTCAGCGACGAGCGCTTCAACCGCTACAAGCTCGCAACGCTCAGTGACATTTTCTACATCCTGCGCGAGCGTCTCAACGAGCCCGGCATGATCTTCCGAATCGCGGGGCGCCGACATCTGGGAAAACAATCCGGTTGAAATTGTCGATATCACCGACGCCTCCAATCAAACCCTCACCGTCTACTTTCACCAGATCGATAAGGTTCCCCTGCGCGAAGTTGTGTACCGCCGCGATCCTCTGACCAAGGATCGTAACGAGGAGGTCACGCTCTACACCAAGTACCGCACCGTCGATGGCGTCCAATGGCCGCTCACGGTGCAGCGCAACCGCAACGGCGAAAAAATTTATGAGCTGTTTGCCGATAGCCTGGAGGTGAATAAGAACGTGCCCGAAAAAATCTTTGAACTGCCCTCCGGCATGAAGCGCCTCAAACCCGACAACTAGCCTCCGACCAATCCGGCGTACAATGAAAGAAAGCAGCAAGTGAAGCCTACAAATACCGGGAATCCGAATTATTTTCACAAGGTTGTGGACTGCCAATGGGCCTGTCCCGCCAGCACGAATGTGCCGGAGTATATCCGCCTGATCGCGCAGGGCCGCTATACCGACGCGTACATGGTGAACCGCAACTCGAACATCTTTCCGGGCGTGCTCGGCCGCACCTGCGACCGTCCTTGCGAGCCGGCCTGCCGCCGCGGACGCCTCGACGGAAAGCCGGTCGCCATCTGCCGC
>CAWITB010000015.1:0-267491 GCA_963838885.1 Bryobacterales bacterium | reverse complement strand
CCCCCGAATCGCTGCTACATTGTGAGAGTCCCCGCGTTCCACAACCCCGCATTGAGGTGCTCTGAGTGCATTCCCCTCGCATTCTTCTTTCTATATTCCTGTGCGCTCTCGCCGCGTTTGCCCCTGCCGCCGCAGCGCAACCGGGTCCGCCAGCGCGCATCGTCATGGTCGCGGGCAACGGCCAGGTCGTTCAGGAAGAATTTCAAACGACTTCGCTGCTCACCATCCGCGTCACGGACGCCTCCGGCATTCCCGTTGCCGGCGTGCCCGTGGCCTGGTCCATAACGCAGGGAGCGCAACTCGGAACACTCAACTCCATTACAAATCAGACAGACTCCAACGGCCAGTCCACCGCCGGCTTCTTCGGCAGTCGCATTCAGCCCGGCATGTCCTACGCCTCCGCTACCATTGCGGCCTCCACAGACGGTGGCCGCCTTAAGCTTGCCGTCAAAGACGTATCCCCGCCGCCGCCCCCCCTAACAGCTCAGTCAAGCCAACCCCCGACAATTTGATTATCTCCGGATCGGCGGGCGCGACGCTGTCCGGCGCCGTAGTTGTTGCGGTCACCGCGCAGAACGGCGTTAATCAGGGCCAGGGAATTCCCGGCGTCGGCGTTCAGATCGTAAGCGCGCCCGGCGATTCCGGCGCCCCGTTCCCCCTGCGCCCGCGGTCTGTAATGCGCCCGCGGCCATCGTTCTTACAGATGCAAGCGGACTCGCCACGTGCGATCTGGTGCTCGGCAATACGCCCGGCACTTATACCGTCACCGCTCTCGGCGGTGGATCTCAAAACACCCGAATCTTTACGATCACGATTACGGGAGCCCAGATTTGCGCTTTCACGCTTTCGCCCGCCTCTCAATCTTTCGGCGCCAACGGCGGCAACGGCGCTGTAAACGTACTCGGCGGGGCGGGCTGCTCCTGGACCGCGACTTCAAACGCCGGCTTCATCACCGTGTCCTCCGGCGCATCCGGCAGCGGCAACGGTGCGGTCGCATTCTCAGTCGCCGCAAATAACGGCGCCGCGCGATCCGGCACAGTCTCCATTGCCCGCCAGACCTTCATCGTCGACCGGGACAGAGGCGCCTCTTCTTCCGGCAGCACTCTCACCATCACGACTCCATCCACTTTGCCCGGCGGCATCGTTAATTCCGTATACTCGACCACGCTCGCCGCAACCGGCGGACAACCGCCCTATTCCTGGAAACTGAACTCGGGATCCTTGCCACCCGGTCTCGCTCTCAATCCTTCCATTGGGACGATTTCCGGCGCGCCCACCACGGCCGGATCGTTCCCCTTCACCATTGGCCTATTAGACAGCGCCGGCGCTACTCAATCGCAAATGTTCACCATCGCCGTCGCGGCGACCAGTACGGGCGGCATCACGATTACCAACACTGCATTCCCGAGCGGATCGGTGGGCTCGGCGTACAGTCAGGCGCTCACGTACTCCTCGGGCCAGTGCGGCAGTCCGTTCTCGCCAGGGCCCGTGTTTTCGCTTGCCGCCGGCGCTCTTCCCCCCGGACTCAGCGTGCAGTCGAACGGCTCCGGCTACAGCATCCAGGGAACGCCAAGCTCGCCCGGCATCTACAGTTTCGTACTCCAGGTATCGAACTCTTGCAATCAAAGCGCGACCGCATCGTTTTCGATCGCGATCGGCGGCGCGGGCGCGACCACGACATTGAGCGCGAATCTTCAAAGCATCGCTTTTTCCGCTTCGCAGGGGGGAACTACTCCACAGAAGCAGTCCGTTGCCATCGCTTCCACGGGCTCCGCTGTCGCGTTCGCCATTCGCACCGCGGCCGCAATTGAATAGGCTGTCCACTAGCGTGGCTTCGGCAACCACGCCCAGCACCTTCACCGTTACCGCCGCAAATTACCAATCTCTCGCCCCAGGCCCTTACCAGGGTTCGATCACAATCACCGCCGCCGGCGCCAACTCTCTAACCATTCCTGTAACGCTGACCATCACGGCCGCAAGCGCGCTCTCTTTGACGCCCGCGACCCTCACCTTCAATGTGCCGCAATATTCCACCTCGCAGCAGCCGCTCACCGTCGCGAGCGGCACGACCAGCATGTCCTTCACCGCCTCCCCGCAGACGGCAATTGGAACGGGTTGGCTGGCACTTCAGCCGCTCGCAGGCATAACACCGAGCACGCTTATGGTCAGCGTTAACACGGCGACCCTCATCCCTGGAACTACAGCGGAATCGTGCTCGTCACGCCACACTCGGCGTGGCGCAATCCGTCCCCGTGACCCTGAATGTTTCACCGCTCACCCTGACCGTGGATACGCCTTCTCTCGCGTTCAGCGCTCCGGCCGGCGCCGCCACTCCCGCTTCGCAGACCGTTAATCTGATCACCAACGGTGGCTCCATTCCGGTCACAATTTCCGAAACCGCGGCGGGCGGCAACTGGCTTATTGCGACGCCTTCAGCCGGCGCAGTCGTGACCGCCGTAACGGTCTCCGTCAAACCGGCGGGACTGGCGGCTGGAACATACTCCGGGACTATCGTCATTACGCCGCAGGATACCTCCGTACCCGCCATCAAGGTGCCCGTGACGCTCACAATCACCCCGGGGCCCGCTCCCGTAATTTATGCAATTACCAACGCGGCCAGCGCCGTAGCCGGTCAAGTTTCGCCCGGCGAAATCGTCACGATTTACGGAGCTGCGATGGCGGCGGCTGCTCCGCAAGGGCTTCAGTTAACACCCTCGAACATGGTGGCCAACTCTCTCGGGGGCACGCAGGTGCTGTTCGACGGCTTCCCTGCCCCGCTCACCTACGTCTCCGCCACGCAGATCAACGTCGTCGCGCCATACGAAATCTACGGACGCGCCAATACGCAGATACAGGTCTCCTACAATGGCCTTCTTTCTCCATCCATGAGCACGGCCGTCGCCGCGGCGGTTCCGGAATCTTCATGTCCGTGCCGGGGAATGAGGCCGCCGCGCTGAATCAGGACGCCTCCACCAACTCCTCATCGATTCCCGCTGCCTCCGGATCCGTCGTCGTACTGTACGTCACGGGCGCGGGCCAGATGAGCCCGCCGGCTGCGACCGGCTCTCTTTCCGCGAATCCTCTGCCACAGCCGCTTCTTCCCGTGGCTGTCCAGATTGGCGGCCTGGACGCCGAGGTAACCTTCGCCGGCGCCGCGCCGGGCTACGTCTCCGGGCTATTGCAGGTGAATGCGCGCGTTCCCGCGGGCGTAACGCCCGGCGATTCCGTTCCCGTGACCGTCGCCGTCGGCGGCATTGCGAGCAACACCGCTTCCATTGCCGTCGCTCCGTAGATCCTCCGAACTCGCCGGGAATCGGCCTTGGGAACATAATCGCGTTTCCGCCGTCTAGTTCGGTATGCTCTGGATGCGGCAGGACCTCTCATATGGACTGCGCACCCTGCGCAAACAGCCGTCTTTCGCGAGTATCGCGGTTCTGACTCTGGCGCTCGGCATCGGCGCGGCGACCACGATCTTCAGCGCCATCGAGAATATTTTGTTGGACCCGTTTCCCTACACGGATGCCCAGCGCGTGGTCGCGATCCAAATTCACGACACGACCAACAGCCGTCCCGGCGGCCGGACGTATTTTCAAGCTCCGGAATTCCTCGATTACCAGCAACAGAACCATGTCTTTGAAGAAGTCATCGGCGGAACCGGGGACGATGTTTTGTATGACAACGGAGGCGGCATGGAGCAGTTCATGGGCGGCTACGTCACGCCGAACACGTTCCGTTTCCTGGGCGTGCCCGCACTGCTCGGCCGTGGTCTGACGCCGGACGATGCCAAGCCGGGCGCACCGCCCGTTTTCGTCATGGCATATAAATTATGGGTCAAGCGCTTCAACCAGGACCCATCCATTCTTGGCAAGACCTTCGTGCTGAATGGGACGCCGGCAACTTTGGCCGGAATTATGCCGGAGCGTTTCACAAAGCTCGGCGCGGATGTATGGATGTCCAGGGCCATAGAGCGCAGCGATCCCCAAGGGCGCAACGATTATTGGAATTTTCAGGCGAAACTGAAGCCCGGCGTCACCATTCAACAAGCGCAGGCCGACATTGAGGTGATTGCCCGCCACCTCGCCCGGATCTATCCCAAGAACTATCCCAAAAACTTTACAGTGCAGATCGTTAGCTGGCTGGACAGCATCGTCGGGCAGTTTCGCAAAACGCTATACACGATCGCGGCTGCCGTGGCGCTCTTGCTGTTAATTGCCTGCAGCAATGTCGCGAATATGTTGCTGGCCCGCGCCACTGCGCGCGAAAAAGAAATGGCAATTCGCTCTTCGCTCGGAGCGGCCCGCATCCGGCTTATCTGTCAGTTGCTAGTCGAAAGTCTGCTTCTCGCGTTAACGGGCGCGCTGGTAGGCGTACTATTTTCTTACGCCGGAGTCAAAGGGCTCGTGGCGCTGCTCCCGGAGGGCCTCATACCGCGGGAAGCGCAGATTCGACTCAATACGCCCGTTCTGCTGTTCAGTTTGGGAGCGGCGATCTGTACGGCGGTGCTCTTCGGGCTGGCGCCCGCGCTGCAGACGGCCCGAAAAGATCTCGTCGAGCCGCTCAAGCATTCCGGCCGGGGCGTCGGAAGCGGATTTCGGCAAGGGCGGCTGCGCAACACGCTGGTTGTCTTTGAGATCGCCATGTCTCTGGTGTTATTGTCGGGGGCCGGCCTGCTGATGCGCAGCTTCATTCGCTTGCAGCAGGCAGACTTGGGTTTCAATCCGGACAACGTCCTGGTCGCGCGTCTGCCGTTCCCACGGGGGCACTACAAGACGGCCGCCGATAAACAACGTTTCTATCGCCAACTCCTGCAGCGGCTACTTGCGACGCCGGGCATTGTAGCGGCAAGCGAGACGGTCTCGCTGCCGCCTTACGGAGGCATCCGAAGCGATATCGATATCGCAGGCCAACCTCGTATGGAAAAAGCGCAGGCGATTTTTCAACTGTGCAGCGAAGGATATTTTCCAACCCTGCAATTGCGGCTTTTGCGCGGCCGCACTCTCTCCGAAGTCGAGGTGGACGGCGCGCGGAAGGTGGCGGTGGTCAATCAGACGTTTGTCAATAAGTTTTTCGGCCGCGAAGACCCCTTGGGTAAGCTCGCCAAGATCGACATGCTGGGAACCTTTCCCGAATCTCCCGTTAAGGATCCGCTATTCGAAATTGTCGGCATGGTTGCGGATGCCAGGAATCAGGGTGTCCAGGACCCGCCCATGCCCGAAATGTTCGTTCCATACACGATCACCGCCGCATTCGACCGCGGCATCCTGGTCAGGACCTCGGTTCCCCCCTTAACCATGCTCAACACCCTGCGCCGCGAGATTTGGGCCGTGGACCGCAACATCGCCCTCACGTTCGCCGGCAGCCTGCACGATTTTATGAAGCAGTTCTCCTACGCCGAGCCGCGCTTCAGCCTCATTCTGCTGTGGGTATTTGCGGCCGTTGGATTAGTGCTGGTCGCGCTTGGCGTTTTCAGCGTAATTGCTTACACTGTGTCGCGCCAAACGCACGAAATCGGGATACGAATGGCTCTCGGCGCGGGGCGCGGTCACGTCTTCTCGATGGTCCTGCGGATGGGTTTGAAATTACTAGGCTGGGGCGTAGGCGCTGGGCTCCTCGCAACTTTCGCCGTGACGCGGGTGATGGCGAACCAGCTTTGGGGCGTCTCGCCGCGAGATCCCTTGACCCTCTGCGCCGTGATAGCCCTCGTCGCAGTGGTAGGACTTGCGGCCTGTTATTTCCCGGCGCGCCGCGCAACGCGAGTGGACCCCATGATCGCGTTGCGATATGAATGACCAGTGTGCAAGTGGCCTTGGTCGGAATTTAGGATTAGTGAAGCCGCCGAAAGTTTTCCCAGGCCGTCCGTCGTTGTGAATCCAGCCTGTGGGCTGCGGCGTGACGTTCCCGGCGGAATCCAAGCCTCATCACAGCGTTAGGGCATGCACGATTCCGGTGTTGCCGCGATGCGGCAAGAGTCCCCGATCGCGGTACTCGTCGAGATCATGTTGAATACTCGCTCGAGTTCCACCACTGCTCCCGCTCTCGTCGGCATCAAGGCATAGCAACCTGGAATGGCCGGGATCTCCACCGCACACCCTCGGCGGGTTACGGTATAGGACACTTTGTAATCGTCACCGTCCACACTTTAACAGAGTGTGCCGGTTTGATCGGGCGCGTTATCCTGCTGCTAATGCCCGAATTCGACGTCGTCGGCGTCGGTCTCAACGCCACCGACACGCTGCTCCTGCTCTCAAAGTTTCCCGCCTACGCCGGCAAGGTCGCGTTCAACCGGGAAATCCTCAGCCCCGGAGGCCAGGTCGCCAGCGCGATAGTCGCCTGCGCCCGTCTCGGCCTGCGCGTCAAGTACATCGGAACCGTGGGCGACGACGAGCGCGGCCGTATTCAGATTGAGAGCCTGCGCTCGACCGGAATCAACCTTGACGACCTGCAGGTTCGCCGCAACTGCCCCAACCAGACGGCTTACATCCTGATCGACGAGTCGACCGGCGAGCGGACCGTGCTGTGGCGCCGCGAAGAATGCCTCCGCCTCGAACCCGCCGGCATCACGGAGCGCCAGATCGACTGCGCCCGTCTCCTCCACATCGATGGACACGACACGCCCGCCGTCGCCAAAGCGGCGCGCATCGCGCGATCCCGGGCATTCCCGTGACGCTCGATGTCGATACCATTTATCACGGCCTCGACGAGGTTCTCCCGCATGTCGATTACCTGGTCGCCAGCTCCGACTTCCCAGTCCAATGGACCAATGAGCGCGATCCGTTCACCGCGCTGCAGGCATTCAGCGCGAATTTCACATGCCCGTCGCGGCCATGACATTGGGCGCCCATGGCGCGATGGCGCTCGCGAATGGCGAGTTCATTTACTCTCCCGCTTTCGTCGTCAACTGCGTCGATACCACCGGAGCGGGCGACGTCTTTCATGGCGCCTTCTGTTATGCTGTCTTGCAGAAGATGCCGATGCGCGATGCGCTCGAGTTCTCTAATGCCATGGCCGCTTTGAACTGCACCGCGCTCGGCGCCCGAGGCGGGATTTCCGGCATCGCCGAAGCGCGAGCGCTCATCGCCCGCGCCGAACGCCGCGGACATTCCGACTTTGAGCGGCGCGCCCAAACGCGCAGCGGCGCATGATCCCTTTACGCTCCTCCGAACGGACCACTTCCCCGCCCGCCGTAACGCTGGGTCTCATAGCCGTTAATCTCATCGTATTTTTCTACGAGATCTCTCTGCCGGAGTGGCAACTCAACCGCCTTATCCGTGTGGATGGAATCGTGCCTGACCGCTTTCATCCCTCCATGCTGGTCACGTCCATGTTTCTTCATGGCGGCTGGCTGCACGTCCTCGGCAATATGTGGTTCTTGTGGATCTTCGGGAAAAGTATCGAAGATCTGCTGGGGCATTTCCGTTTTCTAATCTTTTATCTGGTGTGCGGACTGGCCGCGGGCGTCGTTCACCTCTATGCAAACTACTACTCGACCGTGCCGACCGTCGGCGCGAGCGGCGCCATCGCCGGCGTCATGGGCGCCTATCTAATCAAGTTCCCGCATGCGCGCGTCATCACGCTGATCTTCGTTTTCGTTTTCATGACCACGGTCGACATTCCCGCGGCATTCCTTCTCATCTACTGGTTCCTCATCCAATTCGTGAGCGGTGTGGGATCGGTCGGCGAATCGCAAGTCTCGCATGGCGACGTCGCCTGGTTTGCGCATGTCGGAGGCTTCCTCGCGGGCATGCTGCTGGTTTTCTTAATCCCCGCGCGCCGGCGCGTCCAGCGCTGGTATTAGCCGTGCGCTGGCAGCTCAATTTCACTTCGGCCAACATCGATCGCCCTCTCGACATCCTCGCCATTGCCGCCCATCCCGACGATGTCGAGCAGACTTGCGGAGGCGCGCTCCTGCGCATGGCCGAAATGGGTTATCGCAGTGGCGTGCTCGATCTCACGGCCGGAGACATGGGAACGCGTGGCACGCCGGAGTTGCGCGTCGAAGAATCGCGCGCCGCCGCCACCCACCTGCGCCTGGCTTGGCGTGGAAATATGTATTGGCCCGACGCGCGCCTCGAAAATACCATCACCGCCCGTATGACGCTCGCCTCCGAGGTCCGCAATCTGCGCCCGCGCGTCGTCATCCTTCCGTATTGGGAAGGCCGCCATCCGGATCATTACCGCGCCTCCGAGATCGGCTACGAAGCCTGTTTCCTCGCCGGCCTCCGCAAACTCGACGACGCCACGGCGCCGCATCGCCCCCAAAAAATTCTCTACTCTTCTCTATATGCCAACGTGGCTCCGAGCTTTGTCGTCGACATCTCGGCGCAATTCGAGCGCCGCATGGCCGCCCTCTTCGCCTATGCCTCCCAATACGGCGACGGAAAACAAGAAGGCCCCGATCTGTTCCCCAAGCAAAGCGAAATTCGCGACCGTCTCGCCGCCATCGCCCGCTTTTATGGCAACCTCATTGGGGTAAAGTATGGCGAGCCCTTTGTCGTAAAAGAAACGGTGCGCGTAGACGACATTGTCGCCCTTGGCCCGCGCAGTTTGTAGGAACCCTAACTTACAACATTTATCTCGAGAGACGAACTGAAAGCGCCGATCGATTTTAGGTACAAGCGATCAATAAGGCACTTACACGATCTTAAGAACAAAAAGATGTTGTAGCCGAACGCTCCATTTGACGCAAGCAAGAGCGAGATCGATGCAGGGGAAGTCTCGTGAGTTGGCGATCTATGACGAAAGACTATAGCGCACGACTGAATTCACGACAGTCGCAATACGACACTCATTATGTCACCCCGAAGCGTCGCTGTTGAGGCGGTACGTGGCTAAAAAATCCTTCTACACAAGCTGGCCCGCAAATGAAGTGCTGCGATGGCCCGATTCGCGACCGCTTCTGCCCACGTTTGCGGGCGCCCGAGAGGCGTCTGAAGGTGACAATCAGAACTGATATCGAAGAGCGAACTGTAGAATACGCGGATCTGCCGCCGTCTGGATCTGACCGAAAGTCTTATCCACGTAGACGCCATCGGGCTGACCGAAATTCACCTGATTGAAGAGATTGAAGAACTCGGCGCGTAGCTGGAGTTGGCCGAGCCGTCTCGCTAATGCGAAAGCTCTTGACAAGGGAAATATTGGTATTGGACAGACCGGGACCGCTGAACAGATTGCGTCCGGCAGAGCCGTACTGGCCCGGCAAATTAGCAGTGAAATCGGCGGTATTGAAAAACTTCTGGATCATGGCGGCGCGGCTGGCATGGGAGAGGACTGGGTTACCGAGCAGGTTGGGCCGGTCGAAGCCGACGCCGGTTAGCGAAAAATCCTGCCCGCTGACCACAAAGACCGGCAGCCCCGTCGCCGCCGTGACCAAGCCGGAAACGGACCAGCCGCCGAACGCGTACGCAAGGAGACTCCGGCTATTTCGCAGCAACGGAATCTCATAGACGAACGACAGGCTGAAAACGCGGCTGCGATCTTCATCGGAGCGCGCCCGATCGAGCCGCTCATTATAGGGATCCTGTGGCGTCTGGCCGAGGTTCTGCGCAGAGTAGTAATCGAGGAGTTTGCCGAAGGTGAAAGCTGCCATGAATGTCAGGCCCTGGCTGAAGCGGCGCGAAAGAGAGGTTTCGAGCGAATGATAGGACCCGTTGGAATTCGTGGCAATCTGGCGGAAACTGCCGTAAATGCCCGGCATCAGGATGCGGCGCTGGTTGGTGTTCGCGAGCGTGGACTGCCCGGGAATGTACACGGCTGGATTTTCCTGCAGCATCTGAACCAGGTTATGTTCAAGCTTTCCGACGTAGCCGGCCTTGGCGATCATTCCGAACGGCAGCGTTTTCTCTACCGTGAAATTCAATTCGTGAACATAGGGGGAATGCAACGTGGGCGCAAGCACGGTGAACAGAGACATCGGATACGCGAATTTCGCGGTCGCCGGCGAGTAGACGTAAGGGAACGGATCGACGATGCCATGATACGGGTCGCTGAAGGAATAGGGCGCGGGCACGGAATCGCTGATCACGAACGGTTGGTTCACGGCGGGGTACGTCCAAATATCGGATCGGAAATCTTCATAGAACAGGCCATAGGCGGAGCGGATGCTGAGCTTGCCGTTGCCGAACGGGTCCCACGCCAAACCGACGCGCGGCGCAAAATTATTCTTATCGGCGGCCACCAGACCTGGCGGAATACCGGCGTCGCCCGGAAACACCATGCCCAGGGGAGCGGCGGGAACGACGGTACTCTGTTGGCCTGCCCGATAGGTGTTGGTGCGATTGTAGACGGCGTGATAGGGCTCGAATATCTGGTAGCGCAGACCAAGATTCAAGGTGAGTCGCGATGTCGCGCGAATATCGTCTTGGACGTATGCGTACCAGTCCCAACCTTTAACCAAACGTTCATAGGGACTGTTTTGGGTCATGCTGGACGGCTTGCCAAGCAAGTAGTCGGCCCAGGCGTTGCCGGACGCATACCCGTTGAAGGTGAAAACGCCCTGATTGCTGGACGAGCCGCGGTTGAATTCTTCAGTCCGTTCCCACTCCCCGCCGAAGCTCACTGAGTTTCGACCGCGGAACCATCGCAGGTTATCGCCGATTTGATAGATGTTGCCGTGTTCGCTGAAAATATCGGTGGTCGCGAGGCTGTAGTAGCCGCTGACGGTAATGCTGGGCATCTGTGGCGTAATGACCCCGGGAAAAATCGCGCCGTAGTTGGAAAGCTGATCGTGCTGCGTGACGCCCACCAGCGAATTGTCGCGGTCCGTGCCAAGACGCAATTCGTTGAGCAGCGTAGGGCTGAAGGTGTGGGTATCGTGGAGCGCCCAGTTTCCAACCTGCAGGCTCTGGTCGTTGGGAGCGTAAGGGGCAATGTTGCCGGACTGGAATTTGAGATCGCTATTGTCGCGGAAATATCGGAGATCGAGTGTATTTTTTGGCGTAATCAGGTAATCGACGCGCGCCGAGATACTGGTTATCGGTACTGGGCTGCGGATTCAGAAAAACCCAGCGGCCATCGGCGGTATTGGCGGACGGCATGTATTTGTTCATCACCGCGATGGAGGTCGGATCGAAGCGCGAGGCCGGAATGACCCCGCCTGCGAACGGCTGCCCCGTGAGGGGATCCGTGGGCTTGATCGAAGAGGCGGAGAAATTGCCTTGGCGTTCCAGCGCCGTCGGCGGGCGCGCCGTGGCGAGCAATAAAGACTGGCGGATATCCGTGCCCTGATATGAGCCGGAAAAGAACAGCTTGTTATGAATGATGGGGCCGCCCACGAAGAACCCGTACTGATTCTGCACCAGCGTCGGCTTGGTCGTGGAGAAGAAGTTCCGGGCGTTGAGGTCGGTGTTGCGCAAGTATTCCCAAAATGTCGCGTGGAGATCGTTGCTGCCCGAACGGGTTACGGCCATAATGACGCCGCCGGAATTGCGGCCGTACTCAGCGCTGAAATTGCTGGTCATCACGGTGAATTCCTGGAGCGCATCAGGCGAGGGAAAATTGAGCGCGGTGTTCTGTGTAAGGTTCTTATTGGAGATACCGTCGATGCGAAATTCGTTTTGCGTGTTGCGGCCTCCGGCGACCGTGATGGTAGGGCCGGAGCGGCTCTGCGAGACGATGGTCGGCGCCGATACGCTGATGACGCCGGGAACCGTGAGGGCGAGGGCCATGGCGTTGCGGCCGTTGAGCGGCAACTCCTCGATGCGCTTCTGGTCGACGATTTCAGCAACGGTAGTGGAGCGCGTCTCGACGCCCGTGGATGCGGCAGTAACGGTAACGCTTTGGGCGGTATCGCCCACCGAGAGCGCGATATCAACCCGGGCGTTCTGGTCCACGACGAGCGTGATGCCTTTCTGGAAAAATTTCGAGAATCCCGGTTTTTGCGCCTCGACCGTGTACTCGCCTACGGGCAATTGGGAATCAGGTAAGAACCGGTATCGTCGCTGACCGTGGACCGGTTGAAGGATGTGTTGACGTTTCTTGCCGTGACTGTCGACGCCTGGAACAGCGGCGCCCGATTGGTCGCGAACGATGCCAACCATGGAGGCGGTAGTGGACTGCGCCACAACGATACCGCTGCACGCTAAGAACAATATAGAAGCAACGAGCCCACGAAGACGGTTGCGCATCTCGCTATGGGTGAGTAAAGTCACCCGCATCCTGTTTGCGGGAAACAGCGAAGCCATTTAGAGTTAAATCTAGAATGGTAGGTCACACCATGTCAACACGCAGAGAGATGATGCAGCAGACAATCGCTGCGGCTTTTTTGGCCCAGGCTGGAGGGCGCAGCGCCGATGGCGGCGGGTGAGCAAGGCTGGTTCGACCGCCCCATGCGCTGGGTTCAGTTGAACCTGACCGAGGACGATCCGGCCAACATGGATGTGGGCTTCTGGCTGGACTACTTCAAGCGCATCCACGCGGACGCGACTTGCCTGACGGCCGGAGGCGTTGTAGCGTTTTATCCTACCCGGATTCCGTTCCATCATCGCAGCCAGTGGCTGGCCGGGCATGAAGCGTTCTACGCCGAATCTGATGGAGGGCTGCCGTAAGCTGAACATGATCGTGGTGGCGCGGACCGATCCGCATGCGACCTACCAGGACGTTTACGACGCGCATCCCGACTGGATCGCCGTGGATGCGGAAGGCCGCAAACGGCGCCACCCGGATAAGCCGGACATGTGGATCACGTGCGCGCTCGGGCCGTATAACTTCGAGTTCATGACCGATGTCACGCGCGAGATTGTATCTCTCTACGACGTGGGGGGAGTGTTCAGTAACCGCTGGACCGGCTCGGGCATGTGCTACTGCGAACATTGCCGCCAAAATTTCCATGACGCGTACCACATGGATCTGCCGCGGACGAGCAATCCGGGCGACCCGGCCCGGCGCAACTATATCGTATGGCGCCAGCAGCGGCTGTTTGAGCTGTGGCGATTGTGGGATGATGCGATCCGCAAAGTTCGTCCGGCCGCGCGATACATTGCCAACTCCGGTGGCGGAGCATTGAGCGGACTGGATATGAAGACAGTGGGCGAACTCTCGCCGACGCTGTTCGCCGACCGGCAGTGCCGCAGCGGAGTGATGGCTCCCTGGGCAAACGGGAAAAACGGAAAAGAATACCGGGCGGCATTGGGGCAGAAAGCGATTGGCGGGATCTTCAACCCCGGCATCGTTTCCCCATACCGCTGGCTGAATTCTTATAAGACGGCGGCGGAAACACGGCTATGGGTGCTCGATGGCGTCGCCAACGGGTTACGGCCGTGGGTCAACCACGTCTCCGGAACGGTCCACGACAAGCGGGAATTGAAAGTAATCGAGGACTTGTATCAGTGGCATTACCGTTCGGAGCGGTATTTGAGGAATGAGGAGCCGATCGCCCGTGTGGCAATGGTCTACTCGCAGCAGACTGCCGAGTTCTATGGCGGAAATCGTGCCCGGGCCAAGGTCGAAGACCATACGCTTGGCATGTATCAGGCATTGATCGAGGCTCGCATCCCTTTCGAAATGGCGCTCGACCGGCTGCTCGACGCCGAACACATCAACCGCTACAAATTGCTGTTACTGCCCAATATCGCCGCATTGTCGGATTCGCAGTGCGAGCAATTGCGAGCCTACGTGCGCCAAGGCGGCAGCCTCCTCGCCACTTACGAGACCTCGCTGTACGACGAGTGGGGCACGCAGCGCAAGGACTTCGGGCTTGCGGATCTGTTCGGTGTATCTTTCGAGGCGCGGCGTGATGGTCCCATCCAAAACGCCTATTTCCGGCGTGATGAAGGACGCGCGCGAGGACGGCGGCCATGCGATCCTGAAGGGGCTCGAGGACGCCGAAATTATAATCGGCGGCACGTGGCAACTCGACGTCAAGCCCACGGCAACCGCTGGCGCATCCTCCGCTGACCTGGATTCCGCCCGTGACGAATCTGCCCATGGAGAAGACCTACTGGACGGTGAATCAGACGGAAATCCCCGGTGTCTATCCTGCGGCAGGTGGGTGAAGGCCGGGTGGTGTACTTTCCGTGGGACATCGACCGTCTGTATTGGGAGGTAATGGCTGAGGACCACGGGACACTTCTGCGCAACGCCGTGGAATGGGCCACGAATGAAGCGCGTCCGATAGAGGTCACCGGGCCGGGGATGTTCGATATCACGGTATGGAAGCAGAAGCATTCGATGACGGTGCACCTGGTCAACCTGACTAATCCGATGGCGATGCGGCCAAACATCCACGAACTGATTCCGTCTCAGCCGCAGCGCGTAGCTGTACGGTTGCCGCAAGGGACAAAAGCGGCCCGGGTCCAATTGCTGGTGGCGGGGGGCGACGTTCCGCTCGAGCAGGCGAACGGTGTAGTGACGCTGGTGGTGAAGTCGGTCCTCGACCACGAGGTCATCGCGATTGACTTGGCCTGATATGATGCGACTTCTGCTTTTTCTGCTCCCCTCGCTTCTCGCCGCCCAGAACTACGATGTGGTTTTGCGCGGCGGCCGCGTAATGGACCCTGAATCGGGCCTCGATGCGGTTCGTGATCTTGGAATAAGTGGGAAGAAAATTGCTGCGATCTCGACGCAAGCCCTCCGCGGCAAGGTCGAAATCGACGCGAGCGGGCTGGTCGTAGCGCCGGGGTTCATCGATCTGCACCAGCACTCGCATTCCCCGGAGGCCTATCGCTACAAAGCCATGGATGGCGTCACTACCGCGCTCGAATTGGAAGTCGGCGTCTCGCCCGTCAGCGAATGGTATGCGGCGCGCGAAGGTAAGTCGCTCATCAACTTCGGAGCAAGTTCCGGCCACATTCCGGCTCGGATGGCGGTTATGCACGATACGGGAACCCTTCTGCCGCGCGATGCCGCATTGAACCGGGTCGCCACGCCTGAGGAACAGAAGAAGATCGCGGCCGCGGTGGAAAAAGGCCTCGATGAGGGTGGGTTAGGGATGGGTCTTGGTATCGTTTACACGCCTACGGCCGGTCCGGACGAGATCCTGAACCTGTTTTACCTCGCGTCGAAATTCAAGCGCCCCGTATTTGTGCACATGCGCGATGTGGGCAATGTCGTCGTGTCTCTCCAGGAAGTGATTACGGATGCGGCCGCGGCCGGCGTTCCGCTTCACGTGGTGCATATCAATAGCGCGGCAACGGCCAAAACACCGCAGGCGCTGCGCATCATCGAAGGCGTCCGTGCGCGCGGTTTAGACGTTACGACCGAAGCCTACCCTTACTCGGCGAGCATGTCGGACATCGCTTCCGGCCGTTTTAACGGCTGGGAAAACCAGCCCCCGGAGTACTTCGCGGAATTAATGTGGCCGCCTACTGGCGAGCGGCTCACCAGAGATTCTTTCCAGCGCTACCGCAAGCAGGGCGGCTTCGTTGTGCTATTTGGCAATACGGAAGAAATGGTGAGAGTGGCGCTCGCTAACCCGATGGTCATGATCGCCAGCGACGGCATCATGGAAAACGGAGTTGGTCACCCCCGCGCTGCGGGCTGCTACGCGCGCCTGCTCGGCAAGTATGTCCGTGAGGAGAAAGTCCTGTCCTTGATGGACGCCATCCGCAAATCCTCTCTGATGCCTGCGCAACGACTGGAGGCCATGTCCCCGCAAATGCGCCAGAAGGGCCGTCTCAAGATCGGCGCGGATGCCGATATATCTGTCTTTGACCCAGCGCTCGTCATTGATAAGGCTACCTTTCAAAATCCAAAACAGTATTCCCAAGGCTTCCGATATGTTTTGGTGCAAGGCATGTTTGTGGTCCGGGACGGTAAGCTCCAGGACGGCATTACTCCGGGTCAAGGCATCCGCGCACAATAGCCCCTTGGCGGGCGAAAGACAAGCAACGTCTGGCTCAAACACGATGAAAGTCCACACTACGATGCCCTTTGCAGAACAGGCCGAGCGCCTCGCTCCTTCAGGCCGATAAGTTGTCCACCGGACTTCCGGAAGTTTCAGACGTACAATAATTTAAAAAAACGGCTGCGAAATTTGCCTTTCGACTTACAATAGTTCCTGACTCG
Source organism: Bryobacterales bacterium (assembly GCA_963838885.1). Lineage (GTDB taxonomy): Bacteria > Acidobacteriota > Terriglobia > Bryobacterales > Bryobacteraceae > JAICMB01. Next base: position 251,492 of record CAWITB010000015.1, on the reverse strand, counting down.
TCCCGTTTTTCTCGGAGGATACATGTGTGTATTGAGAATTACGAAACAGACATTATGTTCATTTGTGTTTGCGGGAATACTATCTTCTCAAACGCCCGCTAAAGTTGACTTCGGCCGCGATGTTCTGCCGATCCTGCGGCAAAACTGTGTCGGCTGCCATGGACCCGCGCAGCAGAGTAGCGGATTGCGCCTCGACCGAAAAAGCTCGGTTTTCGGCCGCCGCGGAGTAGTGCCCGGCAGCAGCGAGAACAGCTTTCTGTATCACCGCATCTCGGGAAGCGCCTATGGCCTGCAGATGCCGCCCACCGGCCCGCTCCGCCCGGAACAAATCAGCGTAATCAAAACGTGGATCGACCAGGGCGCCGACTGGCCCGACGCGCTCGCCAATGAAGCGGAGCTGCCGCCCTTGAATCCGAAAGCCGTAGCCATGGTCGAGGCGTTGGCCGCGGGCGACCTTAAGGCGTTCATGAAGTCCGTCGCGCGAAGATCCGAAGCTCCTCAACGCGCGCGGACCCGAAGGGTCCACTCCGTTTATGTACGCGGTCCTCTATACCGGCCCCGCGACATTGCAACAGCTATTGAAACAAGGAGCCGATCCCAACAAACGCAACGACGCCAATGCAACGGCCCTGATGTGGGGGGCCACGGACTTCGACAAAACCCGTCTTCTGCTGGACCACGGCGCGGACGTCAATGCGCGCTCCGCCGACCTGCGGACGCCGTTAATGATCGCGGCCCGCCGTCAAGGCAATGCGCCCACAGTTAAGCTTCTTCTCGACCGCGGCGCCAACCCCAATCCCAACGCGCATCCTTTAACCGAATCCTCGCCGCTGATCGAGGCTGCCAGCGCCGCCGATGCCGCCAGCATGGAATTGCTGCTCAACCGCGGCGCGGACGCGAAAGCGGCCGCCCAGCCGGCGCTCACGATGGCGATAACAATGCGTTGCCCGAAATGCCTTGCCCTTCTCCTCGCCAAAGACCTTGACCGCGCGGCATACACCCTCGCGCTGCCGGATATCGCCGTCCTCGGGGACGTGAACGCCGTGCGCCTGATGCTCGACCATGGGGCCGACGCCAACGCCGTCGATCCCCTCGGCCGCACTCCCCTGATGTACGCCGCCATATCGGATCTCCTCGACCTCGATGTGGTCAAACTGCTGATCGAGCGCGGCGCCGACGTCAACAAAACGGACGCTCACAAGCAAAGCGGCGATTCCGGTTTAACAGTCCTCGATATCGCGAAGCTCAACGGCAATACGCCGATCGTTGCATGGCTGATTAAGTCCGGCGCAAAGGGCACGGCTCCAACCCCGCCCGCCCTGAAACCGCGGCGGGAGAACACCATTCCAGCGGCGATCGAGGCAAGTCTTCCGCTGCTGCAGCAAGCGGACGCCAATTTCGCTCCGAAAGCAGCCTGCATATCCTGCCACAACAACAGTCTCGCGGCGATGACCGTCGCTTTGGCGCGCAAGAGCGGATTCCAGGTGGACGAGAAGATCGCGGCGCAACAGGTGAACGTAAATCGCTTCGGTCTCGAAAAGCTGCGCGACTCCCTGCACCAGAATTTCCTTGTTCCAGTCGAAGATTTCTTTGCCCCCGGTGTTCTGAGCTACATGCTGGTGGGGCTCGACGCGGAGCGCTATAAACCCGATCTCAATACCGATGCGGTCGCGATGTTCCTGAAGGCGCGTCAATCGACCGACGGCCAGTGGGCGTACGGCGCCGCCGATATACGGCCGCCGCTCTGTTCCGACTATATCGGACAGACGGCGATCTCGATGCGCGCTCTGCAGCTTTACTGCGCCGAAAGCCGACAAGGCCGCTTACGATAAGTCCATACAACTCGCCGCGGACTGGATCGCGGAAGCGCAGCCGAGGAACAACGAGAATCGAGGCTGGCGTCTGCTCGGGCTGGCGTGGGCCGGCAAGAACGAGGACGCGCGGAAAGCCATGCGCGAGCTTCTGGCGGAGCAGCGAGCCGATGGTGGCTGGTCCGACCTTGAGTCTATGGAGAGCGGCGTCTACGCTACCGGAAAAACGTTGGTAGCTTTGCAAACGGCGGGATTATCTGTATCCGATCCAGCATATCAACGCGGCGTGCAGTATTTGCTCAAAACGCAGCAGGAGGACGGCTCGTGGTACGTTAAATCGCGCGCGCTGGCGTTCCAGCCGTACTTCGATGCCGGTTTCCCGCACGGATTCGATCAGTGGATTTCCGCCGCGGGTACGAGTTGGGCGACCATGGCGCTATCGCTGGCATCGCCCGCGCGGACGGAGTTGGCGTCCGGGCGATAGCGGTTAGCGCGCCATGACATGCCCGCTCGCACGAGCGAAAGTTTCATCCTGCGCACTTACCCGTTCCGCGAATCCGATCTGATCGTCAGTTTTTTCACGCGCGATCAAGGCAAGCTCCGCGGAGTCGCCCGCCGGGCCCGCCGTCCTAAAGGCCCCTTCGGATCAGGCCTGGAGCGCCTTTCGCAAGCGAACATCGCCTATTTCCAGAAAGAGAATCGCGAGCTGGTCGGCATCAACTCCGCCGAGATCGTGCGCTCTCAATTCGCCCTCGCATCAAATTATGAAGCGAGCGTCGCGCTCGATTACATCGCCGAAATCTCCGAGCAACTGCTGCCGCCCGCCGAGGTCAACGAGCGCCATTTCCGCCTGCTCATCGCCGTTCTCGACTACTTGCGAGCGGGCGGCAGCGTATGGGCCGCCGTCAGTTATTTCAGCTTGTGGTCGGTGCGCCTCGCCGGATTCCTGGCCGACATGCGCATCGCCGCCGAATCGCGCGAAATCGCCGAGGAGATTTTAGCCACGCCGATCGCGCATCTCACTCCTCGCGAGTGGACCAAGCAAACCGCCTCCGACCTGCGCCATACCGTCCTGCGCCTGATCGAAGAACACGTCGAGCGCCGGATTTTATCGGGGCGCCTGCTCGAAGACCTGTGACATTACGGCGTTCACCGTCCGCGCGATATCGCGCTCGCTATGCGCCGCCGAAACAAAACCCGCCTCGAATTGCGACGGCGCCAGATAAATTCCGCTATCGAGCATGTGGTGAAAAAACGTCTTGAACCGCGCCGTATCCGACCTCTTCGCCGACTCGAAATCGACCACCGGCCGATCCGTAAAGAAGAACGTGAACATCGAGCCCACGCGGTTCACCATCACGCCCTCGGGCGGAGCTGCCGTCAACTGAGCCGTCCTCCGTTCCAGCGTATCGTAAACCTCCGGATGTGCTTTGAGATGCCCTACCATCGCCAGCCCCGCCGCCACTGCCAGAGGATTCCCCGACAGCGTGCCCGCCTGATAAATCGGTCCCGCCGGAGCAATCCTGCTCATAATGTCGGCACGCCCCCCATAGGCCGCCAGGGGCAAGCCGCCGCCGATAATCTTTCCCAGCAAGGTTAGATCCGGCCGAATGCCGAAAAGCTGCTGCGCCCCGCCCAGGGCCACCCGGAAGCCCGTCATGACCTCGTCGAAGATCAACAGCGCGCCATGCCTCTCGGTCACTTCACGCAGCGCGCGCAAAAATCCTTCTCGAGGCGGCACGCACCCCATATTGCCCGCCACTGGCTCCACGATCACGGCCGCAATCTCGTCGCCGCGCTTCCGAAATGCCTCCTCGACCGCCGCGATGGAGTTGAACGGCAGCGCCATCGTCGTCGCCGCAAACGCTTCGGGCACGCCCGCCGTATCCGCGATCCCGAGCGTCGCCACGCCCGAGCCCGCCTTCACCAGCAGCGAATCGACATGCCCGTGATAGCATCCTTCGAACTTCACGATCAGGTCGCGTCCCGTGAAGCCGCGCGCCAGCCGCAGCGCGCTCATGGCCGCTTCCGTGCCCGAATTCACCAGGCGCAGCATCTCGATCGAAGGCACGCACTCGCGGATCAGCTCCGCGAATTCCGTCTCGCGCTCCGTCGGCGCGCCGAAGCTCGTGCCGATCTCGAGCGCCTCCCGCAACGCCTCGATCACCGCCGCCGGACGATGCCCCAGCAGCAGCGGACCCCACGAGCACACATAATCGATGTACTCGTTCCCGTCCACGTCGTAAATGCGCGAGCCTTCCCCGCGCGCAATGAACGGAGGCGTCCCGCCCACGCCGCGAAACGCGCGCACCGGAGAGTTCACGCCGCCCGGAATGCTCTTTCGCGCCCGCTCGAACAGCTCTTCGGACCGCGTCCTTGTCATCCGCTACGACTGCGTCTCCGCTATCGTGCCGTCCCCCGGCACCACCCTGTTCAGGAACCAGTTCATCAGCAGCTCCGACATCGTCACATTCAGATTCTTGAGCAGCCGCTTCTTCAACCCGGCATATGGCTGCGTCCCCGCGAAAAGATCCTGCATCAGCTCGCGGAACAGTGGACTCCGCCGCATGAAATGGATCATCCGCGCCGGCACCGTGTTAAACAAAAAGCGTCCCAGAAAAACGCGCTTCGCCAGCGTCGCCCCAAACTCCAGGTCCGTTGCGAAATCCCGCCGCAACAGCCCGTAGTAAGCCTGCACTTTCTCCGTCAGCGAATGCGATTCGTTCAAAATCACCTGGCTCGCGAGGTCACCCGATCGCATCGCATAATAGAGGCCTTCGCCCGTGATCGGATCCACCAGCCCCGCCGCATCGCCCACCGCCATCCATCCCTCGCCGGCGACGCGATTGTTCTTCCACGCCGGCGTTTCAAGAGACGGCAGCACGTGCCCATAAAATGCCCCGCCACGATACGGAATGGCCTTCTCGTCCATGTATCGCTCCAGGCGCGCCCGCAGCGACTGCGCCGGCTCTCCCTTGCCGCAAATCCCAACTGATAAGTGGCCGCAGCGCGGAAACACCCAGATGTAGCCTTCGAGGCCGGGGAAGAAACTGGATGTCGATATGGTCCTGCTCCGAAGGCACGTAATAACCAAGCGCGTACATGGTGTCCGACCGCGTCCACTGCGTCCCCACGTTGCGCAGCGGATTGCGCGCGCCCGTCGCGACCACGCAGTAATCCACTTCTAGCGACCCGTTGCGCGTCTTCAGCCGCCACCCTTCACCCTTGCGCCCGATCTCGAGCACGCGCGTCTTCTCCACTTGCGCGCCCGCCCGCTCCGCGCGTTCGAGCAGCATGCGGTTCAAATCCAGACGCGAATAAATCACCAACGGCTGCGTCAGCGACATCTTTACCTCGCCCGCCTTCGGCGCCGCCAAGAACGTCTCCCTGACCACTTTTTTCGGCGTGTCGTTGTGCAGCAGAAACGGATACTCGTTATACGCCTTGTACGTCAACCCGCCGCCGCAGGGCTTCTCCCACGCCAGCTTCTCGTCCAGCACGATCGTGTCCAGACCGGCGCTCGCCAAACGCTCGGCCGCGAACGCGCCCGCCGGTCCGCCGCCCAATACCGCGATCTTCTTCATGGTCTTTGTCCCGCCGGAGGAACCCCCGGATGCCCCGGAGGCAGCTCGCCCATCGCGCCGCCGTGTCCCATCCCCTGCGCCCGTCCTTTCACCACCCAATCGTTTCCTTTGCGCTCCAAAATATAATTCATGTCCAGCCCCGCTCCCGGCGCATTCGATCCTTTGGCCTGAAAGTGTACCGTGGCATCGGCTTCGTTCTGCCGGAATGCCACGCGCGCGATCGAAACGTCCATCGCGCTCAAATCGCTCCTTTTCGATAAATAATTCAGGACGCCCTGCCGGACCGCGCCTTCGTTCTGTATGTCCTTTTTGCAGCAGCACAGCAGCGCCAACCCCAGCGCCGCCCCGACGATTCCACTTTTCACTATCTTGATTATAATTGCGCGCTAAAATAGCAGTCCGTGAACGGCAAGATCTGCTACGTCGAAATTCCCGCCACCGATATCACGCGCTCGGCCGATTTTTACCAGCGTGTTTTCGGCTGGCGCATCCGGCAGCGCGGAGACGGCAGCACCGCCTTTGACGACACGCCGGGCCAAGTGAGCGGCACATGGAAACTCGGACGTCCGCCCGCCTCGCAGCCCGGCCTGCTCTTTTATGTGATGGTCGATAGCGTTGCCGCGGCCGTTGACGCCGTTGTCGCCGAAGGCGGTGAGATCGTGCAATCGATCGGCGCGGACGCCCCCGAGATCACCGCGCGCTTCCGCGACCCGGCGGGCAACGTCATCGGCCTTTATCAGGAGCGAGCGTAATGCAGCTCGGTCCCGTAAGCCTCCTCGTGTTCACGAAGATTTTCGAGCAGTTTCCGGACAGCGTCTCAGTGGTCACGGCGGACTAAGCGAGGAGGACGGCAACACTCGATTCACCGCGGCAGTGACGGTACCCGTCGCTGGAGGTGCGTGACATGATCATCGCGTCGGGAATGGTCATCAGCTACGACCGGCTCGAAGATCTTGTGAGGGAGATGCAGCAGTCACGACTAAGGGGAAGCCGAAGACCATTGACGAGTACCTCGCCGCCTTGAGCGACGATAAGCGGCCCGCGCTCGAAAGACTGCGGCAGATCATCCAGGCCGCGGCTCCAAAAGCGGAAGAGTGCATCAGCTACCAGCTCCCCGCCTTCTGTCTCGACGGAAAGGTTTTCTGGTTTGGCGCAGGCGCGAATCACTGCGCCATCTACGGCGTATCCGGAAGCCTCAAGGACGAGTTCAAGGACGACGCCAGCGGCAGGGGCACGCTTCGTTTTCAAGCCGCCAATCCCATACCGGCTGCCCTCGTACGGAAGCTGGTGACAGCTCGGATCGCCAAGGTAGTTAACAGACAGGAAGCGAAGGAGAAACACCGTAGCCGCAAGACGCCATAGCGACATCCCCTGAGCCACAACGGCTTCGATGGCGAGTGCGCAGCGCCAGGCTCCGTCTATCAATCGCCGCGGCGGCGACGATTGTCCTTCTGCTTGCGACGTTGCACGGTTAGCCCAAAGTTCGAACATCGTGGCGGATGGTGAGTGAATATGCCAACGTCTTTAGCCGTCGCGATGCGGCCGCAATTCAGAAAAATTCGCGGCGAAATCAGTTTTGTGTCTGCGGGCGTGTGCCAAACAATGGCATCGGTATTTGACATCCACCACGCCGCGATGCACAACGTGGCTGGCCGCGCTGGACTGATTACGGCGCCCGCTCCTCAAATACCAGCGTTCCGCAAGAACTGGGCCGACTCCTCCGGGGGCGTGGGATTGATATAAAAGCCGGCGCCCCATTCGAATCCCGCGACCTTTACCAGGCGCGGAATGATCTCCACGTGCCAGTGATAATGCGGCAGCGCCGCTTCCTGCACCGGGCCGGTATGAATAATCAGATTGTAGGCGGGATTTTCGAGCGTCTTCTCGAGCTTGCGGATGGTCGCCCGCATGGCCCAAGCGAGGTTTTGCAGCAGCCGCCCGTCGGAGGTCTCGAAATGCGAGCTGTGCCGCTTGGGGATAATCCAGGTCTCGAACGGAAATCGCGCCGCATAAGGCGAAATCGCCTGGATCTCGTCATTTTCAAGCACCACGCGGGCACCGGACTCGCTCTCCTGCTGAAGAATGTCGCAGAACACGCAGCGTTCGCGGAAACCGAAATAACGCTGCCCTCCATCGATCTCTTCCTGCACCCGTTTGGGAACGACGGGCAGCGCGATCAACTGCGAGTGAGTGTGCTCGAGCGAGGCCCCGGCCGCCTCGCCGTGATTCTTGAACAGCAGTACATAGCGCAGGCGATGATCGCGCTTCAGGTCGACGACCCGATCGCGAAAGGCCCAAAACAGGTCTTCGATCCGTTTCTCCGGCAGTTCGCCGAGCGAGATTTTGTGCTCCGGCGTCTCCACGATCACCTCGTGGGCGCCGATCCCGTTCATCTTGTCGTAAATGCCGTCGCCCTGACGGTTTAATTGGCCTTCGACGCGCAGGGCCGGAAACTTGTTCGAGAACGACGCGCAGTTGCCACTGTCCATCGTTGCGGTAGGCCAGGATTTCGGGCGGCGTACGGTCTTCATTTCCGGGGCAAAAGGGGCACACGCCGCCGCCTTTGGGCAGCACCCGCTCGCGCATAAAGTCCGTCGGACGTTTGGCTCGTTCCGTCGAAATAATAACCCAGCGGCCCGTGACCGGGTCTTTTCGCAACTCTGGCAAATGAAGTTCCCCAAGGGTGGAGTAGATGGAGCACGAAGGGCCAATTATAGCGCCCGCGCCCCTGGGAACGGCCACCCGGGAAGCTGGGACGAGCTTTAGCGCGGCGGCCGGAAAACATCACGCATATGCGTCACCGCCGGCGGGCTCGAGAAGACTACGTTCACGACATCGAAGCGCACCTTGTCCCACTGCGCTTCCGCGCGCCTGGCGTAGTCTCGCGCGACGCGCACGATGCGGCGGCGCTTCTCGTCGCCGATGGCGCGATCCGGCGCTCCATATTCATCGCTGCGGCGGGATTTCACTTCTATGAATACCAGCGCCTCGCGGTCCCAGCCCACCAGATCGATCTCGCCCCCGCTCGAGCCGGGCCGATAGTTGCGCGCGACCACGACGATGCCGGCGCGCTGCAGAAAACGATGCGCGATGTCCTCGCCGCGGCGTCCGAGCGCATGCTCGGGATTCATGTGGCGCCGCCGCCCGCGCTGCCGCAAAGAATCGCCAAGATTGTAAAGGAAGCCGGCCATCATCGCTCACTTCTCGCATTCCAACTCGAAAGCCATCGCCTTGCCGCGGACCACGTAACAGAGATAATGCTCCCAAAAGCGCCGGAACCGCCGCGAGCGATTGACCATAAGTTCGAAACCCATCCACCGCCATAAAGCAAGTAGCGTCAGCCGCACCGAAATCTCACGAAATCGGCTGGCCGAGTAATAGCCGAAGCCGCCGTGGTCCTCGCCGAAGTAGCGGAACGAGAAGCTATTCAGGTGCCAGCGGTGCGTGGGGTCGCAGAAGGAGCTGAAATCGGTGTAATGGGGCGTCACGATCAGCAGGCGGCCGCCGGGGCGGAGAATGCGGTGAAATTCTTCGATGGCGCGGATCACGTCCGCCACGTGCTCGATGACATGGACTGCCCGGACGCCGTCGAATGCGTTATCGGTAAATGGATAAGGAAAGCGGTCCAGGTCGCATAGCACGTCGGCGCGCGCTCGCGGATTACGATCGATTCCGATCGAGCCAGGAAATTTGTTCAGACCGCAGCCGACGTCTAAAATGCGCAACTTATAGCTTAAGACCCCGCAGTCTACTGCGTTGCGAGGTCACGGAAACAGTCCTCCAGCGTGTCCATCGCGAAGGACGCCTGATCGCGCGTGATGACCAACGGCGGCGCGAGCCGGATTACATTCGGCCCCGCGCCAAGGACCAGCAATCCACGCTCGAAGGCCCGCATCACCACCCGGTCGCGTAGATCCGGCGCCCGCTCTTTCGTCTGGCGGTCGCGCACTATTTCGATGCCGATCATCAACCCCAGGCCACGGACATCGCCCACATGCCGGAAGCGGCGCGGCCACTCCCGCATGCGGTCCTGCATGAAGTTTCCGATTTCAGCCGCATTTCGGATGAGCTGCGTTTCGAGCAGCTCGATGGTCGCCAGAGCCGCAGCCACGCATACCGGGTTACCGCCGAAGGTGGAGGCGTGCGCGCCCGGCCGCCACGTCATCAGGTCGCTGCGCGCGACGACCGCGCTCAAGCGGCATCCCGCTTGCAATGCCCTTGGCCGAGGCGACGATGTCCGGCACAAAACCGAAGTGATCGCAGGCCCACATCTTTCCCGTGCGGCCCATACCGGACTGAATTTCATCCGCCACCAGGAGAATCCCGTGGCGCGTCGCGATACGCCGCAGTTCATCGAAGAAAAGCCGTGGTGGAACGACGTAACCTCCCTCTCCCTGGACCGGCTCGACAAAGATTGCGGCCACGTCTTCAGGCGGGACGATGCAACGGAAAAGCGTGTCCTCGATAAAGCGGATCGAAGCGCGCGCGCAGTCCTCCGGCGATTGTCCGGGCTCGGCGCGGTAAGGGTACGGATAAGGGGCATGGAAAACGCCGGCCAACAATGATCCAAACCCGGCGCGCTGCACGGATTTGCTGGCGGTCAAAGATAGCGATCCCATTGTACGGCCGTGAAAACATCCATAGAAGGCAATCACCTTGTCGCGGCCGGTCGCGTGGCGCGCCAGCTTGAGAGCCGCCTCGATCGCCTCGGTACCGGAATTGCCGAAGTAAACGCGGCGTTCGAGGCCGCCGGGAGCGTGCGCGGCCAGCTTCTCAGCCAACTCGACCATGTTGGCGTAATAAAAATCCGTGCCCGACATGTGGATCAGGCGGCCTGCCTGGCGCTCGATAGCGGCCGTGACGCGCGGGTGGCAATGTCCCGTCGACGCCACCGCGATGCCGGCATTGAAATCCAGAAAGCGGTTGCCATCGACGTCCTCCACGATCGCGCCGCTGGCGTGATCTACCACTAGCGGATAACACCGCGTATAGGACGGGGATAAGACGGCGGCATCGCGGGCGATGATGGCTTGCGCGAGCGGGCCGGGCAGGGTCGTCAGCAGATGCGGCAGATCCGCGCGAAGCGATTCGGTGGTGAACATCGGGGTACCTCCTGTAGCAAACATGGGGCCGCGGGCGCAAAACGTCCGCGATTTTTGAAAAGTGAATGGAGGCTGGGTCCTAATCGGAGCCGAATAAGGAGGGACGAGCCTGCGAGGGGAGCGCCATCTGTTTCAACTGTATCATTGCGGAAGCTGTATCAATATGGAACCCGATCTGAAACTTAGCGCCAAAATACTGCCGCCTCGAGATACATTCTTAACGCTCTGGAAACACCCATCCTGTTGATGCTTATCGGCCGGAGCGCTTTGGTTTTGAACCTGCTCTATCGCTTCCGTGGTTGACGCCATAGGCGCGCGAATCGAGCATTACATGGATCTTTTGGCCGCTCGCCAAAAGATCGTGGCATCGAATGTCGCCAATGCCGATACTCCCGGATATAAAACGCAAGATATCGATTTTCAGTTCGAATTTATGAGCCAGGTTAAAGGCGGCGCCCCGAACGTGAATGGCGTCGGGGGACTGCCGGTCAAGAACGACGGCAACGACGTCAGCATGGACCGCGAAGCGCGCTTGTTATCCGAGAACGCCATCCGCTTTAATCTTGCGACCAACCTGATGCGCTCTCAACTCACTTTGCTCCGCGATGCCATTGAGGAGGACAAGAACGGATGAGCCTGTTTACCGCGCTATCGGTCAGTGCCTCGGGAATGACGGCGCAGCGCGCGCGCGCCGAATTGCTGGTCCAGAATCTCGCCAACTCCGAGACCACGCGCACCGCCGAGGGCGGACCCTACCGCCGCAAGGACGCCGTATTTTCGAGCGCGCCGCAAGGCTCCGACTTTTCCTCCATTTTTCAAACCGAGATGAATCCCGGCTCGGTGGGCGTGCAGGTCTCCGATGTCGTCGAAGACCAGAGCGATCCGCTGCGGCGCTATGTTCCCGGCCATCCCGACGCCGACAAAGACGGGTACGTGGCATTCCCAAATATCAACCCGGCGGAAGACATGGTGGATCTTGTGGGGGCTTCGCGCGGCTATGAAGGGAATATCGCGGCGATTGCGGCCGTCAAAGACATGATCCTCCGTTCTATCGATCTGATGAAGTAGCCGTTCGCCTTATAAAGTATGGCCGCGCCCATCACTCCTATAACCGCCCCGGCTGTCGCCACCGTTGCCGCGCCCGCAAAAGCATCGAGCCCGGCGGGCGATTTCGCATCGTTGCTTTCCAACGCCGTGGGCCGCATGGATGGCAGCACCAAGAGCGCGCAGGGAAGCGTAGACCGCTTTCTTTCTGGAGAAAACGAGGAAGTACACAACATGGTGCTCGAAACGCAGCGCAACGAACTGCAGTTCGAATTGTTTCTTCAAGTGCGTAACAAGGTGGTGCAGGCGTATCAGGAAGTCATGCGCATGCAGATGTGAGCGGCACGCGGCGCTGAACGATGGACCAACTCAAGCAACTGCTGGCGCGGCTCACCCTGACGCAGAAGATCGTCATCGGCGCCGTAGCCCTCCTTGTAATCGCGGGCCTGTTTGGCCTGCAGCATTGGAACCGCGAGAAAGACTTCAAACCGCTCTACTCCGCTCTGGCGCAGGAGGACGCGGCGGCCGTATTAGCCAAGGTCCGCGAGAGTGGGACCGAGTTTCGCCTCGCCGACGGCGGGTCGTCCGTGCTGGTTCCCTCCAGCAAGGTTGCCGAGTTGCGGCTGCAGCTCGCCGCCGCGGGCGTGCCCCGTAGCGGACGCATCGGGTATGAACTGTTCGACAAGGCCAATTTCGGCGCCAGCGATTTCGCGGAGCAGGTCAACTATCATCGTGCCCTCGAAGGCGAACTGGAACGCTCCGTCATGGCTCTGGCGGAGGTGGAACAGGCGCGCGTGCACATTACGTTCCCCAAGGAATCGATTTTCCTCGAGTCGCGGCAGCCGGCCAAGGCCAGCGTCCTGGTAAAGCTGCGTCCGGGCGCGGCGCTCTCGCCGCAAAACGTCACGGCCATCTGTCAACTAACGGCCAGTGCGGTGGAGGGGCTGCAGGCCGATGCGGTGTCGGTAGTGGACATGCGGGGCAGTCTGTTGAGCCGCCCGCGACGCCCCGCCTCGCCCGACGATGTGGAGCCTTCCCAGGGCGCGCTCGAATACCGGCAGCAAATCGAGCGGGATCTTTTGACCAAAATCGACACAACCTTAGAGCCGCTGCTGGGCGCGGATAAGTTCCGCGCGGGAGTCTCGGTGGAATGCGATTTTACCAGCGGCGAGCAGAGCGACGAAACTTTCGATCCATCGAAGTCCGTCATGGTGACGTCGCAACGAACCGAAGATATCGCGGCATCCACGGCTTCTAGCGGCGTTCCGGGGACGCAATCGAATCTTCCCAAACCGGCGCCGCGGCCAGTTAGCGGAACGGGGGGCGTCACTCGCCGCACCGAGAATATCTCCTACCAGTCGAGCCGCACCGTTCGCCATGTGAAGCTTCCGCAGGGCAACTTGAAGCGCATGTCGGTTTCGATCCTGGTCGATCACGCCGTCCGGTGGGAAGGCAGCGGGCCGAAAATGAAGCGCATCGTGGAGCCGCCTTCGCCCGCAAAAATGAAAACCATTCGAGACCTGGTGGCGGGAGTCGTGGGATTGTCCCCCGAGCGCGGCGATCAATTAGTCATTGAAACGCTCCCGTTCGAAGCCACTTTATCTCCGGAGCCTCTGGTGCAAGCTCCGCCGCCGCCCGCGGGCAACACGCCGCCCTGGCTCAAGAACTTAATGGGCAACCGCCTGGCCCTTATCGGAGCTGCGGCCGGCGCGGTGATCATGCTGGCCGTGGCGGCCGCGGCATTCTTGCTCTTCCGCCGAGGTAAGAAACGGAGGGCCGAGATGGCGCCCCAGCTCGGCGCGGGTACTCCGCGGGCGGGCGTCGAGGGCGTTCAGAAGGCCGGCGACCAGATGGGGGCGCAACTGGCGGAACAGATCGAATCCAGCCGGCGGCAGGAAATAGAAGCGATACGCGCGCTCAAACTGCCCCAGGCGACCACCAAGAAATCGGAAGTACTCGCCAAGCATATCGCCGAGGAGGCAAAGAAAGATGCCACCAGCATGGTAAGCGTGCTCCGCAACTGGATCAACGAGGCGGACCGGTAAATTGATTCAGAACATAGAAGCGCCGGTCCATATACCGGGTATTCGCAAGGCGGCGATCCTGCTGGTCACGCTCGGCGAGCAGACCAGCGCCGAGATCCTCAAACAGATGGACGAGGACGAGGTGCAGTCCATCGGCCGCGAGGTAGCGCGGCTCAGCTCCATCACCAGCGAGCAGGCCGAAACCCTGCTCGAGGAGTTCTACCAGATGACCGTCGCGCACGATTACGTGCTGAAGGGCGGTATCGATTATGCGCGCAAAATTCTGATGAGCGCCTTTGGCCCGGAACAGGCCAGAAAAATGATGGACCGCCTGGTCAAGACCCTGGGCTCGGAAATGGCCAGCTTCGACGCTCTGCAGAAGGCCGATCCTCAACAGGTGGCTAAGTTCATCCACAACGAACATCCTCAGACCATCGCGCTGGTGTTGTCGCATTTGAATCCCTCGCAAGCGGCCGGCCTGCTCATTTCCCTTCCCCCCGAGATGCGCTCCGACGTGGCCCTGCGCATGGCCAACCTCGACCAGATCTCCCCCGAAATCATCTCCAAGATCGCGGCCATCATTGGCCAGCGGTTGAAGGCGCTTGGGGAGTTCAGCCGCGAGTCGTATGGCGGCGTACGCGCGGTATCCGAAATGTTCAATCGCCTCGATTCCAGCACAAGCAAGGAAGTGCTCGAGAGCATGGAGCAGAGCCACCCCGGGCTGGTCGAGACGATTCGGCACCTAATGTTCGTTTTCGAGGACCTGCTGCTGCTCGGCGCCGAGGCGGTCAAAGAAGTGCTCGCCAAGATCGACCGCAAGATTCTGACCATCGCGCTAAAAGGCACCAGCGATCAACTCAAGACGCACTTCCTCGACCAAATGTCGCAGCGCGGCGCGGAGATGCTGCGCGAGGACATGGATGCGCTCGGCCCCATTAAGATCAAGGAGGTCGAGGCGGCGCAGCAACAGATCATCGCGGTGGTTCGCCAACTGGAAGTGGAAGGCGTGATCAGCCTGAAAGGAACAGTGGGCGAGCAGTACGTCGTCTAAGCGCGATTATGCCTTCAAAGCTGCATAAAGGCGGGACGGTCGCGAGTTCGGCCGTGCCCTGGGAACCGGGTTCGAAGAATGGACCGCAGGCTGCCTATTCCGCCGCGGGCGCCGCGGCGAATGCACGCGGCGCCGGTATAATTCCGGATGTCCAGGCGCGGAGTCGCGAGCAGGACAAAGAGGCCGCCGAACGCGACCAAGCCGCGTTCCGGCGCGGGGTTGAAGTCGGCGCCGCGACGGAACGCCAGCAGGCCGCGGCACAGCTTGAGGCGGCGCTCGAAGGCTTGGCGCGGACCGTCCAGGAAATCGCCGGCATCAAGCCCCGGCTGCGGCGCGAGGCGGAGTCCGAGGTGGTGAACCTCGCCATCGCGATCGCCCGGCGCGTTCTGCATCGCGAGCTGGCGACCGACCCGGACGCTCTCGGCGGGCTGCTGCGCTCCGCTCTCGACAAGCTCGACGGCCGCGAGGTCCATCGTCTTCGCGTCAACGCCCACGACGCTGCCGCCATGGAGCGCTTTATGCAGCAGATCGGCTCCTCACGCAAAATCGAGATCTTCCCGGACACGACCCTCGCGCGCGGGTCGGCGATATTCGACACAGCTCACGGATCGTTCGACGCATCAGTCGAAACGCAGTTGAACGAGATCGAGCGGGGATTCGCGGACGTGATCGGACGCGCGTCATGAATTTAGCTCCCTGCCGTTCGAAGCTCGACCGCTTGGACGCCCGAAGCTCGGGTACTGCCGCCGGGATCGGTCATTTCCACGAGATCCAGACTGCCTCCGGCCGGAGCGTCGTGCGCACGTCATGAACCTGGCGCCTTACCACTCGAAGCTCGACCGCATGGACGCCCGGCGCTGGACCGGCTCGGTCACCGAATTGATCGGGTTGATCGTGGAATCGAGCGGCCCCGCCGCCGCCATCGGCGATTTCTGCGAGATCCAGACCGCTTCGGGCCGCGGAATACGCACGCAGGTGATCGGGTTTCGTAACGGCCGCGTGCTCTCCATGCCGCTCGAAGAGACCGCCGGGCTGCAACTTGGGGATGCCATCATGGCCCGCCAGGAGGACGCGCTCATGGAAGTGGGGCCGCAGCTCCTCGGCCGCGTTCTCGATGGATTTGGGAAGCCCATGGACGGACTGGGGGCCCTGGGCGCGAAGGACGCCTACCCGCTATTTTGTGCCCCGCCCGGAGCGATGCAGCGCGAGCCGATTGGGGAGCCGCTCGTTACCGGAATACGCGCCATCGACAGTCTCTTGACTTGCGGAAAAGGTCAAAGAATCGGGATTTTCGGCGGCAGCGGCGTAGGTAAGAGCACCCTGCTCGGAGCCATGTCGCGCCACAGCTCGGCGGACGTAACCGTCATCGCTTTGGTGGGAGAGCGCAATCGCGAGGTGCGCGATTTCATCGAAAACGAGCTTGGCCGCGACGGCCTCAAGCGCGCCGTCGTGGTGGTCGCGACCTCGGATCACCCCGCCCCGCTGCGCCTGCGCGCCGCCTTCGTCGCGCTGGCCGTTTCCGAATACTTTCGCGACCAGGGCGCAAGCGTGCTGCTGGTGATGGATTCGGTAACTCGTCTCGCCATGGCGCAGCGCGAGATCGGACTCGCGGCCGGCGAGCCGCCCAGCCAAAAAGGATACACGCCCTCGGTGTTTAACCTGCTACCGCGCATCTTCGAGCGCGCCGGACGATTCGCGCGGGGCTCCATCACCGGCTTTTTCACGGTCCTGGTCGAAGGCGACGACTTCAACGAGCCCATCTGCGACGCCGTGCGCTCGATCCTGGACGGTCACATTATTCTGTCCCGCCAATTGGGAGCCGAGGGTCACTACCCGGCCATCGACATCCTCCAATCGGTAAGCCGTCTGGCATCGCGCCTGGCCACCCCGGAGCAGAAGAGCGCCGCGCAAAAGATTCGCGAAGCGATGGCTACCTACGACAGGTCGGAAGACCTCATCAATCTCGGCGCCTATGTGGGCGGGTCCAATCCCAAGCTCGATGCCGCGATTCGCTCGCGCGGCCAGGTGCTCGATTTCCTGAAGCAGGATGCGGCGGTGAAGGCGCGCTTCGAGGAAACGCTGGCCAAGATGCAGGAATTGGCGCTGCAGGCGGGATGAAACGCTTCCAGTTCCCTTTGGAGCGCGTCCGCAAATGGCGCCAGGAGGAGTCGGAGCTGCAGGAAATGCGCCTGCGCCCGCTCTGTGACGACTTGCGCGCCATCGAGAGCGAGCAGCGCGAGCTAGCCTCCGAAGTGGACCGTTGCCGCCGCAATGTGCTGACGCAGACCGCCGTCCCCTCCGAGGACCTTGCGGCGCTTGAAAAATTCCGGGAATACGCCGTGCGTCAGTCGCGCCGCCTCGAGGCAAAGCGCCGCGAAGCGCGAGCCCGCGTGGAAGAACAGCGGCAGCGCGTCATCGAAGCGCATCGCCGCTTCGAGTTGCTCGAGCGGTTGCGGGCCAAGGCGCTGACGTCCTGGACGGTGGAGCGGGACAAAGACCAGGAACAGCTCGCCGCGGAGCTCTATTTAGCGAAGCTCGGCCGCGAAGGCAAGGACCGCCCGCGATGACGGCCCCATCAAACGATCTCGATTCTTTAAAGAACCTCGAAGGCGTTGAACTCGCGAACGCCGTTGGGCGTCAGGCCGCCGATTCGGACATCGATCAACTGGTTGGGAGGGCGCTCCGTAGCGAGGTCGATGCGCAGAAAGTTTTCGCTGAGGGCGCCGCGGTCGAGCGTCACGGCCGAAAGCGTTTTCCCCACCATGCCGCGCCGAAACTCCGCGTTTTTTTGCGCGGCCAGATCGCGCAGCACGCGGTTGCGCTCCTTGCGGACGGGCATCGGCACTTGCGCCGGGCTTGCCGCGGCGGGGGTGCCCGGCCGTTCCGAATACGTGAAAACGTGCAGATACGTGAATGGCAGACTTGCTATGAAGCGGCGGCTTTCTTCAAACTCGGCGTCGCTCTCGCCCGGGAATCCGGCCATCACATCGGCCCCGATGGCCGCGTCGCGCATCCAGGCGCGCGCCTTTTCGATACGCTCCGCGTAATGGCGCGGCCGGTACTTGCGCCGCATGCGGCGCAACACCGCGTCGCAGCCGGACTGCAACGGCGCATGGACGTGTTTGGCTATGCGCGGAGAACCAGCCATCAGCGCCAGCAGATCGTCGCTGAAATCCATCGGCTCCACGGAGCTGAGCCGGATGCGGCGCGCCTCCGTTTCGGCCAGGATGCGCCGCAGCAGCCCCGCCAATCGCGTGGCGCTCCCCGCTTCGCGGCCCCAGCGTCCGAGATTGATGCCGCTCAGAACAATTTCCGAATAGCGCGAGGCCAGCGCGCGCACTTGCTCGATGACCTGTTCCGCCGGCGCGCTGCGGCTGCGCCCACGAACAAACGGGATAACGCAGAACGAACAGCGATTGCCGCAGCCGTCCTGAATTTTGAGGTTGGGTCGCGTGCGCTCGCCCGCGGCATCCTCGACCGGAGCGGACAAAAAACTCTGTTGAGCGAAAATATCGCCGACGCGAACCTCGCCGTGATACGGCTCATGTGGGTCCGCATCCGCCACCAGGGCGGCGATCTCGGTTTTGTGGGAATTGCCCACCACCCAGCTCACGCCGGGCATGGCCGCCAGTTCCTGAGGCGCGCGCTGAGCATAGCACCCGGTCACCAGAATGCGCGCCCCGGGATTCTCGCGATGCACGCGGTGAATGGTATGGCGGACGTCTTCGTCGGCGGCAGAGGTCACAGTGCAGGTGTTCAGTACGACTAAATCCGCTTCGGACCGCGCCGCGCAGGAGCTCAGGCCGCTCGCGAGCAGCGCTCCCTCGATTGCCGCGCCATCGGCCTGCGAGGCGCGGCAGCCGAAATTGTGGACATGAAACCGATGCACCTGCTCTCGATTCTAGCCCCATTCCAAGTAAACAAAACCCGCCGGGGTAAACAAAACCCGCCGGGCCGCCGATAAACGCTTATGAGCGCCGACCGGGTCCTCACGCAGCAGGAAATAGACAGCGTATTCCGCAACGTTCGCGATGTTCCGGAAGAGGAAGATTTCGCCCGCCGCGCGCAGCCGTACGATTTCCGCCGTCCCGACCGCATCGCCAAGGAGCAGCTTCGCGCCATCCACCTGCTGCACGAGAATTTCGCGCGCAGCCTCGCTTCGAGTATGTCGGCCTATCTACGCGCCTACGTAGCGGTCAACCTGATCTCGGTGGAGCAGTTGTCGTTCATGGAATTCTCGCAATGTCTGCCATCTCCGACCTGCCTGGCATCGCTCAACATGCGGCCCGGAGAAGGAAACGCGGTCTTCGAGATCAACCCCTCGCTGGTATTCCCGATTCTCGAGATGCTGCTCGGAGGCAGCGCGAAATATCTCACCAAAATGAACCGCGAGCTCACGGAAATCGAGCAGTCCATTTTGGACGGGCTGTTCCGCATCATCCTTCACGACCTGAAAATAGCCTGGCACACCGTCACCGACGTGGAGTTCAGCATCGCGAGCCACGAGACCGATCCGCAATTAATGCAGATCCTGGCGCCGAATGAGGCGGTGGTGGCCGTCAGCATGGAAGTCCGCATCGGCGACAACGCCGGGATGATGAACATTGGCATCCCCTCCATCATGGTGAAGATGCTGCGTCACAAATTCGACCAGCAATGGTCTTTGCGCAAGACAGAATCGACCGAAGGCGAGCAGGCCCGCATTCTGGAGCTGATCAAGTCCGCCGCCGTTGCCATCGATTCGCGCCTCGACGGGCCGTCCTTGCGCGTCGAAGATCTTCTCGACCTCAGCGTCGGCGACGTGCTGACCTTCGACTATCCCGTGAGCCGCAGCCTCAATCTCAGCGTGAACGGAATCGTGAAATATCGCGGTAGCGTCGTTGGCGCGGGGCGTAACCGCGGATTTGAAATCGCTTGTCCCGCCGCGATCGCGGACTAAAGAGCGCGCCGCTCAGCGGCCCCGCTCGTTGCCCCAGATATCGATGTGGAGCCGCGGACTGAACCGGAACCCGAACTCCTTGCACGCTTCGACGATCCATTGCCCCCGCTCGAACAGCGTGCCCGCGTCCACGCCTTCCGCCATCAACAACACGCGCTCCCGGTCGGCTCCGGTCTCCTTGATAATGCGGTTGACCTCGGGCATGTCCTTACGGTCGCGGACCACGAACTTAAGTTGATACGCGTATTCCGCCATCAACTGCTTGAGGATCTCGGGCTGGTAGCGCAGGCGATCGTGCTGCGCCGCCCAGCGGCCGCCTTCGCGGCGCGTGGGAGTCGAATTCGCCAGCTTGGGGCTGATGCTCATTAAATCGCACGTCACCGGCTCGAATGCCGTTCCGGCGGTCTCGATCGTGATGTGCTGCTCCAATTCCTTGAGTTTCTGAGTCAGCTCCACCACGCCCACATGAATCATGGGTTCGCCGCCGGTGAGCACCACGTGATGCGCCCAATGGCGGCGCACGTCGGCCAGAATGGATCCCATATACCGATCCTCGCCTTCCGGCTTCCAGGAGGCATAAGGCGTGTCGCACCAGTCGCAGCGCAGGTTGCAGCCGCTCAGGCGCACGAAGACCGAGGGTACGCCCGCCAGCGTACCTTCACCCTGAATGGAATAAAAAACTTCAGCGACCTTGATCGGCAACATAATCGAGCGGATCCACGAGGCCCGCCTCGGCGAAGCCCTGCAACCGCAGCAGGCAGGAATCGCACTGTCCGCAGGGCCGTCCGCTCGTGTCCGGGTCGTAACAGCTATGGGTGAGCGACAGATCGACTCCCAGCTCCCGCGCCAGTCCTATGATTTCACGTTTCGAGAGGCGCAGGAGCGGTGTGTGAACGTGAAACTTGACGCGGCCTTCCACCCCCGCTTTCGTAGCCAGGTTGGCGAGGCGCTCGAAAGCCTCTATGAATTCCGGGCGGCAATCCGGGTAGCCGGAATAATCGACGGCGTTGACGCCGATGAAAATATCCGTGGCGCAGGCCACCTCGGCCCACGCCAGAGCGCAGGCCAGAAAGATAGTGTTGCGCGCCGGGACATACGTGATGGGAATCTCGCCGGCCGGCGCTTTACCTTTAGGCACATCCATGCCGCCGGTCAGGGCCGAGCCTCCAAAAACGCGCAGATCGAGGGAGACGATGCGGTGCTCGGCCGCGCCGAGCGCTGTGGCGATCCGCCGCGCGGCGTCCAACTCCACGCGGTGCCGCTGGCCGTAGTCGAACGACAGAGCGTAGCAAACGTAACCCTCGCGGCGGGCATAAGCGAGACAGGTGGCGGAGTCGAGCCCCCCGCTTACCAGACAAATGGCGGGGCTAATTCCAGGCGGCATGGCCGGCATTGGCGTACGGCGCGTCGCAAGCGCGAGCTTCGGAACCGAGGCGCGACCGCGAGGCAGCGATATCCGGCGGGCGCCCGTGTTTCAAGCAGGGGATTTTCGCCGATGCCGGTTTCTTATGGGAGCGGTTGTCGAAGGTAAACCGGGACGTCACACTAGTAGGGGGTCGGGAAGGTCTTCGAAATATGGTCGTGCCACGTGAGCGACTCTTCGTCGACTAAAGCCCACAGCATGCCGAGTCCCGCGGCCATGGAGCTGATGCATGCCGAGGCGATGCGGTAGAGCCTCTGCTCGCGGTCGGGTCTACGGCCATCGAAGTTGATCAGCCGCAGGCGCGCGCAGCGCATACCGGGACTGTCTCCGTCGGCCAGAAACCAGAGTATTTTGTATAGCAGGCAAAAGACGGCCGCGATCGCGCCAAACAGCGGTACGGTCCGGCTGGTGAGCAAGACTTCGCCGCCGAAGAGGTGAAACACGCCGAGGAACGCCCCCAACGCGATTACGATGACGCTGCCATCGACTGCCGCGGCCAACAGGCGGTGCGCCGGTCCGGCTACGCGCGCGTTGCAAAAGATGACTGGTTCGACGGTGCGGTCAAAGCTCTCCGCGGCGCTGGGCGGGCAAGCGGAAAAGTCGAGTGCCTGCTGCCCGGGACGCGACCTCCGGGGACGCCGCTTCTGTGGGCCCGCGGGCGCAGCATCACGCCCCGCCGGGGTTGCCGGGAGCGCTTCGAACGGAGTCACGACGCTCAGCTCGCGCGAGCTGAACAGCGTGCGCTGATAGGCTGCACGGCGCGGCGGCGCGGCCGTGGAAATAGGAGGGCGATCTTGCTGCGCCGCCACTGGCTCCGGCGTTGCAACAACTCCGCGCGCCGCCTCGATCGGACGTAAAGGGCGAGCGGTTGCCGCCGTACCGTAGAGCGCCGGAACATATTGCGGCGGCGCCGCGTCCAAACGGCGGCCGCATCGGCGGCAGCGGTGATCTTCCTCCGAGTTCAATGCACGGCAATAGCTGCAAGTCATATCTAAGCCGCGTTCTCCCGTCAATTGCGGCTGCCCCGATTCCGTGCTACGGTTTTCGGTTGAGGTTCCCCAGTGTTTCCAGGGACGCACCGCCGTTACGGAGTCTTATCTTCCTTCGTAACATAATCGGCGCGAAATGTCACGAACTTTATTGCGGACCTCATCGAGCGCCCAACGCCGCCGCGAGCCGTCGCTGGCCCTTCCCGGCGCTCGCATTGTTCGCCGCCCTGGCGCTGCCTGGACAGGCGCAGCAGTTGAAGACGCGAGCTCCACATCCGGGAGCGCCGGAGGCGGAGTGGGTCGATGTCAACGCCGTTAGCGAGCAGGTGGAAGGCTCCTGGCGGCACCTGCGCGGGTCCGTTCGCATCGAAACCAACGATGCGCTGCTCACCGCCGATGAGGTCGACCTCAATGACGACACCAAGGACGCTTATGCGCGTGGACACGTCCATTTCGAGCATTACGTGAATGGAGACGTGGTCGATTGCGATCACGCCGAATACAACATCAACGACGAGACCGGCAGGTTCTATTCATTGCGAGCCGCCTCGCCCAGCAAAGTGCAATCGCGCCCGGGCATTCTGACGACGTCGAATCCTTTTTATTTCGAGGGGCTGTGGGCCGAGCGTATCGAGGACCGCTACATTCTCCACGACGGCTTCATCACCGATTGCAAGGTTCCCAAGCCCTGGTGGACCCTCAGCGGCCCCAAGTTCGACATCATTCCAAACGACCGCGCCCTGGCCTATAAAGCCATATTCCGCATTCGAGGGATGCCGTTGTTTTACCTTCCGGCATTCTATAAATCGCTTAAAAAGCTGCCTCGCAAGAGCGGATTCCTGACGCCGAACATCGGGCACAGCTCCATCCGCGGCTACATGTTCGGCGCGGGATACTATTGGGCGATAAACCGCAGTTACGACCTCAGCTACCGCCTGCAATGGTATTCGCAGCGGGGCTTTGCGCACGATGTTGGGTTTCGCGGCAAGGTCGCGCCCGGAACTGATTTTGGGATTGGGTTCTACGGCGTCCAGGACTCCGGCCTGAAACAAAACGGGGTCATCATCCAAAAGGCGAGCGGTTTTAATATCACCGGCGATGGGCGCTCCGACTTGGGCGACGGATGGTATTTCCGCGGGCAGGTGAACTATACCAACTCCTTTCTGTTCCGGCAGGTGTTCAGCGATTCGTTTCACGACGCGGTGTCGACCGAATCGCACTCCATCGGGGACTTGTATAAACATTGGTCCACCTACGGCATTAACGTAGTACTCGATCGTGATGAGGATTTTCTCGACACCCTCGCTCCCCACGATCAGATCGTGATCCGCAAGCTGCCGGATTTCGAGTTTCTCAGCCGCGAGCATGTCCTACCGCATATTAAGTTCCCGCTCTACTTCTCTCTCGATTCGAGCGCCGGAATATTGGACCGCGACGAGCCGGCCGAGCCTACGTCACCTTCGAACCCCGAGCTGTTGAGTCTTCAAACCGGCCGCATCGTGGACCGGCTGGATGTTTACCCGCACCTCTCGACGGCGTTTCATTGGCTTGGGTTCAACATAAGCCCCACCGCGTCGGTGCGCGAAACCGAGTACGGCGCTTCGATTCAATACGTTCCGGCTCAACCCAACGGGGCAGGCGAGTCGCACGTCACCGGCGCCGCCTTGGTGCGCAATGCGCGGGAGGTGGATCTTGAGATCGTGCCGCCTCCGCTGGCGCGCGTTTACAAGGCTCCGAAATGGCTGGGCAATGACAAAGTAAAACACGTCATCGAGGCGCGGGCTAAATATAAATACGTCGGCGGCATCGACAATTTCAACGATATCGTCCGATTCGACGATCTCGACCTCATGTCCGACACCAATGAATTACAGCTTTCACTCACAAACCGCCTTTACGTGAAGAACAAAGACGGCAACGTCAACGAGGTCTTCAGCTGGGAGGTCGCCCAGAACCGTTATTTCGATCCCACATTCGGCGGGGCGGTACTGGCAGGACAGAGAAACGTCATCGAAAGCGAAGCCGAGCTTACCGGCTTTGCGTTCCTTGATGGACCGCGAAACTATTCGCCCATCGCCTCTACGCTGCGCTACCAGCAGAAGGTCGGCATCGAGTGGCGCACCGATTACGACCCGCTTTATGGCAGAATCACCTACAGTGGAATCAGCGTGGACACGCGCTTCTCGAAATATTTTATTTCGGCCGGACAAACGGTGGTAAACACCAATCCGATTCTCACGCCCCCTTCCGATCAATTTCGCGGTACTTTCGGCTGGGGAGACCCCAACCGGCGCGGCTGGAGCGCCGGCGTCAGCCTTTATTACGATTACAGGCAGCATCTTTTGCAATTTGCGACCATGCAGGTCACCTACAACACGGATTGCTGCGGGATTAGCGTGCAGTACCGCCGCTTTAATTTCGGACCCCGCGACGATACGCAATTTCGAGTCGCCTTTGCGATCTCGAATATCGGCACATTTGGGACCCTGAAGCGCCAGGAGCGCATTTTCTGACGGCGACGATGCCGGCGTCCCCCGCCCCCGAGCCGTTGCGCTCCTTATCGATCGTGATCCCCGCCTATAACGAGGAGGAGAGGCTGCCGGCCACGCTGGGCAGAGTGCTGCAGTGGCTCGGCGGACGGGCTTTGTCTTTCGAGGAGGTGATCGTGGTCGATGACGGGTCGCGCGACCGTACGGCTGAAGTGGCGCGCAACAATTCCCGCGTGCGGCTGCTCCAGAACCCCGGCAATCGCGGCAAAGGCTACGCGGTCCGCAATGGAATGCTCCATGCCGCGGGAGATTGGGTGTTGTATACGGACGCCGATCTGTCCACCCCCATCGAAGAGGTGGACAAGCTCTACTGCGCCGCCGTGAAAGCGAATGCGGACATCGCGATCGGATCGCGCGCGGTCGACAGATCGTTGGTGAGCGTCCATCAGTCGAGCTTTCGGGAATGGTCCGGCAGAGCGTTTAATTTCACGATGCGGAAAATTACCGGGCTCCCGTTCAAAGATACCCAGTGCGGCTTCAAACTGTACCGCCAAGCGGCCTCGCGAACGGTGTTCTCGCGCCAGAAGCTCGATGGCTTCAGCTTCGACGTCGAAGATTTATACCTGGCCAGGAAAGCTTCCTTGCGCGCCATCGAAGTACCGGTCCATTGGGCCAACGTCGAAGGGACGAAGGTGAGCATGGCGCAGGGACTGAAGTCCTTCAAGGATCTGCTGAAGATCCGTTTCTTCATGTAAGCGTGTCCTCTGAGGCGAGCGGTTTTCGTGGGAATGTCGTGGTACATTCACTGCGGCATCCGATGAATAATGAGTATTGGGCCCTTAGCTCAGCGGTTAGAGCAGCGGACTCATAATCCGTTGGTCGTAGGTTCAAATCCTACAGGGCCCACCACGTTCACTGCTGTCCGGCTCGATCGGCCAAAACCGCTACGGCTCGCGGCACCGCAACACTTCGGTGGTGTTATCGCAGCGCACCTCGAACGGCGCCATACCGGGCGGAATCATCCATACTTCGCCCGCTTCAAAAAGTCTGGCCTGCGATTTCGCCCGAACCCTGGACGAAAATCAGCAATTGGAACCGCTCGGGAGATCGATCGATCTCGAAAGTTCCCTCACGGCTCAGGCGCTCCGCGCAAAACCAGTCGCAACGCAGCGGCAGCGGTGCCGGCCGCGCCTCCGTTGGCTTCCGGTTCATTACGTTCATGGCATGATCGAGGTGCAACTCCCGTCCGCGCCCGTAGTCAAACAGCCGGTACGTGATATCGGAATTCTCCTGCACTTCCCACAGCTCGATGCCCCCGCCAATGGCGTGCACCGTGCCGGCCGGCGTAAAAAAGGCGTCCCCCGGCCGCGGCGTTACCCAATTGACAAGCTCCTGAATCTCTCCCGATTGCGCGGCTTCCCGCAAGCGCCCGGGCGCGATAGCCTCGCGCAGTCCGAGCGCAATCCGCGCATCCGGCGCGGCGTTCACGATGTACCACATCTCCGTCTTGCCGCGCGATCCATCATGATGGCGGGCGGCGTAGTCGTCTCCGGGATGCACCTGAAACGAGAGCGCCTCGCGCGTGTAAATGAATTTTATGAGTAAAGGCAGCTCCGGTTCGGCCGTGAACCAGATTTCGCCGCCCCAGGGCCGCTCGACCAGCTTGCGCGATAGCCGCGACGGCCGTGCGTCACTGCTCGCCAATGAACTTCTCGATGCGATCCAGGCCGCGCGCCAGCTCGCCCATCGAGGTCGCATACGACAAGCGCACGTGCTCATTGGTTCCGAACGCTTCCCCGGGCACGACGGCCACGTGAGCTTCCGCCAGAAGCTTCTCGGCGAACCGCATGGCTGAGGAAATCCCCCGCCCGAATGCAACCGAAACATTGGGATAAGCGTAGAATGCGCCCTTCGGCTCCGCAATCTTCACTCCAGGAATGGCCCGCAGCCGCGTGACCACATAATCCCGCCGCTTGCGATATTCGGCCAGCATCGCCGCGACGGATTCCTGCGGACCGCGCAGAGCTTCCGTTCCGGCCTTTTGCGCGATAGAAGTTGGATTCGACGTGCAATGGCTTTGCAACTTCATCATGGCGGCGACGACCGTCTGCGGAGCCAGCGCAAACCCGATGCGCCAACCCGTCATGGCGTAAGTTTTCGAAAGCGATCCCGCCACCACGACATTTTCCTTGGCGCCCGGAAGCGCGGCAATAGAGAACGGCTCGCCCTCATACAGGAAGCGGCAGTAGCATTCGTCCGTCAGCAGCCAGATCCCGCGCCGCGAAGCCAGGTGATGGATGCGCTCGAATTCCTCGCGGCTCAAGACGCCGCCGCTGGGGTTCGATGGAGAATTGATGATCAGCAGCTTTGTTTTCGCGGTGATGTAGGGTTCAATGGTTTTCGCCGTAAAAGTGAAGCCGTTCGCTTCGTCCGTTGGCGCAAAAACGCATTTGGCGCCCGCGTAATTCACCACGTCCTTATAGGTAACCCAGTAGGGAACCGGGATCAGAACTTCGTCGCCGGGGTTCAGCAGGGCCTGTGTGAGATTGAAAATGGCGTGTTTGCCGCCCACCGTGACAATGCATTCGGCGGGCGAATAATTGCTTCCATAATCGCCGCGATGCCGCTCGCAGATCGCGGTCTTGAGCTCCACTGTGCCGCCCGTCGCCGTGTACTTGGTGAAGTTGGCTTCGATCGCCGCGATCCCGGCCCGTTTGACATTGTCCGGAGTAGGAAAATCGGGCTCGCCGGCGCCGAAATCCACGACGTCAATCCCTTCGCGCCGCAGACGGTCTGCATCCGCGGCAACCTTCATCGTCGAGGATTCGCTGATGAGAGAAATGCGATCTGAAAGTTCAAGAGTTGCGTGCTGCACTTCTATTGTTCTTCTCCTAGGAGTATTTTTCTTAGTCTACCTTCAACGGGGCGCGGCACGAGACCCGAGATGTTGCCGCCCAGCCGGATCACCTCTTTCACCAGCCGCGAGCTGACGAACGAGTACGCTTCCCCGGAGGGGAGGAACACGGTCTCGATCTCCGCGTTCAACCTGCGGTTCATCAAGGCCATCTGCAGCTCGTATTCGTAATCGGAGACCGCGCGGATCCCGCGCACAATCACGGTGGCCCCGCAACGCGCCGCGAAGTCGACCAGCAGGCCGTCGAAGGCCACGACCTCGACATTCGCGATCCGGCCCACCACCTCGTGCGCCATGTCGATGCGCTCCTCAACCGTGAACAAGGCCTGTTTCTGCTCATTGCGCAGAATGGCCACCACGAGCCGGTCCACCAGGCGGACACTGCGCTCGATCAGGTCCAGATGCCCGTTTGTGATGGGATCGAAGGAGCCGGGGAAAATGCCGGTAATGCGATTCCCGGCAGTGCCGCTTCGTACGGGGGCGATACTATTCATCGCTCACGTCAAGACCGGTTATGGAGAAGACCAGCACTCGCGCGTCGGTTGGAACGATATAACGCTTTCCGTCACAGTGTAAGGTTATTGTGCTCTTTCCCGGTGGCAGCGTGATGTCGGCGGTAAAAGGAACGCCGCCGGGGCCGATGGGCACGGTCTTGGTAAGCAAGCCTCCCATCGTGAGGATAGCTGGTGCACTTGCGCCCGTCTGGATTCTTGCCGAAACGCGGAGAGAGCGCGGCTCGCTACCGCTATTTGTTAATGCGAGCGCGCCGTCAAAAGGACACCAGAAGTTCTTGCCGCCCGTGGGAGGAGTACACCCGGTAAACGCCACGCCAATCGGCGGCGGGGCGTTTGCGAACGGGCTGTCGCTGGTGACCTCCGGATTCAAAATGTTGAATACCAGCAGGCGCGGATCGGTGGGGAGGACCAGACGTTTCGCGTCGGAGTGTACCTTGACGCGAAGCGTGCCCGGCGGGACGACCACGTCCAGCGAGGACGGCTGCCATCCCCCAGCGATCTCGATCGTCCGTGAAACCGGCGCGCCGAAGGTGAGGGTGGCCGGGTTGCCGGTGGCGGACTGGAAGGTTGCCTGTACGTGAATCCAGCGGTCGCCCCCGCCTTCGTTTTCGAGTTGCATTTCCGCATCGTACGGGCACCAGATATGCTTCCCGCCATCTTCTGGCGGAGAACAGCCTTTCCAAGAGATGCTTACAGGAAGTTGCAGAACCCGTTCCCGGGTACGAGCCCAAGCGGCGCTGTCAACGCGCTTCAGGCCGGTGGAATATTTCACGATCGGGAAGAAGACGAAGCGCCGATTGGCGCTTCGGACAGCGCTTTCCGCGAGCAACGCGCCGAGCCGGCTTACCAGGTTCTCCGCGCCGTCCGCATATCCATCGCAATCGATGTAGATGCCTTGGAATCCGGCTTCCGCGACAGTGGGCAACATTTGGGAAAGCGGCAGGGACGCTACATGCTTCTGCCACTCGTCCGCCGGACGGCCTCTCATGGCGCCGTAGCTCCACCTCAGATGGTCCGAATACAAGTAACCGCGCAACGGATCGTAATCCTGCATCTTATTGATAGGGCCGTATTCCGGGAACGGATGATAGGGCAACTGGTAGATCATCGAGCCGCTCGGAACCGCGGCTTCAATGGACTGGATAAAATTGCGATCGCTTTTCTCCGCCGCCAGGGCCGCCGGGGTTGGCTCCAGGGCCAGCACGGGGGGCGTAATGTCCCACAGTCCGGCGAACATGACCGCGGCAACGGCGAAATGTAGGAGCTTGGCGCGATCCTTCGAGCGAAACCACAAGAGCTCCACGCGCCGGATGAGAATCAGCACCGCCAAGAACGAAAAGAACGCGATATAGATGCTGATCCGGCTATATGCGCGGATCTGCGGCGAAATCATCATGGGCAAAAAGAGAGCCGAATCCACCGATGGTTGCGATGAGAAGCGCCGCCATGTTCAGCAAGCTCAAATGAGTGAGAAGCTGGCCGTCAATGGTGCGGTCGTCCTGGCCAAAAAACAGCCAGGCCACCAGGAACAGAAACCCGAAGCCGGCCACTACGCCGAGAGCCACGGTCACGTCGTTATTGGGCACGTATGGACCCGTGGTGATCAAATAATCGGTTTTCCAAGCCGCCAGCCGCGCAATCCTGTGGTTGATGATGGGCATGAGAAGCTGAATAATCTTCATGCCATATATATCGGCTTCTCGCGGGAGTGCGCAGTGCGACGACATTGTTGGTTCCGTGCCGCATCCAATACACGAGCTCGGAGAAACGTTCAGAATGATAAATGAGCTAATGAACGCGATGGGCATCAGACCGGTAAGGGCCTGACCCACATCCGGGCGGCGCACGAAACGGAAGATGGCCATGATCGCAAAGAATGCCATTGCGAAGACCGCGTAGTAAATACCCGCGGACCCGGTGAGCGCGCAAATCACGGCCGCGGCGACGCCCTTACGAGTCAAGCGGTAGCGGAACCGCTCGTCCCGGGTCGAACGCTCAACAAACTCCTCGCCCCCGCGCCAACCACAGGATCGCCAGCACGGTGAACGGGATCATGTAATACGAACTCAGCATCATGTGTCCCTGTCCCCGCATCCAGTGATGCGGCATAAACGCAAAAAGCAAGCCCGCGGCGATCGATGGCGCGAGCGGTAGCCGCAGCGCGCGAAAGACGTAAAGCGATGCCAGCGCAATCAGGATGTAGCCCAGGATGTAATGAAGATTCATGGCCAGCGCGACCGGCAGATGCAGAATGCCGGCGATCTGGTAGAACACGAAATGAAGTCCCTCCGACATGGGAAAGTCATGAAAATCCAAGCCCTGGGGCGCGCCGACCATCGGGTTGGTCGTGTACCAGCCATGTTGCATCACGCCTTTGACGATGGTGGCGCTTAACAGATAATCTCCACTTGGAGCGCCGAGGGGGTACCGGAGATCCTGATGCCGGAGATCGAACTCATAGCCGCAGAACAGCAATGCCAGCAATGCCGTGGCAGCGTATGGCAGGGAGGCGCGAAGGAGCCGATGGCGGCGCGGGTGGACGTTGGAACGGATGGGTTTAGCGGCGGTTGACGACATGTACAGCGGGAAACCATATCATAACCCACCAACGCGGACCGCAAGTCGGCAACCCGGCGTATTGTGTTCTCTTTGGCGGCACAATATGGACCGCTTGCCGGCGGTCACAACAGATGGAAAGTATGGACCACGGCAAGAATGCTAAAAATGGAGGATACCGATGCACAATTCGGCCGCTAAGGTTGCGGCGGCAACAAAAGAACCGTCCTTTGATGACCTCCGCTCTCGAACAGGCGGGCGTTCGAAGATATTGATGGGCGGTTCGATCCTGTTCGTTGTCGTGGTTGCCAACCTCGCCCTTGCCGCGCGATATCCATGAACCGCTCATGTACGATGCCGCGGGATACCTTCGGGCCGCGAAAGACATCGGCGCTCACGGCCTCTTGAGCCGCTTCGATCTCTCCTCAATTCGTACGTACGGTTATCCACTCCTACTTTCCTGGGTCGACCCAATTGCGACGTTCTTCAGGCTGCCACTGCGAGCTATCGTTACCGAACTGCAAGTGTCCATGTACATCCTGGCGGTGCTTTTGCTGTGGCGCGCGATGGCCGCCTATCCCGCTGGCCGGATAGCGGTCGACATCGGAATGTATTTGAATGTGTGGGCTATTTTCCTGTGCACCGACGTCTCTGACCGATAGTCTTTCGCTATCGTTATTGCTCGTCGTCGTCAGTTTTTGGTTGTTCACGTGGCAAAACATCGGGAATTGGAAGTACTGGGTATTCTTATGCGGGGGCAGTCTGATCGTTGGTTTTTGCGTTATGGTGCGTCCGGCCAATATATTTATGCTTGCGGCGTGGTTTGCCGGCCAATTGCAGCTTGTCTTCGGCGACAACGCGATAACGTTTCGCAAAAGGGTGCGCTCGGCGCTCGTGACGGCCCCGGTCACAGTGGCGCTTGCTCTCATTCCGATGCTCCCGCAGCTTCGCAACAACGTTGTCTATTACGGGCGCTGGACACCGTTGGTGGCGGACGATCTCCAAAGGCGCATGCAAACTGTGGGTGTTCTTTTCATTAAGTACGCAACTGGGATTTCTCCCGCTCCGGTCGTGAGTGTAACTTATCCGAATCCTCTGTTTGCGGGGACGCATTTGCCGGCGCCGAATCCGGGCGTTTGGTATCTGGAGCATCCAGTCCGCGGGGCCGCAACCGTCGGCCTGCATGTCTTCAATCTCATCGATCAAGATTTTCCTTTTGTATACGTACGGAATCTACTCCCGTGGTATCGCCTGCCGGAAGCTATAGCGCTGCAATTTCTCGTCGGTTTGAGCCTGCTCGGCCTGTTCGCCTGGTTCAGGGAGTTCTCTACGCGAAAGCCCGGTGAGATCGGGCCGGCAATCACGATGCGAGCTGCGTTTCTTTTTTCAGTAGGGGCCTATCTCGCTGTTTATGGTACTAGCGACCCGGAAAGCCGCTTCGGCGTGCCACTCCTGTGGGCGCTGCTGCCATTCTCATTCATCGCTGTCCAACGGTTGAGGGCGGTTGGCGGAAAGTCGCGCTGGGTAAACGTAGCGAGCGTTCTCGCCTATGCCGCGCTGGCGGTCTGCCTTTCGATGTGGGTGACGGCGCAGTCACCGGCCATCGCGATGGCTCGCCGCATCGCGAATGGCGCTAGCGCGAATTTAATGCGCATCGACTACGGTCCGCTCTCGATCGCGCCAAAGGCCGGGTCGGGGCGCGATCAGGTGTTTCGGGTGTCGCTCGCGAGAACACCAGGCGCCCAGCCGCCGGCCATGATCGGATTGCTAATTAACGACCGTATAGATGGCGGCAATGCCTGCTACGTTTTCTGGGATTTCGCAAGCGACGATGCGCTGCTGGTCAACGACAACGGTTCCGGATCGCAGCCGCTCGGCACGGCAAGCTCGGCCGCCAACGGCCAATGCGAGTTATTGCGGAGTGGCTCGTTGTCATCCCTAACCTCCTCCGAAATGACCGCGCAATTCCATTTGCGGCTTCGTAAGACATTCGCCGGTCCACGGCAGCTTTATGTCATCTCCCAGGCCCCGGACGGGACCGGGCCGGGCCTGGTTCAGGCTGGAACATGGACGGTCCCCTAAAAATGAAAAATTTCGCTGTTGGCGCCTAATCGCGCATCCGGTGCTTGAGCGCGATGAGGAGCGCTGCAATGACGGCGCAAACGGTGACGGCCAGTCCATACGTCAGGCTCGCGGGCCAGAAGCGCATTTCCACGGAGTGCTTGCCGGAGCCTGCGATGAATACCCCGCGAAGGAAACCATCGACCATCCTGATCTCGACCGGGCGGCCGTCAACTTTCGCCTTCCAACCTGGGAACAAACTGTCGGCGACAACAAAAAGACTCCGGGCGCCGGTCTCAACGGTCCAGCGCATTAAATTATTGTGAATGTCTTCCGATACAATCCGGCCGGAAGAAAAATCGACCTTCCGGCCGAGGCCCTCGACGACCGCTTGCGTGCTTCCATCGAAGTCCGGGTCGAGGAGAACTCCTTCTGCCCGCTCAAAAGTGAGGGCGGGAATCCCTTTAGTAGCGAAGCGGAAACGGGGCAGCGCGTGAGGATTCCGGAAAACTACAATTCCGCCGCGTGTCCTGAACGCTTCGGGATAAACCGCGGGGAAGCTCCGGGTGGCTTCCGCAATCTGGACATTGCCGATTTCAATGGCAACTTGGGATTGGGTATACAGACGCAAAAACGCGTGTTGAGGAGCCGTTGGACCCGAATTGATCCACAACGTGTGCCTGATAGGGGTCTTCGTTATATCCACGACAGAACGGTACTGCCCTGGATTATCGTAGATGCTGCCTGGCTTGTATGCATACAGGTTGACAGAAAGCGGAGTGGGTGGGCTTCTGATCGCGTCCACGTCGAAGCTGATTTCATAATTCGTGGATGGATGCAGTTCGATTGGGAAATTTACAATCGCCACTCCCGCGCCACCGGGAGATACGAGAGAAATTGTCGTTCCGGAGAACGCGGCGCCCACGCACTGCAAAGCCGCGCACGTCAAAGGCGCAAGCGGAAGCGATCGGGCGCCAACGCCCGTTGGTTTTACAACCTCGCGCACGGCTTCGATGGTAACCGGGTTTTGAGCGAACAGGTATTGAGCGCCAATCAACGATAGTAATTCGGGATGCGAAAGCAGTTCTACCGGCGCGGCGCCGTTCAACTGGAACCCCGTGATACTTTGGTAGCGCTTCAGCCACATCGGAGTGTAATCGTTGATGACGCTTATGCCATACATCATGTTGAGCAGCGGATAGGAGTAAGTCAACTTCGGGTCTATAGGAAAGATGCGGTAGTGTGCGCGATCAAAACCGCGGTTCAAGATACCTGCGATTTCCGGTCTAGCTCGCGGATTATATAATGACCTAGTATCGGGAGTGTCATAGATCTGAATGATAGACGCTCCATGCGTCTCCCAGGAAGAACAACAGCGCCGCTACTCTCCACATCCGCCGCAGCCTCGGGACGCCGCACAGTATTAATAGAACAAGAGTTCCTACTCCAAAAATTATGGGATATGAGAATCGTCGGATGTCCGATGCGCAGATTGAACAGAATGATCCGTTCCGCTTCGCTGAAACTCATCATCGGGTTGACGTGTAGGTCGTGGCGACGCCTGAACTCAGGGCTCGAGGCCACTACTGCAAAGTGCCTCAAAAGCCCTGCAAAGCTGAAACTGATGGCCAGGGCCGCCGCAAAAAGGGCGGCGGTGCGCCAAGGTACGCGCCGCGCCACGTCCGCGGCGCGGGAACCGCAAAAGAGCGAGTTCCAGCCGCTAGCGGCAAGAACGCAAATCGAGAAATCGACCTCTAATAAGTGCCGGCAAGGGGCGCGGAATAGGTTGTATATAGGAACGCGGTATAGGAGGAATTGGATGGGAATCAGACCAAATGATAGGATTAGCGTGACAACGGCGGTAGCGAACCAAAACCAAACCACCCGAGGCGTTCGCCGCAAGCCCTGGAAGGCGAGCAGCGACAAGGCGAGAGGCAGCAGCCCCATATACGGGTAGACCTCAACTACGTTTATATCGGGCGAGAAGGAAGGAGTCCGGTAAAGTCCGCCCCAGATGTTCGGGATGAAAAAGGCGGCAAAACGGTAAATAGGAAGTGAGTCCTCATTGAACATCGCGTAAGGGAGCGTCGCGCGCGTCATTTCCGGCAGAGCCTCCGCTACGGCAAAGATCTGCAGAGAGGACAATGCACATCCCAGGACCGTTATCGCGGCCAGCATCGGCACGGCACGGGCGGCATTCCGAAGCACGGACCTGCCGGGCAATTGACTCATACGGACGACGAGGTAAGGAGCCGCGACTAGCATCGAGTAGACCGTGACTTGCGGAAAACCGGCTAGAATCGATAACGCCAGCGCTACCGCCGCCAGACATAAGTCATGACTCATTCGCCGCCTTGCGTAACGCTCAAAACAAAAGAGGATCAGCGGTAGCCAAACGGCGGCGCTCAACATAGCTTGATGTCCCTTGTGGGCAATCATGAAGCCGCTACACATGAAAAACAATCCGCCCGCGAAAGACGCGTAGCGCGTTAATAGAATGCTTCGGCAGTATAAGTAGCAGAACAGTCCAGCCATTGCGTAATGCGCCAGAATAAAGAGGTTGTAGCCGAACGTGTTTGGAAAGAAGGCCGAGAATCGCGAGACCGGGTGGATAGAACGGCTGAAACTGAGTATTGGCGTGTGCATACTGTCCCAACTGAACGAATGGATTCCACGGAGAGAGCGTTGCGGCAAAGATTTTCGAAGGGAGTCCCGCAGTGAATCCATCGCCTCCGCCGAGCAGATAACGGCCCAACCCGCCGCCCGTTGCGTGGAAGGCGAGGGCAATTGCAAAATAGCCCCAAAACAACGTCGCCAGATGCACGACCCGACTAGCCCAAGCTCTCTTAAAGGCAGTGTTCGGAGCGAAGCCGCGCGCCATGCCCGTCATGGCTCATCCCCCCTCAACCGCGTGAGGTCGTGTTGCAATGTCTCCCGGCCGCCTTCAGCCTCCTCCGAAGTCGCGGAACGAATAATGAACGTTGGGCGGTTTCGCGTGTTCTGAAGGGATAGCCACAGGTACTGCCCAATAAGGCCGAGCCCGAACGTGGTCATACCTCCGAAGAAGACAACGGTAACAATGATCGCGGTATACCCCGCGACGTCGATTAACCCCAGAAAGCGAAACGCGATGACAACGATTGCCGCTAAAAGAGCAAGCCCGCTGCCCGCGAGTCCGGCGGTCAGGAGAAAGCGGATGGGCAAATCGGTAAAATTAAAGATGCTGTTAAGCGAGTATTGCAGCTTCTTGGCAAAGGTCCAGGCACTGCGGCCTTCCAATCGCGGCCGGCGCACATATGAAAAGAACTTACGGCGGAAGCCAAGCCAGAATAGAAGCGCGATCAGATTTGTATTCGCTTCGCGCAGTCTCAACAAATGATCGCGCACGGTCCGCGTGCAGCCGAAAACATCAATGCCTCCGCGGGGTATATCTTTAACTACGAACCGCCGGTAGAGTCCCCAGAACAGGGATGAGGCAAGTTCCGAAAGCCATGGGTCGGAGCGGCCCGCGCGCGCGCCAAAAACGATGTCTGCTTCGTCGTTGTGAAGCGCCTCGGCGAACTGGATTATCAGTTCCGGAGGCTCCTGCAGATCGGCGGCGATGACGGCGAAATAGTCTCCCGCGCCGCGTTCAAGCCCGGCGGCGATGGCCGGAAACGAACCAAAGTTGCGGCTCAGCGAAACCAATTGCGAACGGAAGGGCAACGAGGAAAGCCGGGCCAGGATGATTTGTTCCGAAGCATCCGGACTCCCATCCACCACGAATACCACCTCAAGCGCTCCCGGCAGGCGGGCCGGTAGCTCCTCCAGCGCGACAAACAGACGAGCCAGGTTTTCCTCGCTCTTATAGATCGGCACAACCAGCGAAAGCATCGGCCTACTTCATCCAAGCGTTACAGTTATCAATGACGGATTCAACCTCCGCGGCCGTGAGATAGGGATGAATCGGAAGCGACACTTCCGAGGCGCATAGCTGCCGCGCTTGTTCGCACCGTCCCACCAGTTCGTGAGGCTCGCCAGTCATCGCGCGCTGTTCGAACATTGGTGTTGGATAGTGCTCGGCAACCGCAACGTCTCTGCTGCGCATATGCGCCATGAAATCGGATTTGCGCTCCGGATCGACGAAAACGGGGAAGAGATGCCAGCACGAATTCGATCCCGCAGGCGCACCGGGCACGCGAAGATGAGGATTAGCGATACCCCGCAGATAGACGGACGCGATCTCGCGCCGGCGCTGCGTCCAGGAGCGTAGCCGCGGCAAATGCGCGTTCCGCAGGATGGCCGCGTGTAACTCGTCAAGCCGGCTATTGTATCCGATTATGTCGTGCTCGTACTTGCGGCTTTGCCCGTAATCGCGCAGGCAGCGCACAGTCTGGCTGAGGGAGTCGTCTCGAACCAGGACAGCGCCCCCGTCTCCAAGAGCGCCCAGATTCTTGGTGGGATAGAAACTCGTCGCTGTCAATTGACCAATTGTCCCGGTGGGGGTTTCGTGGAAGGTTGCGCCAATCGACTGCGCGCAGTCTTCTACGATGCGTAGCTCAAATCTATCTCGAAGGGCCGCCAGGCGATTCAGGTCTAGACTGTGCGCCGTAAAGGTGTACCGGAACAAAGAAATGCACTTCGGGGTGTACTTTGAGATACTCCTCGCACACGTCCAGATCGATGAGACCAAAGCGGTCGCAATCGACATAGACGGGCACGGCTCCCAACTTTACGATTGCGAGCGTCGTTGCAAACGCGCTGATCGAGGTTGTGAGTACTTTATCTCCGAAGCGGCACCCCAATGCGCGTAACGATAGCTCGAGAGCGTCCAGGCCGCTCGCGACCCCCACGGCATGCGTTATCTCCCAGCACGTGGCCAAGGCATTTTCGAAAGCGCGCGCCTCGTCGCCGAGAATATACCAGCCGCTCTCCCCCACGGCGTTCACGGCGGCTAACGTATCGGCCCCAGTATCGCGCCACTGGCGTTTGAAGTCGTTGAATAAAATCATGGGCGGGCAGGCGGAGAGCTCCCGGAACTCAGAGTAGCTACGAATATAATCTTCCGGTCTATAGTATTCCGAAGTGGCCACCAGTAGAACCGCATCGGGAGAATACTTATATTGCACGGCCCAGGTCATGGGAGGCAGGTATAGACCGAGTGAAGGATGGTCGAGTACAAATTCCTCACGGACGAATCCATCGTCGGCGACGACATGGCAGCAGCCATGTACGCAGCTAAGAAATTGATGCAAAGTGCGGTGCGCATGTTCTCCTCTGATCTCCTGGCTGGAGACTCCGAACACCAGAAAATAGCGCTTGATCTCAAATGGAACCTGGCGCATCGCCTCCAGGAAAACGAGATGCCCTCTGAGATCCTCGACATGAGGAATACGATGGACAATAACGCCTCTGACCGAAGTCGGCCAAGATCCGGTTTCGCCACCCGCCTTTCCGGAATCGGCCGCTACAGGCGAGGTGACGCCCGCATAACCGGTAATGCGCGCGGGATTGCCGGTCACAATGGCATCCGGAGGAACATCCCGGGTGACGACGGCGCCCGCCCCCGCCATGGCCCGTCTCTCCGATCGTCACGCCAGGCAAGATGGTTGCATTCGCGCCAATCGAAGCGCCGCGCTTGACAAGAGTACGCGGCATTCGCCCAGGCTCTTGATGCTGCATGCTTCTTGGAAATTTGTCATTTGTAAACGTGGCGTTCGGACCGATGAACACATCGTCTTCGATCTGCACGCCATCCCAAAGCTGGACGCCGCACTTGACCGTTACGCGGTCCCCGACGGTGACGTCGTTCTCGATAAACGTGTGATCGCAGATGTTGCAATCGCGGCCGATCCGTGCCCCGGGAAGGATGTGCGCGAACGCCCATATTCTGGTCCCTTCGCCCACGTGTTGGGTTTCCACGGCGGCAAGGTCGTGTATAAAAAGCTTCATCAGCCGTCGCCTGGTGTTATTGCGAAATGTTAGCAGGAGACCCGTGGCGCTCGCAAAATCCATCTTTGGAGCGCATAATTGGCAACGCGAGTTCTTCAAAGCAGCCGCCGCGCGGGCCTCGCTCCGGCGCCTAGCACCGTCCAACGAGCTTTCGAGCACCCGACCTATCCGGCCAGGAACGCGGGAAAGTAATGGTTGCTAGAGAGCTCCCTCAGCCGCCACAACAGGAGAGGCTACCGCCCGCCCGCTGAGCTATAGTGGACCTTATCGGGCCGGGAAAGAAATGAAGACCATCAGTGTGGTCACCCCCTGTTTTAACGAGGAGCTCAACGTCGCCGAGGTGTACGAGCGCGTCAAAGCCGTGTTGGAGCCGTTGACCCAATATCGCTACGAGCACATCTTCATCGACAACGCATCCCGCGATAACACGCTGGGCATTCTTCGGCTTCTTGCCAGCCGCGACCGCCGCGTGAAGGTGATCGCCAATGCGCGGAACTTCGGGCACCTGCGCTCGCCGATGCACGCCATGTTTCAGGCCTCCGGCGATGCCGTTATTCTCCTTTTTTCGGATCTGCAGGACCCGCCGGAGCTGTTGGCCCAAATGATTGAGCACTGGGAAAACGGGACCCCCGTCGTATTGGCGATCAAAAAAACGAGTCAGGAGAACGGCCTGATGTTTTGGCTGCGCTCCCAGTATTACCGGCTCGTGAACCGCCTCGCCGATCTCGAAACCTACGAAAACTTCACAGGATTCGGCTTGTACGACCGCCAGGTGATTGAAATCGTCCGCTCTTTCAACGATCCGTACCCTTACTTCCGAGGCATGATCGCCGAAATTGGGCTGCCTCACGTCAAGCTGATCTATGAACAGAAACGGCGCCTGCGCGGCATCACGAAGAACAATTTCTACACGCTTTACGACCTCGCGATGCTGGGGATTACGAATTTCTCCAAGGTTCCGCTGCGCATCCTCACCTTCCTGGGCTTCGCCTGCGCCCTGTTGAGCATCCTGTTTTCCCTGGCCTATTTCGTTTACAAGCTCCTGTTTTGGAATAGCTTTTCGGTCGGCATAGCGCCGCTTGTAACGGGAATCTTCTTCTTTGGCTCCGTTCAGCTCCTGTTTATTGGAATTCTGGGGGAATATATCGGCGCGATTCATACGCAGGTACTCAAGCGCCCGCTGGTGATCGAGAAGGAGCGCATCAACTTCGACGCGGATTGGGCGGCGCAGTCCGAGCGTGCACCGATGGCCTCCGCCCACTCCTCGTGACGAATCTCGAATTGAAATGGAAAATTCCATGAAGGTAGTGATCCTGTGCGGCGGCCAAGGGACCCGCCTTAGGGAAGAGACCGAATTCAGACCGAAGCCCCTCGTTCTGGTGGGACAGCGGCCAATCCTGTGGCACATCATGAAGCTGTTCTCGCATGCGGGGCTGCGCGATTTCGTGCTGTGCCTGGGGTATCGCGGCAACATGATCAAGGAATATTTCCTGAACTACGAGGCGATGAACAACGATTTCACGATTTGCCTCGGCAAGCGGCACGCGCTTCATTTCCACGACGCCCATGACGAACAGGATTTCCACGTTTGTCTCGCCGAGACCGGTCAGGAAACGATGACCGGCGGCCGCCTGCGGCGGGTTGCCCGGCACATCGACTCGGACACATTCCTGCTGACCTATGGCGACGGCCTGGCGAATGTCGATGTTCGCGCGCTGCTCGACTTTCATAGGGCGCACGGAAAGCTCGCGACGGTTACGACCGTGCGGCCGACCTCCCGATTCGGCATCCTGGATCTTGAAGAAGACGGCCGCGTATCGCGCTTTGCCGAGAAGCCGGAATCGGAAGCCTGGGCGAGCGCCGGTTTCTTTGTCTTCGATCGCAGAGTGCTCGATTATCTGGATGAAGGCGACGACTGTGTCCTCGAGCGTCGGCCCATGGAGCGCCTTTCCGCGGACGGCGAGTTGATGGCCTATCGTCACGAAGGCTTCTTCTTCGCCATGGATACGTATCGTGAATACCAATATTTGAACGAGCTTTGGGCGACGGGCCAGGCGCCTTGGAAAGTTTGGGAATGACATCGTTCTGGCGGGACCGGCCGGCGCTGGTCACCGGCGCAACCGGCTTAGTGGGAAGTTGGCTCGTGCGCAGGTTGATTCAGCAGGGAGCCGCGGTGGTCTGTCTGGTTCGCGACTGGGTCCCGGAGAGCGAGCTCGTTCGAGGCCGCGTTATCGACCAAGTCGCCGTGGTTCGCGGCGATGTTCGGGATTCCGCGCTGATCGAGCGCACCCTGGGCGAGTACGAAATCGATACGGTCTTTCATCTGGCCGCGCAAACAATTGTTGGTATCGCCAATCGCAACCCCGTCTCAACGTTTGAAACGAACGTACAAGGGACCTGGGTGCTGCTCGAAGCCTGCCGCCGCAGCCCCGCGGTTAAACAGATCGTGGTCGCGTCCTCCGACAAGGCCTACGGAGACCAGGAAATACTCCCCTACACCGAGAAGATGCCCTTGCAGGGAACTCATCCCTACGACGTCAGCAAGTCGTGCGCCGATCTGATCGCGCAGACTTACTACGTGACCTACAAGCTGCCGGTCGTGGTCACGCGCTGCGGAAACTTCTATGGTGGCGGCGACCTTAATTGGAATCGCATTGTTCCCGGCACCATCCGTTCCGTGCTACGTGGACAGCGGCCCGTCATCCGCTCGGATGGTCAATCCGTCCGCGACTACTTTTATGTCGAGGATGGAGCGGCGGCATACATGCTCCTGGCGGAGCGGCTCGCCGCCTGCCCGAATCTGGCTGGAGAAGGTTTTAATTTCTCGAACGAATCGCAAGTAACGGTTCTGCAGCTCGTACAGCGGATTCTAGCGGCGATGGGCTCGGACCTCAGTCCGGAAGTCCGCAACGAGGCGAGCAACGAAATTCGCGCCCAGCATTTGAGCGCGGCCAAAGCGCGGGAGATGCTGGGATGGCGGCCTCTGTTCCATTTGGATCAGGGTCTGGCATTGACTATGGATTGGTATCGGGAGTTCTTGAGTAATGGGCAATAAGGCCGACGAGCTGCGGGCCGAAGTGCTCGAACTCGTCCGCGAGTATTACGACGCCGCTTTTCCCAACCAGGAGTTCGTGCCGGGTGAATCCCAGATCGCCTATGCGGGACGCGTTTTCGACGCCGAGGAACTGGTGCACCTGGTCGATTCCTCCCTGGATTTCTGGCTGACATCCGGCCGTTTTGCCACGC
This sequence comes from Bryobacterales bacterium, assembly GCA_963838885.1. GTDB lineage: Bacteria > Acidobacteriota > Terriglobia > Bryobacterales > Bryobacteraceae > JAICMB01. The sequence continues at coordinate 209,813 of CAWITB010000015.1, read as the reverse complement.
GCTTCGAACGCGAGTTTGCGCGGTTCTTCGGACGCCGCGAAGCCATCCTGGTAAATTCCGGATCCTCGGCCGACCTTGTCGCGCTATCCTGCCTGACCTCCCCGAAGTTGGGCGAACGGGCCCTGAAACCAGGCGATGAAGTGATCACCGCCGCGGCCGGGTTTCCAACAACCGTTAATCCCATTATTCAGAATCGCCTCGTGCCCGTGTTCGTCGATGTCACGGTTCCGACCTATAACATCGACGTTCGCCAACTCGAAGAGGCTTATTCGGAGAGAACCAGAGCGGTGATGGTGGCCCACACTTTGGGCAATCCCTTCGACCTGGACGCGGTAACGGAATTTGTGCGGCGGCACAACCTGTGGCTGATCGAAGACTGCTGCGATGCCGTGGGAAGCCTTTATCGAGGCCGCCAAGTGGGCACTTTCGGCGATCTCGCCACCGTCAGTTTTTATCCCGCGCACCACATGACGATGGGCGAGGGAGGCTGCGTGCTCACCGAAAAGCCTCTCCTGCGCACGCTGTGTGAATCGTTCCGCGATTGGGGCCGCGATTGCTGGTGCGACCCTGGCAAAGATAATACCTGTGGCAAACGCTTCGATTGGCAATTAGGCGAGCTGCCCTGCGGCTACGATCACAAATACACTTATTCGCACATCGGCTACAACCTGAAAGTGACGGACATGCAGGCCGCTATCGGGGTCGCGCAACTCAAGAAACTGCCCTGCTTCATAGCGGCGCGCCGCGAAAACTTCCGCCTGTTGCACGAAGGTCTGCGCGACCTTCAACACCTCTTCATTCTCCCCGAGGCGACGCCGGGCGCCGATCCGAGCTGGTTCGGGTTTCCGATCGCGGTGCGTCCCGATGCCGGATTGAGCCGCAACCAGGTGACGCATCATCTGGAACGGCACAAAATCGCGACGCGCCTCCTGTTCGGCGGCAACCTGGTGCGCCAGCCGGCTTACCGGGACATTCCACGCCGTGTGATCGGCGATCTTGGCAACTCCGATTTCGTGATGAACCAGGTGTTTTGGATCGGCGTCTACCCCGGACTCAGCCGCGAGAAAATCGATTACATCCTCTCGGTTCTCCACAGCCTCGAAAAGGCCTCACCCGAAAAGGCCTCACCCGAAAAGGCTTCATAAGATGCGCTGTCTCGTAACCGGAGCTTCCGGCCATCTCGGTTCCTATTTGACTCGTCTGCTGGTCGCGCGCGACGAGGAAGTCACGATTCTGCTGCGGCCTTCGAGCGATCCCTGGCGCCTGGACGGGGTGTTGGATCGCGTCAGGTTGATCCATGGGCGCTTGGAAGATTTGGGGGCCGCTGCCGGGCAGTTGCGCAAAGCGGCCCCAGATACTGTTTTTCATCTTGCCTGGTCGGGCATTACCCAAGACGCGCGCAACTGTCCCGACGCCCTGATCGACAATGTCGCCGGTGCGCTTCAGCTTTTTCGCATAATGCGAGATGCCGGCTGTGGTTGCTGGATCGGGATCGGGTCTCAGGCCGAATATGGTCCTCAAGCGGAACCCCTCTCGGAGCAGACCGCTCCACGGCCCGATACTCCTTATGGCGTCGCCAAGCTCTGTTTGGGGCAGATGCTCACAGCGCTGTGCCGGCAATCCGGAATGCGTTTCGTGTGGCTGCGTCTGCTGGCTACGTATGGACCGAAAGATCATCCGCGCCATCTGATTCCGTCTGTTATTGAAGCGCTGCTGTCGGGTGTGCGACCGTCCCTTACGGCCGGAGAGCAGCTCTGGGATTACCTGTACGTGGAGGACGCGGCGGAAGCCATCTATCGCGCCGCCCTTACGGCGTCGGCACAAGGCGTGTACAACCTGGCTTATGGACAATCGGAAAGCGTGCGCCGCATCGTCGAATGCCTCCGGGATATGATTGATCCGCGGCTGCCGCTTGGATTCGGCGACGTCCCGTACGGCCCGGGCATGCGGCTATCTTTGCGCGCCAAAATCGCGAAGCTCCAGAACGCCACGGGATGGTCGCCCGAGACCGATCTGGAATGCGGACTCCGCAAGACGCTCGAATGGCACAGAAGCAGGTACGAATGAAAGCATCGGATTATATCGCGGCAACACTACACAATCACGGAGTCCAATGCGTTTTCGAGGTTTCCGGCGGCATGATCACGCATCTGTTGGACTCGATTAACCGCCAGGCGAAAATCCGCATCGTCAGCGTTCATCACGAACAGGCGGCCGCATTTGCCGCCGACGCCGCGGGACGCATCACGGGTGTCCCGGGCGTGGCTATGGCTACCAGCGGCCCGGGAGCCACGAACCTGCTGACCGGCGTTGGAAGCTGCTACTTCGATTCTTCTCCGGCCGTTTTCATAACCGGACAAGTTAATCGCGACGAGCAGAAAGGCGATCGCAAGATACGGCAGTTGGGCTTTCAGGAGACGGACATCGTTCAAATGGCGGCGCCGATCACCAAGGCAGCGTGGAAGGTGACGACGGTCGAAGAACTTCCGCTGTTACTGGATCGCGCCTTTGCGGTAGCGACGGAAGGCCGCCCGGGACCGGTTCTGCTGGATATCCCCATGGACGTGCAAAGGCAAAATGTTGCGCGGGAACCGGCCCGGCCCGAAAACCCAGGCCGGAATGCGGGCGTGCCGCCGGACGCGGCTGCCGTACGACGATCTGCTCGACCGTCTTGTGGCCGCGCGCCGGCCGCTGCTTTTGGTCGGTGGAGGCATTCGGTCCGCACGCGCCGCGCAAGCAGCTTCGACGCTTGGTCGGTCTCTTGAGAATTCCGGTAGTGAATTCGTTGATGGCGGTGGACGTTCTGCCCCACGATGATGAACTGCGCATCGGGATGATCGGCACCTACGGCAATCGCTGGGCCAATATGGCCATGGGGAGCAACGACTGCCTGATCGTATGCGGTAGCCGTCTGGACGTGCGCCAGACGGGAGCGGATACGGCCGCGTTCACCGCCGGGCGCTCCATCGTGCATGTGGATTGCGAACCAGGCGAAATAAACAATCGCGTGAGTGGCTGTTGTGCGCTTGTGGCGACCTTGCCTGAGTTCCTGGAGACCGCCATCGAAATGGCATCGAAACGAAATTTCCCGGATCGAAGCGCGTGGCGGGCTCAGATCGAAGACTGGAAGACGCAATGGCCGGACACGGCCGAACTGGCGGACGTTCCGGGCATCAATCCCAATGTCTTCATGCACCGCCTCTCGCATCGAGTCGCAAGCGGCTGGAACCTACGTCATCGATGTAGGACAGCACCAGATGTGGGCCGCGCAATCCATTGACGTCCGCCACGATCAACGCTTTCTGACTTCGGGAGGAATGGGATCGATGGGTTTTGCGCTGCCTGCGGCCATAGGCGCGGCCGTGAGCAGTAATCGGCCCGTGGTCGTGGTTGCCGGAGACGGCGGCTTTCAGTGCAATCTGCAGGAACTTCAAACCGTGGTGAGAAACCGTCTGCCCGTCAAAATGGTCATTATCAATAACCTCTGTCACGGAATGGTTCGCCAGTTCCAGGAGAGCTATTTCGAGGCGCGCTACCAATCGACGCTATGGGGCTATAGCGCGCCGAACTTCGAGCGCGTCGCGTGCGGCTACGGAATCGCGGCGCGCACGACCGATCGCCCGGACGAGGTCGATGCGGCCGTGCGCTGGCTGTGGGAGGATCCGCAACAGCCGGCGTTGCTGCAGGTCATGGTGGACACCTACGCCAACGCCTATCCCAAGATCGCTTTTGGCCGTCCGATCACGGAAATGGAGCCATTTGCGAAACCGCTCGAGATGGAAAGCACGTAGGCTCGTTTTAACGCTAAAGATTATCGACGCCCGGCCGATCACTCTATAGACCAGGCATGCCGAACGGAAACCTACGCCACCAGACGCGCAAAACGCTTTCCGTCACCGTTCGCGTCGGTTGGCGCGACGAGTACGGGCGCGAAAAATCCGCCCTGACGAAGTCCTTCGATATTTCGGCGTCCGGAATGCGCTTCGAGCTTTTTGAGCAGCTTCGGCCGCGCGCCGACGTCACGCTGCGAAGCGACAAGATCGGTCTGCAGGCGCGCGGCGTTGTTCGCTCCTGTACGCGCAAAGGAACCAAGTTCGCCGTGGGCGTCGAGTTCGGAGGCGGCTATCGCTGGTCGCCGCCGAGCGAAGAGATCCGCCGCGCGCTCGAAGAAGAAGAGATGCTGGTCTCATCGGAACGATAGTAAATTCGATACGGAGGCGCCGCGCTGCGCATCGCGATCGTATCCGACATCCACGGCAACCGAACCGCCTTTGAGGCGGTCTTGGCGGATCTGCGCCAAACCTCGCCCGATGTGATCCTTCACGGCGGCGATCTGGCCGACACGGGAGCAAGTCCCGCGGAGATTGTGGATTCCATTCGCGATCTCGGCTGGCAGGGCGTGGTTGGCAATACCGATGAAATGCTCTTTAGCCCCGAGTCGCTTGAGGAATTTGCGAGCCAATCGACTGCGCCGCCGTCCCTCTGGACCGCCATTCGCGAGATGGCGGCGGCAACCCGCGAAGCGCTGGGAGAAGAGCGGCTGGCGTGGCTGCGCGCCCTCCCCCGTATTCAGATTCATGGTCCGATGGCGCTCGTGCACGGCAGTCCCGAAACTCCCTGGCGCGCGCCCGCGCCGGAAGCGAGTGATGCCGAGCTCGAATCGGTTTACGCGCCGCTCGGCTGTCCCATTGCCGCCTATGGGCATATTCATCGCCCCTTCGTTCGCGCCCTCCCAGGAATGATCGTCGCCAACTGCGGCAGCGTAGGTCTTCCCTACGACGGCGATCGCCGCGCCGCATACCTCTTGCTGGATGGGTCCAAGCCGGCCATCCGGCGCGTGGAGTATGACATCGGCAGGGAGCTTAAAGCTCTTTCCGGTTGCGGGCTCCCCCACGCCGATTGGGTTGCGAAGATGCTCCATTATGCCTGCCCACAACTTCCGCCGGCGCGATAGAAAATCCCTATCCGGCCCATAGAACATTCTGTTGGAAACGAGCGCGCCGCATGGATCATCATGGATCATGCTTTCTCGCGGCCTTGCCGGTCGAAGTGCGGCCATGCTGGCGTGGGCCTGTTACTGCGCTTCCGCGCAATCCATTTCACCCGCGCCCGACCGTATCACCGCGGTCGAGAATGCCGTGAAATCGGCCCAAAGCGCCGGCGACAATGCCTGGATGTTGGCCAGCGCCGCGCTAGTTCTCCTGATGACCGGCCCCGGTCTGGCATTGTTCTACGGCGGCCTGGTGCGCCGCAAAAACGTCCTCGGAACCATGATGCAGAGCTTCAGTCTGATGGCGGTCGTCACCGTGCTGTGGGCGGTGGTGGGCTACAGCTTGGCCTTCGCCGAAGGCACGCCGTTCCTGGGGGGCCTGCGCTATGCCTTCCTTGCGGGCGTCGGGAACGCTCCCAACCCCGATTACGCCGCCACGATCCCACAGCAGACGTTCATGATTTTCCAGCTCATGTTCGCCATCATCACCCCGGCGCTGATCTCCGGCGCTTTTGCCGAGCGCATGAAATACAGCGCCATGCTGCTGTTCACCGTGCTCTGGATGTTCGTGGTCTATTTGCCGATGGCGCATATGGTGTGGGGCAAAGGAGGGCTTCTCAATGCGTTCTCCGGCGGCGCAATCCCCTGCTTCGATTTCGCGGGAGGCACCGTCGTCCATATCAGTTCCGGCGTCTCGGCGCTGGTATGCGCGCTCTACCTGGGCAAGCGCCGCGGTTACATGGTCGAACCCATGAAGCCGCACAGCCTGGTGCTGAGCTTCATTGGCGCATGCCTGCTGTGGGTGGGCTGGTTTGGATTCAATGCCGGAAGCGCGCTCGCGGCTTCGGGTCTGGCCACCAGCGCCTTCGTCGCGACGCATTTTGCGGCTGCCGCGGCAGCCCTCGGATGGCTGCTCGCCGAATGGTTCCACGACGGCAGATCGAGCGTCCTAGGTGGAATCTCCGGGTGCGTGGCGGGCCTGGTTGCGATCACGCCCGCTTCCGGTTTCGTAAAGCCTTTCCCCGCGCTGCTCATCGGGTTCTTGGCGGGAATCCTCTGCTACTTCATGGTGACGGCGGTGAAATCGAAGTTTAAGTATGACGATTCACTGGACGCCTTCGGCGTGCACGGGGCGGGAGGGACCCTCGGCGCCCTTCTCACCGGAGTTTTCGCCACCAACGTCATCAATGACGGTCTGAGAGACTCCGCCGGGCATCCGCTTCCCCTCGGACTCATAGACGGACACGGGGCGCAGGTGCTGAATCAGTTTATCGGGATTCTGATCTCCTGGACTCTGGCCGCCGTGGGCACGATCGTGGTCCTTAAAATATGTGACATGATTACGGGCGTCAGGGTCTCGCCGGAGCAGGAACTGGAAGGTCTCGACGTCAGCATGCACGGCGAAGAGGGCTACAATTTCGAGGCGTAACATGAAAAAAATCGAAGCCATCATCCAGCCGCACAAGCTCGAACCGGTCCGCGAAGCGCTGAAAGAGATCGGCGTGGACGGCATGACGGTCTCGGAAGTGCGCGGCCATGGACGCCAGAAGGGGCACAAGGAGATCTACCGCGGCATGGAATACCAGGTCGATCTTCTGCCCAAGGTGAAGCTCGAAATGGTGGTGCCCAGCGATCGCGCCGCGGAGGTCGTCGAGACGCTGGTAAAGGCGGCGCGCAGCGGCAAGATCGGCGACGGCAAAGTGTTCGTTTACGACGTTGCCGACGCTATCCGCATCCGCAACGACGACCGCGGAGAAGGCGCGCTTTGAACGCGCTCCAGGGAATCAACATGCCCGCGGCGGCCGCGATGCTCGCCGATCGCGCGTCGCGAGTCGACAACTCCGTCGCCGCGGCTTTCGAACGCGCCCGGCCCGACGCGACGGTGGTGGCCGTGGGCGGCTACGGCCGCTGCGAGTTGTTCCCCTATTCGGATGTCGATCTCTTGTTGCTGGTCGACAGATTGCCGGATTCCGCCGCGGCGAAGGAGCCCATTTCGGAATTTCTCCGCATCCTGTGGGATGAAGGACTGCGCGTCAGTCATTCCGTGCGCCCCGTCGCGGATTGTTGCGAGTTGCACGAAGGCAATCTGGAATTGACCATCAGCCTGCTCGACCGCCGCTGGCTGCGCGGCGACCCGGCGCGCTTCGCGGAGCTGGAGAGCCGCTTCCCGAAATTCCTCGCCGCGCAGAAGACCGCAGTCGCGCACGCACTGGCCAAAGCCGTGCGTGCGCGCCACGCCAAATATCAGGACACCATCCATCACCTGGAGCCGAACGTCAAGGAGCACCCCGGCGCCCTGCGGGACATCCACGCCATTCATTGGCTCGCGAAGCTGGGTGGTCCGGAATCCGCGGACATCGAGGAGGCGCGTCAATTCGTCTATTCGGTGCGCCTCTTTCTTCACGATTTTTTCCATCGCGATAACAACCTGCTCACTTTCGAAGCGCAGGAGGCACAATCGCCCGATCCGGCTTCGCCCGGCTCGGCGTCGCACGACGCCGCTTCTTGGATGCGCGAATACTACCGCAATGCGCGCGAGATCTTCCGCGCCGCAAAGCGCGCCCTCGACGCGGTGGAAAGCGCCCATGCCGGGCTGCTAGCGCAATTTCGCGACTGGCGCGGCCGCCTCTCGAACGCGGAGTTCACGGTCTCGCGCGAGCGCGTTTACCTTCGCGATCCGCGGCGCCTGGAGGCGGACCCCGGGCTGGTGATGCGGCTCGCTATGTTCGTTACCCGCCATCGCCTGCCGCTCGCGCCCGAAACGGAGCGGCGGCTGGCCACATGCGCCGCCACGCCGCCGCCCTGGGCCTACTTCCGCGAGCTGTTGGCGCATCCCAATTGCTCCCATGGAATCCGCGTCATGCACGAGACCGGAATTCTTGAAAAGATTATTCCCGAGTGGAGCCGCATCGATTGCCTGGTGGTTCGCGATTTCTATCATCGCTACACCGTCGACGAGCATACGCTGCTGACGCTGGAGACCCTCGAGCAACTCGCCTCCACCAAGGATGGCCTGCAGGCGCGTTTCGCCGAGCTGGCGACCGAGATCGACCGGCCGGATCTGCTGCGAATGGCGCTGCTGCTTCATGACGTAGGGAAAGGCCGCGGCGAGCATGCGCCACGCTCCGCGGCAATCGCCGCCGCCGTGCTGGACCGTTTTGGCGCCCCGGCGTCCGATAAGGCGACCATCGATTTCTTGATCCGGCATCATTTGGATCTTTCGTCCATCATGACCTCGCGCGATCTCAACGATCCAGCGACGGCGCGACACATTGCCGACCAAGCCGGCGCGGTGGAATTCCTGAAGCCGCTGGCGCTGATGACCTACGCCGACATCGCCTCCGTCAATCCTACGGCGATGACGCCGTGGCGTCTCGAACAGCTCTGGCGCGCTTACGCGGCCGGGCATGAAGAGCTCACGCGCGAACTGCAGTCGGAAAAAATCCACGCCGCCCCGGACACGCCGCGCTCGGAGTTCCTCGAAGGCTTTCCCATGCGCTACCTGCGAACGCATTCGGAAGCCGAAATCGAGCGGCACATGGAGCAGGCGCGCAGCGGCGCCATGATCGATCTGCAAAAGAACGGCGGGACCTATCTCATGACCGTGATCGCTCCCGACCGGCCCTTCCTGCTGGCCTCGATTTCCGGCGCCCTGGCCAGTTTCGGCGTGAATATTCTTAAAGCCGAAGCCTTTGCGAACAGGCAGGGATTGGTGCTCGACACCTTCGTCTTTTCGGACCCGCTGCGCACCCTGGAGCTGAATGCGGCCGAAGCCGACCGGCTGCGCGACACGGTCGCCCGCTGCACTCTCGGTAAGATCGATGTGAAGCAGTTGCTTAAGAAGCGGGCGCGCGCGCTCGCCGGCGGACGCGTCCGTCCCTCGGTAATCTTCAACAACGATGTCTCCGCGACCGCCACGCTCATCGAGATCGTCGCCGAGGACCGGCCTGGTCTGCTTTACGATCTCACGTCCGCAATATCGGCGGCAGGCTGCAACATCGAAGTCGTGCTGATCGACACCGAAGCGCACAAAGCGCTGGACGTGTTCTACGTCACTTCCGGCGCCGGCAAGCTCTCACCGGAGGTCGAAGAAATCCTGCGATCCAATCTGTTGGCCGCCTGTCTGCCGCAAGCGGCCTGACGCTGCCGTTGGCGTAACCCAAACGCATTGTGGTAACTCTGTAAACTTGGATCGCCGATTATGACCGCCGAATATCAAGCTCAGCCGACGCGCCGCGAGTTTTACTATTTGTCCTTTATCTATGGCTTTTCCGCCGTCATGGCGGGGATGCTTTCGGTTCCCGCGTTCATGTATCTGTTTTTTCCGCCCCGAGTAAAGAAAAAACAGCAGTGGGTGGACGCGGCGGACCTCGCGCAGATCCAAGTGGACGCGCCCAAGGAGGTATCCTTCGTCGCGACTAAAATCGACGGCTGGAAGGTAAGCAAACAAAAAACGACTGCCTGGGTCGTCAAGACCGCCGAAAACAAAGCGATCGCGTTCTCGCCGCAATGCACCCATCTAGGCTGCGCCTATCATTGGGACCAGGGCAGCAAGACTTTCCTGTGCCCCTGCCACACTTCGGTGTTCGCCATGGACGGCCGGGTGTTGAGCGGCCCGGCGCCCCGGCCGCTCGACCGCTATGAGGTAAAAATCGCGGGCGACCGGCTGCAGATCGGTCCGCTCGAACCCCATGCGTAAACTGGTCGCCTGGCTCGAACACCGCACCGGCATCGAAACAGCCGTGCGAAATTTCCTCTACGAGGAGATCCCGGCTTCGAGCGGCTGGCATCAGATCATCGGCAGCATGGCGGTGTTCTTTTTCCTGCTGCAGGCATTTACCGGCATCCTGCTGGCCATAAATTACGCGCCCACGCCCGGCGACGCTTACAACAGCGTGAAGTACATCATGACGGAACTGACCGCGGGCCGCATCATCCGCGGACTGCACCATTGGGGCGCGAGCTTCATGGTCGTGATCGTGGTCGCGCACATGATCCAGGTTTTTTTGTACGGAGCTTACAAGAAACCTCGCGAGGCGACCTGGATGCTCGGAGTCGTGCTCCTCTTGATCACGATGGCGTTCGGGCTCACCGGATATCTGCTGCCGTGGGACAACCGCGCGTATTGGGCCACGGTAGTCGCAACCCAGATCGCCGGCCAGGCGCCGCTCGCCGGGACGTACATCACGCGCCTGCTCGGCGGCGGCGGCGGCATCGGGGTCGTTACCTTCGCGCGCTTCTACGCTTTGCACGTCGTGCTGCTGCCGCCGCTGACGATCATCCTGATTGGGATACATATTTACCTCGTCCGCAAGCACGGCGTAGCGCCCGCCGTCGGCGATGTCGGCTCCCCGTAAACGATTTTTTCCGGAGCAGGTTTTCAAAGACACGCTCGGCGTTTTCGTCGCCTTCGTCGCGCTGTTCGTGACCGCGCTGGTCGCGCACGTCCCGCTCGAAAGACTGGCGGATCCCACCGACACGGCCTACATTCCGCGTCCCGAGTGGTATTTCCTGTTTCTGTTTCAGATGCTCAAATTTTTTAAAGGTCCGCTGGAGATCTTCGGCAGCACCGTGCTGCCCGGCCTGGCGGTGCTGGTTCTGTTTGTCGTTCCTTTCTTAGATCGCGGACCCATGGTGCGGCTCGCCAAGCGCACTTTTGCGTTCCTTTTCGTGGCTCTGGGCGCCCTCGCATGGGCCGGCCTGACGGCTGCCGCGGTCGTAACAACGCCGCCGCAGACCGAAAGCGCCGACGTCTCGGACTCCGGTCAAATTGCCGCTTGGCAGCAGCTTTCGCCGCCCGTGCTCGCGGGCCTTGGATATTTTCGGCAGCAGAAGTGCCGGTCTTGCCATCCCGGTGAGGGGAAAAAAGGAAATGGACCCGACCTGACGCGCGTTTCCGCCGCGCACCGCGACAAAGAATGGCAAATCGCGCACTTCAAGGACGTAGCCGCGAAGATCCCTGGCGGTGCGTCGCCGCCCACGCAATTGTCCACCGCGCAGTTGAACGATCTGACGCAGTTCGTACTGAAGATCACGGGCGACGATGAGGCCGATTTCAATGCCGCTCCGCAACCTGTCGTGGAAGGCGCGATGTTATACGAGGCGCAGCATTGCGGAGCTTGCCACATGGTCAACGAAGTGGGGATGAAAGTCGGGCCGCCGCTCAACGGCGTCAGCGAGCACCGCGACCGCGCTTGGCTGGAAGAGCATTTTCGCGATCCGAAGAAGATGTCTCCGGGCAGCATTATGCCGGCTTATAAATTCAACGCTCAGGACATGGATCACATGATCCGCTTCCTGCAAGCGTTGCCGCCCGCGACCTAATTAGCCTGCAGATCAGCCTTCTTGCATATTCTGCTTGGCCAGCGCATAGAAAGCACCGCCCGAGAGCGCTCACGTGGAACCTCATTGAGGTCGCTTATGCTTGACTGATCCTCATACTCCATTTGCCTTGTCGCGAGGGATTGGCGGAGCGCAGGAGTATGCGATAGATCCGCTCGCCCCAAACACTGCGGAGATGTGGGTCGTCGAGCTTGATCTCTTCGACGGAGGCGGACAGAGCCGGATCGTAAGCCACGCGGGCGCGGTCTTCCAGTTGCAGCGTTCCGGGCTGCTGGCTGATCCGGCAGGGCGTCATGAGGGTGAGGGTAATCTCTTTTGCCGGGCCGTTCAACGAATACTCGTCGGCGACTTCCACCTGATTACGCGCTCGGTCCAGGCGGACCATCCGCCGCCAGCTCTCCAGATTCGCCTCCTTTGGATATGCGCCGGCGATGTCCATGCGCAGTTCGGCTGCTTCGTCATCCTGGCGGCAGCTCACCGAGGAGGCCGCGTACTGGCGGCCCGGCGACTGCATGACGCCATCAATGGTGGGGCAGTTGTGAAACGCCGATTGCATGGTCCAGATTTCATAGCGTCTGGGGCTGAAGGTTTTCGCCGTGTAGGTTTCGACACCTACGTCAATAATCGCGGGCGCGCCCCCGGAATAAACGATGAAGTTGCCGACGTCATTGTGGTTGTGGCTTTTGCCGTTGTTGCCGCACTCGGCCGCCACATAGAGCCCCTGCGTCGAGCCCTCCTTCACGCGCGCCGCCATCACGCCGATTCCCGGCAGCCAGACATCGCGCAGCAGCGCCTGCGCTCGGGGCGCTTGGCGCAGCGCGGCGAGATTGAACAGCGCCGGCAACTCGCGGCCGATGCTGCCGCGCGGAAGCGCGGTCTCGTTCCCAGCAAAGGCGGCGTAGGCTCCGTGCCGGGCCATGGTTTCATCCTTCATCCGCCGGCCAAAGCGGTAGACAAGGTCCCCATCCACCAGCACGCGCGCCGGGGCATCGGAGAAGTTCGTGTACCACTCGCCGGCGATATGGGCGCGGCAAATGTAAAGACCGATCTGGTGAATTAACGGCTGGTTGAAGGCGTCCAACGCGCCACCGCTCGCCTGGCGCAACATCTCCAGGCAATCGAACAGCGAGGCTCCGGCGCGGCCCCAGTAGCTGGGCCCTTCATCGCAGCCGCCATCGTCCGCATAGCCGTTCAGGAAACGATCCAGACAACGAACGATCTTTTCGACCGCCGCGGCCCGCCGCTTTTGATCCGGCTCCACAAGCAGGGTCGCAGTGAGCCAGTTCGAACAGATCCAGGGATCCCAGTTATTGGGCGGGGGGCCGTGAAAGCCCATCCAACTGAAATCGCGCTCGAGGCAAGGCGTCAGGATGCGCCGCTCCGTTTCGACGCGGATTCGGTCCGGCACTAAGCGCGACACCTTGCGAAGCTGGGGTTCGAGGAGATAAAGAGTCCAGGCCAACAATGCGGCCGTTTCCGCGGCGAATAGATCGACGATAGGTTCGGTAACATCCGGCAGGCCGACTTTAGCTTTCTGTGCGCCGAGATGCGCCGGAACGCCCCAGAAGGTCTCTTCACAGGTAAGCCAGATCCCGTTAACGACTTCGTCGACGAACCGCCCTTTTAATTCGGCGCACTCGGCCAGCACGAGATCTTGCAGTTTCCGCCGGCGGCGGTCGCGCATGCCTTCATAGTGAGAGCGGTTTCCGGTGCGCGCGAATTCCAGGGCGGCGCTGGCGGGCAGCACCTCCCAGTTGGTCTGCAACTGCCCTTCTCCCGCCCCGGTCAAGGCAGTGCGCGCATCGGCGGGCAGCCCGTCCCAGCCGGCGCGGTCTCCGGCGGCGGGAAAAGGATGAAACGCGCCGCTCGCAGCCGCGGACAGCTCGGCCCTCGTTCCACAATGACTCGAGCAAATTGCGATTGCGCGCCGTCTGCGCGCCGGAACGCGCCTGCGCCCAGCCCAGCAGCGCCGCGGCCGCAAAAAAATCGCGCCGTCTCATGTCCACGTTATTAGAACGACAGACGCGCGGTGAACTGAATCTGGCGCGGCGTCCAGTAGGAAGTCTGGAGAGACTCGGTGCCATCGGTCGCATTCGGATTGACGCGGCCCTGAATATTGAAGGCGTTGAAGGCGTCGACATTCACTCTCAGCTTGACCCTTTCGGTAATTGAAAAGACCTTGTACAGAGAGATGTCGGCGTTGTAGTTAAAGGGTCCGAGCAGGATTGTCTGCGAGAACGGATTGGTTGGGCTGACGACCGTGGTGACGCTGGAAGTCACGGCTGCCGACGGCCCGGGTGAATACGCAGTCACCACCTGCGTTCCGTTCTTGAGCGTGACCGTCACGTTATTAGTGCCGAAATTCGAAGTTCCGGGCACATTATTAATTGGCGCCTCGTAAGGAGTGTAGTTGGCGGGAATACCGGATATCCCGTTCTTGGCGGCGCCGATCACGGCCGGCGAGAGGTACCCGTTGAACCATAAGTACTCGGGATGGCACACGCCGCTGCGGCAATCGGTGATGGGGACCGAACTTCCGTAGACCTGCAAGCGGGCTGGTCGCTCCCCAGTTCGACGCGGTTACCTGGAACGATTGCGAGAGCACCTGTCCGACGAATGCCACCTCATATCCGCCCAGCAGCGCATCGACGAACTTGTTGGCATTACCCAGGAAGCGCTTTCCCTTTCCTACGGGCAGATCCAGCGATGCCGTTGAACGTGACGTGGTGCTCGGGAATCGCGGTATCCACGTGATAGTTTTCGTAGCGATTCAGAGCCTGGCTGGGATTCAGAATCGTGCCGGTATCGAGCCCCGCCGGGAGCACGCCGGGAGCAAAGTCCGTTGCGGGATACAGCACGGCATCCCGGAACGTGTTTCCGCCCACGCGGAAGGCCCGCGAGTACACGTAAAAGATCTGATACGCGATTCCGTGCTTAAAAGGCCGCTGATAATTGAGCTGCAGCGCGCTATCGTTGGACCACCCGGTCTTGGTGGAGAGCACGTTGCTGCCCCAGACAGTCTGATCGTAAGGACGCGTGGCAACCGAGGCATAGGTTCCCGTGGGCGGCAACGTTCCAGTGGCGGTCTCCCACGTATAGGTCGATGGAGCGGCGTTGTACTGATAGTTCTGATCGAGGTTGAATGCGTGAGTAAATACGTAAGTGATGCGGAACACCGAACCGTCGCGGAAAGGTTGCTCAATGGTGGCATTCGCTTCTCTGACATGGGCGGGCGGATAGTTCGGGTCGAGTGTGTCAAGCGAGATACCGGGGAGCAGCGCGTTCACGGAGTTGGTGTTCACTACGTTGGCGCTGTTGAGCCCGGCAATGACGGTTTGCGGCGAGCGCAGGAGATAGTTGGGCAAGCCGTCCGGCGCTTGCGCCGCGCTGACGTAGCTTTGCGAGTAATTCGCGGTAAAAGGATAATCGTTGGTGAGATAGCGGACCGAATTCCGGGTCGGCACGGGATAGATGTACTCGCCGTAGCCGCCACGGATCACAGTGCCCCACTTAGCCGAACGGAGGGGTGTAGGCAAACCCCACGCGCGGGAGGAAATTCGCCATGCTGTTAAAGATGCCCGCCGCGGGAAGTCCAGCCTGCTTGGGAGTTTCGAATTTGGCCCCCAGATTCTGTAGATTGCTGACGATCGCCTGGGTCGTAAATCCATTTTGGATGTAATAGGAGAGCGGCTGCGGCAGCACCAGGGCGTCATCCTTGAGGTCGAAAGTAACGAAATCGTCTTTGTCGGAGTGCGGCGCGGGATGCATCTCCCAGCGGAGGCCGGCGTTGACGGTGAAATGCTCGCTGACGCGATAGTTGTCTTGAATGTAGTAATCGAACTCTTGTTCCCGGTAGTGTCCGTAGGGCGCGTTTTTAACCTGACTGTAGGAATCCGCGGCGCCCAGGAAAAAATCCGCATCCGCGTAGCCGGTATTGGGCTTGGCGCCGTAGTTGGCTCCGGTTGTTGGGTCATAATCGGCGGTGGCAAGGTTCGAGAACGCGATGGTGTCCGCACTGCGGTCGGATAGATAGCCGAGGCGTTCGTGGCGATAGCGGCCGCCGAACTCCAACTGGTGCTTGCCGAGAATCTTTGTCAGGTTTTCATCGAGAGTCGACAGGATTTGGCTCTCGCCGTAATTGAACTGAGAACCGCCATAGGGCATGATGAGGTTGGATCCGATGGTGGGAAAGCCCGTCTGCCCGAAGTTATTGGGAAGACCCAGCAGCGATTCGAAATCCTGATTCGAGATCTGATCGCCCTGGACATATTGCCTCATCCATTGTTGGCTCAAGATCGTCTCGGAAAAGAATGTCGGAGAAAACATATGCGAATATCCCAGGGCTCCGCTGAGGGTCTGGACCGGCTGGGCCTGATAGCCCGTCGCGCCCGCCGGCAGACCGCCTCCCGCGATGTTGGCCGGTGAATTTGCGGGGTAGTTGCGCAGAGCTTCCTGGTTCTGAACGATATCAGTGAACCGGAAGTACATGCGGTTGTTTTCGTTGAAAACATGGTCCAGGCGGACGGTCGTGTTCGGGACCGTCTGGGTGGTATTGTTGACGGCGTTGAAATTGGAATTCACCAACGGATTGTCGGCAGTTTGAGGAAGCGGAGTAGCGGCATAGATCGCTTTGGCCAGCGGACTCTCGCGGCTGAGCGGGATCTGGTTGTTGGGGAAGGGCGTGCGCTGCAAGGTGGTGGGATCGGTGGTGTTGGGATCGTACAGAACTTGCTGGATACCCGCGCTGTTGACTAATCCGCTGAAATCGCCGTTTCTCATCGCCAGCGTCGGCACCTTTACCAGTTCGTTGGCCGCTTGCCGCAGGGAGAAGCGCTCGTAGGCGAAAAAGAAGAAGGATTTATTTTTGCCGTTATAGAGCTTGGGAATGATGATGGGACCACCCACCGAAGCTCCGAATTCATTGCGCACCAGGTGAGGCGCGGCAAAGTTGGCTGGATTCTGCCGCGCCCTGGCGATGCCGAAATAGTTGTTCCGCGCGGTTTCGAACAGCGAACCATGGATATCGTTGGTTCCCGACTTGGTGGTCAGGATCACGGTGGCCGGCGTGGCGAACTGGGAGCTGGAATCGAGCGTCTCGAATTTCGCTTCCTGCACGGAATCGGGGTCGGGCAGCAGGGATTGCCCATTGTTCTCGCCTCCGAAGTTGCGATTGGTCATGGGAGCCCCATCCTGCGTATATTCCATTGCCTCCGGCATGGTTCCGTTGGCTCGCTGGCCGCCCGCCTCGAGACCCGGCACGGTGTTCTGGGCGAGTCCCAGCACACTGCGGCCATTCTGGGGAAGCTGGTCGATGCGGTGGGCGTCGAGTTCGGTGCTGACTGTCCCGCTATCATAGGTTGCGAGCTGAACCACCTCACTCGATACCGTCACTTGCTGGGTGACGTTGCCCACCGTCAACTTGGGATTCAGAACCGCAACCTGCGCGTTCTGCAGCGCGACGACGGTCTCGTATTTCATCATTCCGGGAGACGTGAAAGTTAGGGTGTAGTTGCCGGCAAACAGGCCCGGCACCGAATAAAAACCGCTGCCGTTGGAGGTTGTATCGTTGGCGACGCCGGTGTCCTGGTTGACGGCATGGACCGCGCAGCCGGGGATGGCGGCTCCACTCGGATCCTGAACCGTGCCTTGAATGGATCCGGCGCCGCTTTGGGCGAGCAGGGCCGCCGGGAGCAGTAACGACGCTGTCAATAAGGCGATGGTGAACCTGATCATCGGAGATCCTTTCAGTCGGACTTCTCGAAGCCTGAAAATGAAACGTTTACGCGCGAGCTTCGCGTATCATATCAGAAAAGATGGCGCCCGGCGCGCGGGCTTCATCGTGCGGAGATGTCAGGTTTGAATCGTTCCGATGGATGTCGTTTCACCTTGCCGCGCTTTCGGCCCGAGCACGTCGCGCATCACGATCGCCAGATCTCGCAGCGCTTGTGCCCCATCGCCGTAGTATGTGGAGCCATGCATAGCCGCAAGCGTCTTCGGTTCATATTCCGCTAACGTTTCGAGCACGCGGCCGGTGTGGTGCGTGTAGGGCACGTAATTCGCAAACGGACCAGCTTCGGTCTCAAGCAGTGCGTCTTTACACCGATCCATGATGCTCCCGGAAGTTGCCGGTTCGCGGTGACCCCACTGATGAAAAAGGTCGGAGCAGAATAGCGTCCTTTCCGATTCTTCGAAGAGAACGCCGGCATCCCACCCGTGCGGCACATGGGGTGTAGGAATAAATCGAAAACGATAGCGGCCAGTCGTCAAGAGATCCTCCCGCGTCAACACACGGGCGGGCCGGTTCGAAAAATCGTTCACGCTCACCAGAGCGCCCACCAAGCCGCACACTGGCTGCGCCGCCGGCGCCAGTTCGAGCCACTGGTTTAAAGCTCCGCATTCATCGGACTCGAAATGGCTGAATCCAATGTGCCTGATCTTCGAGATATCGATCAGACGCGAGACCTCCTCGCGCACCAGAGGGAACATGCTCCGCAGTCCCGCATGGAACAGGAGTGGTTCGTCGTCTCTCACCAGGAAGTGACTGAACTCCAAATTGATTTCTGGAACGAACACCGAGATCCGGTACACATCTTTCGAGATTTCCGTTGTACTCGCCATAGCTCCTAACGCTCTACAATATCTTTCTTGTAACTTTCAAATAAAGACAGGAACTCGGCCTGCTCGCGGCTGCCAACGCCATTGCTCTCCAGCGCCTGCTTGGTTAATTCAAGGTTTGCAGTCCATTCCGTTTCGGTAATCACCAGACCCGCATGAGAAGTCTTCATATCTCTGCCCGTGTAGTAGCACGGTCCCCCTGACAACGAGCAAATCTGGTCCACGAGCAACTGCCGGGATCGCTTGTGTGAATCAATGCCGCGGCCCGTGCCAAAGCGGCTGAAACGAGGATCTGCCCGCAGCAGAGCAAAGAGGTCGTCGACAATTGCCGCGATCGCGTCGTATCCCCCCAATCGCTTGTACAACGGCAACTCTGGCGCGTCATTGCGAATCGCCATAGGTCGATTATACGCGTGGCGCTCGATCGTTTGGTAACATGAGGCCCACGCGGGCAATGGAGCGATATCGACAACTCCTGGCGTTCGTCACGCTAGCTCTCGCGCCGGCCCTTGCCCATGCCGCGAGCGAGACCGCGCGTCTCTGCGCCAACTGCCATCCGGGTGTGTATCGGACCTACAGCCGAACCGGCATGGGACGGTCGTTCTACCGCCCAGCGCCGGAGAACATGGTCGAAGATTTCACCGGCAAGGACACCTTCTATCACCAGCCCTCGAACAGCTACTTCACGATGCTCCGGCGCGAAGGCCAATACTATCAGCGCCGCTATCAGTTGGATTCCTCGGGCAAACAGATCAACGTGATGGAGAAGCGAATCGACTACATCCTGGGGTCCGGCAATCACTCGCGCGCGTATCTGCACCGGACGGTCGCCAACACGTTAGTCGAGCTGCCCTTGGCCTGGTATGCCGAGAAGGGCGGCTACTGGGCCATGAACCCGGGCTACGACCGTCCCGATCACGATGGCTTCCGCCGCCCCATCGCCTACGATTGCATGTTTTGCCATAACGCTTATCCCGAGATTCCGGCGGGAAATGGGCGGCCGTTCGCTCCACCGATGTATGCGGGCGCGCTCCCGGAGGGTATCGATTGCCAGAGATGCCACGGTTCGGGGACCCGGCATGCGCAGTTGGCGGCGGCCGGGGCCAAGCCGCAAGATATCCGGAACTCAATCGTGAATCCATCGCGGCTGAGCGCGCAGCGCCAGATGGAACTGTGCATGGCGTGCCATCTGGAATCGACCAGCTTTCCGTTGCCCAACGCCATCCAGCGTTATGAGCGCGGCCCGTTTTCCTACCGGCCTGGCGAGCCACTGGGCGCATTCATCATCAACTTCGACCACGCTCCCGGCAGGGGCCGTGAAGACAAGTTCGAGCTGGTCAACGCGGCTTACCGGCTGCGTCGCTCGGCCTGTTTTTTGAAGAGTAACGGGAAAATGCTGTGCACTACCTGCCACAATCCGCACGACATTCCGCGCGGGGAAGAAGCGCAACGGCATTACGACGCGGTCTGCCGGCAATGCCACGCCTCGGCGTTCGACCGACAAGTCGAGGCGGGGAAACATACGCGCGCTTCCGATTGCGTCAGTTGCCACATGCCCAAACGCCGCACCGAGGATGTTGTGCACGTGGTCGCGACCGATCATTACATCCAACGTCAAAAGCGGGCCGGCGACCTTATGGCCGAAATGCCGGAACGGCACGAGACAGGCGCCAATGCCTATCATGGTCCGGTAGTTTTGTATTATCCCGAAACGCTGTCACATACGCCCGAAAACGAGCTGCTTCTGGCCGTTGCCCAGGTGAAGCACGGAAGCAATTTGACTGCGGGGATCCCGCAGCTCGCAGCGGCGATAACAAGATACTCGCCGGATCGTGCGGAGTATTATCTGGAGCTCGGCCAGGCGCTCGAAAAGAACGGGCAGTTGGCGAAGGCTGTGCCGCTGTATCGCGAGGCGGTACGGCGAGATCCGAAATTCGCAGCCGGACTGCTGAGACTCGGGAGTGCGTTGCGGCGTTCGGGGCAGTACCCGGAGTCGGCAGAAATCCTGAAGCGAGCTGCTTCAGCTGCGCCCGATGAGGCCTTGACGTGGCATGAGCTGGGTCTGACTTACCGTGCGCTGGGCAGAAGCGCGGACGCGATGGCGGCGATGGCGAAGGCCGTCGAGCTAGATCCGGATCTGCCCGAGGCGCGCAACAATCTCGGCATCCTGTGGGTCGCCGCAGGGGAGCAGTCGCGCGCCGAGTCCACGTTTCGAGAGGCGATCCGGATTAAGCCGAGCTACGCGGACGCGCACGGCAATCTCGCTAACCTTCTTGCGGCGGCAGATAGATTCACCGAGGCGCGGGATCATTTTGACATCGCGATACGGCTCGATCCCGCCGACGCCGCTACG
This sequence comes from Bryobacterales bacterium, assembly GCA_963838885.1. Lineage (GTDB taxonomy): Bacteria > Acidobacteriota > Terriglobia > Bryobacterales > Bryobacteraceae > JAICMB01. Next base: position 189,513 of record CAWITB010000015.1, on the reverse strand, counting down.
CGGTATAACTACGCCATGCTGCTCGGACGCACGCGGCATTTCGACGAGGCCCGGCGCGAGTTGGAGGCGTCTTTGCGCGCCGATCCCGATTTCGCCGACGCCCACGAGCTCCTGGGAGATCTGTTGATGGCCCAGGGACAAGCGCAGGATGCCGTTCCACACTATCGCGAAGCGGTTCGAATTAGACCGGATTCCGCGCGAGCGCATCTCGGCTTGGGGACGGCGCTGGCGGCCGTGGGCGACGAAAGCGGCGCTGTTGTACAGCTTCGAAAAGCGCTCGCCGGAACGGACGCGGGCATGCGCGAGCAAGCGGCCGACATGCTGCGGCAGCTCGAAAAACGACCATAGGGCTTAGGAAATTGCCGGGGCGATCCTGGCTCCCGCCGATGTTATTTCGAACTCGTGTATACCGAGGTCCTGCGCCGTCCCACGCGCTTTGAAGACGGCAACGCTGCGTTTTACCTTTTCCTTCAAATCCATCGACAGAAGCACAATATTGTCGGACATGAAGCTAAACCTGCTATTGTCGGCGCTCATTGACGTTATTCCTTGGCCGATCGTCTCCCAAACCAGAAGGCCGGTCACGCCGTTTACGTTAAAATGCTGAATCATCGCATAGAGATAATCCTGGAGCCGTTGACGGTCGCCTGCCGCCATCATGAGATCGCCTACCGCATCGATAACGACGCGGAGAATCTTCCGCTCCCGTACCCGGCGGAACATCGTGACAATCACGCTGTCGATCTGGAGTTCGACGGGCGACACGTACATCAGATGCAAGTCTTTGGCCTCCGCCGCGGTTGCGCCCAGGCTTCGAATGTTCGCGCCAGTCTCATCGGATTCTCCTGCAAATGGACGTACAGGGCGGGCTCGCCGGAACGGACGCCATGGAGCGCGAATTGCAGCGCCATGGTCGTTTTTCCGGAACCCGTAGGGCCGGCAAGCAGCGTGGTGCTCCCCCGCCACAACCCGCCGTCCAGGAGCTTGTCCATCCCGCCGACGCCCAAGACGTGCGCTCATCCCTGAGTTCACACGTTTTGGGGATATCGGGCGTGACCAGCCGCGGATAGACCTCGAGTCCCGACGAGGTGATCCTGAACCCGTGCAGCCCTTCCATATAGCCGCTGCCGCGCAGCTTGAGGACGCGCAGAAAGCGGTCGTCCCGCGTGCTCAGTTGGTTCGCAGCAACTGAATAATGCCGTCGGCAACGGCGAATTCCGGCAAGTGCCTGCCATCGTCGTCGGAGTACTCGCCCACCCAAAAAACGGTCGTTTGATAGGCGGTCAACATGCCCGTCATCTCATGCAGCATTTGACGCATATCGCAAACCGACGGCGCCAGATCGTGCAGCGCCTTGGAAGGAATCGATGACGATGAGCTTTGGACCGATAGTTCGAATAGCGTTCTGGATATCGGGGGCAGCGACTTGATGCCGTCCTTCGCTACAGTTGCGCCGATATCCTCATATACGATCGCCGTCCCGACCCTTTCCTCCATAGAAAGCAAATCCCTGAAGGTAGGCAAGCATCTTCGCCTGCGGCTCCGACAAGGTCGTCAGATACAGGGTCGGACGCTCCTCATCGGCATTGTGAAAGACGAGGTGTTCGGCAAATACGGTCTTTCCCGGGCCGGGCTGCCCCATGATGATGTTGATCGAGTTCTTCGGGAAGCCACCGCTGAGAATCTCGTCGGCCTGAGGATTACCCGTGCTGATGCGGCCGTCGCCAGCGTCGTTGCCGTTCATGCCTGGTTCTCCTGCTCTTCGAGGAGCGAACGTACCGTAGCGACAAGAGTCTCTTTTTCAATCGGCTTCTTCATAGAAGCGTCCGCGCCGGATTCGAAGGCCCGCTGCTCGGCCGAAAGCACGGTGAGAACCATGACTTTGTCCCGCGCAGAGTCGTCCCTCTTGATCAGCCGGCATAGCGCCAGCCCGTCCAGCGCCGGGATGAGGATATCCGTGATCACCAGCGGCGGGCGTTCCCGGCGCGCGCGGTCGAGCGCCGCGTAACCGTCGGTCAGACAATCGACGTTAAGCTCCGCCTCGGCCAGAAAATGCGTGACCAGATCGCAAACGTGATTATCTCGTTCAACCAGAAGCACTGTCCGTTGGCGCTTTTCGGCCATCTTTTTTGCGTGTGTATTCTCAACCGCGGCACGAACCCAACGTCTTCGCGCATCCATCTTCACGATACCGCGTCACGTCCAGTTCTCCTGCGTTCCACCGCCAACGCCCGAATACGCCGCAAGCAGCCGTCGAGAACAGGCGCTAGCGCCGGCGCCCCATACAACGGGTTCGCCGAACTTCCTCGATGACACGGGTTCCTAGACGCGTTGTTCCACGATATACTTTAAGCAGGCGTCCCTATATATGAATAGCCGTTGCAAGTTTTGGGTCGTGTCCAGTTCGACCTGTCTCGTGCTCGTTTTGCTGTTGGGAGCGGTGCATGGCCGGAGCGCCAACCCGGAAGATACCTACCGCCACTTGGCCGTTTACACCGAAGTTCTGCAGCACATAAAGGCCGATTACGTGGAAGAGCCCGACATGAAGGGCGTCACGCTGGGGGCCTTGAACGGGATGCTCGAATCCATCGACCCATACGCCAGCTATCTCAGCGCCGATCAATACAAGCAGTATCAGAAGAGCAAAGACCAGCATAAGGCCGATGTCGGCCTGGTTCTGTCGAAGAAGTTCGGCTATATCGGAATCGTGGACTCGATCCCCGGCTCGCCGGCGGCGAAGGCGGGCTTGACCACGACCGACGTCATTGAAACGATCAATGGCGTTGCCACGCGGGACATGCCCTTGGCGTTCGCGGAGATGCTGCTGCAGGGCGATCCGGGCACGACCGTCGAGCTCGGCGTGCTGCGCTATCGCAACCCGGAGCCGACCAAGCTGACTCTGACGCGCTCGCCTCTGCGCTATCCCGTGGTGCTTTCGAAGATGCTTCCCGATCAGATCGGTCTGATTGAGGCGGAGAGCCTGGAAGGGAACAACGTCCGGGAGGTCGCTAACGATGTCACGGCGCTCCAGAAGCAGGGGGCCAAGCGCCTGATCCTCGATCTGCGGCACTGCTCGACTGGCGATCCCGATACCGGTATCGCGCTCGCGAACCTCTTTCTCGACAAAGGCCTGATTACGTACACGAAGGGTCAGACTGCCGCGCGGGAGGATTTCAACGCGAGTCCGTCGAAAGACATTACGCGTCTGCCGCTGGTCGTGATGACGAATCGCGGTACTGCCGATGGCGCGGAGATCGCCGCGGCCGCCCTACTGGACGATAAACGCGCAGAGGTGGTGGGCGACCGCACCTACGGCGACGCTTCGATTCGCAAGCCGATCACGATGGACGATGGCTCGGCCGTGATTCTCTCGGTCGCGAAATATTATTCTCCTAGCGGCAAGGCGATTCAGGATACGGGCGTGACGCCTTCGGTCCCGGTGCTTGACGTCGAGCCCGTGCCGGAGACGGACGATGATGCCGCGGCCGCCCCGAATGCGGAGCCACAGCCGAAGAGCGGGGAGGACAAGACGCTGCAGAAGGCGATTGAAGTTGTGACCAAGGGCAATACCGCGACGGCCCAATCCGCGTCACCTACGCCGGGCAACGCGGCCGGCCCGAAGACCCCGGATCTCCCGCTTCACATACCGGAACCCAATAAGCATCCGTAACCAGATGCCCACTTACGAATACCAGTGCGACAAGTGCGGTGACATTTTTGAGCTGAGACAGAAATTTGCCGACGAGCCGTTAACCACGCACGAGAAGTGCGGCGGCCCGGTTCATCGCCTTATTTCCGCTCCCGGGTTGCAGTTCAAGGGCACGGGCTGGTACGTCACCGATTACGCGCGTTCCGGGAAGGGCGACGAAAAGAAATCCGACTCGTCGAAACCTGAATCGAAGGCGGATTCCAACGGTTCGAAGTCTTCCTCCTCTACCGAAGCGAGTTCTTCGGATACCACGACGACGAAGTCCGAATCGAAGCCGTCCGATACCACAAAGAAATAGAGGCCTATGGCGGCGACCAGGCGGCATTTCCTCGGCGCAGCGGCGGCGGGGGTGACGGCTGCGCCGTTGCTCGGGCAACGCTCCGCGAACGACCACATCCAGATCGCGCTGATCGGCGCGGGCGGGCAAGGGTCGAGCGACGCAAGGGCCTCGTTACGCAGCGGCGGGGGATCGAAGCTGGTCGCAGTCAGCGATGTGTACCAGGGCCGGTTGACGCGCGCCAAGGAAGTCTGGGGCGACGATCTTTTCGTGACGCGAGATTATCGCGAAGTGCTGGCCCGTCCGGATATCGATGCCGTCATTATCGCGACCCCGGACCACTGGCACCGGCAGATCAGCATCGACGCGATGAACGCCGGCAAGGACGTGTACTGCGAAAAGCCCATGGTGCAGCGCGTGGACGACGGAGCGCCAGTGATCGAGGCGGCGCGCAAAACGGGGCGAATTTTTCAGGTCGGCAGCCAGCGCGTCAGCTCCATTGTTTATAAGAAGGCGCAAGAGCTGTTGCGCGCCGGCGCGATCGGGGAACTGAACATGGTGGAGGCTTGGACGGACCGCAATAGCGCCATCGGAGCCTGGCAGTACTCGATCCCGCCAGACGCGAAGCCGGAAAATATCGATTGGGATCGCTTCCTCGGCCGCGCACCCAAGGTTCCGTTCGAGGCGGTCCGCCTGTTCCGCTGGCGCAATTATCGGGATTACGGCACGGGCGTGGCGGGCGATCTCTTCGTGCACCTCTTCTCAGGACTGCATTTCGTAACGACCTCGACGGGGCCGACGAGGGCGTATGCCACGGGTGGGCTGCGCTTTTGGAAGGACGGCCGCGACGTGCCCGACGTGATGCTGGGGGTATACGACTACCCGGCGTTCAACGTGGCGCTGCGCGTGAATCTGGTGGATGGCGGGAGCGAAAACTCGGGATTACATTTTGTGGGCAGCGAGGGCATTCTGTCGATCGCGGGCGGAGGGTTGACGGTTTCGAAGCAGCCTCGGGAAACCGAGCCGGGTTACACCATCGACACGTTCCCCAAAGCGGTGCGGGAGAAATTCCTGGCGCAGTACCGAGCCAAGTATCCGCCCATGACGCCCACGGCCGATTCTATTCGCCCCAGCGGCGAAGAGAAATTCATGCCGCCGCCCGGCTATAGCGATCACGTGGACCACCACCGCAATTTTCTCGAAGCGGTGCGCACGCGAAAGCCGGTGGTGGAAGACGCGGTGTTCGGATTCCGCGCCGCCGGTCCGGCGCTGCTCTCGAATATCAGTTATTTCGAGCAGAGGATTTGCGAATGGGACCCGGCGGCCATGACTCTTAAAGGGTGAAGCGATGGCGGCGAACGATAACGTCCAGATTGCGCTGATCGGCGCGGGCGGCATGGGTTCGGGCGACGCGCAAATGGCGACGTCCATCGCGGGCGTGAAGCTCGTCGCAGTGTGCGACATCTACGACGGCCGGCTGGAGCGCGCGAAAGAGCGCTGGGGCGCCGATCTGTTCACGACGCGCGATTATCGCGAGGCGCTGGCGCGACCCGATGTGGATGCGGTGATCGTGGCGACGCCCGACCATTGGCACAAGCAGATCACCGTGGACGCACTCGCCGCGCGCAAGCACGTCTATTGCGAGAAGCCGATGGTGCATTCGATCGATGAAGGCAACGCCGTGGTCGAGGCGCAGAGGAAGAGCGACAGGACCCTGCAGATCGGGAGCCAATACGTCAGCTCGCTGGTGTACCAGAAGGCGCGCGATCTTCTGAAGGCGGGCGCGATTGGGGAGCTGAACCTGGTCGACGCGTGGCTGGACCGCAATACGGCCCTGGGGGCGTGGCAATACAGCATCCCGCCGGACGCCTCGACGTCCAACATCGATTGGGACCGTTTTCTGGGTAGCGCGCCGAAGCGGCCATTTGAGCCGATCCGGCTGTTTCGCTGGCGCAACTACGTCGATTACGGGACGGGCGTCGCGGGGGATCTTTTTGTGCATCTGCTTTCGGGGCTGCACACGGCGACGGGCGCGCTCGGGCCGACACGCGTGTATGCCACGGGGGGCCAATATTTCTGGAAAGACGGACGCGACGTTCCGGATCTGATGCTGGCGCTGCTCGACTATCCCAAATTCACGGTCAGTCTTAAAGTGAATTTCGAGAGCGCGCTGCCGCAGGAATCGTTTGGCGTGAAGTTCGTGGGGAGCGAGGGAACGCTGACCACCGGATACAGCGAAGTGACGTGGTCGCGCCACCCCCGCCAGATTGCGCCCGGCTACACGATCGACACGTTTCCGAAAGCCGTCCAGGAAGAGTTCAAGCGCGAGTACTACGCCGAGTATCCGCCCCAGCGGCCCGATGCCGACAGCATGCGCCCGGATAAAGAAGAGAAGTTCGTGCCCCCGCCGGGGTCGGACGCGCATGTGCTGCATCATCGGAACTTCTATGCGTCCGTGCGTGCGGGGAAGCCGTCGATCGAAGACGCGGTGTTCGGTTTCCGCGCCGCCGGGCCGGCATTGCTGACGAATGTCAGCTACTTCGAGCGGCGGGTGTGCGGGTGGGATGCGGCGGAGATGCGGCGGGTGTGAGGCGGCGGTGTGCGCGTTCCGATCATCGTTGGACAAGAAAAAGCGGCCGCTGGTGGGCCGACATCGAGTCCATGCCGGGCGTGATGGCGTACGGTGCAACTAGCGCGTTCGCGATCGGCCGCGGTGCGCGCGCTAGTCTTCGTGTTGTGGCGGATTGTGCCGGCACCCCCTACCGATCCACTCTGATGAGTGGCGCCGTAGAAATCCCGTCCGCCGCCTGGATCAGCGCAACGGGACTCTACCATCGGCGCCTGTGAAATTGTGGAGCGTCGTGAAGGCGCCTGCGGGAGTGATTTTGAAAACAATACCGTTGCCGCCGACCCCCGACGTGATGGCGCCGTAAAAGTTGCATCGCTCGCTTGGATCAGCGCGGTTTCCGGCGCTGCACGGTCGGAACCTGTGAGATTTGTGGAGCGTCGTCAGGCCGCCTTGATGCGTCATTCTGAAGATGGCGCCGTCGTCACTGGCGCCGCCTTCAAACGTAGTGCCGTAGAAGTTCCAGTCCGTCGCCTGGATCGCGATCCCAGTGCAGTGTACAGCAGAAACACGGCTAAGAATTCTTTCGGACTCCGTTGGCTCACGCCCACCTCTTTTTGCGACAGGCGATTCAATCCTGCAACGTTGAATCTAGTCTAAGTATGATTGTTCTTCTGCAATCCTGATCCAAACCTTGACCGCTTGATGTCAGCGTAAGCGCTACACGTGGACTCGTAACCATCCGTCGGAGCGTAATCTCATTGAACTTAGAGTCCTCCTGCGCTGGGACGGCAGCACGGAATCGGCGGCCGCTGAAAATGAAAGGCCGCGAGATGTTGCATTAACGGCGTGAGCACGAGAGCCGCGGACGCCGGCTCACTTGTTCGGTGTTTCGAATACTACGACCTCGTACTCGTCCAGCCGCGGTAGGGTTACCTCGTTATTCCGCACCGCGAGCGTTTGCGGGCGCATGAGCGTGTACGCTTTCGCGAACGGGCCTTCCAGCCTGATTTTCACGTCGGACAGCGGCACTATGCTCCGGATGGGCCGAGTCATATCTCCCGTGAAGTTGACCAGGTGGACCAGCGTGCGGTTATTCCCCTGCGCTCGAACCACCACTTCCACCGACCCGGGAGCATTGAGAACCTGCACGGGAGAGAACGGCTGCGCGACGTTGGCCACCAGGCGCAGAAGTTCCGGAAAATGGAAATTCTGAATGGTTGCGCCGAGTTCACCGGTAAACAGGATTGCCGAACCTTTGCCGAACGGGTGAACGACGAGAGCAGGGTCGTCCGAAACCTCGGGCACGCCGTCGTAGGTGCCCGCCAATGCTTTCGTGTACCGCAGAAGCGTACTGGCGCCGGCCGGCTCGACCTTCAGATACCATGCCGGCGAAGGAATGAATTCGCGCGTAATTCCCGCCAGTTCCGGGCCCTTCCCCACGGGCTTCATGAAATCGAAACGGCGCGGGCCGTTGATCTTGCCGGTATCGTTTGCGCCGAACAGTTCGGATAAGGCAAAGTTCCTGCGCCGGATTCCGGTCTCATCGTAAGCCGAGGTCTCAAACGAGGCCAGCACCCTGCCGCCCCGCCGAACGTATTCGCGAATACGCGCCGCCGCGGCTTCACTCATGCACGCCACGTTGGGCAGTACTAGCAGCGGCCAGCGATCCAGCGATTCACGCTCGAGCGTCGTGTCGTCGACAACATCGAAAGGCACGTGGGCGCGCAGCAGCGCATCCGTCATTCCCGAAAACTCGGCATCCAGATTGCCGACCTTGCCCGGCGGCAGATTGTAGGCGTCCATCAACTGCGCTCCCGTGCCCGGATAGAAGTTGGCCGTTGCGTCCGACCAAACCACCGCGACGCGAGCTTGCGAACGAGTATCCATATAGTATTTGCCCGCGCGCGCCAGGTACTGGTTCATTTCGCTCAGCGCCTCCATCTCGGGCTGGCCAAGTTCAAAAGGCGTGATGCCAAACCAGACGCTCGCCGCATTGGCGATGCTGTCGGCGTAAAGGAGCCGGAGTTCCGGGGCGGGCAGAACCGAGAACGTCCACGGCTTGTGGGCGGCCGCGGAGAAGATGACGCGCGGTTTTGCGCCGGCTTGCGTCTCGAGCAAGCGCGCGGTGAGTCCTGGCTTCCACATCGGCATCCGTGTTAGATCGCCGTAAATGAAGCCGCCCTCGCTGCCGAGCAGATCCTGCTCGGGGACGAGCACGCGGTTCAGCCGCGCCGTGGCCCAGTTGCCACCGCGCGCGCCGCTGTTCATGTAGAATGCGATCCGCGGGTTAATCGATTTGAGCACCTGCCGGGAGTCGTGCAGGAAATCCGCCAAGCTGGCCGCTTGAAAGTCGATCAGTTGCTTGAACGCCTGCCCGCGCCGCACCTTTTTGGACGGCATATCCTTGCCGTACATGCGGCGAAACTTCTCGCGGCACCAGTGGCAGTAACAGGTGTCCTGAAAATAAATCGGGCCGTCATAGAAAACCCCATCGATATCATATGCCGCCAGGTCGCGCAGGACTTGGAAGCACCACTTGCGCCACGGGCTGTTGACGCAGAAGCTCGCGCCGGTGTTGTAGACCCCATCCAGCGGCTTGCCGTTCTCGCGCACTTGCCGCCAGTCCGGATGCGACTCGGCGAAGGGCATGCTATACCAGTGCACGTCGAAGTAAATGAAAACGCGGATGCCGCGTTTTTTCGCCTCCGGCAAATAGGCGCGCAGAAAGTCGGGATTAATCCGGCCGGCTACTTTGGACTTGAAATAGAAGTGCTGATCGTCCAATCCCGCCGCCATGCCCATAACTTCCAGGTGTTCGGCGTTGAATCCTAGTGCGGCTTTGCGGGCCGCCACTTGGGCGGGATCGTTCGAATCGATTTGGCTCAGACTAGTGGTGAGGTCAATAATGCGCAATGGCTCACGCTCCCACCAGGGGCGCTGCGCATACAAAATTGCGGCAAACAGCCAGGCAATGGCCGTGATTCGCATCATTGGGTAATTATATTTCAGGGCGGCGCCACAGCGCGGAGTAGTCAATTGAAGAATCAAGCCGCACGCTTCAGCACTGTTCAACCTCATGCGTCTCGTACTTTGTTATTTCAATCGTCAGGCGTGCGTCATTTGGCGCCCGAGGCGTCGAGGGAGGGCGGCTTTCGATCGCCAAGCCATTGCCGATAAGCATCCAGCACGGTCTGGCCAGTGTAGACCTGCGTGCGGGGCGCCGAGGGCAGCGGAGCTTCGGGTCCGTACTCGAATTTCAACTCGATGGGTCCATTGACAACCCAGGGCGAGTACTCGTGTACATGTTCGACGGCTCGCCGCACGCCGGCGCGGATCCGGGAGCGGGCTTCCTCATGCGACAGGCTCATGGAAGATGCCTTGCCCGCGAGTTTCTTCACGGCTACGGTCTCCGCATTTGGCTGTATGGTTCGCACCTCATCGCAGGCCGCCTGATCGCCGGCCAGGAAGATGACGGGGATGTGAAAGTAGCCGGCAATGGCCGCGACTTGTCCGATCTCTCCGACTCGCTTGCCGTTAAGGAAGATACCCTGCACCGGAAAGCTTTGGGAGTGGGCGAGGATGGAGTTGGGCGCGCCCGCCATGGCGTGCTGGCCGATAAAGATGACGCCATCGTAAGCGCGGTCCTCGAGGTAATAGTTGGGGGGCGTCGGAGCGCCCTGAATCAGGGTGGCCCGCGGATGGATCGTCTCGATCGACAGTGAGCGGCTGCCATCGTGGCCGTCCCAGACCACGATCTCGCCGGCTCCGGCATCGAGAGCGCCTTCAATCGCAGCGTTTAGCTCGCCCGTAAGCAGGCGGCGAGATTCGTCATAGCGGCGCTGTCCGGGCAGGATTTGCTCCTGCGCGTTGTTGACGCCGCCGACGCCTTCCATGTCGGTTACTACGAAAATGCGCGGAGCGTCCGCGCCCCAGCATACGGCGGCCAGGAGAAACAGACAGCAATTTCTGATCATCTCTCTAGTATTTTGCCGTATAGGATCGCCAACAGGCGAAGGTCCGAAGACTCGGGGTCTGCACTGGTTTGTCGAAGGCGATCATCCGGTTAACGGGGTGTCCCCACGGAGCCAACTTCCGAGATAGTGAGCCGGCCGCTCAAGAGAGCTTACTTGAAGCGCGGCGGCGAATATTATCGTGCGGCGATGGTGGCCTTTGCAAAACGCCAGTTCGTCGTCAAGTCGGGATCTCTCGCCAGCTCGAACCCCTTCGGCGGCGAGTGTTAACAAGCGATTGTACTTGGATAGCCGCTCCGAATTTCGCATGGAGCGAACCTTGATCTGGCCCTGCCGCGACACTCCATCAGGCACCCTTGCCGGAAACTCACTCTATTGATACGCTCGTCTCGTGGCTTCCGATATCAAAATTGAAAACGGTTCGCGTCCGCGATACGCCTCACTTGAAATCAAGGTGCAGGTTTTCCGGCGCGACCGATGGCTTTGCCGTTGGTGTGGATGCCCGGTAATATTCGCTCCCACGTTGAGGTACTTTGCCGAGTTTGTAAAACAAGGAGGACTTGACGCGCCGCTTGCCTACTACAATGGCAACTAGCGAAGAAGAGATTCGCCCTTACTGGACCGCTTGGGAGCTGTAGTAGACCACGTCGAAGCTCATAGCGGTGGGGGTGCGTCTGATATTGCAAATCTTGCTACTGCCTGCAACAAATGCAAGGGTCGAAAGAGTAATGCTCGCGCCGAGGACTTCACCAAGCGACATCCGACCGAGAGTTGGCATGGCTGCGTGTGTTGCAAGATTCAAAAATGACCCACGCAGATAGTCGGGATTGATGCGGCCGGCTACTTGGGACTTGAAATAGAAGTTCCGATTCATCGAATCCCGCCGTCATGCCCATGACTTCGAGGTGTTCGGCGTTGAATCCTAGTGCGGCCTTGGGGGCCGCCACTTGGGCGGGGTCGTTCGAATCGATTTGGCTCAGACTAGTGGTGAGGTCGATAACGCTAAAGTGCGCGGGCATTCTGCAATGCATCCGCATGGCGTTTCTTCAGCTCTCGATGAAGCTGAGATCTTTGAGGGGGACCCGCTTGGCGGGCGTGGCGCTTCTATAGCACCAGACGGAGATCGCCCTCGCGGCGCGTGACCCGCTCGCGATCGAGAAACTCGAGCAGCGGAATCGCGAACTTGCGCGAGATGCCGGTCCATTCCTTAAATTCCGGAACCGCGAAGCGGCGGCCCTTGTGCGCCGCCAGCAGATTGCGCAGGGCCTGCATCGCGGACGCATGGAACACGAGCTCGCCGGAAACGCGGACAAGCTTTTTCTCGCGCAACAGAATTTGCAGCAGCGCTTTGGCGCGGGCCGGCTCGACCCCGGATTTCGCCAGGACTTCATCAGTCGACGGCGCGGCGAGTCCGGCGCTCTCGAAGGCGCGTTCGATTTTCGCGGTGGCATCCCGTTCGTCCTGCCGCAGCGCCACTTTGTGCGATGCCAGACGGACGGCGTCCCCTTCCGCGACGATCGTCTTTGAGCGCGCCAGCAGCGCGTCCAGCAGGAATGGCGGAGCATCGGGCAGTTCGCGGCCGCGCAGCTCCTCTTTGGGCATGCCGGAGAGGAGCGGTTTGTCGCGATGAAAACTCTTGAGCGTCTGCTGGATCGCCTCGAGTTTTCGCTGGGCCCAAGTGGGATCGAGCGCCCGGAAGTGAGGCTCGCTCAAAACCAGGAGCGAAGCTTCGCGCACCGCCGCCGCGATCGCGTCTTCCGTCAGGCCGGTACGGGCGACCAGATCCTTCATGCTCAAGCCATGGCGGGATTCGGCGGTCAGCAATGCGATGCGACTTGCCGTCGAGCTATTTTCGAGCGCTTCGAGGCGCTCGGGCGCATCGCGCCGCGGAGGAGCGATGTCGAGGACCACGCCGCCGCCTATGGTGACCACGGGCGAGAACATGCGTACGATGAAACGGTCGCCAGGCAGTAAGACAAGAGGCTCGCGCAGCACAATGCGGATATAGCGCCTCGCGCCGGGCTTCAATGCTTCTGTCGTCCCGATGCCCCGGACCTCCGCCTCCACCTCGGCGGCATGGGCATGGAAGTGGACCGGCGCGCGGTGTTTCAGGGGCTTGGCGCCGCGCAACAGCTCGAAGGAACAGTCGACGCGGCTGACGGGGCTGAATCGGCCGGCCTCGGCGAGCATCATGCCACGCCGCAGTTCGCCCGCCTCGATCCCGGCGAGATTCAACGCCGTCCGTTGACCTGCGCCGGCGAGCGCGACCGTTTCGTCGTGTACCTGAATGCCTCGCACGCGAACTCGTTTTGAAGGGGGTAGAAGCTCAACCTCCTGTTCCGTCCGTACAACTCCGGAAAGGAGCGTTCCGGTTACCACCGTACCGAACCCACGCATAGTAAAAGCGCGATCGATGGGCAGGCGGAAATAGCGCGAGACGTCCTTCCCGGGCGCACGACCGGCGATTTTCCGCAGCTCCTCAAGAAGCTCCGGGATGCCCTGCCCGGTGGTGGAGCTGACCGCGACGATGGGCGCTCCTTCAAGAAACGATCCGCGCACAAACTCGTCGACTTCGAGGCGCACCAACTCGAGAATGTCGGAGTCGACCAGGTCCGCCTTGGTCAGCGCCACGATTCCGGCGGGAATCTTCAGAAGGCGGCAGATATCGAAATGCTCTCGCGTCTGCGGTTTAATGGATTCATCGGCAGCGATAACGAAAATAACGAGGTCCATGCCTCCGGCGCCAGCGAGCATATTCTTGATGAACCTTTCATGACCTGGCACGTCTACAAAACCGGCGCGCAAATTGCCGGCAAGCTGCAGGTGCGCAAACCCTAAATCGATCGAAATGCCCCTTTCTTTTTCTTCCTTCAGCCGGTCCGTATCAATGCCCGTGAGCGCCCGAACCAAGGCAGTTTTGCCGTGGTCGATGTGGCCCGCGGTTCCGGCGATGACATTTTTCATGGCGCTGCTTCTCATCGTAGCTCCGGCGCTCGCGCAGGACCCGCCCGCCGCATCGGACACGCCCACGTTCAAGACGGGCGTAGTGGACGTGCGCCTGGATGTGCAAGTGACGCAGGGGGACGCGCTGGTGCGGAATTTGCAAAAGGACGACTTCGTCGTGAAGGACGAAGGCGAGCCGCAACAGATCGCGGGTTTCGCGCACGGCTCCGAACGCCTGTCGTTGATGCTGCTGCTGGACGTGAGCGGCAGCATGACGCGCTACCTGGAGCAGATCGCGCGCACGGCGCGCAACGCGCTCAGTCACCTGGCGCCCGGCGATCGCGTCGCAATCATGGTCTTCGCAAAGAACAGCGAGCTCCATCGCGGCTTCAGCGATAACCTGGCTGAAATGGCGCGGCAGCTCGCGAATGCCATCCACGAACATGACGTCGGCGCGGGTACGCAGATCAATCAAGCCGTGCTCGACGCCGCGCAATATGTCGATAAAAATGCCGGGAGCGAAGGGCGGCGCGCCATTCTGATTCTTACGGATAACCTGAGCATCAGCGTCAGGCTGCCCGATCAACGCGTCATACGCGCTCTCAACGACGGCGATACGGTTCTGGACGCGATTGTGATGGGGCGAGGCATCCGGCCGGCGCCGGAAGGCGCGGCTCGCGACCTTGATTTTACTCCCGCGGACGTTTTTCATCTTGCCGAGCAGACGGGTGGAGAAGCGATCAAGGCGGACCGCGCCGACGCCTCCTTCGACCGCATGGTGGAGCGAATCCGTTTGCGGTACACCTTGGCGTATCACGCTCCGGACGGAAAACCGGGAACCTTCCGGCACATCAGCGTGGACCTGACGCCGGCGGCGCGGCAATGGTATCCCGCGGCCGTGGTGCATGTGAGGCCGGGCTATTGGGTTAAGTAGGCGGAATCGATATTTGGACAGTTCGCCTACAAGCATGATTTAGAATGGGAGATCGTTCCCCTTGAAGCTCGACTTGGAGGTCTCGTGAAACCGTTTGCTCTCGCGATCGTGGCCTGTTGCGCGCTCCTGCTATCCGCTCAGACGTCTTCAAAGATTCCGAAGGTCGTGTTTACGGACACGACGCTCGATAACGGCCTGCGCGTCATCATCTCCGAGGACCATTACGCTCCCGTCTACGCCATCGCCGTGAGCTATAAGGTCGGCTCCCGCGACGAACGCCAAGGCCGCACCGGCTTCGCCCACCTATTCGAGCACATGATGTTCAAAGGCTCGGAGAACGTCGGTCCCGGGGAGCTCGACTATCTCATCTTTACGAACGGCGGTAACATGAACGGCACCACTAATACAGACCGCACCTTGTACTACGAAGTACTGCCGAAGAACCAGCTCGATTTGGGACTGTACCTGGAATCCGATCGCATGCGCGGCCTCGTCATCACGCAGGACAATCTGGAGAACCAGCGCCAGGCAGTTAAGGAAGAGCGCCGTCTGCGCATGGATAACGTGCCCTACGGCGCGACATCCGAAAAAATGGACGCGCTGGTCTACGATAACTTCGCCTATCATCATTCCGTGATCGGCTCCATGGACGACCTCGATGCCGCATCCGTCGCCGACGTCAAGCAATTCTTTAAGACCTACTACGCGCCCAATAACGCCGTGCTGGCGCTCGTGGGCGATTTGAACACGAAAGAAACGCTCGCCAAGGTAAAGAAGTATTTCGGCAACATTCCGCGCCAGGAAGCGGCGCGACCGGTCGATTTGACCGAGCCACCCAAAGATGCCGAACGGACCGCCAGGATCGAAGATAAACTCGCGCGCCTGGCTCGGCTCGATATTGCTTATCGCATTCCGGAGTCGGGCCAACCGGATGCCGTTGCGCTTGCGGTGGCCGCACAGATTCTGGGGGGCGGCGGAGGTGGATTCGGACGCGGGGGCGGAGGCGGGGCCGGCAACAGCTCTCGGCTGTATGAAAAGCTGGTCCGGGAGAAGGAGCTCGCCGTGCAGGTGTTCGCGGGAACGGATCGCCGCGCCGGACCAGGTACACTTGACATTTCCGCCGTGATCCGGCCGGGCAAGGATCCTAAAGAGGTTGCGAGTTTAATTTCCGAGGAGATCGCAAAGCTCCACGCGGAGCCCGTAACGGGAAAGGAGCTGCAGCGCGTCCGCAACCGCGTGCGTCTTACCGCCGTGGAGCGCCATCTCACGGTTCTCAGCCGCGCGCAGGCTCTCGCCGACGATGCCGCGCTCTACAACGATCCCAATCGCATCAATACGGAAACTCAGAAAGAGCTGGCCGTCACCCCGGCGGACATTCAGAAGGCGGCGAAGACCTACTTGGTGGCGTCGAATCGCGTCGTGATTGAGACGGCGCCGGCGGCGGGCGGCCGCGGCCCGCGTGGACCGCGCGGCGGCGCTATGCCGCGTGGCGCCCCGCCCGGACACGCAGCGCTGCAGCGCGCCGGGAATCGGAGACAATCATGAAGCCAGCGATTGGATTTTCACTGACTGGATTTCTCGTTGTGACGGCGCTTGGCGTCGCGCAGGATACCGCGCCGGGATCCTTTCGCGGCATGGTGCGCCTGAATCGCGCGCCGGTTTCGGATGAAGTGCTGCGCGTCAAACTGCCGCGTCCGGTCGAGCGCAAGCTCGCCAATGGCATCGAGCTTCTTATATTGGAGAGTCATCGGGCCCCGGTTGTATCGCTCACCGTCCAGATTCCGTCATCGCACCTTCGCGATCCAGCGGACAAGCCCGGGGTTGCCGAAGTGACGGCCGCGCTGATGTTGCTCGGAACTACGACGAGGTCCGCCCGCCAGATCGCGGAAGAGCTCGGCGACATCGGCGCTAATCTCAGCATCAGCGCGGGCGGTGGGGGAGGCGGTGGCCGCGGTGGCGCCGGAGGTGGGGGCGCGGGAGATACGGGATCTATTTCAGTCAGCTCGTTGACCGAAAATTTCGATGCCGCGCTCGCCATCCTCTCCGATGTTCTGCTGCATCCCTCCTTCCCCGCGGACGAATTTGAAAAATGGAAGACGCGGCAGCGTAGCGCGATCGAGCAGGCGCGCACGCAGCCCGCCGTTCTCGCCAGCGAAGTCCTGTTCAAGACGCTATATCCCGGCGATGCGCGTCAGTTCACGCGCCCGACGCTCGAATCGCTCGGCAGGATCACGCGCGACGACCTCATCGAGCACTACAAGACCTATTACCTTCCCGCCGGCGATCTGGCCGGCATCGCGGGCGATATCACGCCGCAAGAAGCCGTCACGAAACTAGACAAAGCATTAGCGGGCTGGAAAGGCGGTCCCGTCGAGCATCTCTCCTATCCAACGCAACCGCCCATTGCCGAAAAGAAGGTTTATCTGGTGTCGCGGCCCAACTCCGTGCAGACCTATCTCGTGATCGCCAACCGCGCTATCAACCGCGACAATCCCGATTACATCGCCTGCATGGTGATGAACCAGGTGCTGGGCTCCGGACCGGCATCGCGCCTGTTCCGTATCATTCGCGAAGAGAAAGGATACACATACGGCATCAGCTCGGCATTCGCTGCGACGCGCACGCAGCAGGCTTTTCAATCGGCCACATCGGTGCGTACGGAGGTGACCGAAGCGGCGCTTGCGGACACGCTCAAGGAACTGCTGGAAATTCGCGAAAAGCCGGTCCCGCAGGACGAATTGGACGGCGCGAAACGCGCTCTGGTGGCGAGCTTTGCGCTGGGGCTGGAGAATCCGCAAGCTGTCCTGGCCCGTTGGATGCAACAGCGCGAATACGGATTGCCGGAAGATTACTGGGACACGTACCCGGAGAAGGTAATGGCGGTCACGGCCGCCGATGTTCAACGCGTGGCGCGGAAATATGTGCCTTATGACAACGTGCAGATCGTAGCCGTCGGAGACGGCGCAAAGATCGGGGAATTGTTAAAGAAGTTCGGCCCCGTGGAAATGATATCGGCGGACGCGCATTAGCGCAAGCGATTTTTTCCCGAGCGCATTCTGGCAGCCTCCCAGGGGAACGCGTACGCGATCGGGATGTTTGGCGAATCGATGCGTTGTCAAGCACATTGCTGAAAACGTGACCTTTGACCAGGCGGGGTTCCAGATTCGTTGCGAGTGGGGCTTTCGCGGAATGACGGAATTGGCGCCGATCTCGCAAGTTCTGCTCATCATCGATGTCCTCTCGTTCACAACTGCTTTGGATATCGCGACGTCTCGCGGAGGGATTGTCTTTCCTTATCCTCTGAAAGACGCTTCAGCGATCGACTATGCGGTGACCGTGGATGCGAATCTTGCTTCCGGTCGCCGGGGTCCCGGCTTTTCATTGTCCCCAGCTTCGCTTCAAAGCTTGCCGGCTGGGTATCGCTTGGTTCTGCCTTCGCCCAATGGCGCCGCCTTATCTTTCAGTGTGGATTATCCCGTAGTACTGGCGGCCTGCCTTCGCAATGCTGCCGCTGCCGCAAGAATGGCCGCTCGCCTTGGCTCGACATTTGCAGTGATTCCTGCGGGAGAGATGTGGAGTACTGGCGAACTCCGCTCCAGCCTTGAGGACTTGATCGGCGCTGGAGCCGTTATTGATTCTCTTCCGGGAAGTAGATCGCCCGAGGCCAGCCTCGCGGTTGCTGCGTTCGAGCGTTTTCGAGAAGATCTTCCGCATTCATTGCGGAACTCAAGTTCCGGGAAAGAGCTAATTCAGCGTGGTTTCGCCGAGGATGTAGATTTGGCTGCCGAGCTGAACGTCAGTCTGAACGTCCCACGCCTGGCGAATCGGGCCTTCGCTTCTGGAATCGAGGCGGTTGGTAGTTCGCCACCTGAATCAGCGCGCGGATTGTAGCTGTGGGCTACGCGATTAACCGGGAACCGCGGCGGAATCGCACTAGCAGGCCGCCTCGGTCGCCGCGTGCGCGCGTTCGGGAACCGTAAAGCGGAATACCGACCCGCCCCCCTGTGCGGGCTCGACCCAGATGCGGCCTCCGAGCTGGTCGACGGCAGCCTTGGTAATCGCAAGCCCGATGCCGGTGCCGGAATATTTTTTTCCGTGCAGGCGCTTGAAGACGCCGAAAACGTATTCGGCATAGCGCGAGTCGATCCCGATCCCGTTGTCCTGCACGGCAAAGCTCCAGCTACCGTCCTCTTCGACAGCGGAGACGCGGACGCAGGGAGGCTCTTCGGAACGGTACTTGATGGCGTTGCCGATCAGATTTTGGAAAATCTGAACGATGAGGATTTCCGTTCCCGCGATCGCCGGAAGTTCGCCGCTTTCGATGGTTGCGTCCGATTCCGCGATCGAGGCTTCGAGGTTGGCGAGAGCGGAGCGCAGCGCGGCGTTGCAATCGACCATGACCGGCGCGCGGTCGCCGGACTCGCTGATATAAATGTACTGGCGCAGCGCGGCCAACAGATTCGCCATGCGAATGGCATGCTCGTGGACGATGCGCAGCATGTCGGATTCGGAGGCATCGAGTTTTCCGCCGGCCGATTTTTCGAGCCACTGCGAGTAGGACAGGACCATGCGGATGGGCTCCTGTAGATCGTGGCTGGCGGCCCAGGCGAACTGCCGCAAGGCATCGTTCGAGCGCGTCAGCTCGGCGGTGCGCTCGGCGACGCGCTTTTCAAGTTCGATATTGATACGCCGGATGCGCTCCTCGGCAAGGACCTGCTCGCTAGCATCGCGAATGGCGGTTGTGATCAGCAGGCCGTCGCCGCTCGCGAAGGGGCTGCGCGTAATATCGGCGGGAAAGGAAGAACCGCCTTCATGAACGGCCAGCAAACGGGTCTGCGCGGGAGCAGGCGAAGGTAACTCCTCCTGGTCCGCCAAGCTGGGCGGTCCGGGCGACTCCCAATCCAGGATCAGCTTCCGAATATTCATGCCTATAAGCTGTTCGCGCCGGTAGCCGAACAACTCGTCGGTGCGGGAGTTGGCCAGACGGATGAAGCCATCCGCACCCGTGATGACCATCGCGTCGGGAGCGGCTTCGAGCACCGCCCGGAAGCGTTGCTCGGTGCGCGCCAAGGCTTCGGCCTGGCGGCGGGAGAGCTGCCCGGCGCGGCTCAGCTCGACGAAAACGGCGACCTTGCTTTGAAGGACTTCGGGAACGATCGGTTTGAACAGGAAATCGACTGCGCCGAGGTGATAACCGCGAAAAAGCTGCTCGTCGCTGCGATAACCGGTCAGAAACAGAATGGGAGTATGGCGGGAGCGCTTGCGGGCGCGGATCAGCTCGGCGGTCTCGAAGCCGTCCATTTCGGGCATGCGGACGTCCAGCAGGACAGCCGCGAAATCGTGTTCCAGGCAGAGCCGCAGGGCGGCGGTTCCGGAGTCCGCCAGCAACAGCTCCTCGTTAAGTGGATCGAGAACCGCCTGCAAGGCCAGGAGGTTGTCGCGATCGTCGTCAACCAGGAGCAGCTTGACCTTTTCGGGCGCGGGCGCCTCCGGCATCTTCGCTTGCAACCTCCTAGTCGCCGCTTCTGGCGGAGGTCTCGGCGCGATCGAGCAGGCGGGCCAGCCAAACGCGCATGACGGAAAAAAGGTGATCGAGGTCGACCGGCTTGGTGACGTAATCGGAAGCTCCGGCGCGCAAGCATTTTTCGCGATCGCCCTTCATCGCTTTGGCGGTGAGGGCGATGATGGGCAGGGATTCGAATTCGGGGATCTTGCGGATCGCTTTGATGGTTTCGTAACCGTCCATTCCGGGCATCATTATATCCATCAGGATGAGGTCGATCTCGCGATTCTTCTGGAGAACCTCGATTCCGCTGCGGCCATTCTCGGCGTGCAAGACGGTGAGATCGCGCTGTTCGAGCACGCTGGTGAGAGCGAAAATGTTGCGAAGGTCGTCGTCGACGACCAGAACCTTGCGGCCGGCCAGCATGGGGTCGACCTGCCGGATGTTGGCGAGAGCGGCTTTCTGCCGCTCCGAAAGAGCCTCCTCGGAGCGGTGCAAGAGGAGCATGGTTTCGTCGAGCAAGCGTTCGAGAGACGGCGCGTAGCGTACGGCGCTGAGGCGGGAGAGGCGGCGCAGCTCCGCGCCCTGCTCCAAGCTCAGCTTGCGCGTGCCGAAGACAACGATGGGAGGAACGAAGGGCGACAGGCGCGATTGCACTTCCTCGATGAAGTCGGCTCCCACGGTATCGGACAGCACCCAGTCGAGGACGATGCCGTCGAGGTACTCGGCGGAGATGACCTGCATAGCTTCCGTGGCGGAAGTGGCGTCGATGAGTTGCAGATCCGGCCCGCCCGTGAAGGCATGAATCTCCTGGCGCAGGGCGCTGGTTCCGGTAAGGAGGAGCAGTTTCTTGGGGCGGCGCTCGATGGAGTGCTCGATGACGCCGAAAATTTCTTCGAGGGGCTCGGCCCCGGAGCTTTTTTGAGCGCAGCTCATGGCGCCGAGGACGAAGCCGCGCCGGTTGTTCTCGTGGCCGGAGATGACGTGAACGGGGATGTGGCGGGTTGCGGCGTCGTGCTTGAGACGATCGAGCACGGTCCAGCCGCTCATATCGGGAAGGCGGACGTCGAGCGTGATGGCCCCAGGCTTGAACTCGCGGGCGAGCGAGATGGCGGTCGAGCCGCGCAGCGCGATGAGGCCCTTGAGGCCGTGCTGGTGCGCCAGATCGACCATGATGCGGGCGAAGGTGATGTCATCTTCCACGATGAGGAGGACGCGATCGCCGGGGGCGATGTGGTTGCGGTCGTCATCCACGACGAGATCGTTGTCGGCCAGCCAGTTGGGGATCGAAATAGCGCCGTGCTCAAAACGGTTGTCGGCGTCGCGAGCCATCCAGACGCGCATGACGGAAAAGAGGTGATCGAGGTCGACGGGCTTAGTGACGTAATCGGAGGCGCCGGCGCGCAGGCATTTCTCGCGATCGCCCTTCATGGCCTTGGCCGTGAGCGCGATGATCGGGAGACTCTCGAATTCGGGGATCGCGCGGATGGCGCGCGTGGTTACGTAGCCGTCCATGTCGGGCATCATAATGTCCATCAGGACGATGTCGATGTCCTTGGCGTCCTTGAGCAGCTCGATGCCCGCGCGGCCGTTTTCGGCGTGCAGGACCTTCAATTCGTGCTGTTCGAGAACGCTGGTGAGCGCGAAGATGTTGCGGATATCGTCGTCGATGACGAGCACTTTGCGGCCGGCCAGCATGGGATCGGTCTGGCGGACATCGGCGAGCACGCGGCGCTGTTCCTCCGATAGAGAATACTCATTACGGTGCAGCAGGACCACGGTTTCCTCGAGCAGACGCTCGATGGAGGGCGCATAGCGGACGGCGCTGGAGCGGGCGGAGCGGTGGATTTGCGAGATCTGTTCTTCGCTGAGCTTGCGGCTGCCGGAGACAACGATGGGAGGAATGCGATCGAGGCTCGACTGCACGGTCTCGATGAATTCCAGGCCGGCCGCGTCGGGAAGTACCCAATCGAGGACGATGCCGTCGACCTGCTGTTCGCCGAGGATATTCATGGCCGCTTCGGGGCCGGGGGCGGCAATGATCTCGAGGTCCTCTCCGCCGAGGAGATTATGGATGTCGGCGGTGCGGACCTCATTTTCCGCGATGAGCAGCAGCTTCTTCTTGCGCGTTTCCATGGACTGCCGGATGACGGAAAAAGCTTCTTCGAGCGACTCCTTCGTCAAGGCCTTCTGCAGGCAGCTCATGGCGCCGAGGGCGTAGCCGCGGCGGTTGTTTTCGTGTCCGGAAACGATATGGACCGGGATATGCGCGGTCAGCGGATCATGCTTGAGGCGGTCGAGGAGGGTCCAGCCGCTCATGTCGGGCAGGCGGACATCGAGCGTGATGGCGGCGGGCCGAAATTCTCGGGCGAGCGAAATCGCGGTGGCTCCGCGCAGCGCGACAAGGCTCTTAATACCGCGATCGCGCGCCAAGTCGACCATGATGCGGGCGAAGGTGACATCGTCTTCAACGATCAGGAGCACGCGATCTCCATGAGCGATCAGGTTGCGGTCGTCGTCTACCACGAGATCTTCATCCGTGACGGAGGCGGCGGGCAGGATGAGATCGACTTCGGAGGATACGGCGTGCGTTTCGGCGGCTTTGCGAATAGCGGCGGTATCGACGGTTTCGAGCTTGGGAGCGGAGGCAATATAGGCTTGCGGCAAATAGAGCGTGAATGAGCTGCCGCGGCCGAGCCCGCTCTGCAGGCGGATCTCGCCTCCCAAAAGGCGTGCCAACTCGCGGCTGATGGAGAGGCCGAGGCCGGTGCCGCCGTACTTGCGGCTGGTGGTTCCGTCGGCTTGCTGGAAGGCTTCAAATATAATGCGCTGCTTTTCCGGTGCGATGCCGATGCCGGTATCCGTAACCGAGAACGCGATGATGCTCTTGGCGCGCGTTAATACGGGGTGAGCGCCGCTCCATCCTTTCCCGACGCGCTCGATGCGGAGGCGGACGGAGCCGTGCTCGGTGAACTTGAGAGCGTTCGAGAGGAGATTCTTGAGGACCTGCTGGAGACGTTTGGCGTCCGTTCGAATGACCTCCGACGATAGCTGCGGGTCGACCTCGAGGGCGAATTCGAGGCCCTTGCCGTCGGCAACGTGGCGGAAGGTGCGGGCGCAGTAATCCTGAAGCTCGGCGAAGCGGATGTTGCCGACTTCGACGTCCATCTTTCCGGACTCTATTTTCGAGAGATCGAGAATGTCGTTGATGAGCGCTAGCAGATCGGTACCGGAGGAGTGTATGGTCTCGGCGAATTTGATCTGCTTGGAATTGAGGTTTCCTTCGGTGTTGTCGGCGAGCACGCGCGCGAGGATGAGGAGGTTGTTGAGGGGCGTGCGCAGCTCGTGCGACATGTTGGCGAGGAATTCGCTCTTGTATTTGGAGGTGAGGGCAAGCTGCTCGGCCTTTTCTTCAAGCGCCTGCTTGGCCTGCTCGATTTCGCGGTTCTTGGCTTCGACCTCGGTGTTTTGCTCGGCGAGAAGCTGGGCTTTTTCCTGCAGCTCGGCGTTGGTTTTCTGAAGCTCCTCGGCGAGGGCCTGGCTCTGTTGCAAAAGCTGCTCGGTGCGCATGGTGGCAGCGATGGTGTTGAGCACGATGCCCATGCTTTCGGTGAGCTGGTCGAGGAAGGCGAGGTGAATATCGGAGAGCTGCTGGAAGGAGGCGAGCTCGACGACGGCTTTGACTTCGCCTTCGAACAGCACCGGGAGAACGACGACGGTGAGCGGGGCGGCGGCGCCGAGGCTGGAACTGATGGTGATGTAATTATGCGGGACGTCGCGAACCAGAATGCGCTGTTTTCCGCTGGCGCACTGGCCGACGAGACCCTGGCCGACCTTGAACTGCGCGGGAATGTTGTCGCGGTCATCGTAGGCGTAGCCGGCCATGAACTTGAGGACGGATTCGCCTTCTGCCGTATCGGCGATGTAGAATGTGCCGCGCTGCGCGCTGACGAGCGGCGTGAGCTCCGTGAGGAGCAACTGGGCGACGGTGAGCAGGTCTCGCTGGCCCTGGACCATGCGGGTGAACTTGGCGATGTTGGTCTTGAGCCAATCCTGGTCGGTGTTTTTGCGCGTCGTCTCGGCCAGATTGACGATCATCTCGTTGATGTTGTCCTTGAGGGCGGCGACTTCGCCCTGCGCCTGGACGGCGATGGAGCGCGTGAGATCGCCACGCGTGACGGCGATGGCGACCTCGGCTATGGCGCGGACCTGCGTCGTGAGATTGGCGGCAAGCTGGTTGACGTTGTCGGTGAGATCGCGCCAGATTCCAGCGGCGCCGGGGACGCGGGCCTGACCGCCGAGCTTGCCCTCCATGCCGACTTCGCGAGCGACGGTGGTGACCTGATCGGCGAAGGTGGCCAGCGTGTCGATCATGGCGTTGATGGTATCGGCGAGCTCCGCGATTTCGCCCTTGGTTTCGAGGATGAGCTTGCGCTCGAGATCGCCGTTAGCGACGGCGGTGACGACCTTGGCGATGCCGCGGACCTGCGTGGTGAGATTGGCGGCCATGAGGTTGACGCTGTCGGTGAGATCTTTCCAGGTGCCTGCGACTCCGCGGACTTCCGCCTGACCGCCGAGCTTGCCTTCGGTGCCGACTTCGCGCGCCACGCGCGTGACTTCGGAAGCGAAGGAGTTGAGCTGGTCGACCATGGTGTTGATGGTATTTTTCAGCTCCAGAATTTCGCCGCGCACATCGACCGTGATCTTGCGCGAAAGATCGCCCATTGCGACGGCCGTGGTGACCTGAGCGATATTGCGGACCTGATTGGTCAAATTGCTGGCCATGGAATTGACCGATTCGGTGAGGTCTTTCCAGGTTCCGGCGACGCCGTAGACGTCGGCCTGGCCGCCGAGCTTGCCTTCGGTGCCGACCTCGCGCGCCACGCGCGTCACTTCGGACGCGAAGGACGAGAGCTGGTCGACCATCGTATTGATGGTGTCTTTTAGCGCGAGAATCTCTCCGCGCGCGTCGACGGTAATTTTGCGCGAGAGATCGCCCTTGGCGACGGCGGTGGTGACGTCGGCGATATTGCGAACCTGCGCGGTAAGATTGCTGGCCATGGAATTGACCGATTCAGTAAGATCCTTCCAGGTTCCGGCGACGCCGCGGACATCGGCCTGGCCGCCGAGCTTACCTTCGGTGCCGACTTCGCGGGCCACGCGGGTGACTTCGGAGGCGAAGGCGTTGAGCTGATCGACCATGGTGTTGATGGTATTCTTCAGCTCCAGAATTTCGCCGCGGGCATCGACGGTGATTTTGGTGGTGAGGTCGCCTTTTGCGACCGCCGTGGTCACGCCGGCTATATTGCGAACCTGGTTGGTGAGGTTCGACGCCATGGAGTTGACCGAATCGGTGAGGTCCTTCCAGGTGCCGGCGACGCCGCGGACGTCGGCCTGACCCCCGAGCTTGCCTTCGGTGCCGACCTCGCGGGCCACGCGCGTGACTTCGGAGGCGAAGGACGAAAGCTGGTCGACCATGGTATTGATGGTGTTCTTCAGCTCCAGAATTTCGCCGCGCGCATCGACGGTGATTTTGCGGGAGAGGTCGCCTTTGGCGACGGCGGTGGTGACTTCGGCGATGTTGCGGACCTGGTTGGTAAGGTTCGACGCCATGAAGTTTACCGACTCGGTGAGATCGCGCCACGTCCCGGCGACGCCGCGAACGTCGGCCTGACCGCCCAGACGGCCCTCGGTGCCGACCTCGCGCGCGACGCGAGTGACCTCGGATGCGAAGGCGTTGAGTTGATCGACCATGGTGTTGATGGTGATCTTCAGCTCCAGAATTTCGCCGCGTACATCGACGGTAATTTTGCGGGAAAGGTCACCTTTCGCGACAGCGGTGGTGACTTCGGCGATGTTGCGGACTTGCGCCGTTAAATTGCCGGCCATGGAGTTGACCGATTCGGTGAGGTCGCGCCACGTTCCTGCGACGCCCTTCACATCGGCCTGACCGCCGAGCTTGCCTTCGGTGCCGACCTCGCGGGCCACGCGGGTGACTTCGGAGGCGAAGGAAGAGAGCTGGTCGACCATGGTGTTGATGGTGTTTTTAAGCTCCAGAATCTCGCCGCGGACCTCGACGGTGATGGTGCGCGAGAGATCGCCGCGCGCGACGGCGGTGGTCACTTCGGCGATGTTGCGGACCTGGTTGGTAAGATTCGACGCCATAGAGTTGACGGAATCGGTGAGGTCTTTCCAGACGCCGCCGACGTCCTTCACTTCCGCCTGACCGCCGAGCTTGCCTTCGGTGCCGACCTCGCGGGCCACGCGGGTAACTTCGGAGGCGAACGAGGAGAGCTGGTCAACCATGGTGTTGATGGTGTTCTTCAGCTCCAGAATTTCGCCGCGCACGTCGACGGTGATCTTGCGCGAAAGGTCGCCGTTGGCGACGGCGGTGGTGACTTCGGCGATGTTGCGGACCTGAGCCGTGAGATTGCCGGCCATCGAATTGACCGAATCGGTGAGATCCTTCCAGACGCCGCCAACGCCTTTGACCTGGGCCTGGCCGCCGAGCTCGCCTTCGGTGCCCACCTCGCGGGCCACGCGCGTGACTTCGGAAGCGAAGGCATTGAGCTGATCGACCATGGTGTTGATGGTGTTCTTCAGCTCCAGAATTTCGCCGCGAACATCGACTGTGATCTTGCGCGAGAGATCGCCGTTGGCGACGGCGGTGGTGACTTCGGCGATGTTGCGGACTTGCGCCGTGAGGTTGCCGGCCATAGAGTTGACGGAATCCGTGAGATCTTTCCAAACCCCGCCGACGCCTTTGACGATGGCCTGACCGCCGAGCTTTCCTTCGGTGCCCACTTCGCGCGCCACGCGAGTGACTTCGGAGGCGAAGGACGAGAGCTGATCGACCATAGTGTTGATGGTGTTCTTCAGCTCCAAAATTTCGCCGCGGACGTCAACAGTAATTTTTCGCGAAAGATCTCCCAGGGCGACGGCGGTGGTGACTTCGGCGATGTTGCGGACCTGAGCGGTGAGATTGCCGCCCATGGAGTTGACGGAGTCGGTGAGATCTTTCCATACGCCCCCGACGCCTTTGACGATGGCTTGGCCGCCGAGCTTGCCTTCGGTGCCGACCTCGCGGGCCACGCGCGTCACCTCGGACGCGAAAGACGAGAGCTGGTCGACCATGGTGTTGATGGTGTCCTTGAGCTCCAGAATTTCGCCCTGCACGTTGACGGTGATTTTGCGCGAAAGGTCGCCGCGCGCGACTGCCGTAGTGACTTCGGCGATGTTGCGGACCTGCGCGGTGAGGTTGCCTGCCATCAGATTGACGCTGTCGGTGAGATCTTTCCATGTGCCGGCGACGCCGCGAACCTCGGCCTGACCGCCAAGCTTGCCTTCGGTGCCAACCTCGCGAGCGACGCGGGTGACTTCCGAGGCAAAGGAAGAGAGCTGGTCGACCATGGTGTTGATGGTGTTCTTCAGCTCCAGAATTTCGCCTTGCATGTTGACGGTGATTTTGCGGGAGAGATCGCCGGTGGCGACTGCGGTGGTGACTTCGGCGATGTTGCGAACCTGCGCCGTGAGGTTCGACGCCATGGAATTGACGGAGTCCGTGAGGTCCTTCCAGGCGCCGGCAACGCCGGTGACGACGGCTTGGCCGCCGAGCTTGCCTTCGGTGCCGACCTCGCGCGCGACGCGAGTAACTTCGGAGGCGAAGGAGCTGAGCTGGTCGACCATGGTGTTAATGGTGTTCTTCAGCTCCAGGATTTCGCCCTGGACATTGACTGTGATTTTGCGGGAAAGATCGCCTTTCGCGACGGCGGTGGTGACCTCGGCGATGTTGCGAACCTGGTTGGTCAAGTTCGACGCCATGGAGTTGACGGAGTCGGTGAGATCCTTCCACGTTCCGGCGACGCCGGTGACGACGGCCTGACCTCCGAGTTTGCCTTCCGTGCCAACCTCACGGGCGACGCGGGTGACTTCGGAGGCGAAGGAGTTAAGCTGGTCGACCATGGTGTTTACCACGCGGGCGGTGCGGACGAACTCGCCCTGCAGCGGACGGCCTTCGACCTCGAGCGACATTTTTTGGGAGAGATCGCCTTGAGCTACGGCTCCAATGACGCGGGCGATTTCGGTGGAGGGCTGGACCAAGTCGGAGATGAGAGAATTGACGGATTCGACGCACGATTGCCAGTCGCCGGCGCCCGCGGCGAGGAACGCGCGCTGGCCGATTTTGCCCTCTTTGCCTACGGCGGTGCTGATATGTCCGAGCTCGATGGCCATGTTCTCGTTGAGCTCGAAAATATCGTTGAGGGTGTCGGCGATTTTGCCCGGAAGTCCGACCTGATTGACCGGGAGGCGAACGGAAAAATCGCCCTTTTTAAATGTAATGAGCGCGGCGAGGACCTGGCTGGCGTCAAGGACGTCAGTGATTGCGACCTTTTTCAATGGGACCTCCGGAGCTAAGTCTGTTCTGTACTACATTATAGCTGGGAAGCATTGGCGCGGACAGAATTTTGAAATGAAGAGAAGTTCAGAGCCGTTATGGAGCTGGAAGAGCGCCGCTGGCCGGGATACCCCCGCACTTGAAAAATGCTGTTAGTCACGGGCCCGCAATTTCACGACAGAGAACCTCCTGCGCCTAAGCCTTTGCTTTTGCAAAGGCCGGTTCAAATGAACGGATCGCGAGACCCGGCGGCGGGGGTGGCGCGGGTTCATTCTCGCCGCGCTCTTCCCCCGCCGTTGCGCTCCTCCGGTTCTTTTAAGTGCATCTAGTAAGCCAAATCACTAAGCTGTGAAGAATCAATCCGCGGCTTTCTGCCATCGCCGTATCGTGGGGCATTACAACCACCGGGCTGGCCAATATGACCCAGCTATCGAACGGCTCAAATAAATGGGACAATGATGACGGGGAAAGGCAAAATAATCCCTGAAAGGATGAAACGAATATGAAACATATTTTGGGCGCGCTGCTGCTTGGCTCAGCGCTTCTTACGCCGGCGGCGGCAATCGCGCAGGATCGCGAACAAGGCAGGGCCGTGAAGTATCACGACGCCGCGCATAACGACGACCACGAATGGAATGCCAGCGAAGATCAGGCATACCGGCGATACCTGTCTGAAAACCATCGGAAATACCACGCTTTTTCGAAGTTGAAGAAAAGCGATCAAGAGCAATATTGGAGTTGGCGGCACGAGCATCCGGAAGGGCGCTGAGGGTACCGGGGGCAGGCGAGCGAAGCGATTCGCCGCCAAGCCTCCGGTTTGGAATAGAGCAAGCGGGAAAGTGGGAAACGCGCTTTTCACCTTCCACTTTTCCGCGAGTCGTGAATAGTCGAAGCGCCGCCGCTCGGCGGCGCATAGCGCGACTCTAATGAATCGTCGTGCCGACCGTTTCGCCCATCGCGATCCGCAGGATATTACCGTAGGTCGTCAGATTGAAAACCAGAATCGGAAGCTGGTTGTCCCGGCACATGGCAACCGCCGAGGCGTCCATCACGCCTAGCGCCTTCGCCAGCACCTCCAGGTAACTCACCTCCGGGTACCGCACCGCGTCGGGGTACCGCAGCGGATCTTTGTCGTAGACGCCATCCACGCGCGTCGCTTTCGCCACCACCTCGGCATGAATCTCCAAGGCCCGCAAAGTCGCCGCCGTATCCGTCGAGAAATAGGGATTCGATGTCCCCGCCGCGAAGATCACGATGCGCCCCTTTTCGAGATGCCGAATGGCGCGCCGGCGGATGTATGGCTCGGCGACTTCGTGCATCTCGATCGCCGTCATCACGCGCGTCGGAACGCCGGTCTTCTCCAGCGCGTCCTGCAGCGCCAATGCGTTGATCACCGTCGCCAGCATTCCCATGTGATCCGCCGTGACGCGATCCATGTTCTTGGCCGCCGCCGCCACCCCCCGGAAGAAGTTGCCGCCGCCCACCACCAAGCCGATCTGCACCCCAGCGTGCGCCACTTCGGCAAGCTCGGCCGCAAGCTTGCTCACCCGCTCGGCGCTGATCCCGAAGGACGCCCCGCCCGCCAATACCTCTCCGCTCAATTTCAGGAGAATGCGCCGGTACTTCGGCGCGCCTTCCGCGCGAACCACGCCCGCGCTTTCCACCGCTATGCCGCGCCCGTCTCCGGCGGGTCTGTCTCCGCCGTCTCTTCGATCAGCGCCGCTTCCCCAACCTTAAAGCGCACGAATCGCGATACCGAGATGTTCTCACCCAGCTTCGCGATCTTCGCCTTGATCAGATCGGCCACCGTCGTCGTGTTCTCTTTGATGAACGGCTGCTCGTAGAGACAAATCTCTTCGTAGTACTTGTTCATCCGCCCTTCGACGATCTTATCGATCGCTTTCTCCGGCTTGCCTTCCTGTTTGGCGCGGCCGCGCTGGATGTCCATCTCTTTCTCCAGCGCTTCCTTGCTCACGTCCTCGCGGCGGATGAATTGCGGGTTCGCCGCCGCGATTTGCATGGCAATGTCCTTCACCAGCTCCTGGAAGTCGGCGGTTCGCGCCACGAAGTCGGATTCGCAGTTT
The DNA here is from genome assembly GCA_963838885.1 of Bryobacterales bacterium. Taxonomy (GTDB): domain Bacteria; phylum Acidobacteriota; class Terriglobia; order Bryobacterales; family Bryobacteraceae; genus JAICMB01. The sequence goes on along the minus strand of CAWITB010000015.1, from coordinate 159,128 downwards.
ACCTCCACGAGCACCCCTAACTGCGCGCCGGCGTGAACATAGGTTCCGATGACGCCCTGCCGCGTCGACCGGCCTGCTTTCTTCGCCGCGGACGAAAGCCCGCGTTTCCGCAGAACGATCTCGGCTTCCGGGAGGTTGCCGCCCGTCTCCACGAGCGCCTTTTTGCACTCCATCATCGGGGCGCCCGTGCGGTCGCGCAGCTCTTTCACTAATTTCGCGCTAATGTCAGCCATTGTCCGTTTCCGTGGTTCGTTTGCTCGCTATTCGCGCGAGCTCAGGCTGTTCGTTACTTCTACCGGCTGCTCCGAGGCGGGCCCTTTGCGGGGTAGCGACATCGAAGGCAGATCCTCGTCCGACAACCCTTCCGACATCAATTGATCGAGCTGCCGCGGATCGAATTCCGTGAATTCCGGAATCTCCTCGAGCGGCGTCTCGTCGGTGACCACCTTCTCCGGCGTGAAGTCGTGCTCCGTCGCCAGCGCGCGGCCTTCAATCACCGCGTCCGCGACCTTGTTCGTAAACAGCCGGATCGCGCGCAAAGCGTCGTCGTTGCCCGGAATCACGTAATCCACTTCGTCCGGGTCGCAGTTGGTATCTACCACCGCCACCACCGGTATGCCCAGCTTGCGCGCTTCCTTCACCGCGATCGCTTCCTTGTTCGAATCGACCACGAACAGCATGTCCGGCAGCCCGCCCATGTCGCGGATGCCCGATAGGTTCTGTTCCAGGTGCTTGCGCTCCCGCTCCAGCCGGCCCACTTCCTTCTTGGCGCGCCCTTCCCAACCGCTCTCCGTCGCCAGCGCGTCCAGTTCCTTGAGCCGCTTGATGGAGCGCTGCACCGTCGCCATATTCGTAAGGAGCCCGCCCAGCCAGCGCTGGTTTACATAAAATTGTTCGCAGCGCGCGGCCTCTTCGGCAATGGCCTCCTGCGCCTGGCGCTTGGTCCCTACGAACAGTACTTTTTTGCCTTGCGCCGCCTGCTCCGCCACGAACCGCATGGCATCCTTAAAGAGCTTCAGCGTCTTTTGCAGATCGACGATGTAAATTCCATTGCGTTCGCCAAAGATATACTCTTTCATCTTGGGATTCCAGCGCTTGGTCTGGTGCCCGAAGTGAACGCCCGCTTCGAGCAATTCTTTCATTGAAATCGACGGCAAAATGCCTCCTTATTTTCTTTCCGTTACGGGTTTCACCGGAAACCCATGCGCGCGGCGCGGTCCAAAGCGAGATTTGCGCCGATCGAAATGGCCGGTGTTGGTTAGCGTTTGGAGAATTGGAACCGTTTGCGGGCGCCCTTCTGGCCGTACTTCTTGCGCTCGTGCGCGCGCGGATCGCGCGTCAGTAAACCGGCGCTCTTCAATCTCGCCCGCAGCTCGGAATTAAACTCCACCAGCGCCCGCGCGATCCCCAGCCGCGCGGCGCCCGCCTGTCCGATCGTGCCGCCGCCATTGGCGAGTATCAGTACGTCGAATTTGTCCGCCACCTCGGTGGCAAGCAAAGGCTGCCGCACGATGGCGCGCGCCGATTCATTAGCAAAATACTTCTCCAGGGGCCGTCCGTTCACCGTGATCTGGCCCTTGCCCGGCCGCAGGAAAATACGCGCCACCGACGTCTTTCTGCGGCCCGTTCCCAAATGCTGCACTTGCGTAGCTGGCACTAAATGTCCTCTCCGTCTCTAACCGGCGGCCAAGGCCACCGGCTTCTGCGCCTGGTGCGGATGCTTGTCGCCCGCGTAAACCTTCAGCTTGCGGTACATCTGCTTGCCCATCTTGGTCTTCGGCAACATGCCGGCGATGGCGTGTTCGAGCATCTTGGCGGGCCGCGTGGCGCGCATTTTCGTCGCGCCGATCTCTACCAGCCCTCCGGGATAACCCGTATGATGCCGATACAGTTTCTGTTCGTCTTTCCGCCCCGTCAGACGAATCTTCGCGGCGTTGATGATAATGACGTGGTCGCCGGTGTCGAGGAACGGCGTGTAGCTGGGCTTATGCTTGCCCATCAGCAGCATCGCCGCCTTGCTCGCCACCCGCCCCAAAACCATGCCCTCGGCATCCATAACATGCCATTGCCGCACAATTTCTCCCGCCGAGGGGAATTGGGTATTCATACAGACAGACGTTCTCCGTTCAATCCTTAGAGTACTTAAGCTTAGCGAAGTCGCGCGGCGCAGGTCAACCCGGCGCCCCGCGGCGCGAAGATCTTATTGTAACACCCACTTCGAAGTCGTTACCGCGCCCCCGGCGAGTGTGTCGCCGGGGCGGCGCCGCGCTCGTCATCCGGGTCGTTCGTATTATTCGGTGCTTTCCCTTCTTCGAGATTGGCGGCTCTGCCTCTCAGCTTTAAGGACCTAGACAGCGTGCAGCGGCCATAGGGCATGCGGTACGGGATTCGAAGGCACGACTCTCGGAAGCCAGGGTGCGGTAGACCCCAAAACCCCTCGCCGGCGTTCTGCGGCAAGCTGGGATCGCTAAGGGGTTAGTTCATGAAATACGCCATTATTATCGAAATTATCGAAAACATCCCGGGCAGCGCAATACGAGCGCCTATGTGCCGGATTTGCCAGGATGTGTCGCGACTGCCGGCACGCTCGATCAAATCAAACGGCTCATGGCCGAGGGAATCGAATTTCATTTGGACGGAATGCGCGAGGCCTACACCGCGAGCCGATCCGCCGCCTGAATCAGCGCGCGGATATAGCCGTATGCGAACGCGAACGACTGCAAGCCAGCGGCATCGTCCGCCGCGTACGGCACGTGATCGGGCATCAGCAGACAGGGATACCCGACATCCCGGTATACCTGAATGGCTCGAACGAGATCGACATCGCCTTCATCGGGGAAGACCTTTTGAAAGTCGTTTCGGTGGCCCCGAATGTTGCGAAAGTGGACGTTAAAAATCTTCCCGCGCGAACCAAAGTAGCGGATCACGTCATAAATCTGCGCGCCCGGGTCCTCGAGCATCTCCGAAACCGTGCCCTGACAAAAGTTCGCGGTGATACGCATTTCCGCGATGCCGATGAATTTCTTCAACCCGTCCACTGTGCCGAGCACGCGAGCAACACCTTGATAACTTTCCAGCGGCACACCCGGATCGTGCGGGTGGCACGCCATGCGGATCTTGTATTCCGCCGCGACCGGAATAACCCGCTCCAGACAATAGGAGATCCGCTCCCAGAACATGTCCGCATTCACTCGGCCCGCGCGCGCGTGAGCGGCGCGCTAGGCTTGGCATCGTCCAGCCGCCAGGTACTGTAGATGGCGTCGCCTCGTCCGAGCGTACGACCAGTGCGGAGCACGCCCAAAATTCTCATGTCGTATTTAATCGCCGGAATTCCGGTCTGCGCGCAATTGCGAATTAAAGCCTGCAGCGACTCGATATCCCGGTCGCGTTCCGGGCTCTCGGCCAGCATAATGGCGGGATGTTTTTCACGGTCGATATGGCTCGATGTCAGAAACGGCGGTGCGATGCAGTCTACGCTGGTGCCATTTTTCTCGGCGAGGTCGCGCGTACGCTTCAGGTCGTCCACCGTCGCGAACAGACGGCCGCCCGCAAATTTCGGGACAGGCGCAGATATTACGGACGCCGTAGCGCGCAGGTATTGAAGATCCTTCTCCGTTGTCGGAGCGCTCTGGCATCCCAGCTTCATCCGCGCGCGTTTGTCCGGCGCCCCGGAAGACGAGCTGGATAGGAGTCCGGCGCTCCACGCCGCCGCGCCTCCGGAAGTCACGAACGTCCCTCGATTATGAACGTCCTCCTTGCAGGATTCTAAAACCATCCTACACAGACGCGTCCTCACGATGCGACGCTCTTGCCGAGCGATCCGCGCTGCTCTATTTTCAGTTCCCGCATGTAAAGGAACAGGGCAAGCCGAGCGAGACGCCCACGGTCAGCACCGCCAACGACGGTAGCCACCATGCTTTCACGGGCCGCCGATGACTCTCCACCGCGATGAATACTAATAGAACGACGGCCGAGACGATCACATGCAGGCCAAAGAAGGCCCCGATGCGGTTCGCGAAAAGCTCCCGGAACAGCAGCGCGAAATTCAAACCGTGTTGCGACAACCATGGGAGGAACTGCCAATATGGCAACGCCACGCCAAGGATACAGAGGCAGAGATAGATCGGCTTCGGCTTCACGCCGCTAACATATCAAACCTAAGGCGAAACCCGCGGCGCTCAACCCTGATCCGAGGGATGCACGTGCGTGCGGAACGGACGCGCTATACCAGATTCGGAATCTTGATGATCTTCTTCTGAATCGCGTATTGGACGAGTTGCGCTTTATTGTGAATATCCAGCTTGCGCATCAGATTGAACTTGTGCGCCTCCACCGTCTTGACGCTCAGGTTCAGGTCGCATGCGATTTCTTTTACGGAATTGCCTTCGGCGAGCATTTTGAGGACCTCGCGTTCGCGCGTCGTCAGCGTCGCGAAACGCGGCAGCCGGTTTGCCGATTTGATACGCGAGCGGAAATCGTCGACCAGTTGCGAGAGCATGCGCGGGCTGAGATAACTGCCGCCGCGGCAGATGTCACGAACGGCGGCGACGAGTTGCTGCGACGGGCTGTCCTTTAACACGTAGCCGCTGGCGCCGACTTCCATCCCTTCGACGAGATAGTCCTCATCGTCGTACATGGTGAGAAACAGGACTTTTGTTTCTGGTCTGTTTTTCTTGATCTGACGCGTGGCTTCGAAACTGCTCAACCCAGGCATGCCGATATCCATCAGCACGACATCGGGCCGCGCTTCGGCAGCTTTCTCAACCGCATCCCCCCCATTCGAGGCCTCGCCCACGACTTCCATATCCGACTCCGCGGAAATCAGCGTTCTGATGCCCTGGCGGAAAAGGGTGTGGTCGTCCGCCAGCATGATCCGAGTCTTAGCCATAACGTTTGCCCGTAGATACAATCCTTCTTGAATTCGCTTGCGGCCAAATTTCCATCAGTTCTTTCAGCCTCCCGCCGCGGCCGTTCGTTTCCTCTCCGCGGTCTGCGCCATCGGCGCGATCGCGCTTGCTTCTCGCCGGCAGGCGTCCTCGGCGCCCAGAGGTAACGTAATTGAGACCTTCGTCCCTTTCGCTTTACGCTTGGAAACCGCGGCGCCGCCTTTTTCACTCCGAGTGCCCCGAGGACAACTGCGCACCTCGAAGCTTCCGCCCAATAACGCGACTCGTTCTCTCATTCCGGAAAGCCCGAACGAATCTCTCCGCGCGAGCGCTTCCCCAACATCGAACCCCACGCCGTTGTCTTCAACGCTTAATCTAACTATTTCATCGGCGGAACTGACCGAGATCTTTACATTGCTCGCGCCGGAGTGCTTCCCGATGTTGTTGAAACATTCCTGAACAAGACGATAGACGATAATCTCGGTCCCCTGCGGAAGACGGCCGAGACGCCCCAGGTGCAGCTTCACCCCGATCTCATGCAAGCCGCGGAAGCGATTGATCAACTGCCGTAGCGCGGCGCCCAGCCCCAGTTGCTCCAGGACGGCGGGGCTCAGCGCGGCGATCAAGCGGCGCATCTCGAGAATGGTGCGTTCGGTCAAGTCGCGCGTCTCGCGCAGTTTCCCTATCGCCACCGCCTGCTCGCGCGGCAGCGTCTGCTCCAGCAGCTCCATTTGCAGCCGGATACACAACAGCGATTGCCCCGCCTCATCGTGAAGTTCCCGGCTGATGCGACGCCGTTCCATCTCCTCGATGTGCAGCATGTGTTCGGCAAGCTGCCGGACCTGCTCCTCGCGAGCGGCGAGATCTTCCATGAGCTTGGCCTTTTCCGCGGCCATCAAACAGCGCTCCGCGGCGGCGGCGAGCAATTCCTGCTCCCGCGGCAGCCACTCGTACTCCTTCTCAAAGCCGAACTGCATCACTCCGGCGATGCGCCCGTTCGCCGCCAGCGGAATCGACCAGCAGGACCGAAACTGTCCTTTCCACGAAGGATCGAGAACGTAGGCCGCCACCCCTTTGCCCGCATCCATCTGCCGCGCTTTGGCCAGCAGTTTGAGCCGCCGCGGACGGTTGGCCGCCTCCAGCGGAGCGGATTGATCTCCGGCGGCGCTAGAGGCCGCGCTCGCGCGCAACACCCAGGCCGTCCCCGCCTCATTCAACAGGTATAAGCGACCGGCGTCGGCATGACATACCTGCAGCAGCGTCCGCAGGAAGCGGCGCAGCAGCTCATCCAAATTGCGGGACTCCAGTTCCACCCGGAAAAGTTCGTAAAAGGCCTGCGTCTCCGCTTCGCGGACCTGATAGAACGCGTTGTTCAAGGTCAGGATGACGCAAAAATGAAGCTGCTCCCGCACCCACTGGAAATTGGCATGTTCCGAGGGCGGCAGCTTGCGCAACAGCGGGGTCAACAAGCGGTCGTATTGCTGCAAGGCCTCGACGATGCTGCTGGGCGCCAGGTTCAATTTCGCAAGCCGCCGGCCGTTGTACTCGACCTGTTCAATAAATTTCAGCGGGGGCCGCCCGCCGGCCAGTATTTTGGCCGCCGCTCCCGCCGTCAGAGCGAGCAGCGCGCCGCGGATCTTGGGCGCGAACTCGAGCGCCTTCAGCTTCGCGACAAAGCGCCGCTCCAGCATCTCGGAATAGGGCAGCAGAAAAACCGCCAGGCGCTGCAAATGTACCCTGAGCTGATCGCTCAACACATCGGCGGCGTCGGCCAGCTCCGGTGATATCTCGGCCCGTTGCACTCGCCATTTCTATCGGCCAACTAGGGTGGAAACTTGAGAGGTAGGCCGCGCCTCTTAAGCCGCCGCCTTAGCGCGCCCCATGCTGCTTCAGAACCGCCGCCACATCCGCCTGGTTATTCTCGGTGGCGCTTTCTAAGATCGTCGCGCCCTTGTTGTTCCGCGCATTCAGGTCGGCCCCATGCGCCAGCAGCATCTCGACCGCCTCACGGCGTCCCCAGGACGCGGCGTAGTACAACGGCGTCGCGCCCGATTCGGCGTCGCGGGCATCGATGTCGGCGCCGCGCGCTAGCAACATCTCGATCACGCCCGGATCGCCGCCCAGCGCGGCGTCGTGCAGCGGCGTCGCTCCCGCCTTGTTCCTGGCATTCACTTTGGCTCCGTGGGCCAGCAGCAGAGCCGCGATTTCGCGCTGCCCTTTCAGACAAGCGTCGTCGAGCGGCGTCGATCCGTCGGGACCGGGCGCGTTCACATCCGCGCCCCTTTCAAGCAGCACCTGCACCAGGTCGGTCTGCCCCCGCAGGACGGCTTCATGCATGGCGCGGGGGCTCGAGCTATCGCCCGCGCCGATCTTCGCGCCTTTAGCGAGCAGCAGCTCGACCACCTTGGTTTGACGCTGCGCCAGCGCCGCATCGACTGGCGTCGCGCCGCTATTGTCCGCCGCGTTCACGTCCGCGCCCGCCTCGATCAGCACGCGCGCCACGTCCAGGTTGCCCTTTTCGGCCGCCTCCCGCAGCGGCGTCGCGCCGCTTTGTGGATTCCTGGACTTGAAATCCGCCCCGTGGGAAATAAGGAAGCGAACGGCTTCGAGATGGCCGCGCTCCGCCGCCTCGTCGAGCGCCGTGGCGCCGTCGGAATCGCGCACGTTGGGCTCGGCGCCGTGCGCCAGCAGCAGTTCGAGCATCGCCACGCTGCCGCGATTCGCCGCCAAATGGAGCGCCGTCGACGCCCCGCGATAGCGCGCCTTCACGTCCGCGCCTTTCGCAATCAGCATCGCGGCAATCTGGGTACGGTTCGCGATGATGGCATAGTGCAACGGCGTAGAACCGCCTTCGGCGTGCTTGGCATTCACATCGGCGCCGAACGAGAGCAGCAGCTCCACCATAGCGGCGTCGCCCGCCCAGACGGCGTCGTGCAGCGGCGTGCCCCCCAGCGGCGTGACGCCATTCGCCGCCGCCCCTTGCTCCAGCAGCTCGCGCGCGTGCGCCACATCCCCGGAGCGAACCGCTTGACGCAGCGCATCGGACTGATCGGAAGCGAGCGCCGCGGCGGCGCATGCCAGCGCAGCCGCCAGCCAAACGAGGCGCATTGCTAGAATTTTAGCGCGCTAATAGCCGAGGCCGGCTCGTTTCCTAAACCGCTTGCCACAGTTTAGCCGCGCTAAGAGCGGCGTTGAACATATATCTGACCAGACGACGCTGAGTCTCGATCGGTCTGCGAACAGCTCTTCCAGATTGAGCCCGCCGGCACGGGGCGCCGCGCCCGCCGCCCTTAATCACAATCTGGTTTCGAAGACACGCCCATGCTCCCCGGCCTACCTATATCGGGGCCGCTGCGGGTAGCCGCTTTACTGACTAGGGCCGTTCGTTCAAGCGGGTTGCTTTTTGAGCCGCGCGTCGGTCGCCTTGCGGATTGCTGCCGCGTCCGCGATGTCCTGCGGTCGGCCCGCCGCCAGCTTCGCCGCAATCAGATCGTCACTCGAAACGAAAAACGCCTTCTGACCTGTAGCGCCGTCGATACTCCTTCAACGCGCTTTTCCCAGGCTACGTCGTAGTCGACGCCGGGGAATATGGGGAAGAATGTCGATGCCATGCGGTTCTCGTCCAAACCTGAAGAAGCTGCCGGAGCCGGCGAGATCTTCATCGCGGATGTCTTGAAGTAGCGCGCCGAATTCGGCAAGCGCCTGCTAAGCCGCTCGCGCTTAGCGAGGTCCGTTTTATGAAAAGATCGATGTCTCTCGTAAAGCGGTTGCGCGTGAAAGATGACAGGTAACGAACGCAACGTGCCGCGTTGAGGTCCTCCGTTTCCCTCGACAGCAAATCCCTATCTCGTGATGCTTGGCATGTTCCGTAACGGGCTCGAAGGCCAGATCGGGAGGTGAACAACCTTCGCGCCGCCGAGCGCTACCTGCCGGACAACGCGACCCGCTGGAGATTTCCGCGATGCCGAATGGACCAGCGTGCTCCTCGGCGAGGACTAGCGACCGCCAACATCAGGTATTTAACGCCATGGGCATGGAAGGCGGACAAAAGGTCTTTTCAGTCTTGGTACATCCGGGCTAGATCTCCCAACCTTTGAGCGCGTAAGCAGCCTGAATCATCTCCTCGACCGCGTTCATGCGTCATCCGGCCGGTTTGCCAATAACGATATTCATCAGCCTTCATCTCATCGAAGCTGGCGTACTTGCGCGCCTTCATTCCATCGCCCGTTCGTCGCACACAGGACCAGCGGTCCAACGCTGCACCCACGGGGCTTTCAGCGCAGGGCGAGCAGGGTCCTCGCCACGCGATCACGGTGCGCGGCGTCATCCGCCTCTGGCCGCCCCTAGCGCAAGAGAATTCGCCGTCGGCTGATAGAATGGGTTTGTCAGGCTCCGGGCTTCGTGCAACGGGCGGCTGTAAACCCCGCCAGGTCCGGAAGGAAGCAACGGTAGCGGCTTAGCTCGTGTGCCGCGGATTACCCGGGGTCTGGCTTGGATCCTCCGCCCCGACGTCAGTCTCGAATCGTCGCCGACCGGCTCAGCCACAATCGGTTCCGAATGGAGTTACCAACCCTGTTCTGTTTTGGGCAGCGCTGGATCTGCCTGCAGAGCGGTTTGGAGCAAATTCCCGCCTCGAGCTTGCTCTCCGTTCTTGATGTAGCACATGGCAAGGTGAAACTCTCTCCGCGGCGTGGGCTCTTTGGATACAGCCTCCTTAAGGTAATCGACGGCGGTATTATACGCTCCCTTGCGGTAATACACCCAACCCAAAGTATCCGCCACGGCGGCGCTTTCGGGAGCAATTTGAGCCGCTTCCTGCGCAAATCTCAGTGCCTCGTCGGGATGCTCAGCCGCCAAGGCGTAGGCCAAATTATTCAAGGCCATCATGTTCGAGCTGTCGACGGCGAGCACCGCCCTATACTGCGCGACGCTTGTCTCCAAATTGCCAGCCCCATATTCCAAGTCGCCCAAAAGCCGCAAAGCGGAGACGTTCTGGGAATCCGCGGCGATGATCATCTTGAGTCGCTGCCGGGCGGCATCGATGTGGTTCTCGCGGCGATCCAAATCGGCCAGAGAAAGATCGGCGGGAACGAATTTGAAATCGGCTCTCTTTGCCGATTCAAAAGCTTTTCGCGCTTCGGGAAGTTTTCCCGTCTTTACATACCATTCTCCTAGAACCTCCTGCAAAGGAGCCGATTGGCCATGGGCGGACGCTAACGCGACGAGCTTTTCGCCGGCTTTCTCCGGCTGCTTCTGCGCCACATAGCTCTCAACAAGGATGCGAGCCGCTCGGATTTCGTCTGGTGTCTGCGCCAACACTTCGTCGCAATCGGCGCGCGCCCGTGCGTAATCGTGTTCCTGCATTCGTAAGATCGCATCCTGTAGCAGCAGCTCGGGTGAACGGTTGACTCGCAAAACCCGGTCGAGACCCCGGCGCAGTTCATCCGTGTTTCGCAGCATCAATAAGGCCCAGCCCCGTTCCTCGAACCAGGCCACAGCCGATTTTTGCGCCGGAGGCGCACGATCTAGCGCGTGCAGCGCCGATTGACCCGCATTTTGTTGGAGAAAGCTGCGCGCCAGCCTTAAGCGGACGGGCAGGAGTCCTGGATCTAAGCGCAGCGCTTCATTTAACTCCTGTTGCTCGCTATGCGGAAGATGCTGCGCCTGGTAGACTGCGGCCAGAACAGAATGCGCTTGCGCGGAATCGGGCGTTAATCTTATGACCTCCTTCATGTCCTCCGCGGCCAAGGCCACTTTCCCGGATTTCAGGTTAAGTTCACTCCGCTGAAAAAGCGCCTCGGCATCCCGTGGGTTTTTCTTCAGAGCCGCCACAAGAATCTGATCCGCACGTTGTAATTGACCGTTATCAAAATAGGCGCGCACGAGCCTGCTTCGCGTCGCTCGGTCGCCGGAATCCTCCTTGACCAGCTTTTCCAATTCCGCGATCGCGGCGTCTCGCTTGCCCGTGGCATACAGGAACATCGCATGGGCGGAGCGGTAGCGCTTGCCCGGAAGAGCGGCAATCCGCCGGAAGGTCTGATCGGCTTCGTGGTAGCGTTTGGCCCCCATCTGAATCGAGGCGACGAGCAGGAGCGCTGCCGCGTAATTAGGATCCAACCGCAGGGCGCGCTCGGCCTCCCGCTCGGCCTGCTCTGGCTGCTTGCTCATCACATATAGCTGTGCCAGCGCCATTGCCGCCGGCGCCGATTGAGGAGCGCTCCGGGCAGCTCGCAGCAGCGGCTCCGTGGCGCCCGCTAAGTCGCCCCGGCTCAATTTAAAGCGCGCCAACGTAACGGCAGACTGCAGATCGGCTGGAAATTTCCGCAGAACTTCGTTGAGCCGCGCTTCCGCATCCTCACGCTTTCCGAGCCGCCATTCCGCAATTGCCATGGCATCGATGGCTTCGGTATTGTCAGGCGACGACGCTAGAACGGAATGGATCAGCTCCACTGCCTGTTTTATGAGATCTCCATTGCGGCTGGCCGCCATGAACTCGGCGAGCTTCAACCGCGCGCCAGCATGCCTGGGGTTCAACTCCAACGCTTTGCGGAACGCTCCCACGGCGCTAGCGGGCCCGGCGCTCCCCAAGTAGGCCAAGCCTAGCTGATAGTACGCCTCCGCATCCCGCGGCATGGCCTTCGTGGCATTCCGGAATTCCAGCACCGCACGATTGAAGTCCTTCTTGGCAAGGTGCGCTTTGCCTCGCTGTAAATACTTGCGTTCTCTAACCTCCGGCGAGCTGCTGCAACCGGCCAGCAGAGATACAGCTAGGAGGCACGCCGAGAGGCACTTGAAATTGACCATGACAACGAGAGCTTGCTTGAGGATCAAGAGCGCGCGGCTTATATCCGAAACCGCCGAAGAACCGCTTACCGCGTCGATTTACGCAGGCTGAGTGATTTCCGGCGCAAAGAAAGACCGCAGACCGCAAGGAGCGACAGAAGGAGGATCACCGATGCCGGTTCAGGCACGGCGCTAACGCCGTACTCGATATTTCCGAGCCCAATTATATCCCCCGACGGGTTAGACGGCTGACGTAGAACGATCGATCCGATGTCGTCGCCGGAACTGCTGATACCCATGAAATATAGGTGATTTGGTTGAAAGTTGTACTCCGCGGCATCGAAAGTTCCCAGGGAGGCGCCGGTCCCACCTGGGCCGGTGAACGCCTGAATGGTCACGTTATCACAAGGGCCCCCGCATCCCGGCGGATTGAAAAGATCAATCAGGAATAACCCCGCTCCCAAAACTGGTGTATTGAAAGAGACGGTTAGGGCCCCAGATGTGCTGTTATCGTTGCCAATGTAGTTCGCGTTCGGGTGGGTACCCTCGCCGGCCGAGGTCGGCGGGTAATGTACTATTCTGCCCGGGTCCGGGTCCTGGCGATACGCCGCTGAAGTTGCCGGTCCCTGTAAGGGTCACTCCGTTGGATACCGAAAAAGCTGCTGGATTCAGGGGTCCCGTAGGAAGGGTACCCACATTGAGAGTTGTAACCGAGCCCCCTAATGCGCCTATGCCTGCGGCAAAATCGGCGGAATCTCCCGTCGGGTTGTTCACGTACCCCGTCACAACGTCAGCCTGCGCGATCATAGCCGACAAGCCACACGCCACGATCAACACTGGAATTCTTGGCTGCATCACGTTTATCCTCTCTCTTAATCAAACTTCCCAATACCGGCGCGCTTTCCCTAAGCATTTATGAGACCAGCTTGTTTCCGGTTGATAACATGACACTTTGTAAATCCTCTTTACGCGGCTCCAATAACAACTCTGGGGGACATAGGAAAAGGATTTGTATCCTGGGATAAAAAACAGTCATGGGCGGCTTTACGCACGAGAACTTACAGGAACACTCATCCCGATCGAAGCCTAACGACACAATGTCGCCCTCAGCCCAAGATTGTGACGACCGGTCCTATTCCTTCTTCCGCCCGTTTGTTTTCCCGGCGCTACAAACCCGCCCGCGCAATGGCATGGATATGGCTGCCCTCACTCCCGAACGGAAAACGCAGCTTTGCGACGGGCCCGGCGCGTGAGGCTTGGGCCCACGGTGCGCTCGCTCCGGGAAAACGCCTCCATCTCACTCGATCTCCGGCAACTGCTGTACGGCGGCAACAGGCCGTACCCGTGGCGCATCCGTTAACGCCAAACCGCCGATCACGGATTCCGCTAAGAATAACGCCGACCCTCGCGCGACCTCGAACGGCAAGATCCTTTACCGCCTACCGTTCAAAAGGACGCCCGTCCGCGTCCCTGCCCCAGCATCCGGTGTCAGGGCCCCGCCGGCAATCGCAACAATCGAATTCATGTATCAAGTCCTCGCGAGAAAATTCCGGCCGTAATCGTTCGCCGAACTGCTCGGCCAGGAGCACGTCCACACTACCATCGAGAACGCCATCTCGCAGCGCAGGTCGCCCAAGGCTATATCTTCTCCGGCCAGCGCGGTACCGGCAAAACCACAGTCGCGCGCATTCTGGCCCGTTGCCTGAATTGCATCGAGGGCTGCTGCTGGGCATGCGCGGCAAACCGCCGTCTATCGATCTCACCGGCGAAGAACACCGTGACGCTACACGAGATGGACGCAAAACCCAGGGCGCGTCCTTACGGCGAGTGCGCCAGTTGCCGCGAGGTCACCGCCGGAAATTCCGTCGACGTTATCGAGATTGACGCCGCTTCGAATCGCGGCATCAACGAAAGGCGCCTCCACTCAAAGCGCCTTGCAAGATCGGTCGAGCGCAGCCGTTGCGGTGTTTCCGCCGCCGCGTAAGCGCAGCGTCCCCCATCCGGGCGTATCCGCGTTTGAAGCCAACCGGCACGATCACATTGCTCAGATCGAAAATTTCGGCGCGGATCTCGTTCGCACTTCCATACCGTCACAATGTGCCAACGCGATGACCGAAGTTCTTCACGGATGCGCCCATCACGTGCCAAGTTGCCTTTGAGCTTTGTTCCTAAAATGGACGCCTGGTACTCGGCATGGACGCATCCCGACAACCCTGGCGTCGATGCCAAAAGCAGTCATGCACTAAGGTGAGCGCGCGCCGCGCGGGCGCACGATATCCGGCTTACCAGGCACGAAGAGAAAAACGAAATTTCAGGGCGGTGCAACATGGACCCGAGGCAGTTCTCCGATGCGCACTACGGCGGCAAATACGATTTCCGACGCGGTGTTCAGCCGTATGCAATTGATCGAACGACGCTAAAAACACGGGCGCTAGCTGGCATCCGATCTTAAGATGCGCCTTAGCAAGTCTCGCTCTCGTTTAACGCAGGATGAGCTGGAATACGAATTCCCGCAGCGCCACCCACCCGCACTCAAAAGCGTATAACCGGGCCGGTCGCGCGCTGGCCGTACGGGATCTCCGCCGGCGCCTAAGCGCCGCCTTGATCATTTCTCCGATTCTACAAATGCGAACACTGGGATGGAAATGCGCGGAGACGCGCGGATAAGGGGGGCGGCGATGACGAGAATCACCGCCCAAAGTTTAACTTCGATTAAGAACGCTTCGTGCCGGAAGCGCGCCGGCGGCGAGCGAGCGCCATTACGCCAAGCGCGCCGCATAGCATCAGCCCCATCGTGCCGGGCTCGGGGACCGCACTGGCTCCCACCGTAAATGCCAGGCTGCTCGGAAGCGTTATCGTCTGACCGGGAGCCAGGCTAAGACCAAGCGTGCCGGCAATGCTGAATGTTCCGTCCGATGACGCAGGCACCGGAACGAAAGTCGTGGGAACGATCACTTGGTTGAAACTACTGGGAGGGCTGATCGTGAACGGAACGGCCCCCGAGAAGATCGGCGTTGCCGAGGGATTCGGCGAAAACGCCGTGAGAGTCAGCACGCCCGCCGCGGCAGTTGTCCCGCTGAGGGTGCCGTCAATGCTGACCGACAATGGGGTTGCATTGGTGAGGCCCGTTCCGGTCATCGCGAAATTTGCCGCGATACCGCTGCACGGCGTAGTTTGGGAGCACGTGACCGTGCTTGACGTAATTCTCGCGATATTTCCGGCAAGAGTATAGTTAATCGTTTCGCTACCGGCGTACGTCGATCCCGGAGTTGCGGTGAAAGACGTGATCGTAGCGGTGGGCGTGATGGTGGCCGCCGGCGCTGAAACCATCGCGGCTAAGGCGCACGCGGCGCTCAGCGCCCCTTTTCTCGAAAAAGTCTGCGTAAGATACAAAATTCTCTCCTGGAGCCCGCCGGCTTCGTAGGCGCCGTCGAGCGGTAATAGTTGGTTCTGCGGTCTGACGCATCCCCGGCCCGTGTTGTGACACGTCGCACATCTTTTTCGTTGGATATAGTATAAAGTTCGCTTCGTATGAAGACGGAACTCGCCACCGCGATGCGCCGGCCGACCGGCCGTTTCCCCAACTTATGGCATCGCTCTCGGCCCGACAATGCGGGGACCCCCGATTTCCCCGCGAGTGCTTCGATGCGTAGCCATAACCAAGAAGCAAAGAATAATCCGTGACTCTAAAACCAATCCGGAAAGCGGATTTTTGGTGTCGCTTGTTATCATGATGATGTCAGGCTAGGGCTTCGTGCAAATGGCGGCTGTAAACCCCGCCAGGTTCGGAAGGAAACAACGGTAGCGGTTTAGCTCGTGTGCCGCGGATTACCCGGGTCTGGCTCAGTTCTTACATCCCCTTTCATGTATCAAGTCATCGCGAGAAAATACCGGCCGCAATCGTTCGCGGAACTCCTCGGCCAGGGGCACGTCCGCACCACCCTCGAGAACGCCATCTCGCAACGCCGTATCGCCCACGGCTATATCTTTTCCGGCCAGCGCGGCACCGGCAAAACTACCGTCGCCCGCATCCTCGCCCGCTGCCTGAACTGCATCGAGGGCCCCAGGGCGCGTCCCTGCGGCGAGTGCGCCAGTTGCCGCGAGGTCACCGCCGGAAATTCCGTCGACGTCATCGAGATCGACGCCGCTTCGAATCGCGGTATCAACGAAATGCGCGAGCTGCGCGAAAACGTGCGCTACCGCCCGGCCCGCGACCGCTACAAAGTATTCATTGTCGACGAAGCCCACCAGATCACCCCCGAAGCCTTCAACGCGCTCCTGAAAACGCTCGAAGAACCGCCCGAGTGGGCCGTCTTTGTCCTCTGCACCACCGAGGCGCACAAGATTCCCACGACCATCGCCTCGCGCTGCCAGCAGTTCAGCTTCCGCTCCGTCGATTTCGATCGTCGCGAGAATGCAATCGATCTGCCACCAGGAAGGCATCGCGGCCGACGCCGAAACGCTCGCCGTGCTGGCCCAGGCCGGCGAAGGCTTGACGCACGGAGTCGAAGGGGGGCGGCCGGTTCTCGTTGGCGTTCATGTCCAAGCTGAAGCGGGAGGACAAGCTTAACGGCCCGAAGCCCTCGTAATAATTCGGCAGCAACTACGGCCCAACCGGCAATAATACACAGGTTCGGCTAACGATCGTGTTCCGCGGGAGTTGAGCGCGGGCCACCCACATTGCACGACCCAGAGTTCAAACCTGCACGTTCAGCCAATAGCATGGATTACGCCTGACGATCAGTGTCCTCCGACTACCATTTCAAATGGGCCAGTAATCCTTCGCCAGCGGCTAAGACTCATTGCAACTTCCTCTTCGAAGCTCATAGGCATTTTCAACCCGCTTTCCTGGACGCCCTCGGAAATAAGTCGGCCAACCGCGGAAACCATAGTGTTGTATCTCTCGACATTTGGTCGAGGCTCAAGGCGCCAACCGTGCGCGCTAACGATTCCCTCGCGAAAGGTCACCCAATCGTTGCCGAACTGATGTTGATGGGTCTCCTCCAGGAGGTGCGAAATACCTTTTGTATGCTCGACGGTTCTAATCAACCCGGCGTAAGCCAGATGGCGATTACCGTCCAACCAGGGATCAACTCCACCGCTGAGTGCCTGTGCGAATTCGCCGGGGTGTGGGGGTTTCGAAAGAAATCTTTCCCACTGAGGAACTTTGACAAATAACAGGAGAGAGGCAAAGGCCCTCCCAGCAGCGCTGAACGCCAGGTTGGCAGCCATCGAGCTGGAAAGCTGGACTACGGTTCGAAAGGCATCGGGATTCGCAAAATTCGAGCCACGCTCGTTCGTGGCATCGTTCAGGCGCCGCACGTTTTCGATTACATGTGTCGGCCAGATGGACCTATTCTCTAAGAGTTCGTATGAAATGGGAATGCCATCGAAAAACTTCCTGATCACCGCCGGACGCACGTCAGCAGGACAGATATGTGCTTGGACGCACAACCCCAGCCATTCGCAGCACTCCACAAAAGTGCTAGCGGCAAGCTCTCGTTCCGCCTCAGACGAAGCGCTGCGGAGTATCCCGACTGTAGGCTGAAGCCAAATTCGAGCAAAGCTATCAAGACCGCGCAGAACGACGCCTTTCATAGTTGACGCCATGTTCTACGAACCACAGCGGCTGCGGGTATTCTGCATCCGGCTTGCATATGGATTCATGATTGTGTCCTGGTTCAGTACGCTCGGGCAAATCGCATTCGTAGCGCCCGGGATACACGATATCGGTGGATGCGTAAACGAGATCTGCAGAAAGCGAGCGCATCCAGTCGAATTCAGTTGCAAGCCGCTCTGTATCCCGTCGGAGATCCGCGAGTCTTTGAGAATCCTGCCTCAACTCCTGAAGGCTCGTGAGGCTGTCGTAGACCGCGCTCATGAACGGATGCGTAGCCGCATAGTGGTAAAGAAATCCCCTTACGCCTGTCGGCTGGAAGCCCCGGACAGCGGGCGAGAACAAGCGGACTCGCGCGCTCAAGTAAGGCTCGACTCGCTGGCGCTCATCCTTTCGTATCTTCCAAGTCGTGGCCAAATCCACCAGCGCCTGCCGGATGACCACCCCTCCGAGTGAATGACCGACCAGGAACAAAAATTTATACTCCCCAGGAAATGCCGGCTCCTCAAATGAGGATTCCGGGGCAGGTATTTCTCGCAGTTCCGGAAGAACGGCGAGTTCGAAAGCGTTTTTCAATGGTGCTGGAAAAATCACGTCGAGGAAGCCCCGGAGCTGTTGGCTGAGCTCCGAGATGTGATGTCCAAAGGACTCATATCCGTAAAAATACAAATCCGAGCAGTTCCAAAACTCGCTGCGACCGGCGTCCTCATCAATGAGCCTTTGAAATCGCCACCATGTCGAAACCGGATCACCAAGCAATCCGTGCACAAAGACAACCGCATTGGTCCGCTCCTCGGGGCTGGCCGTCGAAAAATGCGCGTACGATTTCCCATACGGACTTCGGAGCCGGATCACGTCTTCTGTGTGCGCCATACGCTTGCGTGTATCAGTGTAGCGAAGCTGAAAACGGTTTAACCGTCGAGAGTTCTTAACTGCATCCGAAGCCGCATCCGGCCGCGTCATCGTCCAGCGAATCCGGCTGCTTGGCGAGGCCCTCCCGGCGGGTTATCATTGTGACCTATGCTCCGCATGTCCGCTGAACCTCAAACACTTCGGTCACGCGCTCCGCTCTAAAATAACGCCGCGCTCGCATTTCCCTTAATTACAAGAAGCTAAATCACTTAGACGTCCAAAACGCCGCCCCTCCGCGCCGCGCCCGCACCCGTTACGCCGGCCAATCGAAAACTGGTTGATAGAATGAGTATGTCAACGCCCTGGCGGCAGCCGCACATCCTATTCATGTATCAGGTCATCGCGAGAAAATACCGGCCGCAATCGTTCGCGGAACTCCTCGGCCAGGGGCACGTCCGCACCACCCTCGAGAACGCCATCGCACAGCGCCGCATCGCGCACGGCTACATTTTTTCCGGCCAGCGCGGCACCGGCAAAACCACCGTCGCGCGCATCCTCGCCCGCTGCCTGAACTGCATCGAGGGCCCCACGGCGCGTCCCTGCGGCGAGTGCGCCAGTTGCCGCGAGGTCACCGCCGGAAATTCCGTCGACGTCATCGAGATCGACGCCGCTTCGAATCGCGGTATCAACGAAATGCGCGAGCTGCGCGAAAACGTGCGCTACCGCCCGGCGCGCGACCGCTACAAAGTCTTCATCGTCGACGAAGCCCACCAGATCACCCCCGAAGCCTTCAACGCGCTGCTCAAAACGCTCGAAGAGCCGCCCGAGTGGGCCGTCTTTATCCTCTGCACGACGGAAGCGCACAAAATTCCCACCACCATCGCCTCGCGCTGCCAGCAGTTCAGCTTCCGCTCCGTCGATTTCGACGAAGTCGTCGCCAGAATGCAATGGATCTGCGAACAGGAAGGCATCGCGGCCGACGCCGAGACCCTCGCCGTGCTGGCGCAGGCCGGCGAAGGCAGCGTGCGCGACTCCCTCTCGGCCCTCGATCAGGCGATTGCGTGCAGCGGTTTACGCCTGTCCGCCGCCGACGTCCGCGCACTCCTCGGCAGGTTCTCGCTCGAAACTCTGGCGCAGATCTCTCAGGCCCTCGCCGACAGCGATTCCCGCCAGATGCTCGAGATCGTCATGGATCTCGAACGCCATGGCCAAAACCTGCAGCACTTCTGCCGCGAGCTGGCCCGCTATTTCCGCAATCTGCTGGTCGCAAAAATCGCGGGAGCGAACACCCGGCTCCTCGCCGCCACGCCCCAGGAACAGGAACGGCTCGCCGTGATCGCCGCTTCCTTTTCCGAAGAGGACCTCACCCGCTATCTTCAGATCACGCTCGATGTCTTCAAGGATTTGCAGTCCTCCCTGCAGCCGCGTTTGCATCTCGAGATCGGTCTGCTAAAGCTGGTTCAGGCCGGCAAGCTCACGACCATCGAAGACGCGCTTGCAAATCTCGGTTCGCAGCCCGCCTCCGCTTCCCCTCCCCCCGCGCAAACGCGGTCTGATCCATCGCTCGCGGCGCCCGCGACCGGCCGCGCCGCGACTCCGCGGCAAACCTCGGCGCGGTCCGCGGTCCCGCCGCAAACCGAAACGGGCGTCACGCAAGCTCCGCAAGCCCCGCCGACGGAGCCGCCCAGCGCCGCGCCCGCGCCTCCCGCCGGCGATTTGCGCGAGCGGCTCCACGCGGCCCTCCTCGCCCTTGACATGCACTTCAGCGCCGACACCATTGCGGAGGCGCAGGTCGTCGAAAGTCCCAACGAGTTGCGGTTCATTATTTCGCCAGACTGCCTGCTCGACGTCAACGACGTTCAGAAGGCACTTCAGAAACTGGGCATCCGCGCTCCCAAGATCGTTATTACAGCCGCAACATCGAGTACCGCGCCGGCGGCGGCCCCGCTCCGGCCCGCCACCGAGGACGAAGCCGCCGGCCGCGCCTTGGCCCATCCCGGCGTGCAGCTCTTCCGCGAGACTTTCCCCGACGCCCATGTGCGCGCCGTGCGCAATCTGAAAGAATAATGACCAGCAAGGAACAACAGGCCCTATGAAACTACCCGGAAATATGCAGGCCATGATGAAGCAGGCCGAGCAGATGCAGCGCAAGATGCAGGAGGAGGTCGCCCTGATCCGCGTGGAGGCCTCCGCCGGCGGCGGCATGGTTTCGGTCGGCATGGACGGCAAGAAAAACGTCACCTCCGTCAAGATCGACCCCGAAGTCGCCGGCGACGTCGAAATGCTTCAGGATATGGTCATGGCTGCCTTCAACGAAGCCGCCAAAAAAGTCGATGAGGAGATCTCCTCGAAAATGGGCGGCATGCTTGGCGGCATGGGCCTGCCTCCGGGCCTGTTATAGAGCATGCCCGATTTCGCCGAGCCCCTTGCCCGGCTCATTCAGGAATTTAAGCGCCTTCCCGGTATCGGGCAGAAATCGGCGCAGCGCATCGCCTTCTATGTCCTGCGCGCCTCCCGCGAAGACGCCGAGCGGCTCGCCCAGGCCGTCGTCGACGTCAAGGACAAACTCGGCGTCTGCTCCGTCTGCAATAACATCAGCGATGCCGAGATCTGCAACTTCTGCCGCGATCCTCATCGCGATCATGCCGTCATCTGCGTCATCGAGGAGCCGCACAATATCGTGCCGATCGAGACCACGCGGCAGTTCCAGGGCGTCTATCACGTCCTGCACGGCGCCATTTCTCCGCTGCGCGGCATTGGCCCGGAACAGCTTCGGATCAAGAGCCTGCTCGATCGCATCCAGTCCTCCGAAGTGAAGGAAGTGATCATTGCGACGAATCCCACCATCGAAGGCGAAGCGACGGCCGTTTATCTTTCGCGGCTCCTGAAGCCGCTCGGCCTGATGGTCACGCGCATCGGCTTGGGAATTCCGGTCGGCAGCGACCTCGAATTCGCCGACGAAGTGACGATGGGCAAGTCGCTCGAAAACCGGCGGGAGATGTAGGTGCGAGCGCTCCTTGCGCTGCTCGCGCTGGCCTCGATCACGGGCGCGGAGAACCCCGCCGCCAACGCCGCCCGCGTATGGCGGAGTGCGCACGAAGCGGCCATCCTCGCCGAGTTCAACGCGCTGCTGGCGATTCCGAACGTTGCCTCGGACGGGCCCAACATTCGCCGTAACGCCGCCGCCGTCGTCCAAATGCTCGGGAAGCGCGGCATCGATGCCCGGCTGCTTGAGACCGCGGGCGCGCCGCCGGTCGTCTACGGCGACATCGCCGCCGCGAACGCCGCGCGCACGGTCGTGTTCTACGCCCACTACGACGGGCAGCCGCTCGACCCCAAGGAGTGGGCCACCAACCCATGGACGCCGGTCATGAAAGATGGCCGCATTTACGCGCGCTCGGCGTCGGACGACAAGGCCCCCATTCTGGCGCTCGTCACGGCGCTCGATGCCCTGAAATCGGCGAACATTCCCTGCGCCAGAACGTCAAATTCGTCTTCGAGGGCGAGGAGGAGGCCGGCTCGCCGCACCTTGCGCGCATCATTGCAGCCAACAAGGACCTTCTCAAAGCCGATGTCTGGCTCATCTGCGACGGTCCGGTGCACCAGAGCCGCCGGCAGCAGATCGTCTTCGGCGCGCGCGGCGTCGAGACGCTCGACATCACGGTGTACGGCGCTCGCCGCGAGTTGCACAGCGGCCATTACGGGAACTGGGCGCCCAACCCCGCCATGATGCTTGCGCGGCTGCTCGCGTCCATGAAGGACGAGGATGGGCGCGTGCTGGTCGAGCATTTCTACGATGGCATCGAGCCGCTCAGCGAAACCGAAAAGCGCGCCATCGCCGCCGCTCCCGACGTCGACGAAGACCTCAAGCGCGAGTTGTGGCTGGGCCGTACCGAGGGGGGCGGACGCAAGCTGGTCGATCTCCTGAATCTGCCTTCGCTCAACGTTCGCGGCATGTCCAGCGCCCGCACCGCGGCGCACGCCAGCAACGTTATTCCATCGACCGCCACGGCCAGCATCGACATGCGGCTGGTGAAAGGCATCGATCACGAGGAAGCCGCCCGCCGCGTGCTTGATCACATTCGAAAGCAGGGATACTTCGTCGTAGATCGCGACCCCGATCCCGACACCCTGATGTCGCATCCAAAGGTCGCCAAGGTGATCGTCGAACAGGGTGGCTATAACGCTGAACGGACCTCCATGGACCTGCCAATCTCGCAGCTCGTACTGCGCACCGCCGACAGCGTCCGCGGACCCGTCGTGAGGCTGCCGACCATGGGGGGCAGCGTGCCGCTATACATGATTTCGCAGATCCTGGGGGCACCGACCATCACCGTCCCGATCGCGAATCACGACAACAATCAGCACAGTTACAACGAGAATATCCGCGTTCAGAATCTATGGGACGGCATCGAGCTTCTGGCCGCTCTTCTGGCCATGTAACGCTCCGGGCGTCGGCGAGCTCTCCGGTTCACGACGTTAGACTTGGGAAGAGCTATGGTTAACAAACTGCCGCGCGCGCTGCTGGCCGTCTTTCTCGTATTCTGTTCGTCAGCCTATCCCTGGGGTTTCACGGGCCATCGCGTCATCGCGCTGGTTGCCGAACAACGGCTCTCCCCGGAAGTGAAGGATCGGATCGATCGCTTATTGTACAACGGGCGCTATAGCTTGCGCGATATTGCCGCGTGCGCGGATCAGATTCGCGCCAGCTCCGCCCCGCCGGCGCCGGGAGCACGCCATTATCCGGTTGATCCGGCGTGCACGGAGGTCGCGGGCGCGGTAACGGGAAACACCGCGCCGTGGCACTACATCAATATTCCGATTCCGCTCCCTAACGGCGAAAAAGATCTGCGAAAATTCTGCCCCAACGGCGCTTGCGTTGTCGACGAAACGGAGCGCCTGATCAAAGTTCTACGTGAATCAAACGACGATGCCGAGCGGCGCCAGGCGCTTCTTTTTGTGGTCCATTTCATGGGAGACATCCATCAGCCGCTGCACGTTACCGACCGCGATTGCGACCAGGGCGGCAACCGCGAGCTGGTAAATTTCTATCTGGGGAAGGAAGAGCTGGCGAACCAGCGTCTCCATGCAGTCTGGGACACTTCGCTGGTCGACAAGCTCATGAAGGATTCGGACCTTGCGGACGAACAGGCCATGGCGTCCGATCTGTTGGGCCGCATCGAAGAGGACGATGCCGCCCGCTGGGCTCGCGCGACGATTCCCCACATTGCGTGGGAATCCTACGGGGTGGCGAAGAAGCGCGTGTATCGCGATATCCCACTCCAGAACTTTTGCGACGCGGCAGATAGCACGCCGCAGAAAGCGACGAACCTGAGCAGCGGCTATGAGAGCGCCGGCGAGCGAACGGTCCGCGAACAATTAATGAAGGCGGGCGTGCGACTGGCAGCGGCGCTCAACGAGAACCTCAGGCACTGAGCGTGGCTGTCAAAAGCGCGTAATCTCGGTGAAGTTGAAATCGCGAACCTTCATCGCGGGAACCACCATGTCGAATGCTTCTTCACCCGATGCGCGCACCGCCGGCGAAAGGGCTTCCACGTTGTTCAGCAGCTCAATCACGCTCTGATTGAAGCGAAAATTCTTCAGCCCGCAAACGATTTCGCCGTTCTCGATCAGGAACGTGCCATCGCGCGTCATGCCGGTCATGATTTTCTCGTAGGGGTCGACCTCGCGGATGTACCAGAGGCGCGTCACAAGAATGCCCCGCGCGGTGGACGCGATCATCTGTTCGATACTCGTATCGCCGCCGGCGATCACGATGTTGAAGGGCATCTCGCCCGCCTCGTTGGGAAGCGGGAAGCCGTGACCCGTGGGCGCGACGCCGGCCTTGCGCGCGCTCGTCCTCGAATAGGCGATCTCGCGCGGAACTCCGCGCTCGACCAGCGTCAGGCGTTTGCGCGGGACGCCCTCGCCATCGAAGCTGGGACCGGCTTGCAGCGGATGATAGGCGTTATCGTGAATCGTGATATTGGTTCCGAACAACTGCTCGCCGATGCGATCCGTCAGGAAGCTGCGTTGATCGGTTATGGCGGTTGCGCTGAAGTCGCCGAATATCTGTCCAACGAGGTCCAGCACGGCCGCGGGCTCGAGAATGACGGTGTACTTCCCCGCGGCGATCTCGCGCGGCGAGCCGGAAAGACGCGCTTTTTCCGAGGCTTGGCGCGCCAGTTCGAGTGGCGAGAAGCCGGCGCGCGCGGTGGATGAAGCCTTGGCCCAACCGGAACTGCCATCGGCCATGGCCGTGATCGAGAATTGCGCGAGCGTTTCGGTGTGATACGCCGCGACTCCGCGCGTGTTGAACACGGCCTCGGCATGTTGCTCGCTGGAGTAGATTCCGGCCGCGACTTGCCCATTCGCTTCGACCGCGGCGATGGCGCGGCTCACTTCGCCGGCGCGCTCGCCCGGAGTAGTGCCAGAGGTCGGGGCGTCGAAGCGCGACACGGAAGTGATGATCTCGGGTTCGGCTAGCGGCGGCAGATCGGGATCGGGCTCGACCGCCTCGGTCAGCGCCATGGCCTGCTCCACCGCACGTTGAATCGAGGTTTCATCGAAACGGTTCGTGGTCGCCCGCGCGGTCTTGTGACCGGATTGCACGCGCACCGATAACCAGCGGCCTTGCTCGGAAACATTTTGATGAATCGTGTTATTCGCGAAGCGGGTCAGGGCCTCGGCCTTCGATCCGAGGTGCGCTTCCACGTCACGCGCTCCGCGGCGGCGCGCGAGGCGCTCGACCGAGTGGAAGATCTCGCGGCACTGCTCTTCAGAGAGAATAGCCGCCTCCCACTTTGATGTCGCGGAAGCGCGCGGGACTGGCGCCGTGCCCCGTGCCCATGACCTGCTCCGGCTGTCCTTTGCCGCAGTTCGGCACGCCCCACAAGGTCCAATGTTCGCGGCCGGCGATGGCATCGCAGGAATTCCAGAATTCCGTTGTTATACCGCTATAAGTCGGATTCTTCAACATGCGTACGCGCTTCCCGTTGCGAACTTCCCAGCCGATTTCGCATCCGAACTGAAAGTTATAGCGCTTGTCGTCGATGGACCAGCTTTTGTTGGTCTCCATATAAATGGCGCGATCCACGCCGCCAAAAACGTCCTCCAGCGACTGTTCGCCCGGCAGAAGGCTCACGTTCGTCATGCGGATCAGCGGAATGCGCCCCCAGCCATTCGCGCGCATCGTTCCGTTCGATCTTGTCTGGCCGATCGCGGCGGCGGTTTCGCGCGATGTCATATATCCGGTGAATTGCCCGCAGCGGATAATAGACGTCGATTGCGCCGGAACGCCCTCATCGTCGAAGGCAAACGTGCCGAGACCGGGGCCGTGCTCCGGCCGCGCGTCGCAAACGGCGTTGACGATATCGGAGCCGTAGCGCAAGTTGTTCAACTTATCGAGCGTAAGAAAGCTCATACCCGCATAGTTCGCTTCCGATCCCAGAACGCGGTCGAGCTCGATGGGATGGCCGATCGATTCATGAATCTGAAGGCCCATCTGGCTGCCGTCCAGAATGAGATTGAACAGGCCCTCGGGACATTGATCGGCCGCATGCAGCGCGACGGCTTCATCGGCCACGCGGGGCGCATTCTCGAGCAGCTTGACGTCGCGCGCCAGTTCATAGCCGCGGAGCTGATGCTGGCCGCCGAAGGAATTGGGATACGATCGCTTCTGGATTTCGTCCTCTTTGAAGCTGTAGGCGGTCATTCCCGCGCCGGTTGTGGTGCGGGTTTGGTCGATTACGCTGCCGATCGAAGACGCGAAGACCTGCCTGGATCGCTCGAAATGAAAAGCGGTCTCTGAAAGCGTCACGCCGGGGTTGCGGCGAAGCTCGGCATCGACCTTTAACAAATATCCGAGCTGTTCGCCAACCGAAATCGCGAAGGGATCGATCTCGCACGGAGAATGCCACGCGCATTCGTACTTGTTTTCGGGCGCCAGCACGACATCGCGCTTCTTTGCGATAGCGCTGGAACGCGCAATCGAGATCGCCAGGGCGGCAGCCGCCTGTATGCCATCTGAGGTGAGATCGTCCGTGGCCGCGAAGCCCCAACACCCGTCGGCCAGGACGCGAATGCCGATGCCGAGCGATTCCTCTTCGGAAACGGCTCCGGGGCGGCCGTTCTTCGTCGACAAGCCACGGGCACGGCTCTCGATGGCGCGCACGTCCGCATACGACACCCCTGGCCGCATCGCCGCTTCGAGAGCGTTCGCCGCAAGATCGATCATGTCTTGATTGTAAAGTGAGCTCCCGGTCCGCGCTCTATGTTTCAACCCACTCGGTAGCGCCGCCGCGTTCCATCGCCCGCAGCCGGCCGCGCCGTCGCATGTGCTCCAGATGAGCCATGGTTTCAAAAACGGCGAAATGGCGATGAACCGGGTGCAGCCGCTGCGTCCACAGGCGATCCGCGATCTCGTGCGCCGTCCGCGAGCCGCCGCGCAGCGCCTCGACGATGCGGGCACACCGCCTTTCATGGTGCGCGACCGTTTCAGAAATCCATTCGCGGTGTCCGGAAAACGGCTCGCCATGACTCGGAAGCACGCGCTCGATCTCGAGAATCCGCACGCAATCGAGCGATTCCAGGTAGTCGCCCAGGGCATCGCCGCCGGGATGCCAGGAGATGTTCGGCGTAATGGAATTCAGAATGTGATCGCCCGAAAATAAAAGGCCGTCTTTGGGAGCGTGCAGACAAATGTGGCCGGGGGAATGCCCGGGCGTATGCACCACGAGCAGCGGCCCGATAGCGGAATCGATCCGCTCCCCGCCCTGCAGTAGCCGATCGGGAATGAATTCGTGCAGGCTTTTGCGGATGAACGCGAAGGAGCGGTCCATTTCGAGCTGCAACTCAACCGGAACACCGCAACGCGTGTACGCTTCGTGCAAATACGGCAGCCGCCGCTCGATATGTTCCAGTGAATCGAGATGCGCCGCCTCCGCTTCGTGCATCAGGAACGTCGCGCCGCTCAACTCGCGGATGCGGGGAGCGAGCCCGATGTGATCCGGATGCATGTGCGTCAAGACGACCGTCCGGATGCCGCTCCAGGAGACTCCGATGCGGCGCAGGGCGCTTTCGAGCGCGGTGAAACTCTCTTCCGTATCCATGCCGCAATCGATCAGAAGATAGCCGCGGTCGAGCCGGATCAAGTACAGGTTTATTTGCTCGAGCTCGAACGGCAGTGGCAAGCCGATGCGGTAAACGCCGGGCGCGATCTCGCCGCCGGCGCTCAACTCAGACCGCGTCACTTGCGTGGTACGAGCTGCGCACCAGAGGGCCCGATTCTACATGCGTGAATCCCAAGCCGTAGGCGATCCGCTTGTAATCGGCGAACTCTTCGCGCGCAACATAGCGCACCACCGGGAGATGTTGGGGAGTGGGCCTGAGATACTGCCCCATGGTCAGAATATCCACCTTGTGTTTGCGAAGGTCCCTCATAACGGCGATCACCTCATCCGCGGTCTCGCCAAGGCCGGCCATCAATCCCGATTTCGTGGGAATGAACGGGCGCAGCCTCTTGGCATATGCCAGCATTTCGAGCGAGCGCTCGTAACGCGCGCCAAGCCGCACCTGGCGATAGAGGCGCGGCACGGTTTCGATGTTGTGATTGAGGACCTCCGGGTGGGCGTTCATCACCGTCTCCAGCGCCTCGTGCGAGCCCTGGAAATCGGGGACCAAAACCTCCACCTTGCATCCCGGGATACGCTCGCGGATGGCCTCGATCGTCAGCGCGAACAGCTCCGCCCCGCCATCCTTGCGGTCGTCCCGGTTGACGCTGGTGATCACCGCATATTTGAGCCCCAGGGCGGCGCAGGCTTCGGCGACGCGCCGCGGCTCACCATAATCCACGGCCAGAGGAGCGCCCTTTTGAACCGCGCAAAATCCGCAGCGCCGCGTGCACACGTTGCCCAAAATCATGAATGTCGCCGTGCGGCGGTTCCAGCATTCGCCCATGTTCGGGCAGGCAGCGCTTTCGCACACGGTGTGCAGCTTAAGCTCCGCCACCAGGCTCTTCAATTCACGATAGTGGGGGCCGGCGGGAGCGGGAGCGCGCAACCAATCTGGACGCATGCAGTCCGGACGCATGCTGTCCGGACGCTCCAGCTTGGGCGTAAGAGAGACGAGCACCTGAGTTCATTTTATCCTTCGTGGGGGAAGAGCGCTTGCCGCGCGCTAAAAAGCGGCCGCGTCCGCCCGCTCTTCAGGCGTCCAACGCACCGCCGATCGTTGAAAAATCGGCTCTCCGCTCTTGATTGCGACATCCACCAGATTGACGCCAAAATGGTGCGCGAACTCGCGATAATCGCTCACTCCGAGTATGACGACGTCCGCCGTTTTCCCGCGCTCGAGGGAGCCCAGGCGGTGAGCGCGGCAAAGCGCGTGTGCGCCGTTGATCGTCGCCGCCGAAACCGCTTCCGCCACCGTCATGCCCATTTCCCGGCAGGCGAGCGCAATCATCGTCTGCATGTTTTGACAGGGACTGGTTTCCGGATTATAGTCGGTCGCCAGCGCCACGGCCGCGCCCGCGTCGATCAGCGCCCTAGCCGGGGCATAGCGGCGTCTGCTCTTAAAAAATATGGGACCGGGGAGCAGCATCGCAATGGTATTGCCGCTCGCGAGAGATTGCGCGTCGCGCTCGCTCACATGAACAAGGTGGTCCACGCTGATCGCTCCAAGGCGCACCGCGTCGGCCACGGCTCCGGTATTGGACCACTGGCCGGCGTGCATTTTGAAACGCAATCCAAGCTGCCGCGCCACGCGTTGGTAGCGCAGCGCTTGCTCCGCCGAGAACATATTCTCCTCGCAACAGATGTCGGCGAATTCCGCCAACCGCCGCCGCTGCACCAAAGGCAGCATGTGAGAGCACATCCACTCGACGTATTCGCCGCTCGACACGCCCTCGGGAAGCCATCTGAGTGCCCATGAAAGTAGAGGCCACCATGGAGGTTCGCCGGCCCAGCGCGGCATAGGCCCGCAGTAATTTCAACTCGCCCGTTTCGTCGATGCCGAAACCGGACTTGGCCTCCACCATGGTGGTGCCGTGGCGCACGCACTCCTCCAGGAAGAGCAGACCTTCGGCCTCGATCGCGTTGGACGATACGCGCTCCACGCGCTTCCAATATTCCCAAGCTTCCAGAGGGCCGCTCGAGGCCTCGAAGACGCGCGCCGGCCCGGCGACGGGATGCGTGTGCGCGTCGACAAAGCCCGGCATCACCACCTGCCCGGCGGCGCTAATTTCCAGCGCCCCGCGGGCCTCGGCCAGCGCTTCGACGCGCCTGCTCGGCCCCACTTCACGGATCACGCCGTCCGAAATCAAGACCGCTCCATCGGCGATGATGCCGAGCTCACGCAGGGCCGCGCCGCGCCGGGGCGCCGCATCTCCGCGCAGCGTCAGCAACTGACGGGCGCCCCGAATTAAAATGGGCCGTGACACTATTTGTTTTTTAACGAGGCCTATGTTTGCATGTTTATCATGCAATTCGATAATAATTATAAAAATTAAATATGTAATTTAAATCATGCATGAAATAATTACCGGCGCGGATGGCCTGCCTACGCAGAGAGGCCCGCCGCTGCTACGCTATTCGATATGTCACTGGGTTCCGTCGAAGCGCCGGAGAAAACGGCCCTGGAAAGCATTCAAGCGCTAGAGCGCGATTATCTGCTGCAAAACTACGCCCGGTACCCCCTCGTTCTGCACAAGGGCAAGGGTTGTTATGTCTACGATCTCGAGGGCAGGCGTTATCTCGACCTCATCGCGGGCATCGGCGTGAACGCGCTCGGATATGCGCATCCTCGCATGGTTAAGGCCATCCGCGAACAGGCCGGCTTAATCGTCCACACCTCGAACCTCTACTACCACGAGTATCAGGGCAAGCTCGCCGCGCGCCTGGCGAAAATCAGCGGCTTGAATCGCATTTTCTTTTCCAACTCGGGGGCGGAGTCGATGGAGGGCGCGATCAAAATGACCCGCTCCCATGGGACGCGCATCTCTCCCTCTAAGTTCGAGCTCGTCTCGCTGCGGGATTCCTTCCATGGCCGCACCATGGGAGCGCTATCGATCACGGGCCAGGAAAAATACCGCAAAGATTTCGAGCCGCTTCTGCCCGGCGTACACTTCGTTCCTCCCAATGACGCCACGGCGCTCGATCAAGTGGTGGGCGATCGCACGGCCGGCATTGTGATCGAGTGGATCCAGGGCGAAGGCGGCGTTAACCCCATGACCCTCGATTACGTTCTCAAGGCCCGCGAGCTCGCGGACCGCTATAACGCCCTGCTGGTGTTCGATGAGACGCAGTGCGGCGTGGGAAGGACGGGGAAGTACTTCGCGTACCAACTCGCCGAGCCGGTGATCCTGCCGGACATTATGGTTACGGCCAAGCCGCTGGCTTGCGGCATCCCCCTGGGCGTCATCGCAGCCAATGAAAAGGCCGCCGCCACCATCGGCTCCGGCATGCACGGCTCCACGTTCGGAGGCGGCCCGCTCGCCTGTCGCGTCGCGCTCGAATTTCTCGATTTGCTGGATGAGCTGCTACCGTCCATCCGCGACGTCGGCGCTTACTTCCGCCTCAAGTTGACGGAACTGCGGCGGCGTTTCCCGTTCATTACCGACGTGCGCGGCGAGGGCCTTATGATTGGCGTGCAGCTCGACATCCCAGGCAAGCAGTTCGTTCTCGACGCTTTGGCGGAGGGCCTGCTTATCAACTGCACTCGCGAAACGGTCTTGCGTTTCCTGCCGCCGTTCATTCTGACTGAAAGGCAGGTGGATACCGCGGTAGCCAAGCTGACAAAAATATTTAAAAGATATAAAACCGCGCCGCCTCAGTAAAGGATTCGGGTGCGGATGGTGCCCTCTACCTCGTCCAGGCGGCGCTTCAACTCTTGCGTCTCTTCGCGCTCCAGCGCGTCCACGTCGATCACCACGTATCCGATGGCCGCGTTGGTGCGCAGATACTCGCCCGAGATGTTGATCCGCCGCTCCGAGAAAACGGCGTTGATTCTCGACAATACGCCCGGCTGATTGCGATGAATATGCAGGATGCGGTGCTTGCCGGGATGCTCCGGGAGGGATACCTCCGGGAAATTGACGGCGCTGAGCGTGGAGCCGTTGTTGCTGTATTTGATCAGCTTTTCCGCGACTTCGGTTCCGATGTTCTGCTGCGCTTCTTCGGTGCTGCCGCCAATGTGCGGAGTCAAGATGACGTTGTCCAGGCCGCGCAACGGGGAAACGAATTCCTCGCCGGCGCCGCGCGGCTCGGCCGGGAACACGTCGATGGCGGCGCCCGAGAGGTGTTTCGTTTTTAAAGCCTCGACCAACGCCTCGATATCGACCACCGAACCGCGCGAGGCGTTGATCAGGCGAGCCCCTTCCTTCATGCGGGCCAGCTGCGGGGCTCCGATCATGCGATTCGTCCGCGGCGTTTCCGGGACGTGCAGTGTCACGACATCAGCGGTCTCGAGTAACGCTTCGAGAGAGGGCATGGCGCGGGCATTGCCGAGGGCGAGCTTCGTCTCGATGTCGAAATAGATCGCCTGCATACCGAACGCTTCCGCAAGAAGGGCGACCTGCGTTCCGATGTGGCCGTAGCCTACGATGCCCAAGATCTTGCCGCGAACTTCGTGCGACGCGGTCGCGGTCTTCACCCAGGCGCCGAGATGCGCCATGGCGTTGCGGTGCGGAATCCCGCGCATCAGGAGCACGGTCTCGGCCAGCACGAGCTCGGCCACGCTGCGCGTGTTTGAGAACGGCGCATTGAATACGGGTATGCCGCGGTCCTGCGCGGCATCGAGATCAACCTGATTGGTTCCGATACAAAAGCAGCCGACTGCGATCAGCCGGTGCGTCTGCTCGAAAATGGATTTGGTCAGGTGCGTGGCGGAGCGGATGCCCACGAGGAACGCTTCTCCGGCCGCCTCGGCGAGCTGCGCCGGGGGCAAGGACTTGGGATGGTACTCGATATTGGTGTATCCATCGGCGCGAAACGCATCCACGGCCGTGTGATGGACGCCTTCGAGCAGCAGGACCTTGATTCTGTTCTTTTCGAGGGAAGTCTTATTCATGAAGCGCGGGCGTGTTTTAAGTGTCCCACGCGGCGCGCCGCCGGGAAGAGAAATTCGAGAGCCGTTGGAAAACGTCTGGACCAGGCGCGTTCATCGTGTTGGCCGCCGGTGATGTTCACCATGATCCTGTCGCGGCGCACGCCATTAGCTTCCAGCAGACGCGCTATCTTCGCGAGATCTTTGGGCAAAGAATTGACCGCGCCGGGTGGGTCTTCTTCAGTTCCCGCTCCAAGATAAATCCGCTCCGGCCAGTCCTTATGGTGCGCCGCTTCCTTGAGGACCTCGTAATCGTCGACTTCAATTGCCGGGCTCTCGATCAAAACGCGTCCGAATACGTTGCGGGTATGCAGCACCGTATAGAACGCGATCAGACCGCCGTAGGAAGAGCCGCCGAGGCCCCTGTTCTCACTGCCGGTCTCTACTCGATAGCGTTCGGAGACGAACGGAATCACCTCCTGCGTCAGAAACACCGGATAATTCGTGCCCTGCACTTTCGAGATGAACGGTTTCAGCGTGTCGTCCGGAAACGGAAGATATTCCTTCGCCCTATCGCGCTTTCCTGCATTGTCTATTCCAACGACGATCAGCGGCTCCACTTTATTTTCCGCGATGAGTCGATCCGTCGTTTCATCCACATTCCACTCCACAGGGCTGAACGTGGCTGTACAAATATCGAAAAGATTCTGGCCGTCGTTCAGATAAAGGACCGGATAGCGGCGGTTTTTGTTTACACGATCCCGGTACCCTCGCGGAAGGAGTATTCGGAGCTTACGCGTCTCCCGGACTTGTCCAAATATCTTGCTGTGGAAATCGAGAATTTCGAGATCGCCCGTAGCCGTGCAGGCGGCCGCCGAGCCAGTCCCGATTCCGCGAGACGCCACGATTGTGCGGAAACACCTGTCCAACAATTGTCTTCGCGTCATTCTCGCTTCTGAACTATCAACTTACCTCATTCGCGAAAACGGTGTTCTCGCGGCTGCCTGGGTTAAAATCAATCTTCATGAGCGATCTTGTTATTACCACGCGAGACGGCGATGTCGGCGTGATCACCATCAATAATCCGCCGGTGAACGCCCTCAGTCCCGGCGTTCCCGAGGGCATCCAGGCCGGCATCGAACAATTCGAAAACGATCGCGCGATCAAAGCCATCGTCCTGATCGGCGGCGGCCGCACTTTCATCGCCGGGGCCGACATTCGCGAGTTCGGTAAGATCGTTTCAAGCGGCAATCGGGAGCGCGGACCGGGCCTCAACTCCGTCCTCGATCGTATCGAGCAATCCACCAAACCCGTGGTCGCGGCCATTCACGGGACTGCACTCGGCGGCGGCCTCGAAACGGCGATGGCCTGTCACTATCGCGTGGCGGCGCCGACGGCCCAGATCGGGCAACCCGAAGTGAAGCTCGGCATCATCCCCGGAGCGGGCGGCACGCAGCGCCTGCCTCGTCTGGCGGGCATGGCGAAAGCGCTCGAAATGTGCGCGGGCGGCGATCCTATCGGCGCCTCCCACGCCCACAGCCACGGCATCGTCGATCACCTGGTTGAAGGCGATCTTCTGGCCGGCGCGATTGCCTTTGCGCGCGACCTCGCTTCACGCGGCGAACTCACGCCGCGCCGCACACGAGATCGCGACGCCAAGCTCGGCAGCCCCGAGGAAAACGCCCCTATCGTGGCGACCGCGCGCGCCAACGCGGCGAAAAAACAACGAAATCTGATGGCTCCTCAAGCCGCGATTGAAGCCGTCGCGACCGCCGCCACGGTTCCGTTCGAGGACGGCATCCGCCGCGAATCCGAGCTGTTTCAGGAATGCCTTTTCTCGGAGCAATCGAGAGCGCTCATTCATGTCTTCTTCGGCGAGCGCGAGGTCGCCAAGATCCCCGGTATTCCGAAGGACACGCCGCAAATTCCCATCACGAAAGCGGCGGTAATCGGCGCGGGCACGATGGGCGGCGGCATCGCCATGAATTTCGCGAACGCCGGCATCCCCGTTCTCATCAAGGAAGCCGATCAGGCCGCGCTCGACCGCGGCATCGCCACGATTCGCAAGAACTACGCTAACTCCGTCGCGAAGGGCCGCTTTACCCAAGACGTAATGGACCAGCGCATGGCTCTGATCCACCCCACTCTTTCCTATGACGGATTCAATGAGGCCGACATTATCGTCGAAGCCGTTTTCGAAGGCATGGCGCTGAAGAAGCAGATCTTCGCGGAGCTGGACAAAATCGCTAAGCCCGGCGCTATTCTCGCAACGAACACCTCCACGCTCAATATCGACGAAATCGCCTCGGCGACAGCGCGACCGCAGTCGGTTATCGGGACTCACTTCTTCAGCCCAGCTAACGTTATGCGTCTGCTGGAAATCGTGCGCGGCAAGGAAACATCGAAAGAAGTGATCGCGACGTGCATGTCGCTGTCGAAGAAACTTGGCAAGCTCGGAGTTCTGGTCGGCAATTGCCGTGGCTTCGTGGGGAATCGCATGTTCGGTCCATATCGACGCGAAGCGCAGTTCCTGGTCGAAGAAGGGGCCACGGTCGAGCAGGTCGACCAGGCGCTCTATAACTTCGGCATGGCCATGGGGCCGCTCGCTACGGGCGACCTCGCCGGACTCGACGTGGGCTGGCGCATTCGCAAAGAATTCGGCGACGCACAGGACCGCTCCGTGCGCCAGCCGCTCATCGAAGATCGCCTCTGCGAAGCCGGCCGCTATGGACAGAAGACCGGCAGCGGCTGGTATAAATACGACGAAAATCGCCGCCCACAACGGGACCCGCAAGTGGACGCGCTGATCGAAGAATGCCGCGCCGAAGCGGGTATCGAACGGCGGCAAATCGGCGATCAGGAAATCATCGAGCGCACAATCTATACGCTCGTTAACGAAGGCGCCCGTATTCTCGAAGAGGGCTTTGCGCTCCGCGCCGTCGACATCGATATGATTTACGTCGCCGGCTACGGCTTCCCCACCTATCGCGGCGGCCCCATGTGGTACGCCGACACGGTCGGCCTCGCGAACGTCTACAACCGCATCCGCCAGTTCGAAGCTCGTCACGGAAAATTGTGGGAGCCCGCGCCGCTGCTGCGGCGGCTCGCCGAGGAGGGAAAGAAATTCGCCGATTCCACCGCGTCCGCGACGGGCGCTACGGTGCAGGCCAAAGGAGGCGAGGCATGAGAGAAGCGGTCGTAGTTGCCAGCTCCCGCACCGCTCTCGCGAAATCCTATCGCGGCTCGTTCAATATGACGCGGCCCGAAGATCTGGCGGCGCACTGCATTCGCGATGTCCTTAGTAAAACTCCCGCGCTCGACCCCGCCGAAATCGACGATGTGATTCTCGGCTGCGCGCAGCCGCATGGGCAACAGGGTTCAAATGTCGCGCGCGTATCCGCCGTGCTGGCCGGTCTTCCCGTGAGCGTCGCTGCGACGACCGTCAATCGCTTCTGCTCCTCCGGCCTGCAGGCGATCGCCATGGCCGCGCATCAGATCGTTGCGGAGGGCGTCGATGCCGCTATCGGTGGAGGCGTCGAGAGCATCTCGATGATTCAGCGCAACGCCGATCCGCACCCCGTGGTGCAGGAACGCAAGCCTGGCATCTATATGGTGATGGGCGATACCGCCGAGGTTGTGGCGAAACGCTACAACATCGGGCGCCAGGAGCAGGACGAGTATGCGCTGCTCAGTCAGCGACGCACCGCTCGCGCGCAGGCCGAAGGGTTTTTCGAAGGCGAAATCGCTCCCATGAAGGTCACGCGGGCCATTCTCGACAAGAAGACTGGCGAGGTCGCCGGCGCCGAAGAAGTTTGCGCCGCCAAGGACGAGTGCAACCGTCCCGATACAACCCTTGAAGGCCTGCTTTCGCTCAAGCCCCACTTCGACCCGCACAGCGGCCAAGGCACCGTCACCGCCGGCAATGCGTCGCAGCTCTCCGATGGCGCCTCCGCGACTCTGCTACTGTCGCGCGAGCGGGCCGACCAGCTCGGGATTCCTTATAAGCTGATCTTCCGCGGATTCGCCATCGCAGGCTGCGAGCCCGATGAAATGGGGATCGGTCCGGTATTCGCGGTTCCCAAGCTCCTGAAGCGCCGCGGATTGAAGATCGACGACATCGATATTTGGGAGCTCAACGAAGCCTTTGCCGTTCAGGTGGTCTACTGCCGCGACCGCCTCGGCCTCGATCCCGAAAAGCTGAACGTGAACGGGGGTTCCATTTCGATCGGCCATCCCTTCGGGATGACCGGTTCCCGCATGGTGGGAACGCTCGCGAATGAAATGGCGCGCCGCAAAGCGAAGCTTGGCGTCGTAACGATGTGCATCGGAGGCGGTCAGGGCGCAGCCGGTCTGTTCGAAGCCGCGTAGTGCCCGGACTGCAACGGGCGCCTACGAACCAAGCGGCGATGTCCCACGGCATCTGCATCGGCGATTACGCCGGACATTGAAAGACAACCGAAGGCGCGGCGCGCCTGGCTGCCGGTGAGCTGACGCTGAAATAAGGAACAGCTGATGAAACAGGAACGTGAACACGACGATGCGGCCACGATAATGCGCCGTATCAACCGGATCTGGCTCGACGGACAGGTTGACGATATTGCGCCGTTCGTACACCCGGAGATTGTCATGGTTAGTCCCGGTTTTATGGGACGAATACAGGGAGCAGAAGAATTTCTCGCCGGGTTCCGCGATTTCCGTCAGAACGCAAGAATTCATGAGTTCCGTGACTATGATTATCAAGCCGATGTCGTCAGTGATACGGCTGTGGTCACCTTTCTGTATGACATGGTCTACGAGCTCCATGGCGAACGATACCGTTCAACCGGCCGGGATCTCTGGGTCTTCGAGAACCACGGTCGTGGATGGATGGCCGTCTGGCGGACAATGCTCGATATGGAAGAGAAGGCCGCTTAGCCGTTCAGATTATTTCACTTGATCCGGCGCATCGCCTGCGTACTTCGCCGCCAGTTGCCGGTCCTTCTGCGAATGCAGAATCTCGCCGCGCAACTCGACAAAGCGCGGGAATGTCAGAGCCGCCAAAATCGGATTATCGCCGCTGCCGCCAAGCGGAATCGGATATAGATCGAGCAGCTTCGCGGCTGCATCGGGCCGTCCAGTGCGGGCGTAGCTCCACGCCAGCAGCGTGCGGATCTGGCCATCCGCCGCTGGATTCGTTGCGCCGTATACCTGCTCAAGCAGCGGCGTTGCGGGCGCAAACTGGCCCGCGAGCAATAGGGAAACCGCGCGGCTCAACGGATCGTTTCCGGCGCGCGGCGCGGGTCCTTCTCCGGTTTGGGCGCGCCATAACGCGAGCTGCAGCGCTGCGCGCGGGTCCGCCTGCATTTGCTGTAAACGCGCCATCGCTTGCTTCCGGCGGCCAGTGACAAACTCCCACTCCGCCTGATCCAGACCGCTCCATGTCCGTTGCGCCAGCAACCGATCGGCGCCCGCGAGATCGCCCGTTATCATGCGCGCTTCGGCGGCCTTCAGGAGGTCCACTTCCCCGGACGGGTTCTTTCGTTGCGCATCGAGAAAGTACCGTTCCGCCCGCGCGAAATCGCCTAAATAGAAGCTGACCTCGCCCAACGAATCGAGCGCATTGGGATCTTCCGGCGCAAGTTGCTCGTAATGCTCCAGCGCTTCGCGCGCGCCATTCAAATCGCGCAAATCCGCGCGCACATATCCAAGCAGGTTCCAAGCGGCCGAATCGCCGGCATTGGCGCGCACCGCCGCCTCGAGCGATTGCGCGGCGCCGTGAAAATCCCGCCTTGCAAGCTGCAATTCCGCGGCGTCGCGCAGCAATTGCGGATCGGCCGGCAGCAACGCCGCAAGACGTTGCAGCGCAGCCAGACGCGCCCCATCCTCGCCCCGCGCGGTCGCAGAGATGTACTCCAATTGCGCGTGATCGATCGCGTTGGAGTTCGACGCCGCAAGCCCCGCCGAGGCCGCGCGCGCCGCCCCCTCCCGATCTCCACGCGCCAGCAGAGATTCCGCCCAAGGCAGATAAACCGGCATGCAATGCGGGTCGGCCTGCGATGCTGTCGGCTGGAGTGCGGCTCCCTTACATCCCGCCGCCGCTCGCGCCCGCGAATCGAGATCCTTGGCGGCGCGGTTCATGGCCGCTACGATGTCGTCCAGGGGCGCGCTCAGCGACATCGCGCCGGTGAACTTGCGCGCGGCGGGATCTTCAATCGACAAATGAAAAGCTAGCGCGCCATGCTCGTTATCGAAATATCCCTCCAGGTAGCGCGTGGCGCCGCTGAGGCGCGCATCGCGCAACGTTTCCGTGCGGATCGCGCGAATCCCTCGAGGACCCGTCAGATCGTACGCCAGAACGGCGGAAGCGGCATGGCTCACCCAATCGAGACCGGCGCTGGACGTAAGATTCTCAATCGGCAGAATGGCCAGCCGTTCAACGCCGCCCGGCGTCCGTGAACACGACAAAAGAGAAAAAGCAACAACAAACGCCGCGAAGGCCGTTCGTCTACAGAACACGCGGCTCCAACGCGAGAAGCTCTTTGAACTCCTGCGTGTTTCTTACGGTCGCGAACTCCGGTTCCTCCCGGAATTTCTTCTTGTCCTTGAATCCCTCTTCCAGGCACTTGCGCATGTATTGCAATGCGCGGTCGTTCAGTCCAGCTTTGGCGTAGGTCTTCGCCAGGTAGTAATGAAACTTTGCGCGCTCCTCGACGCTGCGCTCCTGCAGCAGGACGCCTTGCGTGTTATGGCTCTCGAAGACGTCGGGATCGAGCGCGAGCGCTTTTTCATAAGCCACCGAGGCGCGCTTATAGTCCTTGCGCGCGAAATATGCGGTCCCGAGATTGCTGTAAATCGAAGCGGATTGGGGGCTGTAGCGCAGCGCCTTCTTGTACTGTCCCAGCGCGCGGCGATAGCTCTTGGCGGCGTAATAGATCGTCCCGAGATTATTGATTGCTTCGGCATAATGAGGCTCGGCTTTGATCGACAGCTCGTAGTATTTTTTGGCGGTGCGGAAATCGAGCATTTGGTGATACGCGATGCCGGTCTTATTCAAAATCACGGCATCGGATTGCGGGCCCTGCTCGTAAGCCTCGACCGCTTCGCGGTACATCTTACGGGCCATGTAAATGTCGCCCCGGAGCTCCGGGGTGATGGGCTTTTCGGCGGGAAGTGCGGGCAAAGCCGCGGCAACAAAAGCAAACAGCAGTGGTAAGGAAGACATATCGCCCCCTCGTTACAAACCTGACTTCTATTATTTAAATATATCTCTAATCCGTCCGAAGATCCCCTTCTTCTTTGGCGCCGGCGGGGCGGGATCGGTTGCTGGTTGCGAAGGGTCGGCCACGGGAGCGGCGGCGGTTTGGGCGACCCGGGGTTGCGGGGCCGGCCAGGCATTCTGGGCGGATCCCTGCGGGGCCGCTTCCGGAACGGCGGCGCGCACCGGAGCGGGAAGCGCGGGAGCGCCTTGCGCCGGCACCGGCGCGGGATCCCACGACGCGACGCGCGCTCCGCCGCCGCCGTGCAGCGCGCACATCTCCACCGGTTGCGTGCCGTCGATGAAATACTCGGTGCGGACCTTCGGGCATCCGGCGGTGGCAAGCTGCCCCGAGGCCGCATCGATCTGCTCACTCACGATTCCCGCCGGCGCAACGAAATCACTCACGTTGCGATACTCGCGGCGCTCGTGCGCGCGCCGCATGAATTCCGCCCACACCGGCAGCGCCGAATGCGCGCCTTCCAGGTTCAGCTCGCGGTTATCATCGAAGCCCACCCACACGATGCAGATCAGCTTGGAGCTGAATCCGGCGAACCAGCCGTCGTGCGATGTGCCCGTTTTACCTGCCACCGGGAAATTGATGCCCCGCGCGTGAATGCCGGCGCCGGTACCCGTCCGAACGACTTCTTCAAGCAGGCTGTCCATCAGAAACGCAATGCGCGGGTCCAGCACCTGCTTGTGTTGAGGCTTATTTTCAAAAATGCTCGTGCCGTGCTGGTCGTTGATGGAGGCAATGAAGCTCGGTTTCGTGAACACGCCGCGGTTGGAGAAAATCGTGTACGCTCCGGCGATCTCGAGAGGCGTCACTTCATAAGCGCCCAGCGCGACCGCGGGCGTCGGCCGGATATTCATGTTCAGTCCCGCGCGCCGCGCGAGGTCCACCACGGCGCCATATCCCGTCTCTTCCGCGAATCGCACCGCCGCAACGTTCGCGGAATGCGCGATCGCCTCGCGCATAGTGATCAAGCCGTAGAACTCGTGCTTGAAATTACTCGGTTGGTAGGGCTTCTGGTCGAACCAGAAGGTCGTCGGCTCGTCGTTCACCAGGCTGGAAGGCGTGAGTATCGTTTCGCCGCCCGCCAATCCCGTATTCAGCGCCGCCGCGTAGACAAAAGGCTTGAACGACGATCCCGGCTGGCGCTTCGATAGCGCGTGGTTGAGCTGGCTGACGCCGTAGTTCCGTCCGCCGACGAGCGCCTTGATTTCGCCCGTCTGCGGATCGAGCGCGATCAGAGTGCACTGCGGGTCGGGATAGTTCGGATCTTTTTTCTTGCGCTTGGCGATGAGCTTGTCGACATCCTCCATGCCCACGCGCACCGCCACCGCCGCATCGCTCTGCAACTGCGGATCGAGCGTCGTGTAAATGCGGTAGGCGTGCGACTGGAAATCGTAATCCTGGAACCTGTCCGCGAGCGCATCGTTGACGAGGTCTACAAAATACGGCGCCTCGGCGGTCTCCGATTCCGGCTTCGCAAGCGTCAGCGGAGAGGCCGTAGCGCGCGCGTACTCGTCCTCCGTAATGTAGTTATTCTCCAGCATCATCTTCAACACGACGTTGCGCCGCGCCTTGGCCCGCTCCGGCCAACGGAACGGATTGATCATGCTGGGATGCTGGATGAGACCCGCCAACGTGGCCGACTCCGCCACGGTCAGCGTCTTGACGTTTTTTCCGAAATAGACCTGCGCCGCCTCGCCGAAGCCGCGGATTCCAAAGCTGCCGCGGCGTCCGAGCGGCACCTGGTTGGCGTAATACTCGAATATTTTTTCCTTGCTGAGCTTCTGCTCCAGATGCATGGTGATCAGCATCTCGGGAAGCTTGCGGCTCCAGATTTTGTCGTTATCGAGCCAGAACATCCGCGCCACTTGCTGCGTCAGCGTGGAGGCGCCTTCGGCGTAACGCCGCTGCCGCACGTCGCGCCAGGCCGCTTTCACGATGCGCATCGGGTCGAAGCCGGAATGCTGGAAGAAGCGCTTGTCTTCCGCGGAAATCACGGCATGCACCAGAACCGGCGGTATATCTTCGTAACGTACGTAGCGCCGTTTTTCGCGGTTCTTGTCGAACAGATTCGACATCAACTCCGGTTCGAGCGCGTATTGCGTCCGGTCGGTGTTGTCCGCCAGCGAAATGATCCTCGCGACCTTGCCCTGCGCAAATTTGATTACGCCGTCGTCGCGCTTGAAATACGAATCGGGGCCGGGATAAACCTCGACGCTATCGGCGGCTATGGCGAAATGGCCGACGCGGTTGTCGCGCGATTCGGAATATCCGGCGCGCCGCAAATCCGCGGCGATCTCTTGCGCGTTGGCCTCGTCGCCCACCATCACGGTGCGGGGCGCCGCGAACAACATGGAGGTTTTGGCGAATGGTCCGGCGTTCAGCTTGGCTTCGATTAGCCTGGAGTACTTGGCGTAGTAATACGTGAAGAGGATCAGCCCGAGGCTGAAACCTAAAACGAGAACGGCCAGAATTGTCTTGCCGGCGGGATGCATCAAAAAACGCACCAAGCCGGCCTTTTTCTTCGCCGCCTTAACTTTAACTGGCACTGTTAACTCTATTTTCGCACGGTATTGCCGATCGCCCGCGTTTCGATGCGACCGCAGCCGCGCTCCCGCTGCTAATCCGAGGCGCTAGAACGTTCGCGTGCCGTTGGTTCTCGCGCGGATTTTATAAACCGCATCGCCGCTGGTCGCGATCAGGTCATGAAAGCCTTCGGCCCAGTTCATGCCGGAAACGGGGCCGGGGAGCGCCACGCTTCCGAGCGGCTTGGCATCGGGCGAGAAGACTTCGATTCCAGCCGGCGAAGCAATCCAGATGCGGCCGGCCTCATCGGTGTTCAGACCCGTGGGCCCGTTCGCGGTTTGGACGAACAGGCGGCCAGGGTTGAAATCACCGCGTGGCGCGATGTCGAAAACGCGTACCGCGCGGCCGTCCGCGACGTACATCCGCTGTTGATTTGGCGAAAGGGCCAGGGCGGAAGGACGATTGCAGTCGCGAGTGGCGACAGCCGCGGCAGCGATGGCGCGGCCGTGAGTCTTGACGCGATAGACCGCCGCGCCGGCGCTGAAATAAACATTGCCGTCTATGGCGTAGATTGTGCCGCCGGGCGCCGCGGCGGTCGCGAGAACCGTGACGCCGCCGTCCTTTTCCGTTCGCGTGATGCGGTCTTTTTCACAGGTAAGCAGGCGGCCCTGATGATCAATCGTCAAAGCACGGGCGCCGTTGGCGTTATCGCGGAAAACGCTTACGGCCCCGTCGCCCCACTTCATTATTTTGTTTGTGGCCGTTTCGCAGAAGAGAAGGTAGCCGCGGCGGTCGGCGACTGGGCCGCAGGCTTCCGAAAAGCCTTTCGCGAGCGGAGCGATTTGCGGAGATTCGCCCAGAACGGCAGTGAGTTTCGCGTCCATTTACGATCCCCTGCCGTGCGCGTAAAAGGACTTAAGGGGTGCTTGATAGGCGACTCGCAGCATTGGTGTTTCGATGCGCTTATGGCCTTGATATGCCGATTCCATCAAGAACGACAGCGCCCCGGTCGTCAACAGCGTACGCTCGATCGGATACGGCGTCACTCCGGTAGTGAGCATCTGGTTAATGCCGTGCACGAGCATGCTGAAGTTATTGGAATTCTGGGGAGGGACATAGAGGAGCGTGCCGCGCGGCTGGGATTCGCCTTTCAAACGCAGGGCGAACAGATACTCGTTGACGACGCCGGGCAACATTAAGGCGCCACCGCGAAAACCGTCGTTGTACTCGATGAGGCAAAGCACCGGACCTTTGGCGTCCTCGGGACGGCCTATGCCCGGCCGCTCGGCGCAGGCCAGCGCCGCGTGCAGCAGATCTTTCGACCACAAGCCTTGCTCGGCTGCGTTCCAGACCGCATCGCCCGCGAGATGTTGGACGGCGCGCACGCCGCTCTCGCCGCCGCGGCGGCGTTCGACAAAGCACTGCAGCACTTCGAGGTTATGAAAAATTCCCCCATCGCCCACCCAGCCGCTGCCGACCGCGAGGGCCGCGGTAA
This sequence comes from Bryobacterales bacterium, assembly GCA_963838885.1. GTDB lineage: Bacteria > Acidobacteriota > Terriglobia > Bryobacterales > Bryobacteraceae > JAICMB01. Next base: position 115,679 of record CAWITB010000015.1, on the reverse strand, counting down.
GGTCGGCGCCGCGTGGGATGTCGAGCTCCGGCCGGCGAAACGTGACCGACACGGACGAGCCCGCCATCATGGGGAAGCCCAGCTCGCGCGACCAGTCGTACATGCGCTTGGCTTTCGTCCAGTCGTAGGAGAGGTGCTTGTCCGTATAGACGGGCACGGCGCGGCCGGAGGCGCGGAAGACGTCCACGATTTGAGAGAAAAACTCGAAGCGCGGATAGAGCTGCTGGTTCTTTTCGTTGATAGGATAATCGCCGTGCTCGGCTACGACGATCACGCCATCGACGGCCAGCTTACCGGAATCCAAAGTTACGGCGTTCGCGATCGACTGCTTCGTAGGGACGGAGTAGGACATAGCCAGCTTTCGTCCGACGTCGGCTGGGTGAATCTGGTCTTGATAGAGGGAGACGATCTCGATGGGCGGCTCGTGGAAATCGTCGTTGATCCAATAACCTTCCAACTCACGGGTGATGATGTCGTCGCTATGGGAGCGCAGGAAATAGGAGGTTGAGACGGCGGCGATGCGTTTTCGTTCAGCGGGAGCGGCGCGGAGGCTTACGGCCGCGGCGAGTGGGATGAAGTCGCGCCGTCTCATCGAGAATTGCACAACAAAGGCTGCCGGTCGCGAGACTCGGCCGCGCGAACTGGAGAGCGGAGCTCTTTCAGGGACTTGGATGCCTGGAACGCGTTCTCGATGTGAAATACCTCGGTCGCTGAAATGGCCAGGGTAGCGCAGACTCGGAGGCTTGTGCAATTTCAGGACGTATGAGATCGCTAACCCCGGCAGGTAAGCCTGACGCATCCGCAGGGCAGACAGATATGAAGCGATATGCACGCGGACGCGGCGAATTTGGGGGCTGAGCATTGCGGACGCGTTCGGCTTCGAAGCCGTAATCATTTCTTTGAATGACCTATCGGCCGAAATACCGCCGGAAGCTCTGTATCGCGTTCGGAAAGTTCCACGAGCGGTTAGCGTCAGTTGATAAATGGCTTTTTTGACGGCCGCCGTTTCTCGAAATCAGCATTTCCGGCGCATGCCGCAAGAGACAGGTTACTGCGACAATACCGTCAGAACTCCGCGGATATACTTCTTCCCAGTTTGCGCGCTAAATTTATCGGAGGCAATCGTACTTCACCGCTTCGGCGGTGGCGTGATATCCAAAGTCCAATGTCACCTTCCGCGGCGCGCTCGGAATGAACAAGCAGCCAGTCAGTACTGATCGAGGTTAACCGTTTAATCAATTGCCCGTGAGGATTTGAGCGTCCTTCGTCCGTGTACAAAACGATCGCGGAAATCGGGATATCGCGAATTGCCGCCGCAACCTCCGCCGTATCAGAGTAACGAAGTTTATAATCGGAGCCAAGCCAGGAACTATCAGCCATGAATTTACCCGCCCGAATGACCGCGTGTCTGTATGCTCCCTGCTCGCGATCCGCCATTTCCGCCACGAAGCTCAACTCCGAGCGCTCATCCCTCTCACTCGCCGCCACTAAAATCGCGGAGCGATCCAGGTCCTTTCGATCCAGAATAATCTGGGCAACCGGCCCCATATTCGCATGTTCGACTGAATGAGGTTGCATGAGAAACCAACCTGCCATCAAAACGCCGAAGGCAAACAGAGCAACGTTCTGGAGCTTCAGTGAGGTATTGGTTCGCTCCAGCAAATCCACGGCGCATCGCAGGCCGACCGCGGCAAACGTCAGCAACGATGGAATCGACATAAATATTTTGCGCGGCTCCACGCTGGTTGGCACGAGCGCATGAAAAAACAGTACACTCACAATGACCGCCGCATTGGATGCCCAAAAAGGGCGGACAGGAACCCCGCGCCACAACGGCTGCACAACCGTGATGAATACTCCGATGCACGCCAACATGAGTAAGGGCAACCCGACCAGCATAAGATGAAACAACAAGAGATTTGGAAATGCCCGAGAGACGTAACCAAGGCTAAATGACTCGAAGCCATCCTTCATCATTGCCCTTGTTGCCAATGTCAACGGAGCGCAGCACGCAAAAACGCAGACCATTGGAAGCCAGAAATACTTCGCAAACAGCACCGGCAACGAGCGGGTTAACAGAAGGGCGATGAACGGAAGCGCCATAAGCGCCCAAGCATTCCCTTTCACGTATATCGCCGAGCACAAGCACAGGCCGAAACAGAATGCCGAGGCAGTGGTGGGCCTTACAGTCAGGCGCGCAAAGGCGAGGGCAGTAGCGAACGTAAACAGCGTCAGCGGAACCTCGGCCATAATACTGGCGGTATGTTTCTGGACGATGGGCAGAAATGTGAAAAGGATCGCAAAAAGGAATCCGTAAGCTCGCCCAACGTTGTTCGTGACGGCACAGTACAGCAGTGTGCTGGTAATGCTTGTCAAAACCGCTAAAAGAATGAGGTCTGACGTACGGGATAGGCCAAAAAAAAGGCCCCATGTTGCTTGCAAGATATAAAAGAGAGGAGGCCAGTGCCCGAAAGCAACCGCCGGGTAGTGTGCGTAAAATCGCTCGGCAAAGGCCATTGGATTAGCGCCAATTGACGTTGTAACATACTTGTACACCATCAGTCCGGTGACATAATGACCCGGTTCATCCGGAGAATATCCGAATCCGGCATCGGAAGGCGCTGTTTCTGCATTGTAGCCCGAGAGCAATCAGAAGGAAAACGGATGCATAAACGCCATACTTTCCGCAGCGGACGGCAATCGGGATGAGAATTCGAGCAGCGCGATGTATAGCGTCGCTGGATCTGAAGCCAACACCGCCGTTACTTACCGCCCACGCGCTGTTCGCTTGAGGTTCTTGGTGATGAAAGATCTCAGGCATCAGCTGTTTAAAAAGAACACGTCAACGAAAGTCGCCATGATTACCCAATTCCATCCGAAGCTCGATAAAGCACTCCGGCCTTTAAAACATGGTCAAGGTCGCGGCCCAGAACTTGGCGGAACAAAGAGGTGTTGCTCGTCTCGCCTATCAAGTCCGCATCGAGCGGATGGGCTTGGGGACCCGGGCGCTCAGCGCAGGCCAACGGCGCATGCAACAGATCCTTCGACCCACGATCTTTGCTCAGCCGCGTGCCAGACCGTGTCGTCCACGTAATTTTGGAGCCTGCGGCGATGTCTTTCGGGTGCGGGGCAGCGGCGCGGAGGGTTGCGGCCGCAGCGAGCGGAATGGAGTCGCGCCGTCTCATCGCTATTGCACAATGGGGGGCCGTGTGGAACTCAAGAAATAGCACAGCTCGGAAGCTGGCGCAAGTCCGTGCGCCGCGCCGGCAATGCCGAGGACGAATAGGTCGTAAGACAGCCTCGGTGTACACGGGAAGGGCGGCGTGGATTTGAGCAGTTGAGGTCGCGTGCCGTTATCGTGCGGTCGTTCTGCTGCTTCGCAGTTTGTCTGATCCCGTTTGCGGCGCCGCTGCCGAACCCTCGCCAACTTTGGGGTATCCTCCCGAACAGCGGTTTGATCGCTGTCAAGGTGGATGCCGCGGCGCTCAGTTCCTACAATGCTTTTGTGGCCAAGACGAGCCCAGACGGCTCGTAAGATGTTGTATTCCACGACGTCCCTTGGTAGCAATTCAGACATAGCCATCGCCCTGGACGCGTATTCCTGGTACGGCGTAAGCAGGCGAGACGCAATCGCCGGACTTTCCGGAAATTCCAGGCGCATTTCAGACTACAATCACTGCGGGTTCGCCGACGGGCTGGCAAAACGGATTCATCCCAGCCCCGGTTGGCTTCCGGTGGATGCGGCGGGCAGGGCCGATCGTCTACGGCCAAAACGATCGGGATTTTTCGACCACGGCCCGGGTGCCCATCGTTGTTGAATGCAGCGACAAGGCTGTACCGCCACCTCACCTTACCCTTGTCGCTTCCGTTCGCGGGCCGCGATACGAATCTTACGATTTGGACGCGTTGACCCGGCGTTCAGTCTGCCTTCTCCGGGCCGTGGGGAATGCCCGCGAGCGATTTCGCGAGCTCCTTTTTCTCCTCTATGTTCATCTGGCGCGCGATTTGGATGCGTTGCGCCTGGGGACTGCCGGCGCCGTGCATCGATTCGGTTAAGTACCCAACCGCGTTGCGGCCAAGCGTCATGTTTTCGATGAGGCGTAAGACTCGCGCGCGATCCTCGACGCGCACTCCATCTTTGCCGCGTAGATATTTCCGCAGCAGCGGTCCGGTCTCGGGGTTGTCGAAATCCTTTTCGGACGGCAGCGTCGCCACCAGTCCTCCGGCGAGATCCTGGGCCAGCCGCGACAACTCATAAGGAAATCGCGTTACGTTGTGCTTGCAGACATTGGCGAGCAGATCGTCGGGTTGGTAGTTGCCCGCGGGGGTTGGCTGGGACTCGTGCGAGGCGGCGATTCCGGCGCCGTAAATAGTCTCGTTGAGATGGCACATCTCGACCAGCTTGTCCTTCACGTGCGATGCGGAGGAGACGCCGTTGTATTCCGAGATCAGCGCGGCGGCTCCGATGATGACGTCCCCCAGCCCGGTTTTACAAACGTAGGAACGGCGGTGGTAGGCGGTGAAGCGCTCCACCAACATGGCCGCGTACTCCGTCTCGCCATCCATGAAGACCAGCTCGTCAGGCACGAAGACGTCGTCAATCAGGATCATCGCTTCCTGGCCGGAGAAGCGGGCATTACCTTGGTCGATCTCGCCGCCCTCGAGCGCGCGAGTGTCGCAGGATTGGCGGCCGTAGATGAAGGTCAGACCGGGATGATCCACCGGGATCGCAGCGGCAATGGCGTAATCGCGGTCGGCGGGGCGCAGCCGCATGGTGGGCATCACGACGATCCAATGCGAGTTGAGGCAGCCGGTCTGGTGCATCTTGGCGCCGCGGATGACAACGCCGCCATCGCGCCGCTCGACCACGCGGACGAACATATCGGGGTCGGACTGCTCGGCTGGGGCCTTACTGCGGTCGCCCTTGGGATCGGTCATGGCGCCGCCGATCACGTAATTCATCTCCTGCATGTGGACGATGAAATCCTTGAAGCGGCGCATGATAAGCGGTCCCGCGGGTCTCGTCCATCTCGTAGCTGACCGAGTACATGGAGTTGATCGCGTCCATTCCGACGCAGCGCTGAAAACAGGTGCCGGTGAGCTGTCCGAGGCGGCGCTGCATGCGATTTTGCGCCACCACATCAGCGGCATTTTCCGTGACGTGCAGAAAACGGTTGACGCGCCGGTGGGAGAGATTCGACCAGGCGGTGGCAAGCTCCGGGTTCTCAACGGCGAGATCGTAAGTGCGGGCGAGGGCGTTTATGGACGGACGGATAACGGGATGATCGACGGGTTCGGCGACGCGCTCACCCATGAAATAGACGCGCAGGTTGCGCCCGCGTAAGCTCTGGATATAGTCGTTGCCCGTGACGATCGGTTGGGCGGACGACGCGCCGAGCGGCTGGAGACTGCCGGCGGAAGTTGCCATGGCGACTCAGCCGCCTTGCACCTGAAGATTATTGGTTACCTTGAAGACGTCGGGCACGCTGTTCGCCCTGATGCCTATCAGATTCTTATCGGCTTGATTTGCGACCACTCCCTCGAGCGTCACATTACCATTCTTCACGATGATATGAATCGATGGCAGCGCGCGGAAACCGTAGCGCGTGGAAAGTGTGGGGTCGCCGTAGATCGCCCTGTATTCCGCCATGCGAATTTGGTTGTCCATGGGGGAGAGCGGCAGCACCTCGATGTCATTGACGACCTGCGTTACGCCCTCGACGTGTTTCGTCACGTTCTCGGCGTCGGACTTGAGGACGGGGTTGGTAACTGTGCCAAGAAGCGTAACCGTGCTGCCGTTAACTCGAAATGCAAGGTCATCGAAAATTCCGTAGTAGGGCAACATGACGAGTTGATGTCTGACCTCCCGTGCGATGGCGCTGTCATTGGCGCTGCCGGGGATGAATGCATCGTTGTGATTTTTATTTTGCGGCGCCGCGAATGCGCTGGGCAAAAGCAATGCCGCCGCTACTAAACATTGACCGAAATGGATCCCCATCTTCGACCTCCCCTAGTATTCTATCGTGAATTGATATATTACGAGCCTGCTAACGGTTAGCATTCAATGACGTTGAGGGCCAGCCCGCCGAGCGACGTCTCTTTATAGCGGCTTTGCATATCAAGGCCGGTTTGGTACATGGTTTTTATGACTTGGTCGAGCGTCACCTTGTGGCCGGGGGTGTCTTCGAGAGCCATACGCGCGGCGTTCACGGCTTTCACGGCTCCGAAGGCATTGCGCTCAATGCAGGGGATCTGGACGAGGCCGCCAATGGGATCGCAGGTCATGCCAAGGTTGTGCTCCATGCCGATCTCGGCGGCATGCTCAACCTGCGCGTTCGTGCCGCCCAGCGCCGAGGCGAGCCCGGCCGCGGCCATGGAGCAGGCTACGCCGACTTCGCCTTGACATCCGACTTCGGCGCCGGATATCGAGGCATTTTCTTTATAGAGAATGCCAATGGCGCAGGCAGCCAGAAAATATCGCTCGATGCCTTCGGCCGAGCCGTTGAGGAACCGCTCGTAGTAATGCGCGACCGCGGGGATAATGCCGGCGGCGCCATTGGTGGGAGCCGTCACGACGGTGCCCCCGGCGGCGTTCTCTTCATTCACGGCGATAGCGTAGACATTCAGCCAGTCCATGGCGCTGAAGGGATCGTGCGCGCTACGCTCCCGGAGCTTTCGCATCAGCCCTGGGGCGCGGCGCTTGACGTTCAAACCGCCGGGCAGGATGCCTTCGTTTTCCAGCCCGCGACGCGTACACTCCCGCATGGCCTCCCAGATTCGCGCGATGCCGGCGTGGACTTCGGGTACGGGACGCCAGGCGGATTCATTCGCGAGAACGATCTCGTCGATGCGCAGGCCGGTCTCCGCTCCGATCTCGAGGAGCTCGGCGCCGCTTTGAAAGGGGTACGGCGCGGGCGCGCGATCCTGACCACTTTCAGGCGCGCCTTCCTCGGTGATGAATCCGCCGCCGATGGAATAGTACACGCGCGAGTCGAGTGCGGCGCCGGAAGAGTCGAACGCGGTCAGGCGCAATCCGTTCGAATGGGCGGGCAAAACCTCGCTGCTATGAAAAAGAATGTCCCGTTCTCGATCGAATGGAATGGCGCGGCGGCTGTCGAGATTCAGTTCGCGGCGGGAATCGACTTCGTCGATGCGCTTAGTAATCGTTGCGGGATCGACGGTGTCGGGCTGCTCACCCGAAAGTCCCAGGATGATGCCGCGATCGGTGCCGTGTCCGCGGCCGGTGAGAGCCAGTGAACCATACAGCTCTACGAGGACGCGTTGAACCCGATCGAGCAGGTTGGCATCTTCCAGTTGGCGGATGAAGCGGTACGCCGCGCGCATCGGACCAACGGTATGGGAACTGGAGGGTCCGATGCCAATTTTAAAGAGGTCGAAAAGGCTGGTATGCACGGAGCCGCGCGCCTACTCGGACGGCATCGCCGCAGCCGCGGGCTTCGGGAAATCGTTATAGTTCAGGATCGAATTCACCAGCATATTGAATTCACCCAGATTCTGCCAGCGGTAGCAGGGGTTCGTCGCAAACAGCACTACTCGGCCCTGGCCAACGGGGACGTCGACGATCGCGGGGCGATTCTTCGTCTCGGCCACGCCTTTCATCAGACCGCTGAGAACGGATTCGCTCGTCCCCGGAAAACGGGCGAGAATCCATTTACGATCTTCTTGCGGGACGCGAAGCAGCGGGCCGTTCGCGTAACGCACCGGCACTGTTTTCTCGGTGTAGCCGTAGAAGATGGGATGGGTGGGGCGAACGATTTCGGCTTCAACGATGGGACCCGGCGCGTAAAACTGCGACGAAGGACGAGAGGCGTCGACAGTACGCGTGATTCCGTATTCCGCGGGGAGAAAGCTGGCCCCTCCGAGCGTGATCAGGACGCCGCCCTCGTTCACGAATTTATCGAGCTCCGCGACGCCCTGAATGCCCATGCCGCCGCTGATGTCGTCTGATTCGCCGTACATGCCGAGGCTTTTTGAATCGGGTGTTTTCTTGTAATCGAGCGGCTTTCCTTTGGGCTCGATGTCGAAGACGATGGATTTTGCACTACCGCGACCCTGGTTGGGAATCACGATCACATCGTAGGAATCGCGGAGATTGCCTTGGCGGATGCGCTCCTTATAAATCAGGTCGTAGCCGACCTCGAAATGGTCAAAGGCATAGCGCACCCAACCGACATCCTGCGTCGCTCCCCAGGTGCTGAACACAGCCAGGCGCGGCAGATCGATCAGGTGTTTCAGAACCTCCGGAGCGGACGGCAGAGCGACTGCTTGGAGTCCAAGCTTCTCGATCTCGGATCTCGCGCGAGGAGTCGATGGGAGAAGGAGCGAGCCGGCCGGGAGGTCGACGCCGCCGGCCTTGCATGGCTGTTCAATGGCTTCGAATCTCACGTCTTTCAAGCGGTAGCGCAGCGTGACAAGCGAGTTCGCGCCATTATCGATCACGGCGAGCACCGGGCCATCGCCGCGCACCGCGCCCGTGATGGTCAGCGTGTCCACCGCTTCGACCGGGGCGTCCAGAATCGCTCTATCGCCGCTCTCGACGACCTTGGCGTCGCTCATCAGACCCATGGTCCAGCCGGTATCGTCGTAGGTGCGCAGATTGGTATCCGGGAATTTCTGTTTTTCAAGCAGAATCTTCGCGAGGCGGCCGTACGGCTGATTGCGTTTTATGATGAGCGAACCGGCCGGGAAGGTTCCCTCGTTCAGCTTCAGCGCGGAGGTCGCGCGTCCGACCTCGATCCCTTGCAGCCGCAGGACATTGACAATGAATGCGACGCGCGTCATATCAGGCTGGCCGGCCGGCAGCACGTAACCGTAGGGAGCTTCTTTCTTGCCGGCTTCGATCGAATTGCGGCTCTTGTCGTAGAAGTTTTCGAGGATGGTTTTTGAGAAGCTGGACGCCAGATCGAGAGCGGACAGAACGCCGGTCTCCATGTAATTCGTGTTATTGCGCATCGACCAGACAACCTCTTTATACGGCGGGAGCGGACGGTACCATTCGCGCGTGGTCTGGCCCGTGGCCTGCCCGGCGCCGCCTTCGGGAGCCGCGACGTTACGCTTCATGGTGTTGGCGCCACCGTTCCCGAAAGTCTCATACATGCGCAGCATACCGTTGTGATTCGACGACATGAATCCGAGATAGCCGGGCGACCACATATCCACGTAGCCGTGCGTCCATACGCCGGGAAGGCCGTAGGCCGTCAGCTTCGTCATCTCAAAGTTCGAAAACCAGGGAAGCTCGGCATAGAGAATCGGATCGAGCGTAGGATTCTGCGGGGCTTGGCCGCTGAAGGTGTATAGGAACGGAACCGATTCGTGCAGATCGTGCATGATCGGCGGATGCCATTCCAGGTAGAACTTCAGCCAGTTGCGCATCGTGATCTGGGAATAGTTGATGTCGCGATTATTATCGTGCAGGATGTATTTGCCCCAATAGGGCGGTCCGGCGACGCGATCCTGTTCGGTCCGCTCGCCGATCTTATGGAGGTAATACCAGTCCACGTAGCGATCGCGGCCGTCGGGCTCGAGCACGGCGCCGATCATCACGATCATGTTATGGCGGATGCGGTCTAATAGTGGCGTATCTTCGACCGCGAGGCGGTAGGCCAGCTCCATGAGCATTTCGGGAGGGCCCGTTTCGGCGCTGTGCAGGCCGCCGGTGAGCATGTAGATCGGCTTAGCCTGCGCGACGATGCGTTTGACTTCGGCATCGCTCACGCCTCGCGGGTCGGCAAGTTTGGCCAAGTATCCTTTATAACGATCGAGGTCGCGGATGTTTTCCTCGTCTGAGACTGCAACGACGATGCACTCACGCCCTTCGTCGGTCTGGCCGATGGAAAAGACCTTCACATGCGGGGAAGCCGCGGCGAGAGCGCGGTAGTAACGATAAATATCAGCCGTGCGAGTGAGCTTTTGGGGCGCTCCGATATAGTAGCCGAGGATGTCTTTAGGGCTGGGAACGCCGGTCGCCGTCGGGAGATGGTCGACCAGAGGAGTCATAAACTCAGGCCGCGTGGTCCATTCCTTTACGAGGCGCGCATATTCGGAGTCTTGCGGCTGTTCGGCGACGTTCTGCGCAAACGCGATGGACGCCAGGACCGAAAACGCGATCGTCGCGGTAAGTCTGACTTTCGTGGTCATCGAAACTCCGACTCTATCATAGGGTCGCGCGAGGCCTCGGAGGCGGGTGATGGACGTTTAGCATTAACGAGCCCGTCCCGTACACGCCATGGAGGTCGATGTAAGCGATTCCACGGTCCTCGCCGAACCCGAACGTTATATTCGAAACCGGAGAGTTGGGCGGCATGACGCTCTGGAAGGAGCCGGTTAGATTTTCCAAATGGCCGTCGCGGAAAATCGCCTGGCCGCCCTGCGTCAGGTTATCGTGCGTGAAGTGCGCGCCCAGCAGAGTGAAATCGAACGAGTCGAGCGTAACGTAACTCTCTCCTTTGCGCGACACCTGATCGGCATCGTAACTACAGAGTACGAGAAACTCGGTACCGGCGAGCGGTCCGGTTTTGAGAACGGCCGTGAACGCGGCATACACGATCCTGTCTGCACGCGCCACTTCCGGCCAGAGGCATACACCTATGAAAAGCGCCAGCGCGACGCGCCGGATCAGGTAACTCATGCGAGAGCATGATTCCATCGTGGCCGTTGGCGCGTCAAGCCAGGCGCGGAATGCCCTGGACTAATGGGCGGCGAGCGTCTCGTCGAGCGGTTCTCAGCGCGCAGTCCGCGCTTCGCGGCCGCCCTCCTCGATCAGACTGGCTGCGAACGCGCGGCTCGGTTCGAGAAGCTCCCACGATTGCGGCCAAAAGCACAGGTCCACGCACCACCACTCCATACCGGGCACGGCGAGGAGCTGCGGCGCAAGCGTCCTGAAATCGATGCGGCCTTCCCCGAACGGCCGGTGCGTGCTGGTTTCGTTGTTGTGCAGCGTGCCGTCTGAGTCGATCACATGAATGGCCCCGATGCGCCCCTTAAGTTTTTCCAGAAACTCGGATACGCCGCCGGGCAGCGTTTCTCTTGTCCCGTGCTGGCGCGCGCCTACGACGCCGCACATGTAGGCATGGGAGGTATCGAACATGATCCCGAAATTGGGATGCCCCACGGCGTCGTGCATGGCCACGACTTCGGACGGCTTATTGAACGCAAAGCCAGGCTCGAATTCCCACACCATGCGAACGCCGTGCTCCTCCGCAACAACGGCCGCCGCTCGCCAAATATCCGCGACGCGCTGGAAGGCCGACCGGTATTCGTTCTCCGCGATGCTGTCCGGGGCGGCCACCGTATCGACGCGGATCGCGGGACTGCCGATCGCCGCACAGAGCTCACAGTTTCGCGCGAACAAATCCAGATATTTCTGCTGGGGAGTCGAAACCGGATTTGCCGCCGTGAGATCGGCCGCGTAGCCCGAAATACCCAGATTCAAATCGCGCAGAAAGCGCGCCAGCTCCGCGCGATCGGACGCGCCGGCATAGCGCTCCAGCGTGATATGCGGTGGAAATCCACAGATCTCGATGCCGTCGTATCCCGCCTCGGCGAGCCGCCGCGCGACCGGCTCGAATGCGATCGGGTGATCCGCGTACGGACCGAAAGAAAATGCCCAGCTTCCCAAAGAGATTTTCATGCGCTTGCTCCGGCGCCCGGCGTCTTCACCGCCACCCAACGATCGGAATTGCAAGCTTCAAGCACCGCGTCCAGCACCACTTGGCAGCGTAGCCCGTCGTCGAAATCGGGCCGCATCGGCTGGCCCTGTTCGATCGCGTTCATCAGGTCCGCCGCCTGGTTTGCGAAGGTGTGCTCGTAGCCGATGGCGCAGCCCGGAACCCACCAGTTCTTCATGTAGGGATGCGATTCTTCCCACACCGAAATCTCCCGCCAACCCTGCACGTGCTTCGGGTCGCGCGAGTCGAAGTACCACAGACGGCTCATGTCCTCGAGGTTGAAATATAAGCTGCCGTTCTCGCCGTTCACCTCGAACGTGTTGGCGTTCTTGCGTCCGTTTGCAAAACGCGTCGCCTCGAAATGCCCCAGAGCGCCATCCTTGTATTTGCAGACGAACACACTGGCGTCTTCAATCTCAACTTTGGCGTGCCCGCCTTCCGGACGCTCCCGCTCCCCGATGAAGATGCGGCTCGCGCCCGCAACTGACGCGATCTCGCCCACGAGAAAGTTCGAGAGATCGACGACGTGCGAGTGCAGATCGCCCGTAACGCCCGATCCGGCGATGTCCTTATCCATGCGCCACACCAGCGGAACAGAGCTATCGAGCGTCCAATCCTGAAGATAGAGGGCGCGGAAATGGTACACGCGCCCGATGCGCCCCTCCTCTATTAACTGTCGCGCCAAGGCGATTGCCGGGACGCGGCGGTAGTTGAACCAGACGGTGTTCGTCCGTCCACCGCGGCGAGCCGCAGAGGCCATTTCCGCGGCTTCCGCGCCGTTCATCGCCAGCGGCTTTTCGCACGCTACGATCTTGCCGGCATCGAGCGCCGCGAGCGCGATCTCGCGATGCGTATTGTTCGGGGAGCAGATATCGACCACGCCGATATCGGGGTCGTCCACCACCGCGCGCCAATCCGTCACCGCCTTCTCCCAGCCCCAGCGCGCGGCCATTTTTTCCACCTTGGGCCGGTCCCGTCCGCAGATCGTCTTCAGACGCGGCCGCAGCGGCAGGTCGAAAAACTGTGGGATCTGGCGATAGGCATTGCTATGCGCCTTGCCCATGAACTTGTATCCGATCATGCCGATCCCGATGGTGTTTGACATCCGCTTGAATCGCCCAATAGTATACACGGCGAAGCGTTATCCTGAATTCTCATGCCGTTTCCGGTTCAACGCATGCGCCGTTTGCGCGCGACTGAAGCGTTGCGGACGCTCGTGCGCGAGACGCGCCTGGAGCCCTCGCAGTTCATTCTGCCGCTATTCACCTGTCCGGGAGAAGGGGTCCGCCGCGAGATCGGCTCCATGCCGGGCAATTATCAGCTTTCGATCGATGAGCTGGTGAAGGAATGCGCGGCCGCGCACGCGCTCGGGATTGGAGGCGTCATTCTGTTCGGCATTCCGGAGACTAAGGACGAAGCCGCATCCGGCGCCTATGCCGACGACGGCATCGTCCAACAAGCTCTACGCGCGGTCAAGCGCGAACAGCCCAATTTCCTGCTGATCACCGACGTTTGCAATTGCGAGTACACCGGCCACGGGCACTGCGGCAAGATCGTCGACAACGACGTCCACAACGATGCCACGCTTGAATGGCTCGCCGCCACCGCGGTCTCGCACGCCCGCGCCGGCGCCGATATCGTCGCGCCCAGCGATATGATGGACGGCCGCGTGGGCGCGATTCGCACGGCGCTCGACGCTTCCGGCTTCGAGAATACGCCGATTCTCTCCTATGCCGCCAAGTACGCCTCTGTCTTTTATGGACCCTTTCGCGAGGCGGCCGAATCAACGCCCCAATTCGGCGATCGCCGCGGCTACCAGATGGATCCCGCGAATGGCCGCGAAGCGCTGCGCGAAATAGAATTGGATCTCGAAGAAGGCGCCGACATGATTCTGGTGAAGCCGGCCATGCCTTATCTCGACATCGTGCGCCGCGCGCGCGACCGCTTTCCGGTCCCGCTCGGCGCCTACCAGGTCAGCGGCGAGTTCAGCATGATCGTGGCCGCCGCCCGCAACGGCTGGCTCGATCTGGATCGCGCGATTCTGGAATCGCTGACGTCGATACGGCGCGCCGGCGCCGATTTCATCCTTACCTACTTCGCGCCGCGCGCGGCCCAGTTGCTGGGGTGAGTCGCAGGCGTGCTTTCAGGCCGCGACACACAAAGCCCTTCGTCGAGCGGCAACGCCGAGAGACAATCAAGGTGTGGCCGCCGCGCATCGTATCGTCATATTGGGAGGAGGATTCGGCGGGCTCTACGCCGCCAAGTCTCTGAAGCGCGCGCCCATCGACCTCACGATTCTCGACCGGCGTAACTTTCACCTGTTCCAACCGCTGCTCTATCAGGTTGCAACCGGCGCTCTTTCACCCGGCGAGATCGCGTCGCCGCTGCGCTCGATACTCAACCGGCAGAAAAATACACGCGTCCTTCTGGGCGAAGCGATTGACCTTGATGCCGCCGGAAGACGTTTGATCTGCGACATCGGGCCGATCGAATACGACACGCTGATTGTCGCGACCGGGGCTCGGAATAACTACTTCCGCAATCCCGAATGGGAGCGCGATGCGCCCGGCCTTAAGACGGTGGAGGAAGCCACTGCAATTCGTCACAAGATTTTATATGCCTTCGAGGCGGCGGAACGGGAGGGCGATGCCGAGCGCCGGCGCGAGTGGCTGACATTCGTAGTGGTGGGGGCTGGACCGACCGGGGTGGAGTTGGCCGGCGCGCTCGGCGAGATCGCGAACGACACGCTTAAGAACGATTTCCGTTCCATTCGTCCACAGGAGGCGCGCATTCTGCTTCTGGATGGCTCGCCCCGCATATTGCCTCCCTATACACCAGCCCTTTCGGCCAAGGCGGAGAATTCGCTTATCAAACTCGGCGTGCGCGTGCGCAACAACGTCAAGGTGATTGGAATCGACTCCACGGGGGTGATGTTGCACAGCGCCACAGGAACGGAGCGCATCGCGACGCGTACCGTCATTTGGGCGGCCGGCGTGCACGCTTCGCCTTTCGGCCAAGCTATCGCGAAGGCGACCGGCGCGAAACTCGACGACGGCGGCCGGGTCGCGGTAAATCCGGACTGCACGGTACCCGGACATCCCGAAATTTTCATCATCGGCGACCTGGCGCGATTTGAGGAGAACGGTAAACCGCTGCCGGGCGTTGCGCAGGTCGCCATGCAGCAGGGGCGGTATGTGGCCCGCAACGTCGAGCAACGACTGCGCGGCGAAACGCAAGCAAAGCCGTTTCATTATTTCGATAAAGGCGAGCTGGCCGTGATCGGCAGGGCGGCCGCGGTGGCGCAAATTAGAAAACTGCATTTGTCGGGTTTTCTGGCGTGGCTGATCTGGCTTTTCGTGCACCTCATGTACCTGGTCGAGTTCTCAAACCGGCTCATGGTTTTCGTGCAGTGGGGGTTTCTATACCTTACCTTCAACCGTGGCGCGCGGCTCATTACGGGCGGCGACAAATTGCTTCAGGAGAGAGACGTGGAGGAGCCGGTCGAAAATGCCCGCTAGGACGCGAACGAACGGCGGCGCGGGATGGGAGCCGGCGCGTAAGCCACCCTGGGCAGCTACTCGAGCGGCGGCAGCACCGCCGTTCGGGTCCAGAAATTATACAGTTCGCGGATTTTCTCAAACAGCACCGGCAAATCCAGAGGCTTTTGCAGATAACAGTTCGCGCCGCTGCGATAGGCGCCGAGGATGTCGCGCGGCATCAGGGAGCTGGTCAATACAATAATCGGGATGTGCCGCAGACGCTTGTCGCTCTTCAATTGCCGAAGCACTTCGCGGCCATCCACCGCGGGCAGATTGAGATCCAGCAGTATGAAGTTCGGCCGCTCACGCCGCAGCAACGCGAGCGCCTCTGCGCCGTTGCTCGCCGACGTGATCGCGACGTCGTTGCAGGCAGCGTTGAAAGCCTCGCGGATAAGGCGCTCGTCGGCGGGATTGTCTTCGACAAGAAGCACGTAGTACTTCTTTTGCGAATCGGCCATTTCCCGGAATTATTGTAGCGATTAATGACCGTTCAGCCGATGCCATTCCGAAACGACGCTTCAAATATCTGGACCGCGCGCGCGCATTTAAGGCGACCTTGCGGCGGCTCTTCGATGCCTACTTTTCCGTCGGGACGCGAAGGGCGTGACTCAGTTTATATAATCTTCGAGTGCGCCTAATCCGAAGATTATTCCTTTCGCGAATGCTCGCTTCATCGACGGCGGCGGCCTATCTGAGCGCCGCGCAGTCCGCCGCAACGTCGAAAATCCGGCGGATCGAGACGGTGTATTGGAAATCCCGCGATGCGGCGCCGTTCTGGCCGCATTGGGTCTGGGTCAAGATCGAAGCGGACTCGGGACTGTCGGGCATTGGCGAGACCTATCCCCGCAACCCGGCGGAGGCCGCCGCGATTCACGGAGTGGCGCAGTCTCTGATTGGACGCGATCCGCGAGACATCGAACGGATCTGGGCGGACCTCTACCGCGCCTTCGATTTTCAGGTTGCCGGCGGAGCGGAGATACGGGCCTTGAGCGCGATTGATCTGGCGCTGTGGGACCTGCTGGGCAAATCGCTGAACGCGCCAGTGTACCGGCTAATAGGAGGAAAATCGAATCCGCGAGTGCGCCTGTACAACACCTGCTTTCCGTATAAATACGATTTCAACCGCGAGCCGGAAAAGATCATGCGGGAGCTGCTCGACACGCGCGGCATCAATGCGATCAAGATCTGGCCGTTCGACGGAGCGGCGCAGCGCAACAAAAATCAATACATCACGCCGCGAGACATCGACGAAGCCTTGCAGCCGGTAAAAAAGCTGCGAGACGGTTTTGGCAACGATATCGAAATCGCGATCGAGCTGCACTCGCAGTGGAACTTGGCCTCGGCCATTCGCATCGCGCATGCGCTCGAGCCGTACCGGCCGATGTGGCTCGAAGACATGCTGATGCCGGGCAACTTCCGGCAGTACCACGAGCTGGCGAAGGCAACGACGATACCGCTGATCGCGGGCGAGCGCATGGCCGGCAAGCTGCAGTTCGAGCAGTTGTTGGACTCGCGAACGGTGAAGTACGTAATGTTCGACGTGACCTGGTGCGGCGGCCTCACGGAGGCGCGCAAGATCGCCGCGATGGCGGACGCCTATGAGTTGCCCATCGCGCCGCATACTGCCGGTGGTCCGCTGCTGTTCTATGCCTCCACGCACCTCACGACGGCGTCGCCGAACGTATGGATTCAGGAGAGCTGCCAACGATTCTACGAGCATGACTGGCCCGCCATGCTGGAAAATCCGATCGCGCCCGTGGACGGCTTTATCAGCGCTCCCGAAGAGAGTGGCTTCGGAATGCGCATTAAGCCGGAGGTGTGGAACGATCCGGCGGCCGTGCGCCAGGTGAGCGGGTCGTAGTGCCCAAAGCGGGCTGTAGGCCCGTCTAGTCGCTGGGATCGCCGGGGCGCGCCTCGCCGGCCTCTTCCACATCCTCCAACTGTTCCGCTTGGCTGGAATAGCGCTTCAGGACGCGGATGGAATTACCGCTCGAAAAGCCGGCATAGCGGAGGCGGCGAAAGGCGGCGGCGAGATTCTTTTCCTCGCGAAGCCAGGAGGGAAGATCCTTGCCGCGAAATTTGCGCCGCAGATATGCCTCGATGAGCTCCGGCTCGTCGGTTGGATCGAACGTTTTGGCGACGGCCTGTTCGGCAAGTTTGGGCGCGATGCGGCGCTGGCGCAAATCCCGTAGCACGCGTGCGCGGCCATGACCCTCGTTCTCAAGACGGCCGGCCGCATAGCTCTCGGCATAACGGCGGTCGTCGAGATAGCCGGATTCCCTCAGTTTTTGAAGTACCGCGTCGACGTCCTCGCGACGCTCGGCGCGCCCATCGAGTTTCCGGCGCATCTCGCCCGAGGAATGGGCGCGCGCGCTCAGCGCTCGCAAAGCGTAGTTCAGCAGTGCCCCGGCATCGAGGCGTTTGGGCTGGCGAAGGGGCAAACTAGAACTCTAACAGACGCGGCGCGGGCCGAAACATTCCGCAACTTCAGGCATCTACAAGTCGGCGGAGCGCTGCTATCTTAGGAGATGTAGCTCGGATTGCGGACAGAGATAGACAGGGAGAGACAACATGGAAGACGGCAATAACATCGGGTATTTCTTTATCGGACTGGGGCTCGGAGTCGCCGTGGGGCTGTTGTTCGCCCCCAAGAGCGGCGCCGACACTCGCGATTTGCTGGCGTCCAAGGCGGGCGAGGGCACGGACTACCTGCGGCGCACGGGAGAGCAATTGCGCGATTCGGCGGGCGACGTCATCGAAAAAGGCAAGAGCGCGGTGGCGCGGCAGCGCGACCAGTTTTCGTCCGCTGTCGAGGCCGGCAAGCAGGCCTACCGGGATGCCATAAGCCAGAGCGGCGGAACGCCAGAGGGAGTTTGACCGGACATCGCCATGGGGGAACCGACGGCATTACTGTGGATCATCGCGGCATTCGTGATCGTTTCCGCTATTGCGCTCTGTATTCAGGCGGGCTTCCTGTATGGGACATACAAGGCGGCGCGCACGATGGAGCAGAAAGTGGTTCCCCTGATGCCCAAGGTTGAAGCGCTGGTAGAGGCGGGGCGCGCGACCGTCGACCAGAGCAGAAAACAGATCGTCGATATTACAGTCAAGGCCAACGAGATTCTGGATTCCACCAAAGTCCAGATGGCGAAGATCGAGGACGTAGTGACGGATGCGACCGGACGAGCGAAGGCGCAATTGGAACGGGTCGAGATGGTGGTCGACGATACGATGAGCCGTGCGCACGAGACCGTCTCGGTGTTGCACAACGGAATTATGCGTCCGTTGCGCGAGATCAACGGCATCGCGGTGGGCATCAAGACGGCGTTTGCTTACTTGGCGCGCGGCAACCGCCCGAGCGTGGCGCAGGCTACCAGCGACGAAGAGATGTTCATTTAAGCGCGGGAGCTCATCCGGGCCAGTTCGTCCAGTTGTAATCGGCCAGTATAGACGGACATGCCAAGAGCGGCGTGTATCCTCATGCGCTGCAGATCCCGGATCTCGTCGAGAGTCGTGATCCCGCCGGCCGCCGTAATTTCGTGCGATGTCTTTGCGCGCAGCCGCTGGAACCAATCGAGATCGGTTCCCTGCATCATCCCTTCTTTGTCCACGTAGGTGCATAGGAAGCCGCCGCAGTACGGCTCCAAGTCCTTCAGGGCATCTTCGGCGCTGACGCCAGTCTCCTCGACCCAGCCCTTGATAACCACCCTCCCGGCGCGCGAGTCGAGCGCGATCACGAGCCGGTCCGGTCCTATCTTGCGGGTGATTTCTTCGAGCAGCGGCCGATCGAATGCCGCCGTGCCCACGATCACGCGATAAGCTCCTTGATCGAGCAGCGTCTTCGCTCGCTCGGCCGAACGCACTCCGCCTCCTACGCGGATCAGCGCGCGCGCGGCTAACACCCGAACAATGTTGTCGTTCGATCCTGCGCCCTTCGCGGCGTCGAGGTCGATCACCTGAATCTGCGAGAATGCGGCAAACTTCTCCAGCATCGTCAGCGGCGCGTCGCCTTCGAGCGCCTTCTCGCGCCCCTGCACAAGCTGCACCACCTTGCCGCCCATCAGGTCGATGCACGGGATGATCATTGCGACGGCCTCACGGGCACGCGCCGCTCGCGCAGATAATCCTTCAGATCCGCAACCGTGTACGCGCCGTAATGAAAAATCGACGCCGCCAAAGCCGCATCCGCCAAGCCCCCCGTCAGGACGCGCTCGAAATCCTCCGGCTTCCCTGCCCCGCCCGATGCGATCACGGGCACGCGCGTCGCGCGCGACACCGCCGCCGTCAATTCACAGTCGAACCCGCGTTGCATTCCGTCCGTGTCCATCGATGTCAACAGAATCTCACCGGCGCCCAGCGCCTCGCCCTTTTGCGCCCATTCGACGGCGTCGATCCCTTCGTCGTCGCGGCCGCCGCGCGTAAACACATTCCATCCTCCGCGCACGCACCGCCGCGCATCGATCGCCAGCACCACCGCCTGGGCCCCAAATTCCTCGCTTAACTCCCTGATCAGAGCCGGGCGCCGCACCGCCGCCGTGTTGACGCTGACCTTATCCGCACCGGCCAGCAGAATGCGCCGCGCATCCCCGGCGGCGCGAATCCCTCCCCCAACGGTCAGCGGTATAAACACGCGCCGCGCCGTTCGCGCCACCACGTCCGCCAGGATCTCCCGCGCATCGCTCGACGCTGTAATGTCGAGGAAGACCAGCTCGTCCGCGCCCTGGGCGTTGTATCTCTCCGCTAGCTCGACGGGATCTCCGGCATCGCGCAAATTCACGAAATTCACGCCCTTCACCACGCGCCCGCCCGTCACATCCAGGCACGGAATGATGCGCTTCGCTAACACAGCTCGACGAAATTCCTCATGATCCGAATACCCAAGGGACCCGACTTCTCGGGATGAAACTGCACGCCGAAGATGTTCCCGAGATCAATAACGGCCGCGTACGGGACCTCATACTCGCAGGTTGCCGCCGTAACGTCAGTGACGGGAGCGTAAAAACTGTGGGCGAAGTAGACGTACGGAGCGGCGCCGAGGCCCTCCAACAGTCTTGAACTGCGCAACGGCTCGATTTCATTCCAGCCCATGTGCGGCACGCGCGCTTCGCTCGGGAAACGCCGGACCATGCCGGCGAATATTCCAAATCCCGCGCTTTCCGGCGCCTCCTCGCTCCCACTGAATAGCGCTTGCAAGCCCAGGCAGATCCCCAGAAATGGAACTCCACCGCGGATGCGCTCGATAAGCGGTTCGCGCAGGCGCATTTGATCGAGCGTCCGCATCATTTGGCCAAAATGTCCAACTCCCGGCAGCACGATCTTGGCCGCATCTTGCAACTCGCCCGCCGTGTGAAGCAAGCTGTATTCCGCCCCGATCTCGTCCAGCGTATTCTGGACCGAGCGCAAGTTCCCCGCCCCGTAATCGACAATTCCGATCACAGAAGCCCTTTGGTGGACGGCAGCTCGTCTTTCAATCGCGAATCCTTCGAGCAGGCGTATCGCAGGGCCCTCGCGAAGCACTTGAAAATTGCCTCGATCTTATGATGGCTCGATCGCCCATAGAGCACCTTCGCGTGCAGATTCGCGCCCGCGTGGTTCACGAAACCGGCGAAAAAATCCTCGACCAGCTCGGTCTGCAAATCGCCGACCACCCGCACCCGGACCTTGTCCTCGTAAACGAGTGCCGGACGGCCGCCCAAATCAAGCGCCACTACCGCCAGGGTTTCGTCCATCGGCAGTACGAAATATCCGGCCCTGTTGATCCCCTTGCGGTCGCCCAAAGCCTTCGAAACGAGCTGCCCGAGAACGATGCCCACGTCTTCGACCGTATGGTGCTGGTCGACATCCAGATCGCCCGCGGCCATGAGCTTCACGTCAAAGCCGCCGTGCTTTGAAAAAAGCTCCAGCATATGATCGAAAAAACGGATACCCGTTGAGATTTCGTATTTGCCGCGGCCCTCAATCCGCAAAGATCCGCTAATCCGAGTCTCTTTCGTGTTGCGTTCAATCGCGGCAGATCTCATTGATGTCGCTCAAGACACGAATTGCGCCTTCCGCGCGCAAAAGGCGCACGAGTTCGTCGCGGCCTGGCGTTTCGGGACCCGCCACGCCCACAAAAGGCACGCCCGCCCCCTTAGAGCTCCGCGCGTCATCCACGGTATCGCCGATGTACAGAAGCTCTTTCCCGGGATGCCGCGCAGCGATTTTCAGTAATCCTTCGGGATGTGGCTTCTCGTTCTCGACATCGTCGGCGGCAACGATGGCGCAAAAGCGATGCGCACAATCCTCGCGGTCGAGCGTCACGTCCACCTCCGCCTGGGTGCGGCCGGTGAAGATCGCCAGGTCCGAATGGGCGCACAAATTCTCGAAGAAGCCGTTGCGCGGCAGCCAGCGCTCGCGATGAATCAGGCCTTGGTTCAGGAATAGATCGTTGAAATATTCGACCACGGTTCCATACTCAATCTCAACGCCGAGGTCCGCGCAGATCTTCTGGGACAATGCCCAATCGTTGTTCCAGCCGCCCGCGTTCTTGTATTCCTGTATCCGCTCGCGCGTAATCCGCCGGCCCGTGAAATGCTCCACTGTGCGCACAACCGTCTCGCGATAGGAATCGGAAACGTCCACCAGCACGCCGTCCATATCGAATACAATCAGCCGCCGTGCGGCGCCGCTCACCATATGTCCGCCAGCTCCTCGAGAAATCGCCGCGCCTGCTCGCGCGTACCCGCCGTCACGCGAACGCATCCCGGCAGCTCATAACTCCTGTCGCGAACCAGCACGCCCCGCAATCGCAGCTCATCGCGGATCCGAACGGCGCGCTCGCCCGCTCCGAACAGAACGAAATTTGCCTTGCTGTCGTAATAATCGATCCCGAGCCGCTCAAAACCGGCGCACAACAGCTCACGCGCGGCTAACGCCTCGGTTACATATTTCGTGACATAATCCCGGTCTTGAACCGCCGCTTGCGCCGCGGTTGCCGCCACCATGTTCACGCTATAGGGCGACTGCGCTTTTTGCAGAAACTCGATATTTCCGGTCTGCGAAAAAAGGCATCCGATGCGCATCGCCGCCATGCCATACGCCTTCGAAAACGTGCGGCTCACGAAAAGATTCGGATAATCGTTGATCAGCGGGAGCGCCGTCACGCCCGAGAACTCATAATACGCTTCGTCGATCAACACGGCGGCGCCCTCCGCCCGTTCAAGAATCCGCTCAATACTCACGCGCGAGGTCCCGGTGCCCGTCGGGTTGTTCGGGTTCGAGATCAAAACGGCGCGCGTCTCGGGCGCGATCGCTTCGAGTAGCTCTTCGAACGGAAAGGCAAGCCTTTCGCGCCGGTATGGAACGTCGCGCACAGCCGCGCCCGCCAGCTCGGCATAGAATCGGTACATCGCGTACGAGGGCTGCAACAGGATCGCTTCATCGCCATCGTCCACGTAAGTATTGATCAGGAGCTGGATCGCCTCATCGGTGCCATTCGTAAGAATGAAATCTTCCGCATCCACGCCGAAGAATGCCGCGAGAGAGCGCTTCACCTCGCCATATTCCGGATACACCGACATGCGCTCTTCCGTGAGGTACTGCTTCAGTGCTTCAATGACGTGCGGCGAAGCTCCCACCGTATTCTCGTTGAAATCGAGCCGCAGCTTGCCCATTCTTCCGCCGGTGGGAGGCGAATACGGAGCCATGCTCAATACCGCCTCGCGAGGCTGTAGGACGCCCGGAGGCAAATCGATCCGCTTAGCCAAGCCGGACCTCCACGGAGCGGGCGTGTGCTTCGAGTCCCTCGGCGCGCGCCAGCGTGACGATCGCGGGCGCCAGACGGGACAGCCCCTCGCGCGTTAATTCCTGGACCGAGATCACCTTCACGAAATCGGTGGCCGATAAGCCGCCGCGGATTCGCGCTGCGCCCGATGTCGGCAACACGTGATTCGGACCAGAGGCATAATCGCCCGCCGCTTCAGGACTGTGCGGGCCGATAAAGACGCTGCCGGCATTGCGGATGCCCGCCAGCAGCGCCGCATCCGGTAGCGCCAGGTGCTCCGGCGCAATGCGGTTCGAGATTTCGACCGCCTCGTCTAAGGAATCGACAATCACGACGGCGCTGTTTTTCCTAATCGCCTCGCACGCCACCGCTGCCGTAGGCAGCGATTCCAATTGACGCTCCACCTCCGCGACGACTAACCGCGCTAACCGCCGGCATGTTGTTAACAGCACCGCCGAAGCCTCCGTATCGTGTTCGGCCTGGGCCAGCATATCGGCCGCGAGATGTTTCGGATCGCCGTCGGCGGCGACGATCACAATCTCCGTCGGACCCGCGACAAAATCAATCCCCACCTCGCCCGCCAAAAGCTTCTTAGCCGCCGCGACGTAAATGTTTCCTGGCCCAACGATGCGATCGACCTTGGGCACGCTCGCGGTGCCGAACGCAAACGCCGCGATGGCCTGCGCGCCGCCCATTCGGAACATCCGTCCCGAGCCGCAAAACTCGAACGCCGCCAGGATCTCCGCGCTGGGATGCGGAGACGCGACGCAAATATTCGGCACGCCCGCCACCTGCGCCGGAATCACTGTCATAAGCAGTGTCGACGGCAGCGGGTAGCGGCCCGCGGGAATGTAAGCGCCGACCGAATCGAGCGGCCTCACGATATGCCCGAGCCGCCGTCCATCTAAAAGGTCCATCGAACATTCGCGTGGAAGCTGCAGGCGCGCATACTCCCTGATGTTTGTTGCAGCCGCGTCGATTGCCTTCAAGAAACCCCGGTCCACGCGATCGTGAGCCGCCTGAAATTCCGCCTCCTCCATGAGGACGGTCCGGCCCGTGAATCCGTCGAACTTGCGGGCATACTCGAACAGCGCCGCATCGCCTCGCCTTCGTACGTCGTCCAATATCGGCGCGACGGTCTCCTCGGCTTCCGCAAGCCGGCCAGCCTTGCGAGCAATCAATTCCCCCGCTTCGGACGCCTCAATAATCCGCAACATATTACATCACGATCTTGTTCAGGGGGTACTCAACAATCCCCTGCGCGCCAGCCTCCTTCAGCCTCGGAATAATGCTCCGCACCGTGCTTTCATCCAAAATCGTGTGCACTGCGACCCATTCTTCCTCGCTCAGGTTCGATACCGTCGGCTTCTTCAGCGCAGGCAGAATGCGCAGCACCGCCGCCAAACTCGCGCGCTCCACGTTCAGCATCAAACCGACTTTCCCGAGCGCGTTAATGGCTCCTTCGAGCAGCATCCGAATATCTTCCAGCTTTCGCCGCTTCCACTGGTCTTCCCACGATGAGATGTTGGCGATCAACTGGGTATTCGATTCGAGAACCGTTTCAATGATTCGCAAGTTGTTCGCCCGGAGCGACGATCCCGTCTCGGTCACTTCGACGATGGCATCGGCCAGCACCGGAGGCTTCACTTCCGTTGCGCCCCAACTGAATTCGACCTTGGCCTTCACGCCATTCTTCTCCAGATAGCGCCGCGTAGCCGCCACAAGCTCCGTCGCAATCACCTTGCCCTCAAGGTCGCGGACGGAGTGAAACGCCGATGTCTCGGGCACCGCCAACACCCAGCGCACTTTCCCGAAACTCTGCTTGGCGTAAATCAGATCGGCGACCGTCCGTACCTGAGCTTCGCCTTCCTGCACCCAATCGCGGCCCGTAAGCCCGGCGTCGAGCACGCCATCCTCGACATAGCGCGCCATCTCCTGCGCGCGAATCAGCATGCACTCGATCTCCGCATCGTCAATGGCCGGGAAATAAGACCGCGCGCTCGTTGTAATATTAAATCCCGCGCGCCGGAACAGATCGATGGTGGCGCTCTCGAGACTGCCTTTCGGAATCCCGAGCTTCAGCTTCACGCCGGCCCTCCGTACACTTCCGCCGGGTCGTAAACGCGCACCTCGGATTCCACCCACTGGCCGTTCTCGAAACGCCGGAAAAAGCAGCTCTCGTAGCCCTCGTGGCACACTCCCGGCCCCAACGCCTCCACTTTCACAAGCAAGGCATCTCTGTCGCAATCGGTCGAGATTTCCTTCACGATCAGCCGATGCCCCGATGTCTCACCCTTCAGCCACAGCTTGTTGCGGGAGCGGCTGTAGAACGTCGCGTACCCGCTCTCGATGGTTTTGCGGAAGGCCTCTTCGTTCATGAAGCCGAGCATGAGCACGCGGCCCGACGCGTGGTCCTGGATCACGGCCGGTATCAAACCGCCCAGCTTGTCGAAATCTAAGTCCATAACGTACCGAGGAGGTTGTAAAGCAAAAAAGCCCGCCTGGATTTTGGCGGGCTGCCATGAACTCACAGTCTACCACGCGGTCGAACTGCTACAGTAAATTCCTGCGCGCGCATGCACCAAAAACTCCTTTATGACCGGCGCGATCAAATCGTCCGCATCACTCTGCATCGTCCCGAAAAACGCAACGCCCTCGATACGCAGTTAGTGACGGAGTTGAAGGAAGCCGTCGGGGAATCGGCCCGCGATCCTGAATGCCGCGTCGTGGTAATTGCCGGAGCGGGCCAGGACTTCTGCTCAGGCGCCGACCTCGCCAGTCTTGAAAAGATCGCTCAAGCCGGCGTTCTGGAAAATATGGACGACGCCCGCGACATGGCCGAACTATTCCTCGCCATTCGCAAGCATCATCGGCCAGTCATTGCCGCGGTCCAGGGCCGAGCGCTCGCGGGCGGATGTGGACTCGCGACAGCGTGCGACATCGTCCTCGCCTCGGAATCCGCGCGCTTCGGCTACCCGGAAGTAAACATCGGATTCGTGCCCGCCATGGTGATGGCGATGCTACGCCGCACAGTATCCGAGAAAGCCGCCTTCGAATTGGTCGCCACCGGCAGTATTATTGCGGCCCTCCGGGCGTATGAGCTAGGCCTCGTTCACCACGTCTATCCGGACGAGCGTTTCCCGGCCGAAGTGGACGCCTACGCCGCCCGTTTGGCCGCGCAGTCGGCATCCGCCGTGATGTTATCGAAGCGCCTGCTCTATCAAACGGACTGCGTTCCATTCGAAGCCGCGCTTGAAGCCGGGATCGAGGTCAACGCGATCGCCCGCATGACCCCGGATTGCCGCCGCGGCATCGAGCGTTTTGTTAAGAAGCGCTGATGTGTGAACCTCGTACGTCAGCCTGAGGCGCACGCCAACCGACCCCCGGTGCGCGACCCAAAATGTCTCACCCGCCCAGCGCGAGCGAGCCCGCTCCGAGACCCTGGTCGTAGGCCACGGCTCGGCCCTTCGGGATTCATCGGCGCCGAGCGGGCAGGGCTCCTGCATGATCGTGGCCCAACCGCGCTAAAGGGATACGATGAAGGCAGGGTACGACTATGACGACACTCGATTGGTCTCAATGCTCCGCCGTGGAGAGCATCCCCAGCAAGGTCAGTGGCGCATGGGTTCTCAAGGAAACCCGAATGCCAGTGTCGGCCATTTTTGAGAATATCGAAGCGGGAGCTAGTAGTATCGACGACACCATGCGATGGTTCGATGGGCTTGATCGCGAGCAGGTGAAAGCCGTGATTGAATTTGCCGCCCGCAGCCTCGACAGGCCTCCGGCCTACGCCCCGCAATTGCGGGTTCTGTTCGATCAGGCGACGCCTGTCCCACTCCGTCCGTTTCTGGAAGGCCATACGGTCAGGACAGCCGCGCAGGAAGCATGGGACCGGCTGAGCAATGGCGAACTGCTTACCGCCGCCGAAGAGGCCGGGTTCGACGTATTGCTAACAACCGACAAGAACATGCGGTATCAGCAGAACCTCACAGGCCGCAAGATCCTCTTCCTTCGGTTATGCAATGCCTGAAACTTGCGAGGGGCATGTTCCACCTTGTTCTCGCAGCGGTGAGCGCGGCCAAACCCGGCCGCTATGTCGAAGCAGCCATCCAACTGCTGCCGGACAACATCGGACACTCCGGCGAGACACGGGCAGCGTGCTCAGAAGTTCTCGCGGCCTTCCGGTTCCTTCTCCCTAACCGCGACGGTCGTAAACCTCCGTCCACGATTCCTTGGCCGTAGGTGTTTTCAGCCGCAATTCGCGCGTCAACCGCTTCCCGTCCGCCGAGATGGTCGTGCGCGACCATTCCTGGAGAGTCTTATCATTTGAATTGTACAGCGACTCCACCGTCCTCGCGTCGATGCGCTTGAACGCCATGGTCCCCTCGCCGCCGGGACCTTTCGCCGGATAGGATTTGCCGTCCAGCGCGCCGCTGAAGCTGAATTCCCGCGGCTCCTCCTCGCCGGGCTTAATCACCTCACCGCTGTACTTGAAAGAGCCGCCCTGCTCGTCGATCTTAATTACGATGCTGGTGGGCCGCGCGTGTTTCCCCCATTTCGAGGCGCCCGCGTTCAATACCCAGGTCCCGCCCATGTTCGGTCCCACGGAATCGGCCACCAAAAGGCCGCAGGCCAGGAGGCCCATCAGCATCCTCAAGCTCGCGTTCATCGCTTATCGCTCCCTTTACATGGACGCCAATCCCGGACAAAGTGATCGAATTGCTACACTCGATCCCGGACTCTACCGGGTCCGCGGAGCCAAGCGCGATATGCCATCCTCATCTGCAAATCTAAGTACCGGTCCAAACCCGAATCTGGACATCTTGATCGTTGAAAGCGACCGCGCCACCGCGCGCCTGACCAAAGAAGCCTTTAAGGACGCCGGTCTGATGGAGGGAGTGGTATCGGTGGACGACGGCGAGCATGCGCTCGCGTATCTTCGACGCGAGGACGGCTTCGCCCATCATCCCCACCCCGACTTAATCTTCCTCGATCTCCATCTTCCAAAAAAGTCGGGTCTGGAGGTTCTAGCGGAAATCAAGGCCAATCCGAGCCTCATGGTGACGCCCGTAGTCGTCGTCTCGGGATCGGCCGACCCCAAGGAAATTCGCGAAGCCTACGAACTGCACGCCAGCTGCTATGTCCGCAAGCCGATCGACCTCGATCAGTTTCTCCGTTTCATAAAGACCTGCTATGAATTTTGGGGTAAGGTCGTGACCTTGCCTCCCAAATGACGGGCCACTCGCTTTTCAGGGCCCCTCCGGTAACCCCGGAGCTAAAATCCGCGCTGCTTCGGCTGGGTTTCTTTGCCGCCATCGCGTTCGTCTCCTATTTCGTCTTCGCGACCGTGCTGCTATGGATCCTTCCGCCCAACGCCCAGCTCGTGGTCGCCGTGTTCAGCAATTTCGCATCGGCCTCCATCGCCAACGCTCTGGCGCTGCGCACCTTCGAACGCGGCCGCCTCGCCGATGTTGGCCTGGGTTGGACCATGGCCTCGCGCCGCAATTTATCGCTCGGCCTGCTGGGCGGTCTTGGCGCTGCCTTAGTCGTCCTTCTGCTGCCTGTCGCGGTTCGCGCCGCCGACATCGAGCGCGTCCCAAACGGACGGCTCGACTGGCCCTCGCTGCTCTTCGTTTCCGTTCTTCTGGCCTTCGGCGCCATTGCCGAAGAAATGCTCTTCCGCGGCTACGGCTTTCAGATTTTCCTGGCCGCCACCGGTCCCTTCGCGGCGATTCTCCCCGACAGCGTTCTGTTCGCGTTCATGCACGCGAGTAATCCCGGATTCACCGTGCTGGCCGGCATCAACACGCTTTTGTGGGGCATTCTACTGGGATACTCCTTCCTGCGCAGCGGCGATCTGTGGCTGCCCATTGGGTTGCACTTCGGCTGGAACTGGATGCTGCCGCTGCTGGGCGTCAACCTGAGCGGGCTTACAATGGGAGTAACAGGGTACACGATGCGCTGGAAGGTCGGCGGACTGTGGAGCGGCGGCGCTTACGGCATTGAAGGAGGCATCCTCACAACCGCCATTCTCGTGCTCCTATATTTCTACCTGGAGTGGGCGCCCCTACAGCCTCAGGAACCGTACTTACTCTACAAGAATCGATTATGAAGTGTTTTGCGGTAATCGCTCTTCTATCGCTGACTCCTTTGCCCGCTTCCGCCCAGAAGCTGACCGACGACGATAAGATTGAGATCCTGCGCGGGCTGATGGCCGAATACGCGACTGTGAAAGCGTATCTGCCGCGCTCCCACAAGCCGCTCGATTTCAATGCCAACGGCACTTGGGACAAGGAGAAATGGCAGGATGCGGGCCGCGAATTCGGCCCCGCCGCGCGCGTCGGCGACCTCGTGCAGATCACGAAAGTCGGGATCGAAAGCGACCGCATCGTTCTGGAGATCAACAACGGGATGAAGGGCAAGAGCCACTGGTACGACCACGTGCAGGTCGGCATGGGCGGAGGCATGGCGCCGGTGAATACCAACCAGAACTCAAACGCGCCTAGCGGAACCACCATGGCGCTCGTTTTCGAAAAACACGTGCCGCCGCTCAAAGCCGCGGAGCTAAAAAAAATGCTGGCGCCAATCCTGGATTTCGATAAGCACAGCGCCGCGGAGACCTATGCCGAAACCCTTCCCGCCCCAGTCAAGGAAGCGATCAAGAACAAGAAGGTGATCGAGGGCATGGATCGCGATCAGGTGCTACTCGCCGTGGGGCGCCCGCGTCTGAAGGAACGCGACGTCAAGGACGGCGTCGAAACCGAAGACTGGATCTATGGCGAACCGCCCGGCATCATCACGTTCGTGACGTTCAGCGGGTCAAAAGTCATCAGGGTGCGCGAATCCTACGCGGGCGCTGGAGGATCCACCGCTGCGCCGCTGCCACCGCGCTAACGCACTCTCCAGCGGGTCGCTTCATCGGCAACGCCGACAGCGCCTGTCACAGCGATTCTGGGAAATTATTGGTCGGGCCGCCGGGATTTGAACCCGGGACCTCTTGCACCCCAAACCGATGTGGCCGATCTGCTAAGTGCGCCTATTTTCACCTACTTATCTTTAAATGACTTGCGGAGAGCTTATTGAAGGCTGTTAAGCCTTGTTTGCGGCAGAGTGCTCGCCACAGCTACAAACTCATCTACAGTGGGTCGGCCCTTTTCCCCTAGCTGCTCCGAGCGGCTTCGCCCGCTTCGTGTCCGCGCAGATGCAGATCCTCGGCAAGGGCGATCAGCTCTTCAGACTCGAAACAAGAAAACGGATCTCGGCATCGGCTGGGCGTCACTCTCATTTTGTGCGCCCATTTAACCCATTTTTAAGACAATTCTTGCTTTTATGTTGCAAAGCTGCTAACCTGTGTTACCAGCTCAATAAGGGTCCCCGCCGCATCGACAGCGCAGGACGCTCTCTCTTATATGCCTTGGTAGAAAAGAGCGCCCCATGGGAATTCGAGAAACATACCGGCTGAACACAGCCATATTGTCAATCCACTCCGAGCAGGAAGGCGCTCGGCGTACTCCTATCATGGTCCCCGCCGGGGCGACCGTCACCATCACAGACGGCCCTCTTGATGGGCTACGAATGGTAGACGTTGTGTGGGACGAGAAGACCGTGATGATGTTCACCGTCGATCTTCGTGAACGCGGGACGCTGATCCGAACGGCACATACCGCATAAGCGCTTGCGGTGAACCGCTGCCGCGTTACACGCCTTTAAAAAGCAACCGCGGCGCGACGCCAGGGGGCAAAGCGCGAGGGGCGGCTGTAGAGAGAGTCAGGAAAGTTAATATCCCCAGTGCTGGAAGCCAGCAATTCTCTACAATCTTGGAAATTCTGGGCGCGCGATGTTGTCGCGAATCGTCGTCACCGTAATTTGGCTGGACGGTCTGGAAAGGGGACTTGTGTTGGAATTGCAAAAGCAAAAAGAACGCTTGCAACATACCGTAATCGATGTTTTGAACACGAACCTGGATCTCGCGTTTAGACGCGGGCAGACAGCTCAGCTATCCCGCACCAAGGTGGGCTGTTATCAGTTGATCTATAAAATGCGTGGCTCTGTGGATGCCGCCCGCCGCTTCGTAAGTCGAGTGGAAGATGTCTGCGAACGAAAAAAAATTCAGGCGCGTACCGATCAGCTTGAAGACCTCATTTCTAAGCTGAGGGGCGCGTTCGCAAAGTGAGAATGCACGTAATTCGGCCTTGAAGAAGCAGCCGACGCCGCCGCTTCGGAACAGAAACGCTGGCGAGGGATTGTTGACCCGCGCCTGTAACACCGAGACATTTCTTTGAAATATTATTGTTTAATAATTTGGTCGGCGTTTGTGGAAATTGCCCCAGTGTTTGCGTCTCCATACGAACGCGGGTGGTAAAATGTGTTTTGTCGTGCTTCTAAAGGATGGAATCCTCCAAGTCTGCGAATGTCGGCATCGTGACGTATTTGACATCGCGCGGGAGCGCAATGCCGGTATCGCTGGCGTGTTCAAAGACAAGGAGGTTGCGGAGGAATTCATCACAACCGAAATTTTGGACCAACGGAGTAAAGTGAGCCCAAACGCGCTACACCGCTCGGGCCGGCATCCGGAGGCATCAACGAAATTGTAAGTTAATTTTCATTAACAGTGGTCAATTTTGAACAGATACTGGCCTAGGCACCTTTTATTCTTACTGAGTGGATAGACTCTTTGGCCAGCTGGTGCCCCAAAATCCGGATCCTTGGGGGCATAAAGCAAAGCAATACGGCAACCGCCGTGGCGGCACGTATGTTCTTGAAAGTACCTCGATGCGCGCCAACAATCCCGCGTTGCACCCCTCTGAAGACGATCTGGATTTATTCCTGCTAGGCCGATTGCCGGCTGAGGCTCCGAAGTTTGCGGCGCATTTCCGCAATTGCCCGTTGTGCCGAGAACAGCTTCAGAATGTGAAAGCCTTGATCGAAGGCTTACGGGAGTTGGCGGAGGGTGCTTCTCGACCCCCGAGCCGCCTTCGTCCGCTAGCGCAAGCATTTATTGCATGAACTCTCGCGGACCCACCTTTGCTACCGCATCGGAGAAAACCGCCCGCCCGTGACTATTGATGCCGGTCCTGGCAGAGCTATCCTTAGACGAGAGGCGCCAATGGTTTGTTTGAGCCATTCGGCTGCGTGAGGCTCATGACGGCAAAGAAGAATCCAGGATTCCGGCCCGCGAGGTTTCTCGAAGAGGCCGGCATAGGGAAGACGGTCACGGCTGTTGATGGGGGCAAGATCATCTTCGCGCAAGGCGATCCGGCGAGTTCGATTTTTTACATCCAAAAAGGTAAGATCAAGTTAACGGTTGTATCGAAGGCGGGCAAGGAAGCAGTGATCGCCTGTTGACCGCCGGCGACTTCTTTGGTGAAGGATGTTTAGCGGGGCAACAACTCCGCATGGCAACCGCAACCGCAATGTTAGCCTGTTCGATCATGCGGCTGGAGAGAGCCACTGTAATCGAAGTGCTGCACCAGGAGCCCGCTTTTTCGGAACTGATGCTGTCATACATGCTTACTCGCACAATTCGGATTGAAGAGGATTTGATAGACCAGCTCTTCAACT
Source organism: Bryobacterales bacterium (assembly GCA_963838885.1). Taxonomy (GTDB): domain Bacteria; phylum Acidobacteriota; class Terriglobia; order Bryobacterales; family Bryobacteraceae; genus JAICMB01. The sequence goes on along the minus strand of CAWITB010000015.1, from coordinate 83,130 downwards.
CCAGCGAGAAAAGACTCGCGCGAGCGCTGCTGCTGCTAGCAATTTCGGGAAAGAGGGTAAGCCCGAGAAGGTCATACCGAAAATAAGCCAGGAGACGCTGGCCGATATGATCGGCACTACCCGTTCGAGAGTCAGCTTCTTCATGAACAAATTCCGCAAACTGGGGTTTATTGAATACAACGGCACCCTCGAAGTCCACAGCTCGCTCCTTAACGTGGTGCTGCACGACTAGAAACGGTGCAGCGGCACAGGCCCCGCTCTTTGAGGGCCTGTAAAGTCCCGAAGTAGCGGTCCGAGCGGCGTTGATGGCGCATGTACGACCGGTTATGCATTGCTCATTATGGTGAACAAGAATTTGATCAATACTCACCCCAGCCTCGCTACGCTCGAGTTCTATTCGCTAAGGCGCCTGGCAAGGCGCGTCGAGGATGACGTAGAAGGGCATCTACTCGCTTGTGTGGAATGCGCGAAGAACGTCACGTCACTGGAGCGCCATTACTTGGCGTTAATGGATTTATTGCGCCACGCACGACCGGAAGTTCACGCGACCGAAGACGGCCTGATCTATAACTGGGTGGAGGTTCTCGGGAATGGTCAATTCGGCGCACGTCATCGAGGCCCGCTGCTCGATGGCGGTGACGATTTTGCGACCAAGACTCTAGCATGGAAATATCTTCACCGTTCGTTTGCCGATATGTTCCCTGAGCACCCGTGCTCCGGCATGCCGTTACGCGGACGAAGCAATCGATCCCTCCTGCTAGATCCCTGCCTTCGCTTGAGCATCATGTGGATAGGCCAAAAAAAACGGCCCCGGAGAAATGTCCCGGTAATAAGACAATGGTTTTCACCAAAACATTCGGTGGAGGCGGTCGGGTTCAGCGAGGGCGGAGCGCCGATTGGTCATCCTCTTGCTGTAATGCGTCACGCTCCGTTTCCCCTGACATTCTCACGATCACAGATATCCCAATCGCCAAACCAACGAAAGGCGGGAAGAGGAGCGCCCGGAATCGAAGCCTCTTCAAACACATGACGACGAGCAGCTGCGCGAATTGACCGACAGCACAGTACGGGCCGAGATTCAACAAACCGGGCGTGTCCAATTACGCTCGTTTGAAGATTTTGGCCGGAAGCAAAGCGAACGCGCCGCTTGCGGCGACGACAAAAAGTAAGGGATACCCTCCTCCTAACCTTCCCGATTGAAGCTTGGGGGCAAGTTGAGCCACGCAATGACTTCAGGTGAAAAGCTTGATCGCGTCCGTTCGTCTCATTCCTGATCCTCGCCACGAAGTCCCGGCAACCACCATCCCCGCCGTGGATCGGGTGGCGGCTTGCAACCCGGCGGGCCGAGGTCGGCGTGGACATGAACCAGTTCCCTTCGGCCCAGCAATTAGCCTCGTGGTCGGCATCGCGAAACGGAAATCCCGCGTCTCAACACCGCTGGTAGCGCGGGGTAAGTCTGAGAGCTCCGCCCTTCAGTGTTGGTAGCTGTTGAGCTTGGGGGAACGCCACAGCTACAAAATCATTTACAGGCACTTTGGGCCTCAGCCTGGAAATGGGTATAACTGAAAAAAGGCTGGTCGGGCCGCCGGGATTTGAACCCGGGACCTCTTGCACCCCAAACCGATGCAGTCTCTCGCCAAAGCTCCATATTATTAAGTATTTACTTTTCAATTATTTAGCACGCCGATATTGAACGATGTTGAGGAGTATGGAACCGGAGTGCCCGCCACAGCTACAAAATCGTCTACATCCGCTTTGGCCCTGCTCAACCGGGGTGTTTTGCCCGAAGCTCTGCGGCTTCGAGTTCGGACCGGCAGGTTAAAGCATTTCGGGACTTCACGCTCAGATCGTGCCCGTTTCAAAGGAGCGTTTGCATCGCACCTCCTTAACGGGATCATCGCTTTTCGAGAAGCCACTTGGGGACCCGAGTGTGGAGAACCGCTCTCTTGCTCAGTGCGCTGCATAACCGGCCTCCTGCTGGATACGGGCCGCGCTGGATAAGTGTTCGCGGTAGTACGCATAAACGAGGTACATCATCGGAAGCAGCGCCATCGAGACTCGCCAGCCGGAGCTGCGATTGGAAGCGTTGATCGCACACGCAAACGCAGCTCCGATCAGGTAATACGGAAACACCGCACCGTGGCACCGCCGCCAAACAGTGGCGATTCCCTCGTGTGAAATCAGCGACAGCACAAGACTGACCAGGCCCGTATTGAACACGAAGAATAAGAATGCCGCCAAGCCGAGCGGAGCAATTTGCACTGCATCCTTCGTAATCAAGCGCGGAACTTCGTAGGCGACGAAAATGCTGACATTGAGAGCCGCAATATTGAACAGGATCTGGATCACTCGTGGCCGCGTCCGGGCTCTCCACAGGCACTGGATTAGCGTGGCGGCGGCGGCCGTCACGAGCGTTTCCTGCAGCGAAAGCTGGCCCATGGCTACCAGAAAGGTCACGAAGTTCAGAGAAATCGTGCCTTGTAATCCCGGCAGCTTGATCTTCAGCATCGAAGCGAGAGAGGCTGCGGCGAAATAGACGGCGAACCGCAAGGGGTCCGATATGGTCCAGTCCAAAGCGAGGCAGCAGGCTAGCAGCGTTAGACCGAGCAGCACGACGGAATAAACGTAAATTTTGGCCGTTTTTGGCATTGGTCGTTTCTCCCCAATAGAAAAAACCGTCTTCCTAGCCTACTGATCTCCGTCATCGTCGCTGGCGGCCTGCAGGTTTGTTTGGCCGCTGACCGTGTCGCCCCAGATCACGGAATATCCCGTGGCAGTGGTGTCGCCCCACACGACCGAGTCGCCCCAGATCACCGACAAGCCGTTAAGAGATCCGTTGAAAACCACTCTGCTAAATACGGCCACGTCTCCCCAAACGACACTGTCACCCCAGACTACCGAGAAGTTGCGAACGAGCGTGACCTTATGCGTCGTCGAGTCGACCGTAGCGGAAGGTGACATCGCCGGAAGCGTAACAACATCGGTATTCTGGAGCGCTGCCAGGATGTCCAGGTAACCGGCGCCAACCGTGAAAATGTCGGCCTGTGCCATGTACGTCACGCCGGACGCGATATCGGTCCCGCTCATATACGGCGGAAGAATTTTCGTGGCCGTCTTCATGAGCCTGGCCTTGATCTGGTCCGGTGTTAACGAGGGCTGCTTTTGAATCAGTAACGCCGCGGCGCCGGAGACGACCGGGGTCGCCATGCTCGTTCCGCTCAGTGCGAAGTACGTGCCCGACTTTTTGCTAGTGCCAAGCGTTTCATACGCGCTGCTGTTGATCTGCGTCCGCGGCAACGTCATCGCCAATGTACAGGTGGGCGAGGCGAGCAGGGAGACCACATTATTGCCCGGAGCCACGATGTCGGGCTTCACAACATGATCGATCAGCGTTGGCCCCTTCGAGCTATAAGTGGCAATGGCGTCGTCCGCCATCGAGGTCGTGCCCTTTGCATTGGTCGCGCCCACGGTGATTACGTAGGGATCGCTGCCCGGCGAGGCGATTGTCCCGTAGCCCTTTGTCCAATGTGAATTATCGCGTCCGTAATTGCCGGCCGCGACAACCACGACGATGCCCGACTTCCACGCCGCTTCCACGGCCTGGCATAGTGGATCGAGTTGATAGCTCTCGTACACCGGCCGCCCCAGCGACAGATTGATCACGCGGATGTTGTAAGTGCTCTGGAGTTGAATGGCGCGGTCGATCGCTGAAATGACATCGGCGTCCTGACCCGACCCGTTCGCATCCAAAACCCGAAGATCGATGATATTCGCGTTGGGAGCAACACCCTTGAAAGTACGCGTAAAGCCGACGCCTGTCGAGTCCCGTCCGCTCGCCGCAATAATGCCCGCGACATGCGTGCCGTGTCCGTAGGCGTCGGTCGCGTCCGTTACGCCGGAGATGAAGCTCTCGCTGTAAGCGATCCGGGAGTTGAAGTTCGCGTCCGTCAGGTCGTCGTGCGGCGAAACGCCGCTGTCAATGACCGCCACGCCGACGCCGGTTCCGTCGTATCCATACGACCACGCCAGATTGGCGCTGACCGTTCCCGTCGTCACGTCGAGCGTACTTTGATTCGTGCGGTTCGGCGTGATATATGCAACGTTTGAAAGCTGTTGCAATACCGGCAGCGCCGACACTGGCACGCTAACGTGTATCGCGCGCACGGACGTGAACTGTTTCTTGATCTGGCCGTATGGGCCAAATTCCTTCAGATCGTTTTTTGTCGGTGGCTGCTTGAACTGGACAATGACGTCAACGATTCCTGAAGGCGTGGAGGTCGGAACATCCGGAGCGATCTTACCGCCGGCATAGAGAAATGGCGCTGCGGCGACCACAATAAGCGTTGTCGCGATCTTGATCTTCATTGCCTTGTACCCCGGGAAGAGAGATTGTGCACGCACCTGATCAAGGCAAACGGCCCGCCAGATAAATCTACAGATTCTAAAGGAATTGCGTCAACGTGAGCCACGTGCCGGGCGACAATCTGGCGTGAATGGGGCAGACTGTCAGGAGCAGAATTGAGATCCGGATCAGGAATCCCACTGGTAAGCTCGGTTCCCTCTAGCTTCCTGGAGCGGGCCGTTTACCAGTTGGGCACGGAGTTGTGGATGAAGCCAGTGGGGCTCGGGTGCCGCCTGGCTTACGTGTCGCTTTCAGAATTTTCTCGCGTAAAATTGCGGAACTTCCATCGTCCGGAAAGGCGAGGTTCGTCAGAGCGTTCCTCATTGCTGCCGACCTCTCAGGATCTCCTCAATCTGCGGTTTCGCCACCGGCAGCTTGTCAATGTTCTCTCGCAGCCACTGTTTGAAATCCGCCTCGATCGGGGCCGTCCAGGCGGCGTCGATTTGGCCCGCCGTATATTTCCCCTCGCGCAGCCGTTGATGACCGAACAGGTCGCGCAGGTGCGTGATCTCGGAATACCGCACCACTGATTCGGCCAGTTGCGGTGGTATGAAAAGAACGCCGCCATCGCGCCCGAGCACGACGTCCCCGGGCATAACGGTGGCTTTCCCAATGCGAATCGGCGTGTTGATGCCGATCATGGTCGAATTCAAGCGCGCCCCGGTGTTCAGCATGCCGAAATGATGCGAGGGATCGTAGTAGCGGACGAACGCCGTGAAATCCTCCAGTTCCTTCAGGCCGTTGATATCGCGCACCGCTCCCTCGTAGACGATTCCATTGTGGGTCTTGGCGTAGATGGTGTTGCCGACGTTATCGCCGATTGATGGCCCGTCCTGCTTCAGGTCGAAGTGGTCGCAGACGTAGACGTCGCCGGCCTGCAGCATGTCGACGGGCCACGCGTTGGTGCCGCCGACGCGCCCGTCTTTTTTGCCCTGCTCTTCAATGACCCGCTCGATATCCGGGCGGCCCGGCAGCCATTGCGCGGTGAGGGCGCGGCCCACCAGCACCTTTTCGGGATGGATCACCAACCAACCGTCGGAGTATTCGTGATTAAAGCCGGCAGAGCGCAAGCGCGCCCACGCTTCCTCCAGCGTCACCGATTTCATGCGCTGCAGGACGCCGTCCGGAACCTTAGGGCGGCCGTCGGGAAAGCGTTCGCCTTTCCAGTCCGGCGTATATTGGATGAGCAACTCGCGAGTCAGAATGCCCGGTTGGGCGAACGCCACGGAGGCCATGCACAGCGCCGCCGCGGCGGCAAAATTCAGTCTGGAGGACAACACTTTTCGGTTATCCTCGCCTCGTGGGCTCAAACCATGGCGTGCCCGGAACCTGCGCCTTCCGTGCCCCGTCTTCATTCATCTCCACGCCCAAGCCCGCACGATCCGGCGGCGTGATAAAGCCCTTTTGAATAATCTCGCCTTCCTTGGCCCAGTTCCGCCACAGATCCGGCGAATCGATCCAGTGCCACTCCTGCACCAGGAAATTCGGAATCACCGCGCACACGTGCGCCGTCGCCATCATGCCGATGGGCGACGTCACCGCGTGCGGGGCCACTGGCACATAGTATGCGTGCGCCATGTCGGCGATCTTGCGCGCCTCCAGCAGACCGCCGGTCTTCTGAAAGTCGGGCATGATAATATCGGCTGCGCGCTTCTCTAGAATCTCGCGGAAGCCCCAGCGCATATAAATGTTTTCGCCGCAGCAGATCGGAGTGCTCGTGGAGGCCCGCACATCGCGCATGGCGTCGATGTTTTCCGCGGGAACCGGCTCTTCCAGCCACATCAGTTTGAACGGCTCGACCTCCTTGGCCACGCGTTTCCCCGTAGTGGCATCGTAGCGCGCGTGCATGTCCACAGCGAGGTCAAAATTCTTGGGATAGAGTTCGCGCGTAAACGCGATCTTCGCGATCATGTGATCGATCTCGCCGTTGGATGCGGTCCAGTTCACGCGGTCCATGCGCGCGGGGTCGCGCGCGTCGTCGATATCGATCTTCGCCGCCGTGAAGCCCATCTCTTGAATCTGCTTGATGCGCGCCTTCGAACCCTCGTCGCCTGGAATCATTTCCCGCGCGCCGGAATCGCAATAGATGCGCACGCGGTCCCGCACCTTCCCGCCGAGCAACTGATATACGGGCAAGCCCAACGCTTTGCCCGCGATATCCCAGAGCGCGATCTCAATCCCGGTGAGCGCCGTGACATATTGGCCACCTTGCGCGCCTGCGAATACGCCGGAGGTGCGGATGCGTTCGAAGGCGGCTTCGATATTGAGCGGATCTTGTCCCACCAGCATCCGGCCGAACGAATGGATAAGCGGAACGTTTCCCTGCGAGGCGTCCGTGGTTTCGCCCTGCCCTACGATCCCTTGGTCCGTGTACACGCGAACGTGCACCTGGTAGCCGTGCATGCGAACTTCGGCCGTCCGGACATCGGTGATCTTTAGCTTGGGACGACGGTAAGGGGAACTGTTTTCCTGCACCGCCGCGGAAAGCCCGGACAGCCCCGCCGCTCCAGCGATCGGCAGAAGGGAGCCTCTGAATAAAACCCTGCGAGTTGGTTGTTTCATGGGATACTCTTGTTTCAAACCTCAAAATTGTACTTCAATCCGATCTGGATCTGCCGCGTTCGATTATTTCCTCGATCCCTCACTTCGATGCCCTCCAAGACCGCGATTCCAGGGTATCAATGTGCCAGAATCACGCCTGAAATGGCTCATGGCAAGGGAGTCAAGGTGCGGCGGTCCTTCTCGCCGAGACGGGAGAATGGACCGCATTGGAAACAATCGGGTTGCCTCCGTGCAGTTAACCTGCGGGTTGTAGGTTCGAGTCACAACGCGGCGATTCATGATTCGTCGATCCCCTCGGTCGGCCGCCGCGCGTGCCGTTCTCGCGCGCTGCGGCGGCCTGGGCATTGCTCCGCCCGGCGCCGCAAAGTGCCGCAAATTCGGAGGGCGTGTCCAGGCCCCCAAAACCAGGCCCCGAATTGAACAACCTTAGGCGCTCCCCGGTGATACGCTTATATTTCTACTCTTCGGGCCGTTGGAGGAACTCTCATGCGGAGCCCAGTCCCGTTCTTGCTGCATTTAGTGTTTGCTGGATGTTTGTTGGCTCAAACATCTCAAACAGTATCCGTCCCTGGTACGTCTGATCCGTGGCTGGCTGGAATGCCCCCAGGCTCGACTGCGTCCTGCGGCCTGTCGGGAGGCCCATGCGATATGGCGCCTGCTGAATCGCCTCCCGGAATTTCTGTCACTGCGGGTTCCACTCTCTCAATCACGGCGACGGGTTTGGAATGCTATGGTCCCGTACCGCCGTGCGCAGCAACGGGGCCTGACGGAAACCCGTCAGTTCCCACTCCGCATGTCAACGGAGCTCAGAACGGCCTTTCCACCATTAGTGCACAGGCTAACGCGCTACTTGGGGTGTTTCTCGGGCCTAACCAGCCGAGTTTAACGCCTCCGCCGACCCAGCTTGGTTCAAATACTGCGCCGGTTTTACAACAGGTCTTCCTCATAGGATCAAGCAGCACAGTCAGCGTTCCGGCGGGGGCGACTCGGCTATTTTTCGGCTCAATGGATGGATTTGGCTGGTACGACAACTATGGTTCGTTCACCGTCACTGTAGTTCCGGGATGCGAAGTACCGGATGGAGAGGATTCCACATTCTTTGACCGGGATCCACAGAACGGAGAACGTACAGAGGCGTTTTTCACGGCGACTCTAACGTCTACTTCGGGGATTAACTTCGCTGGCCGAGTGGTAAACGAGGAGACGCCAATTGCAGATATTAATCCTCTTGGTGATACATGCTGGAATTTAGCAACGGCATTCCTGGGGGCTGCGACTGGAGTGAACCCCAAAACTGAGACAGCGAGTTAAGGGAACAAATACATTGAATGGAGTGAGGAAATGGATTTGTCCCGAGCTGTTTACAGTCGTGACCTGAAGATCGCCGCGATGCGCGCCCTCGACGTAGGCGCTACCGGCGGCGAGATTGCGCGCAAATACCAAGTGAGCCCCCATCTATTGGAACGCTGGCGCGGGGAATGGCGGGCCCAGGGCGAACTGGCATTCCCTGGTATCGGCCGGCGGGGAGCGGCCTTGCCGGCGGTGGAGGATGCCAGGCGCATCGCCGAGCTGGAACGGAAAATCGGCCAGCTCACGATGGAGAACGACTTTTTAAAAAAAGCGTTAACGCATTTCAGGGACTATCACCCGCCAGCCGTCGTCAATGGCGGGGATGCCTGTTTGAAGAAATTCAGCAAGCCGCAGCGAAAGGCCAAGCCGTGAACGCTCTATGTCAGATGACCGGCCTGAGCCGGGCCAGTTTCTACCGCGTGCGGACTCCGCGGCAGGCCACGCCGGTAGAGATGGAAGTTCGCGATGAGATGCAGAAGATCGCGGTCGAATCAGCAGCGTACGGCTATCGACGAATCACCGTCGAACTCCAGAAGCGAGGCTTCGCCATCAACCACAAACGCGTGCTGCGGATGATGCGCGAGGATAATCTGCTCTGTGTGCGGCGGCGCAGGTTTATGGTCACGACGGACTCGCGCCACAACCTGCCGGTCTACCCGAATCTGGCTGCGCAAATCACGCCCACGGGGATCAACCAGCTTTGGGTAGCGGACATCACCTATATTCGCCTGCGGGTCGAGTTTGTGTTCCTGGCCGTGGTGCTGGACGCGTTCTCGAGACGCGTCATCGGTTGGGCGCTCGGGCGAACGCTGGAGGCCGGGCTGGCGATCGCCGCGCTCACCATGGCATTGAGGGAGCGAAACCCGCAGCCTGGCTTGGTGCATCACTCGGATCGCGGCGTTCAGTACGCTTCCGGGGGCTATACGGAACTGCTGAAGCAACACAAGGCTCAAATCAGCATGAGCCGCAAGGGCAATCCTTATGACAACGCGGCCTGCGAATCCTTCATGAAAACGCTGAAGTACGAAGAGGTCTACCGCAACGAATATCGCGACTTTCAGGAAGCCCACACCAGCATCCGCGAGTTCCTGGAGCGCGTCTATAATCAGAAGCGGCTGCACTCGGCTCTCGGATATCTGCCGCCGGCCGAGTTCGAGAGCGGCGCTGCATGAAGTTTACGATGCGCATCACGCAGACCGCCAACGGGGGCTCTGCCCCTGCGACCCCGGGATTTAACGCAGTTGCGCCAGAATGGCTCTTTCAAGGGGCGGCTGGCGCCGCCCCTGCCATTCCGGCCGCTGAGTCGACGCTCGGGTCGCATCCCTGCGTTGCCCTATCCTCCGCTCAGGTGCTTCCAGAGTGGATCAACCGCAACCCCGCCGTCCACGGATTTTCAGCCAACGGCGATAACCCCCTTAACTTCGTGTCTCACTCCAGGGGTTCACTTCAGACACCTAAACCTCCACCTTTCATATCGGTTAATCCTCAAGGGCCGCAAACGATTGGTGGTGGAAATGTGTGGACGGACCATATAGGGTGGAATGAGGCTCAAGTTGAATTTTACGTGAAACTGCTTCAACAGACGAGTCAGCCAATGTGCGGCACCGTCATCAAGCAGAGAATGACTATGGTGTGTCCTGCTCCTGCGACGAACTCACAACTTTACGCTACGAACTACATCACTGAAACGGTCGTCGCGGCCAGCCATCCAAACGAACCAGGTCAGGTCGTGATCGGACGCTGCTCTGAGGCTGAGTTCAATGCTATCGCCTGTCCGGTTTACCGGACCGCATCAAAGCCCTGGTATGCTGCGAAGGGCCGCAACAAATAAGGCTACCCGACTGCCGCGGGGTGATCTTTCGCGCGACTGCGGGGCTCTGAACTGGTGGGGCGCACGCCACCGGACTTCGCTGCGATCCACGAGCAGTTGCACAACAGCAAGTACGTGACCCTTCAACTGCTATGGGAGGAATACTATCCTCATGCATTCGGCATTCAATGCATCGCCGAGATTTCTTCCGAGCCCATCGCCGCTCCCGCAAGCTATGCCAAGATCACGCGGACATTTTGCTTCGTCAACGGAGAAGACGGTACGCCGGCAAGACTAGATTTCACGCCTACCGATGGGGAACCGATCTGGAGTCCGCAGGAAATCGCCATTCAAGCCGCAGTCGAGACGCGCTTAGCCAGAGACCGCGCCAAACTCGAAACGTCTGAGAGGAAGGCGTTTCAAAAAAACAAGCCCTGTCCATCGAACGGAAAGCCGGGTCAGATAGCGCCTAACGTATGCCTCGTTGACGATGGCGGAGTGATGACCGGCTTCCTGCTAATAAACTCTGCGCGATTGTTTGAATTGGACTTGGCCATCTGATTCGCATTTCACGAGTGATCGGGCGCCTATGAGTAAAGTGAAGATCTGACGGTCCCAATCGTGCCGGAGCTTATTGCCCAGAGACAGCTTCCACGAACTCTCGTCCCGCCGCCATGGGCCATACTCGCCTCGCTCGGCGGCGAGGAGAATCTTTTCGAAGGCGGTCCAAGGCAGAAAACGCGTGCCTCCATCTGCATCAGGGAGAAGTAAACCAGAATCGTCGATACGCCGCACCTCGAAAAATGAATCATCGATGACATTCCGATGATTCGAGTGGTTGACAATCGAGTGTTGCAATAAGTCGGCGATTACGCTGGCGCCTTCTGGAATCAGCGAAGTAGCCGGTTTGTCAAGCTCCCCATTTGAATAATCGACGGCAAACCGGGGCACTACCTCAAAATCTTTATTGCAGGTGTAAGTGGTCCTCAAGCTGTACCATGGCGGTAACGCTTGCTCGTAGTGTTTCCCTGCAGCGCAATCGGAGTTGATCAGCCAAAATGGAACCTTTCGATCACTCTCCGGCTTGCTATCATGTAGTAGGAACCGCATCAGCAGGTCTCCTGCGGGAAGGCTATAGCCAATACAGAAGACGCGCCGCGCGGAAGACAACGCTAGTGCAGCCCTTCGCCAGAGCCATCTGATTTTTTCATTATCAAAGTACCTGGATTTACTAAGCGTCGGAGGAACGATCAGCGGTACCCTGCCGTCTTCAAGCGCGTAGGGCCGCTTGTCTCCCAACGCAACTGACCAGCGACGCAGATTGCCATCCTCAATCGTTTGGCCGAAATACTCTTCGGTTCCCGAGTACGTCCAGTGAAGTGAACCGTGAAGTTTAAAGAGCTGAAAGGTTCGGGGCCTCTGAGCGTACAGCTGACCCTGGTGGGCTGGGAAGTTGAAGGGGCGGAGCGATTCAGGGGTGTAGACGTCGTCGCCTCCAAAACAAAGTTCCGCAGCCGCCATTTCGAGAAGAGTGTCATAGTTTAGGCTAATGACGAACGCGGCTTTCGAATGCATGTTCAACACAAGGCCAAGCAGCCAGGCCGGACACTCTCGATGATGCAGCACAACGTCTTGCGCCTCGACCAAGACGTGATGAATGGCGTCAGATACATCCAAGAAGAGAGCTCGATTACGAAGACGCTCCGATTCCAACAGCCAGGGCTGTTCTTCTGCCAAGTACGACAGCCCTTTCTCGAAGTCCTGACTGAGGAAGGGGACGGCCTTAAGATATTCGGGATCGATGATGTTAGACAAGTGCTCAACAATTCGCTTCGTTAACTCGTTGGTAAGCGGCATCGCCTGATCGATTGCCCTGGAGAATCCAGCACCCAATAGGAATACGTCGTGTTCTTCGCCTGATAATGTGGCGTAGCGCGCTCGGCTGATCGATCTCATTACCTCCCAAATTATCGCAATTGCGGCTTGACACTTGGCCAGAAGCTATACCGGACAGCCGGAGCGGTGCTGCAGGACCAGGCTTGAGACGCGCATCTTCTACCGAGGTGTACTACCGAAAGGCGGCTGAGCTTCGAGGTCAGCTACAAATGGAACGCGGGCTCGCCCCAGAGATCCAGTAGGGAAGTCAGGTCGGGCATGCAGGCTATGCCTCAACCCCAGCGTTTGCGCGAGATCGTAAGCCGCTCCTGCCGTCATCACGGGTAGGGCAAGGAACCCAACCGCGCCCACGCCCACTGTGAACTCCTGCATCTTTCAGTGCATATCTCGCCGGAAGGCCTGAGTTGATTTGAACGCCGCAGTTAGTTCACAATACGCTTATGCTTACCGGAGGCACCCCGTCCGCGGAAATGGGCTCAGCCCACCGGCCATCTCTTTCCTCAACGATTCAACCTCACTTCCTGCCCGACACGGTGCGGACAACGGGCAAATTACAGGAGGTAAGGTTATGGCCACAGTATCCCGCGCGGCGCCGTCAGCGCACAGGTCTTGCAAGCTCCCGCATCGTTGCCCGGTAACTTCCTCGTGCAGCATCACATTGTCACGGCCGAGGGGGACACCATCAATTTTGACGAGGTGAACGTATACGCCGCTCCGGTGACTGCAACGGTGCTCGGCCTGGTCGTACAGCCGCTCAGGATCACCGGCGGAACGGGCAAGTTCGCCGGCGCGACAGGCACGCTGACGGGTTTCGGCGCCCTGCAGCTCGACCCCGCTGTAGACCCGCCCGGAATGACGGTGTTCCGCTATACGGGGCAGGTATGCTTTCGATGACGCAAACAGATGGGGGCTAACCCAATAAAATTGAGTTTGTGTAACTCTATTGGGAGGAGAAGACGAACATGAAAAACATGCTTGCGGTCGTGTGTTGTGTTGGTATTTGCTGCCTTCCCGCGCTGGCGCAAAAGAGAGCGGCAAAAGGTGCGGCGGCCATGACGGATCAGGAGTTTGTCGATTTTGCCGCGCAGACCGACATGTTGGAGGCCCACCTGGGACAGATGGCGGCTGATCAGTCTTCCAGGCAAGATATAAAGGAATACGCCCAGATGCTGGTTACGGATCACACCAACGACTACAAACAACTCGGCGACCTCGCCGGCAAGGCTGGTTTGGTCGTTCCAAAGGGACTGGATGCAGCGCATGACAAGATGATTATGCCGTTCAATTCGTTAAAGGGGGCCGCATTCGACCATCATTACATCCAGGAAATGATCACCGGGCACACCAAGGCTGTTTCTGTATACAAGAAAGAAGCGACGGACGCACAAAATGTGGACGTGAAGTCATATGCAAGTCAGGCGCTGCCCACGCTTCAGAGGCACCTGGACGGCGCTGAAGACTTAAGGAAGAAGCCGCAGCCGAAATGACGCAAAGAGAATAGACGGGCCGCCGGAGTCCAAGGTTGGACGGTAAACGCGACTGATTTCCACAGTCTCAAAACTGTCGTTGCGTTGTGACTCCTGGGATAACCCGAACTGGATCGCAGTCTCATACGTGGTTTCGTCTCCCTCGCTCTTCAGATCAAGCGGCCTTGCAAACTCCATACCTCACCTTACTCCGTTTGCGAGCCAGGTGAAGCGACGTATTTCAAGGGTCTGCCCGTTCTCTCGGGGCACGCGGAAAGGAGCTCCCAGGGACAAGGTCTGTTTTTCGGGGGGACGGTCAAGGCAATAGCCGGTCCGAAGGATGGCGGGGGAGCCGAAACCAGGAGGGCCGTCGCCATTACGCGGCGTATCATGGAGTGTATTTCGGGCGAGCCTTACGCGACCAACCTTACGATGAGCCCTCCGGTGCACGGCGCGAGGGTTTCTTCTTTTCGTGGTCGGTGACGAAGCGCCACGCTGAGCGCAAAGGTCCTGGAGCCTGATAGCCAGCGCGTGATCGTGAACACAATCGAGAGCGGGCCAATCCGCTATGTGTTCGCGGTGAATGACGATCGAAAGTACGGCGGACGATTCGCCGAATGGAAGCTGGAGTTCGACACGGGCGTGCGGCAGACCGCGAAGCTGCGGATACCGGTTACGGGAAAGCCTCCAATTTACGATGCGATCGCGCGCAAGCCGGTGACGTATGAGGTCCGCAACGGCATGGCCGAATTCCAGGCCACTCTGCCGCCGTCGCGCGGCAAGCTGCTCGCAGTGCTTCCTGAAGCGGTGGCCGGTGTGGATGCGAAGCACGCGGCCGAATGCCGCCGCGGCGAGGCGTGTCCGATTCAGATTCGCGTACTGGGTTCCTCGGGGAAAGCTTTCGAGGGCTCGATGCCGATCCAGATCGAGATCACGGATTCTTCCGGACGCAAATCGGAATTCGACCGGTTCGCCGCGACCGTTGTTCCTGCTTCGAACGCGCACGGCGGCGCGGCATACGTTCTGCCATTTCGGCCGGCGATCAACGATGTGCCGGGCGCTTGGCAACTTCGCGTGACGGACCTGGTGGCGGGCAAGGAACTGGCGCAAACCTTGCAAATACGCTGACCGACGCGGACGCATCGCGGTTTGGAAAATTAGATTGGAAACCGGACATTTGCTAATGAAACCGTTAAATTGGGCGGCGTGAAGCCGGGAAATAAGCAGTGATTGTGATTGGCAGCCATGCCATGAGTCGAACTCGTTCAATCCCGCGCCGACCGCGTTGGAGGAATTCACGATCCACGAACAAGACTGGAATACGGTCAGCACGGACATTGCCGGCGGGCTTCATCGAGGCCGCCCTCGCGCACGCGGACCAGATCGACTTGACCGTTCTGGAGGCGAGCACTGATGTTGCCGACCGTTGTACGGCTGGCAATTAAACAAGTGGAAGTGTGCGTCGAAGGCGAACGCATTCTTATGAAGCTCTTTCGCCGGCTCGGATATTTGCAGCGGGTGAGCGAAACAGATGAGGCACATAAGACCAAGCGTCAGGGGTGCGGCGAGATTGCGCATAGAACGCTGTGCGGTGGAATCAGGGCGTCAAATCGACGACTGCGTAGACAACGAGTTCGGGGACTGAAAACTCGGTGAAGCCCTTCGATACTCTGTAGTCTTCCAGCTTCTTGGCAGATCCGGTCGCGAGAAGCTCGCCGCGTGCGTACTGACCTCGGAGGCGAAGGCGAAGGGCGCCGAGTTTGTTGCGGCCGTAGTTCAGCAGGTGCAGGCGGGCTCCGGATTCGTTGGCGGTGAAGCGGCATAGAACGACTTCCGCTCCGTAGACTCGCAAGCTGCGCGCATCGTCAGTCAGTCGATCGCGGACCTCTTCCGCAAAAACGTACGGATCTTCGGCTTTCGGGGCGACGTTGAGGCGCAGGTGCGGATCGGGCGCGCGCACGATTTTGTAGAGGAGGTTGCGGCGCGAGAGCAGATTCAGGAGTTCCCCTGAGGACGGGGAACCGTCATCAATAAATGCGAAATCGGCCACATCTGGGAAGGTCCGCTCAGGAATGGACCCGAGAAACTGGAGCATGCGGCCGTATGCTTCGACATCGGAGTGATCGATTTTCAGGACCGCCTTCGCTCCGTAGGCATATGCTTCGGCGGCGGCGAGCGGCGCTGCGCCGGCAAGCAGGTCATACCAGAAGTCCCGCCCGGAATCCCTGCGCATTCTCCAGCCGTTTGCATTGACCCAGGGGGCCCGGGTAGCCGAGGCGACTGCCACTTGAAGGTCGATGCCGGGATTCTTTAGCTTGATTCGTTCGCGTAGTGCTTCGTCACTGAGCGGTTTGGCCGACAAGCCCTGTTTGTTCCATGCGTCTGCGCTTGGCGGCGCAACATAGAGCTGTTGTATGCCTGCGCTCCGCAGTTCTTGGGCGCTGTCGACACCGCCGTTCCAGTACAGACCAGGAAGGAGGGCCAGCGCCCAAATGGGATTGCGCGGTTCACGCGGCCATCTTCGAAACGGCGGCATCGCTCTCCATCTCATGCCGAGATGATGCTACCACAAAGTTCCATTGCGAAATCGCCATTTCTTAGAGAATACGACGAAGCGAAGCGACAGCAGAAACACTCGCCTGAAACACTTCGTGTCGCGTCGCAACTTACTCTGAATCCGGGACTGCGCTGTGGATTCCGCACGCCGCGCACAATGTTTTCCGGTACCTGCTTCGGTCGATTTGCATCGGCTCGCAAGCTCTGCGCTGGCTCGTCGGGAACTTCGCATCGCAAACGCCACGTCCTGGCGCCGGCTTACGATATCCATCCGTTTTTTCGATCAGCGCCTCCAGCACCTCGCGATCCAGGTCAAAAGTCCGCCACGGCGACCTTCAGTCTGCGATTCTCCTCCTTAAATGATTCAGGTGCTTGGCATCATCACTGTTCATGCCCCGTACCTCTGGTGGCAGGCGTGTGTGCTTGCTCACGCCCATCTCGCGCGCCACGTCCGCGGCAGTCGGGCCATTTGCTGCACTGCACCGATTACCTGCTCTGCGGTAAAACGTGCTTTCTTCACCGTTGCCTCCTTTAAAAACATTTAACCAGCATCCTGTTTTGGCCGAATTCTAGCAGGATGCTGAAAAAGGATCCCCTGCGCTGGCTCCGGGCCGTAAAGTTGATGGGTCGCCGCGTTAAAGGTATAAATGGTCGGCTTTCAATCAGTTTCAAAGTGGATCCAAACTCCTTATTTCCGGCGTTTGGACACACTTCTCCTTATGGGATCGCGGCTTCCGACGACGACGCCGTCAGAGTGCGCATCCGCACCAGATTGTAGGCCGCAGCCGCAAAGGTGAAAATCCAACTCACGCGCCAGAGTCCGCGATACCTTGTCTTGCGCTGGCCCCCGACGGTCTTCATCCAGCCGAAAACCTCTTCGACCAGTTTGCGGCGGCGTTGGCTAACCTTATAGCCGTCGCGACTTGTTGTCCGGCCGTCAATGGAGCTGCCGCGATTGCCGCTAATGTTCTGCGCCACATGCGGAGTCACATTCATTTGACGCAGCTGGCCGACAAAGTCTTTGGTGTCGTAACCCTTGTCGGCGGCCATCGTGACCCGGTGATCGCCGTCGATGCGCTCGGCCATCAGCAGCGCCGCATCCCGCTCGGCGGTTCCATTGGCTTGCAACAACTCCACATCCGCCACCAGCCCGTTGCGGTTCTCGATCAGAGCATTGCCGCAGTACGCCATTTTTGATTCCTGCCCTTTGCTTTTGCGCGCCAGCCGGGCGTCGGGATCGGTTTTCGATGCGTGCGTGTCGTTGCTGCGCTTCTCGCCGCGAAAATCCACCGTCGAATTCCCGGCATCGTCCACCGGCGGCTTCGGCGCGGAATCATTCTTCTTCTGAAAGCTTTTCAGACTGGCCCAGGCCTCGACCAAGGTGCCGTCCACGCTGAAGTGGTCCTCGCTCATCAGTCCCTTTTCCCGCGCCTTCGTCAATACTTGGTCGAAGAATCCTCGCGCGACGTCGCCATCGATGAACCGCTCCCGATTCTTCGAAAACGTCGTCGCGTCCCACACTGCTTCTTCCATCCCCAATCCCACGAACCAGCGATACAGCAGGTTATAGTTCAGCTCCTCCATCAGCCGCCGTTCGCTGCGGATGCTGTAAAGAACCATCAGCAGCAACGCCCGTAATAACTTCTCCGGCGCAATCGAGGGGCGACCCAGCGGATCGTACAATTCCGCGAACTTGCCCGATAAGCCGCGCAACGCTTCGTCCACCGTTTCCCGTATCGAGCGTAAGGGATGGGCCGGCGGGATTCGCTCCTCGAGCCTTCCATAGCTGAACATGACGTCTTGTGAAATATCTTGACCGCGCATCGCAAGAGTAGACGCTCCAAACAGTATTGCGGTCAAGTTGGCAAACAGGATAACTGCCGGGTAGCGGTCAGCCTTTCGGTGACTACGGAAAAGGCGAGTATGCCGGTGGCCTTACCGCCTATACCTGCCGCAGTCTTGGATCGAAGGACCGCAAGAGGCGGAAGAAGACCGGAGTGCCGGATTCGATCCAGTTTCAGACCAAGCCAGAGATCGCCCTCGACCAGATCCGGCGCGCGCGTGAACGGGGCATTCCGCAGGGCGTGGTGCTAGCCGATGCCGGCTACGGAACCGACACCAGCTTCCGCACCGAACTGACGAAACTGGAAATGACCTATGTCGTCGGAATCCAGAGCACCACGACGGTCTGGAAGCCGGGCGAAGGGCCGAAACCGGCGTCAGCACGCAAAGGCAACACGGGACGACCCCGCAAACTGCTTACAGCGCGATGCTAAGACCAGCCGGTTTCGGTGAAAGAACTTGCTCTGTCGCTGCCCGTCGAAGCCTGGAAGAAAGTGACCTGGCGGCAAGGGGTGAAGCAGAAACTGCAGTCCCGTTTTGCCGCCTTGCGAGTGCGTCCCGCGCATCGTGACTACTGGCGATCGGAACCGCATCCGGAAGAATGGTTGCTGATCGAATGGCCAGCGGAGGAAGCGGAACCAACCAAATACTGGCTATCCACTCTTCCGACTGATACCACCCTGGTGGAACTCGTGCACCAGGCCAAACATCGCTGGATCATCGAACGGGATTATCAGGAACTGAAGCAGGAACTCGGTTTGGGTCACTATGAAGGACGCGGCTGGCGCGGCTTTCATCATCATGCCACGCTTATGTATTGCGGCCTATGGATTCCTGGTGGCCGAACGGAATCTTTTTTCCCCCTCAGCCCGCGTCGGCAATCTTGGATTATCAAGCCCCAGACGCCGCCAGACTTCCGGCCGCGTGGTTCGCCGCGTTCGTCCCGAGCGGCATAATCCGCGCTCCATCACGACATTGAGAATGGTCCTGGCCCGATACTTGATCTGCGGGATCGCTCAGTGTCCGTTCTGCGGGTCGCGCTCCGGCTGATCCTCGGCGTCGATATCCGCGTCCACGACACAACTGGCCGGCCGGGAGTGATTCGGCGCAGTCTTCCACGAACCGCTCAACACCTCCACCTGACGCAGCTTTTCGAAAACGACGCAACGCCAATTCTCCGGCGACCCCATCGGCCCCAAACCGCTCTCACTCTGGCCACCGTATTGATAGCACAGCACGCGACGCTGGCCCAAACGATTCCGGCCCAACCGGTGAGGGCAAAACAGCCGCGGAAGGTCTTTATAGATAGCGCTGATCGGTTGCTTCTGCGCTATTGCGGTCCAAATCAGCCGATACATGTCTTCCACCGTCTGGATCTTCGCCTCGACAACGCTCATCTCACCTTCACGATAGCGTCTGCCCGGCTCTATCCCTTGGTGTCAACCAGTTTATAACACAGTAGTGCTAGGGCTCAGGTTATCTGAATTGTGGCCACGTGGTACAGCCCGGCCCCGACCGTTTGGATCAGGATCCAACCCATGCCGGTCAGAGGCGCGGCCAATGGCCAGCGCCGGCATCACCGCCATGTATGCCAAGTAGGTCTGCCCTGCGACATTTTGCTGATCGCAACCTTGGCAAGAGGTGCAGGTGTAGAATACTGCGGTACGCAATGGAGTTCGTTCATGACCGCTACGGGAGGGCAATGCGCCGCTGCTCGAGGGCACTCGAGCCGGTTTGAGATGAACTAGTCAAACTACGCGGAAGCCTCCCCGATGGGTCCCGTGACGCCGGCTCGGCTATCAGATCCCGGCTTCGACCGGCCAACTGGCACCCGCAATGGGGTGATTTTCGACGGAGCGGGTCCCGGTCCGCGGATTCGTCAGTTCGCTGCACCGCCGCCTCTACATCGAACCGGGGGTGAGGCGCGGAGGAAAAAGGCACTGGAAAATGGGCCATTCGGCCCCGATCGAGCTGGAGCCTGCGGCGAAGGAGGATCAATCTGCTGCTCGTAACAGGCCGGTGATTGAGGTGCGCCAATTGATCAGTTGCGGTTATACACCCGGAACGACAATAAGATTCTTGCGGTGAAAGCACAATTGCTCCGCGCGCCGCGTATGAGCGTGTGGAGGATCGAATCATTCTGGTAAGTACACCACGGGTGACGTCTTTCGATCCGCGCGTTTCGAGTTTAGGCGCGTTCGTCCCGGCTTATGGGGCCTCGATTCTATTGACAACCGCCAGTACGATACAGGATGATTCAAGAAGATCTCAAGGGGAAACACTTGGCTTCAATAGAAGCATATCCTCCTTTCCCGGCCAGAGGGGAGCGGTGACGAGTTGCGAACCGCCGCAATTCAATGGATGTATACAGTTCGTTCGCGCTTGCGCTCTTGGACGAGGGCATCATGGTTTTGCCTGACGGAAGATGGTATTTGTCGGCGGTCCATTCCGAAGCGGATAGCGATGCCACGCTGCGCCCCGGAAAGAATCCTCACGGCGTCGCGTCCGGAAAAGCCGGCGATGAGGCTTGAAGCGCCCGTTGTGAAACTCGCTTCAACAGACCAGGACTGAATGCTGCGAAGAATTGCTTGCGGCGCGTTGTTGCTCAGCATGCGGTACGGCCTTGCGCAAAACGAACTGAGCACGGAAGCGGTGACCGCGGAAAACACTTTCCCGAGCGCCGAGGGTCCCGTCTGCGACGCTTCGGGCACTCTGTTTGCGTGCAACCTGGAGCATAAAGGCACGATCGGCAAGATTACCCCTGCCGGTGAAGTGTCGATGTACGCGGTCGTCCCGGCTGGAGGGCAAGCGAACGGATTGCAGATCAACAGTCACGGCGACCTGATCGTGGCCGACTGCATTAACCATGCGGTGTACCGCGTCGATCCGCGCACCGGCAGGTTCATCGAATCGCTCACGCATGACTGGCGGGGCGCACAGTTCATTCAGCCGAATGACGTGGGCATCGCCGCCGACGACACGATCTATTTCACGGATCCCGACTTCCAATCGGCGGCGGGAGGGCGGATTTTCATGATTACGCCGCCTCCCAAGCAGCGGACGGTTCTTCTTGTGGAAGGGCTGAACACGCCCAACGGCATCACTGTATCGCCCGATCAAAAAACGCTGTATATGTCGCAGAGCAAGCCGCACAATGTTCTCGCGTACGACCGCAAAGCGGACGGCACGGTGGAGAATCCGCGAGTGTTCTTCGACGTAGCGAAAGTGGAGGGCGGAAACACGGCGCTCCCGGATGGAATCCGATGCGACTCTCAGGGCGATCTGTACGTGGCTCTTGTGAGGCTCGGGCGCATCATCATCATTCACCCGGACGGCACACTCGACCCGAGGACGATCCGGACGATCGGAAAGAACCCGACCAACCTGGCTTTCTGTGGAAAGACGCTGTACATCACGGAAAGCGATCGCAAGCGCATCGAGCGCGTGCGCCTGCCATAGGCGGCCGGTTTGAGTCGCGCCGGGCCGGCTTTCCCGGCCGGCATTCGGGATTGTCGTCTGTAGTTCCAAATGAGAAACTAGTGTTTGTGATCAGAACGAGGAGTGATAAGATAGCGGGCATGCCCGGCAGGAGAACGTCAGTTGCGCGTTGCGTCGCGCGCTGGGAGTCATTGTATGAGTGGTAGCGGGCCAAGGATGACGCGCCGCACGGCAGCGGCACTGGCCGGCGCAATCCCGATGGGCGGATTACTTGCACAGGAAGCTCGGCCACCACGGCCGCGAATCGGCGCCGTGGTCAGCGAGTACCGCTGGTATTCCCACGCGGACGTAATCTGCGGGCGCGTTATCTCCGGCTACTCCGCGAACGGAGTCTGGACGCCTTCACGGATGCAACTGGTCTCGATGTATACGGACCAGATGCCGTCCAATGATATGAGCCGGGACATGGCCGCGCGCGTCAATTTCCGCAATTATCCCGGCATCACGGACCCACTCACATTGGGCACCGGCAAGCTGGCCGTGAACGGCGTTCTCTTCATCATGGAACTGGGCGATTATCCTCGCAACGCCGACGGTCAGAAGCTGTATCCGCGCTACGAGCAGTTCAGCCAGATTCTCGACGTGTATGAGGCCGCGGGTCACGGCGTCCCGACGTTCTTCGATAAACATTTCTCGTATGACTGGACCAAGGCCGACAAGCTGTTCCGGCGCGCGCAGTTTGAAATTTCCGCTGCTCGCAGGATCGTCGGCGCCTACGGGTCCACGCACGCACGATTATCGTCCGGAGATGGGGACGCCGATGACGGCCGCCGCGGCGGTTGGAAACGGCGCGATCGAGGATTATGGATTTCACCTTCTGGAAGAGCGCAATCGCTGGTGGAGCGCCGGAGAGGAGCGGAGACCGGAGTCGCGGAGGTGGAGTATATCGCCGGACCGGACATCTGGCGCTGGTGCGATTCCTCGCAAGGCTCGTGGGCGAAAACGTTGCTCGAAGCCGCCCATCACGCCGCCCCGAACCCGCGGCCGGAGAGGCTGGAGGACACGAAAGACGCCGTGCTGTTTCGGTTGCGCTACAACGATGGGTTTCAGCTCGCCGCAGTGCAAGTGCCCGAAGCCGATCCGGCGCGCAAGGTGGCAATCGCGATTCCCGGGCAACCTGCGCCGGTGAGCACCGCGTTCGATGTGCGCGTCGGGCGGCCACTACCGCATTTCGATGGTCTGGTGCGTTGCATTGACGAGCTGATGAACACGGGCAAGGAACCGTATCCGCCGGAGCGGACGCTGCTCACGACGGGCGCGCTGGCGCTGTGTTTCGACGCGAAAAGGGCCGGGCGAGCATTGCAGACTCCGCAACTCAGCATTAGTTACCGTCCCGTTAAGGACGCGTACTTTCAGACGCATTAAGAAAGGAGAAAGCGGCGCAAATGAAATTTGGGACGCGATTCTCGATCTCGACGATCGGGGCTGTTGCGATTGCTTGCGCAGCCGACGTTCGTTTTTTGAACGAACGGCATGGGTACCAACGAGGCGAACGCATTGTACTGCGAATACAGACTGGCGGCGCCGACCTATTGGGAGTGAGCGTGGGCGGCTGGTTTCCCGAACGCCTCAGTGTCCGCGACGGACAAGCAAGCTACACAATCGATAGCGGCGTGCTGCGCGCAGGAGATTACGATGTTGTCGCGCAGCCGATCGCCAAGAGCAGCAACGCCGGCAAGGCGACTGTGTTCCGGATCTCAATTGCGCCGGCGCGGGTTCCGCAGCAGTTTCCGGTGTGGAACCGGGCCGGAGGGACATCGGCCGACTATTCTTATTGGAAGGCGCGCGGGTTCACATCGCTGGAAATGCCGGTGATGAGGGAGCCGTTTAGTTCGGACAGCACGATGATCCCCGAGTATGTGCACGAGCTGGAAGAGGGGACGCGGGCCGGTATGGAGATGGGCGCGTACTTCAATCCGCTCTACTACACGCCGGAGCGGCACGAGGAACCCGCGGGCGTAATTCTCCCGAGCGGAAAGGAAGATCCGAAGCAGGCCTATCCCAGAGATCCGTCCGTGATGGATCTGGCGCGGCGCACGGCAGCAAGCTGGACAGCGCGGTTTGCCGAGTATCCCTCGTGGCGAAACGTGCTCTTGTCGTCTGAGTATCAGACGCCATTCTGCTTGAATGAGTCCGCGCGCAAGCTGGCGAAGGAAGAAGCGGGGCTGGACCTTACGGCATTGCTGAAACCGGAGTGGATCGGACCGAACGCATTCACGATCCGAGTGGATAAGTTGCCGCCGGAATGGCAGCCCAAGAACGGCGTGATCGCGGATAATAATCCGATGTACCGGTTTCTGAAGTGGTGGTGGGAACGCGGCCATGGCACGAATCTCGCGAACGCGGCGATGTCCAAGGAGGTGAAAGCGAAGCGGCCGGACGTGCTGACATGGCACGAGCCCTATCGCCTCGCGCCTGTCTACAATTCGCACACGGGTATTGATTATGTTTCGAGTTGGACGTATGGGCATCCGGACATCAAGCGGCTGCTGTACGCCACGGTGCTAGAGGCTGCGGCGAAACCAGAGCATCAGAAAGTCATGCAGACGATCACGTTGTGGATATATGGGCGTTTCGTCATTCCGATCGGCACCCCAACGGCCGACGTGCTGAGCGACCGCCCCGGCGTCGACCCGCACTTCACCCAGAGTGCCGATTACACCCGCGAAGCGATGTGGTTGGTGATGTCGCAGCGGCCGGACGCGCTGTTCTTTTACTACAGCGGCCCGCCCGATGATCCAACGCTGGACCCCTTCCTGAGATCGCCAGAGGCGATCGACGCCATAGGTGAGATTAGCCGCGCGCTGATCCAGCCGTTCGGGCCGGTAATTCTTGAAGGCCGCCGCCCGCAGCCTAAAGTGGCAGTGCTCATGAGCGCGGCCTCAGTCTGGTTTCATGGGGGAAAGCTGCTGCCGGCATATCCAAATGAGCAGGTGATGCCGTTTATCACGCTGCTGGCGCGGGATCATGTGCCGTTCGATGTCCTGCTTGACGACGATATTGCTTCAGGAGCGCTGTCGAAATACGACGCGCTGATCATCACGCGCGGCGACACTTTGACCGAGACGACGTACCGCCGTATCGTGGACTTCGCGAAATCGGGCAAGAAGGTGATTGCCGACGATACGTTGCGCGCTTCGATTCCGGGATGCATCCAGACCGGGTTCGATTTCAGTTTCGAGAACGACGAGGATGGCCGTGCGCTCGCTGCCGGACATGCGATCACCGCGGATGAGGCGCGCACGCGGATGGAAGGGTACGCGACGAAACTTGCGCCTATGCTGGCCGACGTGCCGCGTCCGGCGGATAGCGATAGCCAGCGCGTGATCGTGAACACGATCGAGAGCGGGCCGATCCGCTATGTGTTCGCGGTGAATGACGATCGAAAGTACGGCGGACGATTCGCCGAATGGAAGCTGGAGTTCGACACGGGCGTGCGGCAGACCGCGAAGCTGCGGATACCGGTTACGGGAAAGCCTCCAATTTACGATGCGATCGCGCGCAAGCCGGTGACGTATGAGGTCCGCAACGGCATGGCCGAATTCCAGGCCACTCTGCCGCCGTCGCGCGGCAAGCTGCTCGCAGTGCTTCCTGAAGCGGTGGCCGGCGTGGATGCGAAGCACGCGGCCGAATGCCGCCGCGGCGAGGCGTGTCCGATCGAGATCCGCGTGCTGGGTTCATCGGGGAGAGCTTTCGAGGGCTCGCTGCCGATCCAGATCGAGATCACCGATTCTTCCGGACGCAAATC
Source organism: Bryobacterales bacterium (assembly GCA_963838885.1). Taxonomy (GTDB): domain Bacteria; phylum Acidobacteriota; class Terriglobia; order Bryobacterales; family Bryobacteraceae; genus JAICMB01. The sequence continues at coordinate 58,000 of CAWITB010000015.1, read as the reverse complement.
GGAATTCAACCGGTTCGCGGCGACCATTATTCCTGCTTCGAACGCGCCAGGCGGCGCGGCATACGTTCTGCCATTTCGGCCGGCGATCAACGATGTGCCGGGCGCTTGGCAACTTCGCGTCACGGACCTGGTGGCGGGCAAGGAACTGGCGCAAACCCTGCAGGTTCATTGATGCTGTTCACATCAGCGCAGCCGCTACTCGTTGGTTTCATCGCCGTCTCCCGATCGGGATCGTTGCCCTGGGTTTCGCGCCCGCAGCAACGTCATCTTAGGGCGCAGCGATCAGACCTGTCTTGCGCCGCAAGTCCATGTTGAAGGGAAGAGGCCCGCGAAATAGTCTCCAGAAAGCGCACGGAGTTTCCCAGGCGCAGCTTTGCAAAAACAGCTGTGCTTCAATTCCAGTGTCATCCTACGACCTTCGGAAAGCCATGCTGTGCTGTGCCGGTCCCAGGAGATTCGCAAGATCGTATCAAGCGCAAACGGATAACCGTTTGCTAGTTGTACCTCGAACCAGTTGATGACAAGTCTACAGATATCTGAATCGATTGGGAGTGGGCCCGCTTTCAGGGCCATGTAAGCTGCCGATCGTAAATAAGATGGTATTGACACGGTGCTTCCTCGAAATAGATGCGGTCGAAATTAGGGTATAAACCGAAATCGATGAAAGCGCAGGCCGCCGTCAGGTTAGCGGCGCGAGCAGGACAACCTTCGCTCACGACAATCAAAAAACGTTAATGCCCGTCTACGTCAAGCTGGTCATGCTTGGCCTTCAGCAATTTGACGAGAGCGTGTCCGCCTGCTTCGGTAGGCTGGTAAGCACTGAACTCCGAATGGTAGAATTACGACGGTTCGGAATCTGATGCAATACGTTCGACTGTAAAGCCCTCGACCTCGGCCTTGCCGGGCACCTGCTGTTGCGTTGCCGCGCGAATCTTTGCAGCCGCCTGTTTGGGCCACGCTCGGTTTACGTGCTTCTTCTGTAAGGGCGGCGTCTCAATCATTAGCCCGCCAATTCCTTCGCGTCTCAGCTCGGGGTCCATGCGCTCCATGAAGCGGACTCCTTTAGCCTGTTCACCCCGATCACTGCCTAAAGGGAACAGCGCACAAATATCAGCGGCAATCGGTAGCTGTCCGGGACAGGTGAACTCGCAATCGTATTTTCGATTGTTCTTAAAAGTCGAGACTTCATCCTGGGATGGCTGCCAGCTTTGCCCAGTCTGGTGATCCGAGTGTTCGGGGGAAGCGCTCTCGTGCTCACGCAGTTAATGCTAAGGGTCGTGGCGCTTTGCGGCGAAACGCCCCAATGCCCCGCGCGCTGGCAGCAGCGCGGTCCAGCTGGACTCATTCCCGCTACACCAGCGAAACCCGAGCCACCGGTGGCTGGCGGGACAGCAGCCGGAGGCGGATATTCCACCGTGCATGATCTTTTCCTTCTTGCTCAAACGCAGAGTACTGTGTCGTCCCATCCGTGATAGTGGCCCTCAAACTTCAAAACCTTTTGTCTGCCCGTCGCAGCACGCGCCAACCGCAGCGCAACCTGCACGATTTCAGTGCCGCTATTTGCAAAACAGACTCGATCTCCGCAGGGAATGATTCCGGTGAGACGTTCGGCGGTCTCAAACTCCAGATCGTGTTGGGCCCCGAAAGTGAGTCCGTCTTTCAGGCGCCTCCCGATTGCCTCCGTCAATTCCGGCGGAGCGTGACCCAGGATCAGCGGACCCCAGCCAAGGGCATAATCCAGGTAAGAGTTCCCATCCACATCGACTATTTTGGAGCCGCAACCTCGCGTGAAAAAAAGCGGGTACGGCCGCGCGGCCCGGCGGAGGCCGCTCGAACACCCGCCGGCCAGCGTGCGTTGGGAACGCTCGAACCGTTCCAGCGAGCCGCGCGTCCGGGCTCTTACGCGGCGTTCACGCTCCTCGATACCGAAGCCGGTGGAGGCCTGGTGAGCCAGGCCTTCCTGAAAATCCATCGGCTTAGAACCTGATTGCACCGTTACCGCCATGCTTCAACTTGGGCAAAACCTATGATGCCTGTATTGGACAATTAATTTCCTCTTGGGACTATAATGAGGCATTCCGATCGAGGTTGTCAATTAAAATACCTGTGTGTCTATTGAAATTTCACTTGACAGGAAGGCAATGTGGGGGTTTAATGGAGAGATCTAACGTGAAAGGATCCAGCATGCGATCTTTGCTTCAGCTCAAATGGCAGGCAGTTTTTCTCGTTTCAGTGTTGTGCATGAGCCCCCAAGGTAGCCAGGCGCAGACTTCAGCCGGCGCTATTCTTGGCGTTGTTACTGACCAGACCGGAGCGGCGGTTCCGGACGCCCATGTTGTCGTTCGAAACATTGGAACTAATGCGGAGCTCCATTTCGACACGGGCGCTAATGGAAACTATTCATTTTCCTCGCTCATTCCGGGAGAGTACTTGGTGGAGGTATCGAAGACGGGATTCGAAACAGTGGGAGCTCCGCACGTGAGGGTTGATGTGAACCAGTCCGTGCGCATCGATCTGAAACTGCCACTCGGTCAAACCACCCAGGAGATCCAGGTCCAAGCCACGCCCACCCTCGTCCAGACCGATAACGTGACGGTTGGACAGGTTATCGACAACCGGCAGGTCACTGACCTTCCGCTGAGCGGGCGTGATTTCACCAACCTGGTGCGGCTGGGCGCGAACGTTACCCAAGTCAGCGGAGGAATCAACGCTGCTACGAACATTCGGCGGCACGGCCTCGATGATACCTTCAGCAACGTCAGCGTGAATGGCTCGCGTCCGGCGGCGATCAGCTTTCTTATCGATGGCGTGACCGACAACGAAGGTTTGTTCCAAACGGCAGCGGTGATTCCGCCTATCGATGCCATCGAAGAATTCAAATTACAGACCAGTCAATACTCGGCCGAATTCGGTATGGGGGCGGGGCAAGTGAACGTCGCGCTGAAAGCGGGAACGAACACTCTGCACGGTGCACTCTGGGAATTCATTCGCAACGACGCTTTGCAGCCGAGAAACCCCCGGACGCACATCGTAACACCACTCAAGCAGAATCAATTTGGATTCGCGGTGGGTGGACCGGTGCTGATACCAAAAGTTTTTAACGGAAAGAACCGCACGTTTTTTTTTGTCAGCTATGAAGGCGGGCGGCGCACCTCGGCCAGCGTCGGTAGAGGACAAGTTCCTACCGCGCAGGAACTCCAGGGAAACTTTTCAGACTGGCCGACCCAGCTCTACAACCCTCTGACTACGGTTCCGAGTCCGGGGTCTCCGGGAAATATATCCCGGTCCCCATTCCCCGGCAACCAAATACCGCTCAGCTTGTTAGCACCCCAAAGCCTGGCGATAGCTAAGTACTTTCCGGCACCGAACGTAGCTTGCACTTTGCCTTGTAACAACTTCGTTCGAACATATTCAGGCACTATCGATACGGACACCGTGACATCCCGTTTCGATCACTATATCAGCCAATCCGACAGGATCTTCGGCCAGTACCTTCAAGAAGTTCAAGCCGCGGGAGCGCCTAACCTGATTCCACTCTCAGGCACTACCGGTATTCAGAGGACCCATCTCGCAAGCATCCAGTGGGCCCATATCTTCAGCCCTCGCATGCTTAACGAATTTCGCGTAGGGTACAACAACCTGTATTTTCTGAATTCCTATGAGACCTCAAATGGCTCAGTGAAGTATTGGCAGCAGGTTGGGCTGCAAAACCTGGTTCCTGGACCGCTTTACAACGCGCTTCCGAATATCGTGCTCGGGTCTTCCTATGCCCCTCTCGGCGCCTCGGGCGCGGTGCCATTCCTAAATATTTCGAACACATTCCAATTCTCCGAGCCCTCAGCATCACGCGATCCCGTCACAATCTGCGGATCGGCGCTGATGTGCGGCCGCACCTCGACCACAATCAGAGCGGGGACAGCGGCACTGGATCGCTGCACTTCGCCGGACAATACACCGCACAAAATCCTTTGCTGTCCCAAGCCACGGGCCAGCCGGCGACGGGTAATGGCTTTGCCGATTTCCTGCTGGGCTACCCCGATGCGTTGGGGGCCGTCGGCGGTGGCTTTTCGGTCGTTCGAATCGGGGGTCGATCGCGGGCGCTACACTGACATAGGCCTGTATCTTCAGGATGATTTCCGCATCAGTTCGCAATTAACCCTTAACCTGGGGACTTCGGTGGGAGTTCCGCACGCCCCTATATGATCTGGCAAAACGGCGGATCGGTATTCGATACCAGTTATCCCGGTGGACGAATGCTCTGGTCGAGGATAAAAATTACGCGCAAATCTTCAATAATCCGATCCTGGCCGGATGTTGCGCGCCCAATCCCATCGTGGCCCCGGATTACAAAAACTTTGCTCCGCGGGTGGGCATAGCCTGGCGGCCGTTTTCAAAACAGCAACCGGTTCGTAGTGCGCTGCCGGATATGGCATCTTCTACGATGTGTTTCAGAATTATTATTTGATTCAGCAATTAGTGGAAAACGTTGCGTTTGTGTCACCGACCTTGCCAGTCCCGACCGGTTTAGAGGCAACACCGCCATTGGATATCCGAACCTGTTCCCGGCACCATTGTCCATTGCCGGCCGCAATTTTCCTGCCGTCCTTACTGCCAAGCTCCTCCCATCTCGGTCGTGAACAGCCCAGGGCTTGGCCTCTACCAACAATCTGTGTTCTGGGGCGGGCGGGATTCAGGGCCTCCAAGAGACGCCGTACGATCAGCAGTGGGGAATCAATTTCCAGTTCGAGGCGGTGAAAGGGCTTTTGCTGGAGACTGGATATCAGGGAGCTCGCGGCGCTCCGTCTGCCCGGGTATTACTTCACGAACCCTGCAGTGCTGCCGCCCACGGTAGGAAATCCGAACAATGGGCTTCAGTACCTGTCACAATGCCCGCCAGGAACGTATCCGGCGCTCATGTTCTCCGATTCAGACGCGGGTGCCGTATCAGAACTTCGCGGCCTCGAGTGAGACCATCGGCGACTTACGCGCAATCGACATATCACGCCTTGACCCTGAAAGCTACCCAGAGATTTTCACATGGCTTACAAGCGCAAGCGGTTGTTTACTGGAGCAAGTCCATTGATGACGATTCCGAGATTAACTCCCGATCGGAGATCAACTCTCCTACTTTCCTCAGTACGGCTATAACTACGGACTGGACCGCGGCCTGTCGGGTTTCGATCAACCCCGGCGATTTGTGCTCAGCGCTGCTCGATGAATTGCCGTTCGGCAAAGGGAAAGCGCTAATGAATCGCGGCGGAATCCTCAATCAGGTGTTCGGAGGGTGGCAGGCCAACGCGATTGTGACGCTTTCCGGACGGCACTCCGTTCGGTGTTGGCTGTCAATGCGGAGACCGCGCCCAAATAGGGAACTCGTTTGTTTCCGAGCGTGAGGATGTCACGGGTAACCCATTGCCGCCCGGGTTTAAGCAGACCTACACGCAATGGTTCGATACCTCCGTATTCGTGACACTCCCCTTTTGGGGACGCTTGGCAACTTGGGCCGCAACGTCTTGCGAGACACGGGTCAACGCGCTGTCGATTTTTCAATGTTTAAAAGTATTCAAGATCACCGAGAGAGCACGGTTACAGTTGCGGGGTGAAGCGTTCAATGCGCTTTCCAGCCATTTCTATACCCAGAGGGCCCCGAATGCCAACCCGACTCAGGCTAACTTCGGCTCTTTGTTGACAGTCGGCGGAGATCACGGCGATCTGTTTAATCCGCGGATTATTCAGATAGCCTTGAAGGTCCTGTTTTAGACCCGTTTTGGAAATGCCCAAAGTCGTGTCAAGGGATAACAGCGCAACCACAATAAATCCAATTCGCCTAAAACCGCTCCCGCTAGAGTTTCCAGGCGTCCATTTTATGGGTCATCAGGAAATTGAGGCGGTCGAGCGAGTATTGCGTGCAAAATCTCTCTTTTGTTTCTATGGACCCGATCTTCAGCACTTTTCGGGCGGTGGCGGCGCGGCATAAATCTTTCGCAAACACACCTGCCGAGCCAAATTTTCAAGTCGCGCTCTGACCCCCATTCAAATTACTTATTATGCAGGTCAAGAGCGATGAAGGGTTTTCCCTTACCGCACTAGACAAGATGAGGAAAGCTCATCTGTAGATTACGCGTTGCCTCTCAAACCTTGGGCTTCCGTGCGCGTTGCGATTATGCTCTGAACGAAACTGCAGACCGCACTCAGGCTGCCCAGGTTGCAAGAGCCGCTCGCTGCTCGATGTCGCGCGGCTCATGGGCGTGTTCGAGCCTTACTCCGCTACCACTGGGCTACGCCTGGCGCTTTCGGTCGAGTTCTGAAATCCTTGCCCAGCTCGGGCGCTTGATAGAACTTGAGGAACGCTGGTCGCCATCAAAAAACAGCGGGCGCAGCACTCGGCTTGGGGGGGAGTATACGAAAGTTGCCAAACGATTGGCGGCGTTTCGTACCATGTTCTTTCCAGGAGGAACATGCTCAGAATACCGGACGAAATGTTGAACTGCTCGCTGTATCTTTACCCCTCGTCTGAAGACGCGAGGAATGGCAAGCATGTTGGCGGGAGCGGCTTCATAGCAGCAGTTCAGTCTCGGACGGTGAGCACCATATTTCATCTCTATGCCATCACTAATCGGCATGTGATTGAGGAAGGAATGTCGGTCGTTAGATTAAATACCATCGAAGGCGGCGTTGACATACTTGACTTGAAACCGGGAGATTGGGAAACGCACAACCGCCATGACCTTGCGGCGGCCCATCTTGATTTATCGCCTATCAAACACCGCGTGTTCTTCCTACAGACAGGCGGTTTCTTAACTAAGGAGTCCATAGCGCGATACGGAATCGGACCAGGCGATGACACCGCCTTGGTCGGACGATTTGCTTACGCTGACGGTCGTCTAACGAATCAGCCGTCCGTCCGTTTCGGAAAAATTGCTATGAATCTGGGAGATCCGATTCGACAGGCGAGCGGACACCTTCAGGAAAGCTTTTTGGTTGAAACGCATTCCATTGGAGGCTATAGCGGTTCTCCGGTTTTCGTTTACTTCCATCCTCTCGCATATAGATCGATGCCTCGCCCGGCGGATAGCCCCGCAGGAGTCACGATCAGCCTCTTGGGCGTCGATTGGGGACATTTGCCAACCAAATGGGTTCCCGTTACAAATCGCAGTGGGGATAAACACCTTGAAGGATGGGGCATCCAGCAAAACACCGGTATGATGGGAGTAGTCCCAGCATGGCACATCTTGGATTTACTGGAAGCGGAAACATTTATGAAACAGCGGGACGTTGAGGAAGAAATAATCAGGCAAGAGGCTGGCGTGATGGACGTAGAGGTTCGCGATGAGAACACGTAGAACTCTGGTGAACTCGTTCTGAATCAGCGCCAAGGCGCTGTGGACGATCACTGCTGCCGGAAAGAAGCCCGGCATGATAGATGGAGTCGCCTAAATGCGGATCGCGAACGTTCACGCTGGTGTAATAGGGAAACTGTTTGAGCGATTGGCTGAGGGTGATAGTTGAAGCTCCCAACGATCCAGGGATAGCGTACGGCCTGTCAAGCGCCAGGTCTACGAAAGAGCGTTAACTGCGTGAGCAAGAGAGCGGTTCCCCCGACCACTCGGGTCCCCAAGTGGATTCGTCGAAAGCGATGATCCTGTTAAGGGAGCCCACGTGCAGATCCCGGCGCTCAGTCCAGGCTGGAAGAGCTTTGCGGTCGGTCATCAATTATTAATCGGGGGCGCTGGGGTCCGCTTTATCCGTTCAAAAAATAGCCGCCCGCTGACGGTCAATGAAGAAAGCCTCAGCGGGCGGCCTAAATTGTCCAGCGAGCCTCTTCGTGTTTCCTAAACTCTCAGTCCCGGAACGGCCCAGAAGTTCTCTCAAAATTTCTAGCGCGCGCTCCGCGAAAGCCGGCGTACCAGTTTTGCTCCCGGAGGGTTCCGCGCGTTCATAGCCCACAGGCACGGGATCGGCAGCGCAATCGCCTCAACTGAGCCGCAGCTCGGCTCTCTACCAGTTCACGATGGTTGCTTTCGCCGCCGTGAGCGATACCCGGCGCACGTCGTTGCCGAGCGCTCTCTTGCTCATCCTGTTAATGCTGAATCTAGCCGAGGACGGCAGCAACCTGGGATTCGATCGACCGAAGATGGGTCTGCGTCGGCACGTTCGACCGTATATCCGATTGCGTCGTAGCCTTTCAGCCGCCGTTCATACATCCTGGCCAGCATTGCCACCTTCGAGTCGACGTAATCGTAGACTTGTACGACACGTTTACCATCGTGGAGCCGGTGCAGCCGCCCTACGTACTGCTGCAATGTGCCTTTCCATGAGATCGGCATTGCCAGGAACAGAGTGTCCAGTCGAGCATCATCGAAGCCTTCGCCAATGTAACTGCCGGTCGCGATGATCACACGCCCCTCGGTTTGAGGGGCGGCCGCGAGCCCCTCCGCGATCGTTCGACGCTGCTTCTTGCCCATACCGCCCTTGAGCACGAAAATATGCTTGGCGAATCCCTCCACTTCAGCCGCGAAGAACTGGAGATGCTCTTTTCGGCCGGTGAGCAAGAGTGGCGAACGTCCAGCCTGCAAGGCCCGTCTGAGATCTCCGGCGATCATCGCGTTGCGCGCCGAATCGCTGACCAAGGCCGCATAGACATCCTGAATCGTCACATCCGCCATCTCTGGCATCCGGAAATCCGTATGACGTGGAACGACCTTATGCTCGAAAGGCGTCGCTTCGGTCATCGTCCGGGCGCTCATGTTGAACCGGATCGGACCGCATTGCATGTAGATGATCGGATGATGGCCGTCCTTTCGCGTCGGCGTAGCCGTCAAGCCAACTACGTATCTCGCCTTCACCTGTTTCATCACCTGCTCGAAGGTGAAGGCCGAGATGTGGTGGCATTCATCCACGATCACCTGGCCATATTCAGCAACGAAATCCTTCACTTCGTCTTTCCGGTGGAGACTTTGAATCACCGCTACGTCGATGAAGCCCGTTCGGTCCGATTTTCCACCGCCGATCTGCCCGATCGAGTTTGGCGGCAGACCCAGAAACATCGCGAGGCGTTCATGCCATTGATCGAGCAACTGTTGCCGGTGAACCAAAACCAGCGTGTTCACTTTCCGTTTCGCGATCAGCCAAACGGCTACCGCTGTTTTGCCGAAAGCTGTGGGCGCGCACAGGATTCCATCGTCATGGTCGCCGATGCCGGCCACAGCGTCGTCTTGATAAGGGCGCAGTTGGCCGTCGAAGTTCGCGTCAATGGGAGCGCCCGCGTAGCGTTCGTCACGGACGTCGACCCTGATCTTGTGATCCGCGAGTAAGGCCGTGGCGTCCGACAGGCAACCGCGAGGCAGCGCAACGTGCTGTGCGAAGTCCTGACCGCAAGAGATAATCCGGGCCTTGCCGAACGTGGAAAGACGCATGGCCTGGGCCTTGTAGAACTCGGGGTTCTGGAAAGCGGCCAGACGCAACAGCCGATTCAGCATTGCGGGCGGGAGGTTTTTCTTCTCAATGTAGAGAAGATTCGACCGTACAATCTCGATCCGTTCGGGAAGCGGACCTTCTATGATCGCGTGCCTGCGCCTCTTTGAGGGAGGCATCGTCCATGGCTCCGCCTCCTCGTCCTCATCCGCCAGACTGATCCTCACCCCAATCACACTGCCGGTACGCATCGCCTCACGCACGAGAGCGTCCGCAGAATCGACCGCCGTCCTCTGAACGCTCGATAGAAACTTCCATTGATCTGGATAAGGCCGCAAATCCGAATCGAGGAACACGCTGTTATCGTTTTGCCGCGGCATCCATTGCAGCGGGAGCGCGATGAGATTGCCAAATCCTCCCTTTGGCATCGTGTCCTGGTTCGGGAAGAACCGGTCGTAGGAGTCCATCCCGAGCTGGTGGCGTCGATCCATGGTTCTGGTGAGGATCAGACTCCCGAGTTTCCGGGCTGTTGCCGCCGCGACGGCGCGTTCGAAGAAAATCCAAACATGGCCGCCGTTTCCGGAGCGTGATCGTTCGAGCACCGCCGATACCCCCAGCTCGCGGCACGTTTCGAGGAATGCCGAGGCGTCATCCTGCCAGCTCTTCTTGTCAAAGTCGACGGCCAGAAACCAACAGGTTTCGTCCAGAAGCAGCGGATAGATGCCGATCGTCTGCTTGCCTTCGAGGTGCTGTCGCAGAACATCATCGGTCAGAGGCAACAGTTTCCTGGTCTTCTGGTCCACCTTCTTCCGGAGGGCCACATGTGTGGAAAGGACCGCCTTCCAGTCGCGGATAGAGGCTGGGACATAGCCCCACTCGCCACTCTTGAATCGCATACGCAATGCATAAACATCTTCCCGCCCGCGGAACAGACCACGGAACAAGGCGATCTTGGCGTCCTTACCAGCGTGCTCATCGACACCAGCATCTTGCGCATCTGGCCTGGCCTCGGGTGACAAACCATTCTTCAGCTGCGCCGGTATCGTGATTCCGTGTTCAACAAGCAGTCGGCGGAGCGCGGTGTTCTCCTCCTTCAGGCGCAAATAATCGCCGAGGGCCGTCTCCAGATCACGCCTTTTAGGATCCTGATCGTCCAAGCTCAGCTCCTTCCTCTACCCTTCATCATGTGCTCGAGCGCGCCTCATCGCGCACCACTTTCGCTCGAGGTCACCACTCGTAATCCCCGGGTCGAGTTCCTCGATCCGCCTGACGTGAAGCCAAAACGCCTACTTGCCACCGCAGGCGCCAATGCAAAAGCCGCAAGCGTGAAGCGGTGATTCATTAGACGACGGCCGCGCCGCTCTCTATCTGGCCAAAGCGTCCGGATAGGCCCGCAGAAACGCGTGCTTGCCCTGGTCCGAGCAAGCCCAGTCGAAAGTGCCTTGATCCCCGATGCTATCGGCAGGGCGATACTTGGCGCGTATCCCTGTAGCTGCCAAAGTAGCCATTTGTGTGAACGGTACGACCTTATTCTGATTCACATCGTAGGCCAACCGGATAGGCGGTGTGCCGCAAGTGAAAACCGCGACGACCCTTGCTCCCTTCGCCCACTCAACGTCCGCGAAGTTCAAGAATGCATCCCCTCGGAATTGAAAAAGCATTTTCTTCCGGCCTTTCCCGTCCAACAATACGCGAAGACCCCATCCATTTACTGGAAATGGCTGCTGTATTTCAATAGATAGACTATCTGATACATCCCTAAATACTATCTTACGCTCCCATCCACAGGCGCTTAAGAAACACCAAAACAACACAACAAGAAAGCTGCTGGAAATCCGAATCATTCAAATTACATCACTTGCGGCGGCGCCGACGGCGCTACGCGGTTCATCATGGTCATCCAGAAGATTCTCCAACAGGCATGCAGCCATGCCTGGAGCGTATGTCCGGCAGGAGTATCGGGAACCCTCCGCAAACACCCGCGACTTACCGTACGACCCGGCAATCAATTACAAATGCGACGTCCGCCACAGGCCGCGCAGAGCGCAGAGCCTATGATTCAAAACCCCGTATGTAGGGGGTTTTCGGCGGCCGCGGCCCCGTTTCAAACATCGGCCCGTGGGTCGAGTGATATTTCATCTTCATGAACGGCGTCTCGATGCGGCGTCCGACGGCAGAGTAACGGCCGTTCTCCCAGTTTGATTCCATGTAGTGGTTCACAATCCCGGTGGACAGAAGCAGCCGCTCCGCATTGAACGGTTCCTTTCCGGTCAGCATCATCTCGGTGATCCAGTGCTCGTGCCCGTTTGCAGCGTGGTATTGCGAGATGGGGCCGGGCCAGCCAAGCATCGAGACGATCGTCGGGTCTTTCTGTCCTTCGATTTCGCCGGCGTAGGTCCAGCCCACACCCGCGCCCGAAATTACTGCCGCATTGGTCCGATCGTCATACTCCACGATACAGACGTTCGGCCTCCGGCCTTGCTGAAAATGTCCCTGCTTCAGGTCAAAATTCTTCCGCACTGCTTCGAGCAGATTGCTGGCCCAAGGAGTGCGCTCGACCCAGTTCCACGTCTCAGGCCCGCGAATGGACTGCACCGACCTGACGCCTGTCTCACCGCCCTTGCGTCGATCCACAAATGCCTGAAGCACGTCGACACAATGGAAGATGGCTCCCTCATCTGCGGCGCTTCCAACCACGATCGAGTTCTTGATCGATGTATCCGTAGCGAGTTCTATCTCGGGTTTGCGGAAGTAGGCCGGTATGGAAGATCCCCCGGTTAGGGGAAAGTTCAGCTCACGGGATTTATCGAACATCCACTTGGCGTCGTCCCAGTTATAGGAGAGGTGCTTGTCGTTAAACACGGGCACAGAGCGTTTGCTCTGCTCGAAAACCCGCATCACTTGCTGATAGATCCACCAGCGCGGCAGGAGCCAGTGCCCCTTAAGATCGGTCGGATAATTCCCATGTTCTGCAACGATAACTACGCCATCCACCGCAAGTTCCTTACCGCCAAGAGTGACGGTTTCCCCTACTGTTTTAAAGATGGGAATGTTTTTCGCTTTGCATACTTTCTGGGCAAGCAGGCTTGTATCCAACTGATGGACGTAAACGGACACCACATCCACTCGCGAAGGATTGTGTGCGCCCTTCCACCAATAACCGTCTATCAGCTTGTTTACGATCCAGTCCGCATGTGAAGTCGGGAGACCCCAGTAGCTGACGAGACAGGCGATACGAGGCCGTTTTTGCGCAGTCTGCGCAACAGCATCAGGTACGATACTGGTGACAGCCGCCAAACTGGCCATACCGGTTATTCCCAGCATTTCACGCCGGGTGGAGAGAGAGTTCGACTCCATAGTTCCGGTGATTGGGGATGAATCTACCGCGCCCGCTGCAACTTCGATTTCTTTCTTTTTCATAATGGTTATTTGATCCGGCAAGCAACTTCCTCTTTCTATCTCTGGTCGGTGTTGTGATCGTACTCTATCACAACATTACGACCTTGAGACCGCCTTCGATGCCTACAAGCCGACCGGCGGCCGCGCCGCTCGCACCGACCCCATGGCCGCCCTCCGCCAGGAGTAGGTATACATCAGTCCGCCGTGCAAGGCTGCGCGGGCGGGAGCGGGTGCTACGGGGTGGATAAGCTGACGCAGCGGTTCACCGGAAAGAGCGGGATGGGGAGAGCGGCCCCCCTATCTGCCCGGATAGAGGCGATTTGTCCAGGCAGTCATGATCGGATCGATCGCTTGGTATGCGTTTCACTGGAGATCTTGCGGGCTGTCCGTGGAAGCCGGGTAATGCCGGTGAAGGAAAGAGGGTGATAGTCCGGATCGCGATGGAGTTCTCGCTCTACACCGAATCGTCTCTCTGCTCCCGCCAAAACTCGCGATTTCCGGGCATTTTGAGCGGCTCAGCGATAACTAGCGGATCAGGAGAATTTGTCATTCAAAATGCCTGCCTCCGCAGGCGCGAACGACTTTAAACGGTTCTCATGAGACCGAGAGAATGATTGATTGAACCCGAAATAATTCAGCGACGAAACGCGCTTTCATTGGCCTTTTGGAATTGTTTCGGGCTCTATAAAAGGGCGATGCTGTTGGTTCTTGCGGAGGCCGAGTAGTATTAACAAAGTTTAAGCGCCTACATTTTCAGCAACTTACAAGGAAAATGGCGCTTCCACGCTGCGCAGTAAAGGCGGCGCAGCGCGTTCCGCAGGCTCGCGCGCGCGTGAGTGGTCCCCCTGAAGTACGATTTCGATTCGTCGTTCCAACAACTTAGCTGCTCGAATTAACGGCGGCGTTGCCGCATCGATCGTTGCGAAACTCAGAAAACCCGATAACACACGCCGCGCGCAGGCGCCGAGTTACTTCTAGGCGCCGGGATGGCACGGCGGGACTCAACGGTCCGGAATGCCCTCCCCAGCCTGCGCCGCTTGGGCGGCAGAAAGGTAAGAAACTCATGAACGAGATTACGGGCGTACGAAGGGGCCGCAAGCCGGTCCACATCGATCTTCTGGACGTCGAAAAGCTGTCGATGTTGCAATGCACCGACGAGGAGATCGCGGGATGGTTCGGCGTGTCCACCCGCACTATTGAGAGCCGCCGCAAGAAGCCGGAGTTCGCCGCGGCGATGGAGCGCGGCCGCTCGCGGGGGCGCATCTCGGTGCGGCGCGCGCAGATGAAGATGCTGGAGGGCGGCAATGGGACCATGGGCGTCTGGTTGGGAAAGCAGATCCTGGGGCAGCGCGAGATCATCAGCACCGAACACACCGGCAGCGGCGGCGGCCCGATCGAGGTGGTGGTCAAACCCGATCTGACGCGCTTGAGCGACGAGGAAATGCTGCAGTTGCGCGCGCTGGTTGGGAAGAGCCAGCCGCAGCGGGCGGCGGCGCCTTGCGAGCCGGCAATCGCCCAAAGCGAAACGCCGGAGGAGATGCCGCAATGAGCGCCTACGATTACGCGCAGTGGCTCTCCCGCCCCGGCCTGCTCGCGGAGCTCGATCGCGAGCTGGCGACGCGACGCCTGAGCGAGTTCATCCGGCAGGCGTGGCCGATCATGGAGCCGGCCACCCGTTTTGTTCCGGGCTGGCATCTCGATGCCATCTGCGAGCACCTCGAAGCGATCAGCCGCGGCGCCATTCGCAACCTGCTGATCACGATGCCGCCGCGGCATATGAAGTCGCTGGCGGTGAGCGTGTTCTGGCCCTGCTGGGAGTGGATTCGCTGGCCCGAGCGGCGCTGGTTGTTTTCCTCCTATGCCGAGAGCCTCAGCATTCGGGACTCGCTGCGCTGCCGGCGGCTGATCCAATCGCCGTGGTATCAGGGCCATTTCGGAGACCGGTTCTGTCTGACCGGGGACCAGAACGAGAAACATCGCTTCGAGAACGACCGCAGCGGCTGCCGCATCGCGAGCTCGGTGGGAGGGGCCAACACCGGGGAAGGGGGAGATCGCATCGTGTGCGATGACCCGCACAACGTGCGCGAGGGCGAATCGGAAACGATCCGCAGAGGGGTGTGCGAGTGGTGGGACACGGTGATGCCGACGCGCCTCAACGATCCCAAGACGGGAGCCAAAGTGATCATCATGCAGCGCATCCATGCAGCCGATCTGGCCGGCCACATTCTGGAGCAGGGCGGCTACGAACACTTGTGTTTGCCGGCCGAATACGACGGGGCGCGGCGCTCCACCGCGATCGGCTGGAGGGACCCGCGCGAGCAATTGGGCGAGCTGTTATGGCCGCAACAGTTCGGCCGGGAGCAGATCGAGGAGCTGAAACTGCGGCTGGGCAGCTACGCCGCGGCGGGCCAGCTGCAACAGCGGCCTTCGCCGGCCGAGGGCGGCATCTTGAAACGAAAATGGTGGCGGTACCTGCACGAACAGCCCAACCTGGCGACCTGCGATGAGATGATCCAGTCCTGGGATCTGGCGTTCAAAGACCGGGCCGACAGTTCTTATGTGGTCGGTCAGGTGTGGGGCCGCTGGAACCATGAGATGGCGCTGCTCGATCAGGTGCGGGCGAAGCTGTCGTTTCCCCAGACGCTCGATAAGTTTCGGGAGCTGACGGCGCGGTGGCCGCAAGCGACCGCCAAGCTGGTGGAGGACAAGGCCAACGGGCCGGCGCTGATCGCGATGCTGCAGCGCGAGATTCCGGGCATCATCGCGGTGCGGCCGGACGGCAGCAAGCAGGCGCGCGCGCATTCGATCTCGGCGCTGCTGGAGTCGGGCAGCGTATTCCTGCCGCACCGCAACCGGGCGCCGTGGATCGACGATTTCGTGGAAGAGTGCGCCGCCTTTCCCAAGGGCGCGCACGACGATCAGGTGGACTGCTGCACGCAGGCGCTGAAGGCTCTGCTGCTGGGCTGGCACGAGGAGGTGCACGGGGTGCTGACGTTCTGGGACCCGGTGCGGATCAGCCCTTTTTAGGCGGCCAGCAGCAGGAGCAAGAGTTTCCCGCGAGTTGCTTTCTTCTCTCCAGAGAGCGTTCATGGGAGTGCTGAAGTGAACGCGACCAAAGAGGAGAAAGAGCAATGGATTCCATACTACGGAGAGAGATCGAAGAGCTGCGGCGCGCCCCCCTGGCGCAGATTCGGGCCCGCTACCGGGAGGCGTTTGACGAAGAGCCGCGCTCGAAACACCGCGAGCATTTATGGCGGCGTCTGGCTTGGCGTCTGCAGGCGGCGAGCGAAGGAGGGCTCAGCGAAGCGGCGCTCCAGCGCGCCCTTGCGATCGCCAACGAAGCCGATGTACGGGCGCTGCCGCCGCGCGGCTTTCTGACGGCAGCGGCGCCAATCATCGCGGTAACGAGCCGCGGCCGCTGGCGTCTCGACCGCCGCATTCCCCCTCCCGGCACCATTCTGAAGCGCGATTACGACGGCCGCAGCATCGTCGTCAAGATACTCGCCGACGCTTTCGAGCACCAGGGGCGGCGCTATGGCTCGCTCAGCGCGATCGCGAGCGAAGTCACGGGCACGCGCTGGAATGGTCTGGCCTTTTTCGGACTCACGAAAGCGCGCCGCGCAGGAGGCAGTCATGGCTGATCCCGATAATGCTGCGCCGCGCCCGGTGCGCTGCGCCGTGTATACGCGCAAGTCGAGCGAGGAAGGATTGGAGCAGGACTTCAACTCGCTCGATGCGCAGCGCGAGGCCGCCGAAGCCTTCATTCTGAGCCAGCGCCAGGAGGGCTGGCTGGCGCTGCCCCACAAGTATGATGACGGCGGCTGCAGCGGGGCCAATATGGACCGTCCCGCGCTCGCCAAGCTGCTGGCGGATATCACAGCCGGCCAAGTCGATTCCGTGGTGGTCTACAAGGTGGACCGCATGAGCCGCTCGCTGCTCGATTTCGCGCGGCTCATGGGAGTGTTCGAGCAGCACGGGGTGAGCTTCGTTTCGGTGACGCAGCAGTTCAATACCAGCACGCCGGTGGGGCGTCTGACGCTGCACATTCTGTTGTCGTTTGCGGAGTTCGAACGCGAAATCATCAGCGAGCGGACGCGCGACAAGAAAGCGGCGGCCAAGCGCAAGGGCAAATGGACCGGCGGCTACGTGCCGTTGGGCTATGATCTCGGGGCGCGCGGCGGCAAGCTGCTGGTGAACGAGAGCGAAGCCGAACAGGTGCGAACGATGTTTCAGCTCTTCGCCGGGAACCGTTCTGTGGCGCTCACCTTGGAGGAGGCGCAGCGGCGCGGCTGGAAGGCGAAGAGCTGGGTGACGGGAAAGCAGAGGCGGCATGCGGGCGGGAAGTTCACCGAGAGTTCCCTGCGGCGGCTGCTGGCCAATGAAGTGTATGCCGGCGTGGTCGCCTACCGCGGCCAGAGCTATCGCGGCGAGCACCGCCGCATTGTGGAGGCGCGTTTATGGAAACGCGTGCAGCGGTTGCTCCAAGCGGCCGGCCCGCGATTGCGGCGCCAGCCGCGCAATAAACACGGCGCGCTCCTCCAGGGTCTGCTCCATTGCGGCCGTTGCGGCAAGCCGATGGCGCACATCTCGACCGCACGGGGCGAGCGCCGCTATCGCTATTATGTGTGCCGCACCAGCGGCTGCGCGGGCGAGTCCGTAGCCGCAGCGGCCTTTGAAGCCTCCGTCGTGGAACAACTCGAAAGAGGGGCGCGGCGGGCCTGCGGAGAGGACCGCACCGGGATTGCGCGGGTCGTTGAACGAGTGACGTACGACGGGGGCAATGGTCAGGTCTCGATTCGGCTGCGCGCGGCCAAGGAGCAAGGCCATGGCTGAGTCCAGGCGTGAGGTTCGCTACCGCTTCGAGCAGCGGCGGCGCGCCCGCAAACCAGACAGCGCCACGGCTCGATCGCAGCCGCGAGGCGCGGCGCTGCCGCGGATCACGCGTTTGATGGCGCTGGCCCTCAAGCTGGACGGCCGGCTGCGCGAGTCCGCCGATCTGGATCGCCGGGCCTTAGCTCACTTCGGGCGCGTGTCGCGCTCCCGCATTACCCAGATTCTCAATCTGCTGCAACTGGCTCCCGACATTCAGGAGCGCCTGTTGTCGCTTCCACCAATCGAGCGTGGGCGCGAGATCATCACCGAGAGCGCTATTCGACCGCTGACGGCGGAGTACGATTGGCAACTGCAGCGCGCGCGCTTCGAGCAACTCCTGCGCCGCCGCGCGGGAAGCCAACAGAGGGAAGCAGAAGCAGAGGGGTAGAGCATGTTGCCAATCACTGCATATCAGGGAGTGTGCCTCGCCAGGATGGTGCTGCGCGTCGGAGACGGGCGGGATTGTCGTGCCAAGCCAGTAAGCTGGGCGTGGCTGCCGCCGGACGAACGGGAAATGGTGCACTTCCGAATACCCGTCGCCCTCATCGAGCAGATGCTGGCGCGGAAGCGAGGGCAGCTTGAGAATGCCCCAGCCGTTGAAAACGCCGCCGCCGCGCCAAGAGCGACTGCGCCCAAGATCCGCTTCGATCTGCCGCTCGCCCGCGTCGTGATGCCACTCACGCTACCGCGAGGCAGCAAGTAGGCGGCTCGAATCATGATCGCTCGAACCGCGCGGCTCAGCAAACGTGACTGGATGCATTTTGTGGGAGCAGGAGCAGAACCGCCGCCGGATGATTCAATCCGGCGGCGGGTGTTAGAGGCAGGCGGGAACTCTTACTTGGCGATGCGGTAGACGCGGTCGCCGGCCTCGTTTTTCGAGGACTCGATGTGGACCTTGTGCTTCTTGCCGGCGGTGGAGAGGAAGCCGCGCACGCTGTGGGCCTGCCAGCCGGCGGCTTTCATGATCTCGGCGAGGGTGGCGCCTTTGGCCCGTCCGATCATCTCCAGGATCTTTGCGCCCTTGCTCCCGGGGCGCGGCGTGGTCGAGTTGCGTTCGGGCTTGGCGCCCTTATTGGCCGCTGGGGCTTTCTTCTTGGGCGCGGCGGCCTTGGCGGTTTTCTTGGCGGTGGGCGCGCCCTTCTTCCGGCTGGCGCCGTTCTTCGAGGCGGCCTTCTCCGGCGCGACGTGCGCGCCCTGTGCCGCAAGGGCGGCGGCTTTGCCGTTGGTTTCTGCGTTCGTCATGTGTGTTTTGCTCATCCTTTTCCGCGCCTTCTTGGCGCATGACGATACATCCCTCTGGTTGCCCCCAAAGGCAAGCGAAAAACGACCGGCTCCCGCAACATAGTCGGGAGCGGCTGCACGCAGGCTCTTTGTGAGCGATCTGGCTCACTGTATTGGCGCTAGGCAGCCCATGCATTCTGCGGACCCGCGCACATGCGCGTAGGTCAACGCGGACTATGCGCCGGCGCCGTCCTCCGAGGCCACTTGAACGGAGCGGCCCACAGGAGCCAACATGCGACATGCCCGGCGGACGCCACGCCGGAACGGGAGCAGGAGAGCCATGCCGAGGAAGAAGGTCTATGAGGAGTTATGCAGAATGAATCAGGGTTTCGAGGAGGTGCGGCGCAGCCTGCAGGCGCTGTCCCGCTATGCGGTCCTGCAGCCCCAGGAGATCCAGCGCTTTGAGCGCCTGGTCGCGGAAGCTCGCGCCGCGACCAATTCTTTTCTGCTCGCGACATTGGGCACGCTCGAAAGCACGGAGGCGGGCCGTCTCTTCGCCCGCCGCATAGCGCAGGAGCGAAGGAAGAGCAATGAGCACCCCGCGCGGAGTCCACGAATTTCGTCCGACCGCGCGAGAGGTTTGGGCTAGAAGCGTCTGGTGAGGTCGCCGGCCCACATCCTTTTTTGTCCGAAATCGACGGACGACCGTTCGAAGGATTTTCGTTATCCCATTTCGCGTTCGAGTGCTGATTCCTGCATCTGCTTGAGCGACCGCCCGTCGGCTGTTTTCCATTCCACTCGCCCGTTCGCCGCTCGGCCCAGGATCACGGCAGCCGCTTGCGAGGGGGAGGAGAACAGGTAATCCTGGTTGAGGATCAAGCGATCGCCGCCCGCGATCAGAATACGCTGTTGCTGCAGATCGGCCCGCACGCTGATGATGGGCGCGGCGCAGGAGGGCGCCTCCAATTTCGGAGACTGCGAACCGGACCGCACCACAAAGCCGGCGTCGGTTTCATAGCCTTCGCTGTGGAGACCTTTCGCGTCTAGATGATACATTGCGGAGCCGGGCAGCGCCGCAGCGGGCTGCTGAAAAATATCAATCCCGAGCACGCTCAAAACGCTGAGCAACTGGGCCAGGAATAAGCGCGTTTCCGCTTGATCGATCTCCGAAAGCGATGGCTCTTCTGGCATATTCGCGTTCATCAATTGGCAACGCTTGGCGACGGCGGCAAGTCGAATCAGGCTGGCTTCGAGATTCTGCAGGTGCGCTTTGTGCAGCGCTCCATCGCGGCTGGTGAACACGATCGCCGTCGACCAGAAGTCCTTCTTCCGAAAATGTTCAAGCAAGCGATCGAGGACGGGATCGCCTTCGCCGATGTAGAGCCGCGGGCGGCGGTCGCCGGGTTCATCCCCCAGCAAAAGATATACGCCGGTGCGCTTGAGCTCGGGGCGGGTTCTCAGCTCCGGGAAGCGGGCGCGGGAGAACATGGCGGCGCACCCGATCCAGCCCGCCTTCTCGACCAGACGCAGGCCTTCGGAGGAGCCGTCGGGCAGAAATAGGCGGATGAGAGAGGGCTGGGGCGGAGCGGGGGTGATCATGGGCGCTGCGATTCACTCTAATATTCGGACTATAGTCCGTGGGACTTTAGTATTCCGACGGCCAGCATTGATCTGTTGGCGAAACGCGCGAGCAGACACAGGCAACCGGCCTCCGGCCCGGAGAAGGCGTTCGGGGAGGCGCTGCGTCAGATCCGCAATGAACGCGGCATTTCGCAGGAGCGCCTGGGCTTGGATGCGGGCTTCGATAGAACGTATATCAGCCTACTCGAGCGCGGGGTGCAGAGTCCGACGGTGCGAACGTTGGTGCGCTTGGCGGCTGTGCTGCAGGTGCCGGCGTCGGAAATGCTCCGGCGAATGGAAGGGATCCTGGCTAAGAGTCGCGCGCAATGAACGGCTCAGGAACCACCGAGGGGCTCAGCATTAACAGGGTGATCGCTTTCGACAATCCACTTGGGGAGCGAGCGGTTGCGAGGGGATTCTCGACATCAAATGACGCCCACTGGTTGCTAACTTTGAGAAATGGAACTAACCGGACAGATTGCCCTGGTAACGGGAGCTTCACGCGGCCTTGGGAGGGCCATCGCGCTCCGCTTGGCGCAGCACGGAGCGGCAGTCTGCGTGAACTATTTTTCTCGCGCGGATGAGGCCGCAAGCTTGGTTGAGCAGATCGGTGGGGGTGGCCGAGCGATCGCCGTGCGCGCGGACGTCGGCGATCCGGCTCAGGTTGAGAGCATGGTGGCGCGCATCATCGCCGAGCTGGGCCCAATCTCGATTCTCGTGAATAACGCGGGGCTGGCCTACCGCGCCACTCTCGAGACATTCGATCCGACCGGCATGGAACGTATGCGGCGTACCAATGTGGATGGATTAATCCATTCCACCCGAATCGTCGTCCCACGGATGATAGAACGTCGCTACGGCCGGATCGTCAACATAACTTCAATCGCTGGTCACGGCACGACGCTCCCTGGAAATGCGTTTTATGCGGCAACCAAAGCCGCAGTATCGATGTTGACGCGCCGCTTTGCCATGGAACTCGGGCGCCATGGCGTCACAGTCAATGCAGTGGCCCCCGGCTTCATATTGACGGACATGGTGAAGGACGGCCGTACGGAGCAGGAATACCGCGATGTCGTGAAGACAATCAGCAATCTCTCCATGCTCGGACGGCCGGGCCAACCCGAAGACATTGCCCACGCAGTGGCGTTCCTGGCCTCTCCGCAAGCGGCGTTTATCACCGCCCAGATCCTCACGGTGGACGGAGGCCGAATGGATTACATCGGCCACCCTTGATTCAATCGTTTGAACAGGATCTCCGCCGCCGGTAGGCGATAATCCAGCTATGAAAGAGCCTGCCTATCCGGCTGCAAGAACCGTTTCTTCGGTAGTGCACGCCCACTTTGCTCGCCATCAAAGGGAAGTGCTCGCTCGCAGCCCCAAGGAGGTCGCGCCTCTGCCCGACGCAGCGATCATCGAAGAGATAATCGAGGCCGCGTTTTGGACGAGCCTTCGACGCGAAGAAGGTTTCATGCCGCGCATCTCACTCGCGGTCCTTTCGGCCGAACAGGCTATACAGCCGCTTATATTCGAGCGGCCATTACCGTTGCGTCCCGACGCCCTGGCAAGGGTTGCGCCGGCGGTAGAGGGTGCCGGTATTCATCTGGGTCTATGGCCGGATGAAGGCGAACTGCGAGCGTGGGGTATGACGCGTACCGTTCCGCCTCTGTGTCTCGTTCTCGAAGTCGCGACGCCGGGGCTGCTCGTCATCAAACATCACCGCGGCGAGGAAAGGGACAAGTACGTGAATGTGGCAATTTTGGAGGGTGATCAGGTCAAGATCGTGGACGAGCACGCGTCAAGTCTACCCGACTGCCCATCGTTGGTCGCCTCCCTGCTGGGGTTCGAATCTCCGTCATCCTGGACCGCCAATACCGTCAACGTTCTGGTGCAGCTCGCGGTTTCGATGCGTGCGCATGGGCGCGGGGGATTGCTGCTCCTTGTTCCAGGGCGTTCCGAAGGCTGGCGGGAGTCCATCGTTCAACCGATGTTTTATGCCGCCTTGCCCTGTTTTTCCGAACTCGCGAATCTCACCCGAGAGGTACCCGATAGGCGGCGCCGGCGAGCGTGGCGGGAAGAACTCAACCGCACCGTGGACGAAATTGCGGGTTTGACGGCGGTGGATGGGGCCGCCGTGTTGAACTCGGAGTACGATTTGCTGGGGTTTGGCGCAAGAATCACGCGACGGAAGGGTTCACATGAAGTCGAGCAGGTTACGAGCACGGAGCCGATCATTGGCAACGCCGCCGCCATCGTGCACCCAGAACAGCTCGGTGGGACGCGGCACTTTGCAGCCGCACAATTTGTACACGATCAGCACGATTCCGTAGCTCTGGTCGCTTCCCAGGACGGGCGCTTCACGGTCTTCGCGTGGTCGCCCTGCGAGGCCATGGTTCATGCCCACCGCGTCGACGCTCTGCTGTTATAGATCGGCGCGAACGTTAGCGGTCACCCAGCCGTTCCCTCGTTGCAAACAACGGGGTTGTCGTCGTGCTGTTAACCATTCTAGGACATAGGCCCTCAATGCTCCCAGAAACTGACATCGATGTAAGATTCAAAGAGGACGCGGTTCGGCGAGCTACAGCCGACCACTGTTTTGGTGCTTTTTAAGCCCGTTGTTAAACCATGGCTCTGGTGTCTGGCGGTCAATACTTTGGTGGCAGCACGCTGCTAATCAGCGGACTCGACCCCGTTGGAGACACTCATTAAACCGACTGCCACCGGGCTGAACCTCGTCCTGAATTCTATGACGAGGTGATTATGCGCAAGCAGGGAAATAAACCGAAGGCAGGGGTGAAGCGCAAAAAAGATTGGGAGAACTTGCCGCCCCTAAACCGAAATGCGGCTGGAATCGACGTCGGCAATGCAGAACATCACGTCGCAGTGCCAGCAGGACGAGATCCCGAGCCCGTGCAAAAATTTGGCAGCTTCACGGCGGATTTGCATCGAATGGCTGGATGGTTGAAATCCTGCGGTATCGATACGGTGGTGATGCAGGCAACAGGCGTGTATTGGATGCCTCTGTATCAGGTGCTGGAAGATTATGGATTGCAGGTGAACGTCGTAAATGCGCAGCACACCAAGACGCTGCCCGGACGCAAGACAGACGTGCTGGAATGCCAGTGGTTACAGAAGTTGCACACTTTTGGATTGTTGAATAACTCGTTCCGGCCAACCGAAGAGATCCGGGTGCTGCGTTCCTATATGCGCCAGCGAGAGAGGTTGGTAACAGCGACCGGTATAGCGATCCAACAGATGCAACAGGCCCTAACAGAAATGAATGTCCAGTTAGCCAATGTAATCAGCGATATCAGTGGGAAGACGGGGCTGGCAATCCTCCGAGCGCTCGTAAATGGCGAGCGAGACCCACAAGCACTATCGAAGTTCAGGCACGAGCGCATTCACGCCAGCCATCAGGAGATTGCCCGAAGTTTGGAAGGTAACTGGAGGGATGAGTTGTTGTTCGCACTGGAGCAGAACTTGGCGTTGTATGACATCTATCAACTCAAGATCACCGAATGCGATGAACGGATCGCCCGGCACTTAAAGACCATGGAGCCCAAGGAGCAGCCGGAGCAGCAGATACCGGTCAACTCTAACCGCGGACACAGGCCCAAGCACGCACCCGAGTTTTATCTCAGAGAACAGCTTTATCGCATTATCGGCGTAGACCTAACACGCATCGACGGCATCCAGGTACGAACTGCGCAGACGTTAATTTCAGAAGTCGGAGTGGACATGAGCCGCTGGAGAACAGAGAAGCAGTTCGCCTCTTGGTTGGGCTTGTGTCCTGACAACCGCATCAGCGGCGGCAAAGTGCTTAAGCGCGGAACACGTCAAGTCACCAACCGAGCGGCCACCGCACTCCGCATGGCGGCTTGGAGCTTACTACGCAGCCAAAGTGCGTTGGGCGCCAACTTCCGCAGATTGCGCCGCAAACTGGGCGCGCCGAAAGCGATTACGGCTATGGCTCACAAGCTCGCTCGGCTGGTCTACCGAATGTTGAAATTCGGAAAAGAATATGTCGACAAGGGGGTGGAA
Organism: Bryobacterales bacterium; assembly: GCA_963838885.1. Taxonomy (GTDB): domain Bacteria; phylum Acidobacteriota; class Terriglobia; order Bryobacterales; family Bryobacteraceae; genus JAICMB01. The sequence goes on along the minus strand of CAWITB010000015.1, from coordinate 33,436 downwards.
CACTACGAAACCAAATTCCGCCAACAACAGGTGAAATGGCTCATGAAGCAGGCTGCTGTTTTGAATTTCCAAGTCACTCCATTGCCGGAGGTTCCGGATTGAGTTTCTGGAGACCTACGGGTCGTAGGTTCGAGTCGCGTTTGCGGAGCCAAAGAACTCTCGCGACTTCGGCGGCGTCCTGTTTTGGCGCAGTGCGCCTGATCGAGGACGAAGGCGCGCAGAGCCTCCGATGGCCGTTAGGTTCGGTGCGCGCGCGGTTCTGGCAACACTCGATTTGAACGATCTGGGGCGATCCACGCCTGCATTCTATCCCATTATTCCGGGTTCAAACTGCTGCTTACAATTGTCCCCTGATGGAGCGAATCATAAGATGCTGTTTGTCGCGCTGGCCACTTTTCGTGTACACTTCCCAGCGAGAGGAGCGTTACGTGAATCGTAGAACTATTCTGGCTGGCGCAATCGCCGGTTTCGCGTCCGGCCTGGCAGGCACTGATAACGACCGTCCCGCGCTTGTAGGCGGCTCGCCCGTACGGCGCGACCCGTTTCCGTCGTGGCCGAAGATCGGCGCCAACGACGAAGAGACCTGGATGCGCGTCCTGCGCAGCGGTCACTGGAACCGCGGCGAGCAGGCGCGCCGTTTCGAGGAGACCTGGGCCCGAACGCTGGGCGCGAAACACTGCCTCGCATTGGCCAATGGCACGAGCGCGCTCTACGCTTCGCTCAATGCGCTTGATGTCGGACCCGGCGATGAAGTCATCGTGCCGCCATACACTTTCGTTGCCACCATCAATGCCGTCCTGATGCAGCACGCGTTACCGGTGTTCGTTGATTCCGACATCGATACGTTCCAGATCGACGCCCGCAAGATTGAGGCCGCCATCACCCCGCGCACTCGCTGCATCGTGCCGGTTCACATCGGCGGCTCGGCGGCCGACCTGGACACCGTAATGGAAACGGCGCGCAAGCACAAGCTGTCCGTCATTGAGGATGCCTGTCAGGCGCACCTCGCGGAGTGGCGAGGCCGCAAACTCAGCACGTTCGGAGATCTTGGCTGCTTCAGCTTCCAGGCCTCCAAGAACCTGAATTGCGGCGAAGGCGGCGCCCTCATCGCGAGCGACGATGATTTGATGGACTTCGCCCGTTCATTTCAGAACCAGGGCCGCGGCAGCCGGTCTTCTTCCGGGTACGTCGAAAATGGATGCAATCTGCGCATGACGGACTTCCAGGCGGCACTGCTCTGTGAACAATTCACGCGCCTTGAAGAGCAGTCCCGCATTCGCGAGCGGAACGCGCGTTACCTCACGAGTCTCCTGAGCGAGATCCCGGGTATCACACCGGCCCGCATGTACGACGGCTGCACTCGCAATGCTTATCACCTCTACATGTTCCGCTACGATATGACCGCGTTTTCCCGCTTGCCGCGCGATCGTTTCCTGAAGGCGCTCGCGGCCGAGGGCATTCCGTGCTCCGGCGGCTACGATCCGCTCAACAAGGAGGCGTTCCTCAAGAAAACGCTCGCCAGCCGCGCGTTCCAGCACATCTACGGAGGGCGCGAGTTGGCCGCTTATGACGAGCGTAACGCCTGCCCAATGAATGACCGCCTGTGTACCCAGGCCGTGTGGTTCACCCAAACCATGCTGATCGGCACGAAGAGCGACATGGACCAGATCGCGGAAGCGATCCGCAAGCTGCAGCGGCACGCCGGGACGCTGGCGCCATGACACGCCACAAGAACCGCGACCAGCAGGTTCGACGAATGCGGCTATTCAATGAAAAGGCAGAGAAGTTGGCAAATTCACGATTTGTCGAGAGCGTTCAGAAGGGCCGTCAAGTGGTCATCAGTATGGGGGCGAATCAGCCGCTCAAAGTCGAAAGGCACGGTCCCGATGCGGAAGCCATCGACGCAATGTTGCTAACGCTGAGATTTTTCTTCAATAAGCGTGATGGCATTGCACTGGACACGATGCTTGAATTTTATGAGACGCTTCCGATCACTGAAGAAGAGAAAGTACAGGCACGTGAGGCGTTCGGGCGATATGACAAGTTTCTTGATTCCAAGTATCGGAGTCATCCAACAGGCGTACGACCTCTGGGACCTAGCTGAAATTGAGAACTTGCCCTCTTCCTTGGCATCGCGCGCGCCGCATCCTCATGACGGCCATGTCACCAGAACCGGCCCCCCGCTCCCGCTGTTCCAGCTTCATTGCCAAATCAACCGGCGCGCGAAAATTCGTGGCGGTTCCCTCGGCTTCAATCCGGAGGCCGGCGGACCGCAGATTGGGGCGGCCCACCCCGCCGATCCTAACTAGGATGCGTGGGCCTCGTTTCCGGCGGCCCCACCAAGCCCAAGCTCCTCGCCTAGCGAACCAATCGCACCGGTTCTCATTCGGCAAATCTTTTCACAGCTCCACCACGTTACGGCAATATCCGAGTTGAAATCGAATCTTTGCTCAACTATACGGCGACGCAATCAGCATGCGACTTTTCCGTCCTTCCGTCGGATTTTTTATCTATATTGCTCCTTCGGTCTGATCCGGAATCAGTCCTTCGACGTCATTTTCTTTTGTCGAAACTGAATCCCCAATTGATGATGTGAGCTTTTTCCAGTTCTTCCTGGTAGGCGTTGAACGTGCCGGCGCAGCTTTTCGTTTTCGGCAGCCAACGGATTCGGATGCGGCTGCGGACCTCTGGTCTGAGAAAAGGCTTCGTGTACCGCTCGGGCGCGTTCTTTGCGGCAGCCTGCAAAGTCGAGGAGTAGATTCCTTCTCGTCGCGGAATCAGCGCCAACATCACCGCCATTCGCCAACGCACGGTCAGTCCTTCTAAAATCCGCCTCTTCTCCTCAGCGGTAAAGATGCGCCGTTGCGCCTTGGCCGGCACTTCGACGTCCGCCGAACTGGTTCCAAAAGGAACCGCAATTTGACTTCACTCACGATGGTTCTTCTTCCGGCCTCTCTGAAATTATTGCCGCGGTAAGTCTTTCATCGATATTGGCACGGAGGAGCCAGGCGCGCGCTTAATAATCGGCATTCTGCTTGACGCAGACCACTAGAATATCCTCGCTCCAAGCTGGCGCACCGACGCGGTCTGCGTAAAGAAAAACGATGAGACTTGAAGTTTGGTTAATGATTCGGACATTACGGTTTTCCTTTGGTTGCGCGAGGGACGCGAGCGGGCTTAGCAGGCGGATCATGGCGATAACTGCGACCTGGCTTTTGATTCGCTTCACAGGGCGCCCTTGAGAAGTGCTGCCGGGAGCACTGATCCTTTATTCCCCAGGCACGCTCGAGACAACATACTCAATCAGGAGAGGCTAGCACATTTCGATGCACCGCGACGTCGGGATACACATCCTTTTCGAGCAAAGCCGGCATCACTTGCACTCGTAACGGTTCTCGTGCCTGGTTACGGCAAGGCGCTTGCGGTCGGGATGGATGCTGGCCGAGAAGAACCCAACGCCCGGAGATTCATCGAATCGAGTTCAGATCCGCCACGGCCTGCTGGAGAGTCACTCCTGGCTTCAGGCGTCCCAGGGTCATCAAAATCATCATGCTCGCGCCGGAACACTTGCGAGCTCTCACTATGACTCTCCTTGAGCGCGACCCGCACAAGCGCGCCTCCGGCGAGGACGTGCTCGCGGCGGTACGAGGTCGAGCATCCGAGCAGCGCGCGGAGGCATCGCAAGCGGGTGAGTTTGTCGGCCGTTCGGAGGCGCTATCGACATTACAAAGGGCGCTCGACGAAACGGCGACGAACCGGATGGCGGTTGCCATTGTCGTCGGCAAGTCGGGGAGGGGGAAACGGCGCTGGTGCGCCCGCTTTCTTGCACAAGTCACCCGCGCCACGTTCAGTCCCTTCCTTGGCGGGTTTGAAGTGAGGCGGCGTACTTCAACGCGCAGGAGAGTACTTAAAGTTCGAGATCGCCAACTCGTCTTTGCCCGGGATATAGAAGCCGAACTTACCGTTGTTGGCTCCGGGTTTCGCGAGGCGGCCGATTTCGACCCAATGATCGCTCTGCTTGATGCGGGTTAAGATACTGTCGGGTGTGATCTCGCACGAACGAACTCACCTCGGTAGCTGATGATTCTATCACCATCCCAATCCGACCGGCGAGAGTGAAACACGGGGGGGCTGGCAGCGGACACCATTCATACGCAATTCACCAAGCCGCCGCACAAACGCTGTAAACGGCGGAGCAATAATAGACCACGAAGCGCCGCGTGAGCGGCGATTTGGCAACGTCGAACAAAACTCCATCAAATGACCCCACGGACCAAACGGTTGAGCGTATAATTTCTGGTGACCAGGAAGCCTAAAACGGACATCCTCGTTAAAGGAGAAGCTAAAGTGCGGAAACCATTGACAAAGCTGATTATTGGGGTCGCGATCACCGCTGTGGGAGCATTTGCGGCCGACAATTCCCTTGGTGCCTGGAAGCTGAACATGGAGAAGTCGAAATTCACTCCCTCAGCCCCCGTGAAAAGTCTGACGTCAACGAGGGAAGCGTCGGACGACGGGGTGAAAGTGACCACGACCGGCGAGCGGGCGGACGGCACGCCAATTAACGCGAGTTACACCGCTAAGTACGATGGCAAAGATTATCCGGTGAGCGGAGCTCCCTACGACACCATTGCTATCACCCAGGTAAACGCGAATACTTTCACGTACAAGCAAAAGAATACGGGGAACAAGTACAGCGCGACGGGACGCTCTGTAATTTCAAGGAGTGGCCAAACCATGACTAATACTTCAAAGGGCACTGATGCGCAAGGGAACGCGACCAGCTCCACGATGGTGTACGACAAGCAATGACGCCGAGCTTGCGCGGCCTCCATTGGCAATGCGCATGGGGGCCGAAGGAAACGGCCCCTGGTCATTGAGTGGCGCCGGACCTCTACCTTCCGTTGCAAAATTGCCCTACGTGCAGTATGGCTGCGCTGCTTAACGCGCCAGACGCATCTGCCGGAGAATCACCAAAAATCTGGAATCCGGCCGTAAACCGTCATAGACTGGATCGGCCGGATACAGCCATGGGTCATGCCGCCGGCACGCCTCTTGGAGATAAGCAAGCGCCTCGTCTGTGTCGCCGGCGCGCGCGTAAGCGGCGGCAATCGGCACCGTCGCTTCGCCGCTGCCGCCGGCTTTCAACAGCTCAATCTGCTTGAGTAGATAGCTCCGATATCCGCCGGAAACAAAGGCCTCGTCAGGCGCCGTACGCGCTCCGTCTCTTCTAATTTCCGCTGCCCGCTTCCAGTTCGCGACCGCCGCCGGCTTGTCCCCTCTCAGCCCATACACGTTTCCCACAAGACTGAACTCCTCCGCCGCCGAATCCGGGAACAACCTCATCGTCTTGCGGCACTGAGCGATGCATTCGTCGTAACGGCGGGCGTAATATAGCGTGTCGGCCAGCCACATATTGACATTCCGCTCGAACGGATCGATTTCGGCTGCCTTCTTTACCTCAGTAACCGCTTCATCCGGCCTCCCCACCGCGGCGAGGTGATGCGAATACCAGTGATGCGCCGTCGGGTAATTCCGCTGTAATTCGATCGCGCGGCGGAACTCCTTCTCGCCTTCGGTCCAATCCCAATCCACGAAGTCTTTGATCCAACCGAGCGACGTGTGAGCCTCGACCAGGCTGTCATCGAGACTCAACGCCTTCTCCGCGGCCGCCCTGGCTTTGGGGAACGCTTCATCCGCGGGCAAGCGGTAATGCGCGCCCAGAACGATGAAGGAGTCGGCCATTCCCGCGTACGCCTGCGGGTATTTCGGATCTTCCGCGGCGGCTTGGCGGAAATACTCGAGACCTTTCTCCTCGCCTTCTTTACTTCTCAGATTCCACGAATAGCGGCCCTGCATGTAAAGGTCGTGGGCGCGCGGCGATGGCGCGTGCGTTGCGGCTTGCCGCGCATTACGCGGGCCGGCATTCACCCTGACTTCACTCGCGATCGCCCGCGCCACGTCGTTCTGCAATTCCAGAACGTCGCCCAGGTTTCGATCGTAGCTGTGCGCCCAAAGGTGCTTGTCCCCCGCGGCTTGGATCAACTGGGCCGTGATGCGGATCCTGTCCTTCGAGCGCATGACCGTCCCCTCGACGATGGCATCCACGCCGAGTTCGCGCGCGATCGCCGGAAGCGATCGTTTGGCTCCGCGATACTGCGTTACCGACGTTCTGGAGATGACGCGCAATCCACTCGTGTTCGCCAGATCGGTGATCAACTCGTCCGTCATGCCCGCGGCGAAGTACTCTTGCTCGGGGTCGTGAGATAGGTTTTCCAACGGAAGTACGGCGAGCGATCGGATGCCTGAAGCGCCGCTACGGGAACCTAGTGCGGTAATCAACGCTGCCACAATGAGGCTCAGCGCCCCGATGCTCAAGCTTATGTGCCGGCGTCTGGAGGCAGCGGGCCGGGGCGCCTCGATACCCTCTGGCGCTGTCGCCGGAATTACTGGGGCTATGAACCGGTAACCCCGCCTCGGCACCGTCTCCAGGAACCGGGGATTCTCCGCCGAGTCCGCCAGCGCGCCCCGGATCTTATTTACCGCCGTCCCGAGGCTGTGCTCGAAGTCGACATAGGTGCCCGGCGCCCACAGCCGCTCCCGTAGCTCCTCGCGGGTGACTATTTCGCCCGGGTGATCCAGCAAAAAAAGAAGGAGCCGGAATGGCTGGTCCTGCAGCTTGATACGGACGCCTTTCCTGCGCAATTCTCCGGCGCGCCGATCCAACTCGAAAACACCGAAACGGATGACGTCCGCCTGGACCACCGCAAAACTCTCCTGTTTCGGCTGAGAGTAACACAAAAGGCGCGTTGAAACACTTGTCTAAGTTCCTGATCGGGAAGCTTTTGTTCGTTGACATAGAAATGCGGAGCCGTTGCTTGCTAGGGCCGCCCAACTATCGCAGAATGGCTGCCAGTCCGCCCCATGGAAGGGCGAAAATCCGAAAAGGAATCGTAAAATGAGAATCGCTTATCCAGCCATTTACTTCGCCGCGACAGTCGCGGCATCGCTATTGGCGCAATCGGCCATGGCGCAGGGAAACTCACACTGCACCGTGGTCGGTGGCGCCATGATCACAAACTTCAACGCAATTATCGTGAAAGGGGTCGCCCCAGCCACGGCGTTGACGCTCGGAACCGTGACCGGCGGTTTGAAAGGCTCTGTGAGCGCACAGGTCTTGCAAGCTCCCGCATCGCTGCCCGGTAACTTCCTCGTGCAGCATCACATTGTCACAACCGAGGGGGACACCATCAATTTTGACGAGGTGAACGTATACGCCGCTCCGGTAACTGCAACGGTGCTCGGCCTGGTCGTACAGCCGCTCAGGATCACCGGCGGAACGGGCAAGTTCGCCGGCGCGACAGGCACGCTGACGGGTTTCGGCGCCCTGCAGCTCGACCCCGCTGTAGACCCGCCCGGAATGACGGTGTTCCGCTATACGGGGCAGGTATGCTTTCGATGAATCGCAAACAGGGAGCGCGGTGAGAGGATCACCGTACTCCTCCACCCGTCTACTAGCACAAAGGTAGCATTCAGCCGGGACGGCATCGCCGAAGACAACTACGACATTACGTAAAGAACCTGAGCGTCGGGCTGCAGCTCCGCCCTGCCCTCTTCTGGTCCACGCGCTCTTTTTTTATAGAGGGTGACAAAATGGGCCTGACCGCAACCGGCACGGCGCCCTATTCCACCAGCCTGGGCGGCATCGCCTTGCAGGTCGTGGATGCCGCCGGCGCCACTCGCCTGGCGACACTTCTCTATGTATCGCCTTCCCAGATCAATTTCCTGATACCAACGGGAACGGCCGCCGGCCTCGCGACTTTGACTGAGTAAGGCCGAATTCATGGCTTTATAACCCATGTAACGTTTTTGGGGTCGATGGTGTAATCCCAAATCGGCAGCTCAGTCATAACCCGTCCCGAAGGGTTTGGGGGGCCATTGTCGATGTTCGCTGGACGGTTCCACTTATTGCCAGTCCCGGCGGGCGCTCCCACTCGTGTTGTTTCTCCTGCCCAATGCCAATCCAACCGCATGAGAGTCACCCATATACTATCCGCGCCAGCGGGCTTGTACATGAAATACGTACGGAAGAAATCCTTTACCGACGCCTTGCGAAGAGTCGCGATTAGCTGCATTGTAGGCACATCCCCGTTAGAACAAATTGCCCTGTTACCTGCCGTGATCGGGTCCGGGTTGGCATAGGGTACTTGGGTGTCCAACCAAAAGGTCCCATTGCTACTAGCCGTTTGGGTGGGGCCCGAGTTTGGTGTTTTTTCTAGATCGAACTGGACTAATTGGGTGACAGCAATTTCACCGTCGCCTCCGAGCGGAGCCGTCGCTTCGCAGCTCAGATTAATTCCGAACTGCCAGCTACCCATAGGATTCTTAAGATTGTTGGCTAGGTTCACACTGATATCAACGCCGTAAAACAGATAAGGTGGCGTCAACGCGGGTGGGTTTGCGATGGCTCCCGGGTCCCCCACTTCAACATGGGCGGTCTTCGAAGTCATGCTCACGCTCGTTGGCGCGAGCACATTGTGTGTCACCTGCGCGGTCAGACGCGTGCCGCGGACGGTGGCGACGACCTGAACCGTCTGGGGGACACCCGCAATCCAGTAAAAATCCAGATTTGGTTGCTGCAAATCACTCGCTGCAAGAGAGGAAAGTTCTTGCCCACCACTACCGATTGGATATAGGCTTTGACACGCTCTCCCGGAACGGTCCACTGAATGTTCGACATTGCTTCAGAGGGGGGTTTCGTGCGCACCAACAACTCCATCTTCTGACCCACGATCACGGGCTGGGTGGTTCCGCTCACCAGGGCGCCAGTCTTCCGATTTACAATTTCGAGCACGGGCATCTGCGGCGGCGGCGTGACCGACCCACAACCCACCACGGCTGCACCCGAGATGAGAAACGGCTGCAACCGTGAGCCACCACAAAAAGACGACGACGCCGAAATCGGGAAAAACGGTGCAAGCCCTGCGGTCTGCACGACCGTGGCCGAATTCAAACTTCAACATCACGAGCAGAGCTGCCTGCCGGGCGGTCTGAAAGCCATTCCTCCGAGCTTCGGCGATGCCATCGCGGATCAGGGTCGTAATACCTGCTTCGCCAACATAGGCGACTTTCTGCGGGAAAATGTCGGTCATTTGCTGACGCAGGCCTGCTATCAGGTCGTTCGGCGAAAACGTCACCGGCGTTTGAGCAAGGATCAACAAATCGCGCTGCGCCTTGCGCTCGTTCATGGCGTCAGAGCCACAGACTGCTTCCAGATATTCGAGCTGTCCTCCATGGATCTGTTCCGCCCGCAGCATCTGATCGCCGGAAGAACGCAGGATCTCCCCCACCACCGCATACTGCGGATCGGTATCGAAAGCGCTGCCGAAAAGAAACATCATCTCGATCAACAGGCGAATGGGACCCCGATACGTGAATCCGTAGCTTTCGGCTCGCGTGATCGCAGAGCGGAGTGCCAGCCGGAGTTGCTCGTCGCCGATCACCTTACAAAGTTCTGGCGAAAAGCCTCTGCTGTGAACCACCATTTCTTCCTCGAACTGCTTCCAGGCGGCTACCTCGAAGGCTGTTATCTGCTCAGCTCGAATCACCATAGCGAGAGTGTGTCCGTCTCTAATTGAAAATGCGTGCGGCCACAAAATTAAGTATAGTGCCGCTAGCAACGAACATCGCTAATATCGTTCGCCGCGACGCCCACCGCCTCAAACCGCGCCCCGTTGCAACAGGGCTCGCGGAACGGAGGTCTTGTCACCCTCCATAAAAAAAAGGGAACATCGCATTGCGAAAAAATATACCCTTCGCCCACGCGCGTCAGCGGGCTCGCAACCATAGGCCCCATGGTCGATAGGATGGTAGAGGTTCGGTTTAAACCGTCCGAAGGGTTCATCTTTTTGTCGAGAGTTCCTTTTATTACAAAGGGGACCTTTTTCCCGAGAAAGAGAAGTCCCGGCGGGACAGGCGGATAGCGGAAAAACCAAAAAACAAGAAAAAAAATGCTCCCACGGAGGCGTTTGGCTGTACAATCTGTGCTGGCAAGGAAAAAACAACGGGGTGGCGTAGCGATAGTTATCCAGGGATTTCCGTTTTGGTTTTCCGCGACGCAGCCAATTTCCCCAGCCTGTGGCAATGCTCGCCGCGGCAAGAAACCAATGCGGCACACCGAATATCGGAAAACCAATACGTTGAGAATGTATCTCGACGTCCCAAGTATTACCAAACGAGGGAGGGCGTTTATTTGTGATGAGATGTAATAACGATAGCCGTTTTCGGCTACACAGCGCATCGATTCTATTCCTGGCGGCAACATTAGGGGGCACGGCGCCTGCATTTGGCCAAGCGGTGCCAGCGGGCGAAGCTACTGCGTTCTTGGGTTTCGACGCGGCGCTGACATGCGGGGCGGGCGCCAATTGCCGCAGTCTAGGAATGTGGCAACAGACTTTGGCTCCCGCCGCCGTCAACTTCGCCGGGCGCACGGTCACGGAGGTGAACCCCGTCGCCGGCGGAGGCGGCAGCGGCCTCGATAGCTGCCATTTCGCGGGCTCCGCTTTCGCGGTGTTCGACCGGGTCACGGGTGGCAATTGGGTCGTCCGCGCTGGGAATTTATGGGGCGTGGATTACGTGGGCTGGTTCCGGAATGGCGTCGATTATTATCGCAACCGGGGCCGGGCGCCCTGCGGCACAAGCTTTCAACAGCAAATGGTTATCAACGTGGCCGCCGGAACGGCGCCCTATGGCGGCAACAACACCGGTAACACAAACACGCTAGGCGGCGACATCAATGTGCGGAGCGTCACGAGCAGGCGAGCCGGCGTAATCAATCAGTCGAATCAATGAGGAGGACGCTATGACCGACGTGAGGCTCATCTTTTTAGCAACCGTGTTAGCGGCAACCGTGGATATGGCGGCCGTCGCGCAGATGCAACCACGGCAACCGGTTCGGATTGCGGTCAACGATCCGCGCCCGGTAGCCGCCGCCGCGGAGTCCCTGGAACGCCATTTTGGCTGGGTCGTGACTTACGAAGATCCGCAATGGGCGGCGTCTTCCGAAACACAGGACGTCACCGAGGCGGTCCGCAGGGACTTGGCCGGGACGCCCCTTTTCATGCGCAACCTCGGTCCGCGCGTTTATGTGCCCAAGGGCGGAAGCTTGCAGTTTGAAGTTGCGCCGAACGTAGCCGCCGGGTCGAGCGTCAACGCGCGCATCAATCTCCTCAATGAAATGTTATTGGCCCATGCGGCCGCCGGGAACCCCGGGATATTCGGAGTGCAAGAAGGGGCTTCCGGACGGATCCACATCGTGGGGCTGGCCGCGAAGAATGTTTCCGAGCGCGTCGTTCCGCAACAGCCCGTTCTCGATCGGGGCATTTCGCTCGAAACGCGCCAGTATGGGGGGTTAGAGTTTCTGCAAACATTTGCCGAGGCGGTGAGCGGCGCAACGGGCGTGCGAATGGAGGTTGGAACGACCCCTGTCAACACCTTTGCGCATCACTCCGGCTCTTACGGGGCTAGTAATGAGCCGGGCCGCAACCTGCTAGAGAGATTCCTCAATGACGTAGGCGTCGGCTACTCCTGGCAACTGTTCTTCGATCCGGTGGAGCGCCTATACGTTCTGAATATTCATTGGGTCGCTTCGAGAGAGGAATAGCATATGCGGGTAAATCACACGCTTTTGTGTCCGGCGCTTGCGATGGGCCTGATTCCGTTGTCCGCTTGGGCCAGCCCGCTGTCCAGCGGAATCTGGTACGAGTTTTACTGGGATGCCGGAGTCGCTGCCCCGGCGAGCAACGTGCCCACCGCCGGCTGCACGACGTCTCCTTTCTGCCCCGTCAACCCGCCATCCGACATCACCTTCGCCGACACTCCGCCATGGACTTACACAGCGGGAGCCGGTGGGGCTGTGTTTACCGTCACCGATGTGGCGGAGGCGGGCGACTCCTTCAACGTGTATGACTTTGGGAGTCTTATCCTGGCCACCCCAACCGTGCCCGACAACGGGTATATCTGCGGGACAACGGATACCGACTACGTAGATCCGGCGGTGTGCGTGAGCGATCCCAATCTAAGCCATGGAGAAGTGGATCTCGCGCCCGGCTCTCATTCTCTAACGATCATTGCCAGAGATGCTCCCGCCGGCGATGGGGTAGGCGATTTCATCCTCGAACCAGAACCAATCCCCGAGCCGGCGCTGGGTCTGCTCAGCGGGACTATTATCGCCGGTCTCGCCGCCCTCAAGCGCCATCGCGCTCGAACGATGCGCTCCTGAGCAGCCGCTCGGAAGGCGTTCGAAGCGGATCGGGCCAGCCGGCCGCCGCCATTGGAGTGGCTGAGTCCGAGTTCCTGTTTCGATTCCTGGTAGTCCCGTTCGATAATCCAGCGCTGTTTGGCAACGTTATCGACGGACGGCCTCTGCCAACCGGAGCTGGGCGCCTGCCTGCGAGCGCTCCAGCGTCGACTGCGCCCACAGGCCCTTGCCTGAAGTGCCGAATGGCCGAACGGGTGTGAGGCTGCAATGGGTCGTAAGTTTTCTAAGGAGGAAATATGAAAAAGAACGTGCGAGTTAGACTGACTATCTTATTCGGTATGCTTTCCGCAACAGCCGTCGGCCAGGACCTCAACCTCAGAACCGGCCTATGGGAGGCGGCCACCAGCATGGAAACCCAAGGCAACCTGTACCCTGAGGTGACCGACGCCCAAAAAGCGGAAATGGATCGCGCCATGGCGGGTATGACTCCGGAGCAGAGGGCCCAAATGGCGCAGATGAGGGCCAAGATGGAAAAGGCCTTGAAGGATAGTAACAAGGAGCAGGGCAACCAGCCTTCGAAGAAGTGGTGCCTTACCAAAGAGGGCCTCAAAGAGATGTCGCAGCAAATGCGTCCGGAAACGTTCGGCATACAGGAATATGAGAAGAGCTGCAAACCTACGATCATCAAGTCCACTTCCTCGGTGCGGGAAATTCGATTCGACTGTGCCGACAGCGAGAAGAAGGGGAGCATGACGTTGCTGGTCGCAGTGGCTAATCCGGAGACGTTTACCGTGAGCATGGAAACAGCCATGAGCGTGGCATCGCCGTCCGGCCCGCAGAGGCCCTTCAAGGGAAAGCTCAAGACGACCGCTAGATGGCTGGCCGTCTCCTGCGGTGACGTGAAGCCCTGAACGCGGAACCGACATGGGCGCGCTGCCAGGGACCCAAAGTTATCGAAAGAGACGCTACAGGGTTATTTGCTCATACGGACCGATGGCCACGAACAATTCGAGGTGAAAGCGATGTCACGGATCTACACCACAAAAGCAAGCCGATCATCTTTCCAACACCGCGATCTGTTGGGCAGTGTTCCTTAAGCGGTACGCGCCCGGTCGAGGTACCGGCGCGTCCCACAAAGGATAGATTTTGCGACGCTCGGTGGGGCCAGCGAAATGAGACGTGACGCACTTAAGTGTGTTGAACACCGTTTCTTCATGCGACGGTTCACCTTTCGAAGTCTCACAATTCAGTCTCAAAACGAATGCACGTCGTCGACTTGGGGCCACGGGGCTTGCTCGGCGGGGCCGACCAGTTGGCAGGGTCGCGATATCGCTGGAGAATCGCAAATCTCTGTCCTCAAAAGTGGGCGACGATTTCGGCCGTTGCGGTGTGGCCGGGCCGTGCATGATATTCGAGATGGATCCACTGTTACGGCGTAGCGTTTACCGGAGAGGGCAAATTAGTTCGAAACGCAACTGGCTACGAACAGGAAAAGCTGAAGCCGAGCTATCCCACATCGGGTTCGCCGGCTGCGCGAGCCGAGCTTCCGGTGCCCATTGGACTATCGGTGACCCACAGATTTCTCCGACGAGGCACTTTTTTAGCTTTCATTCGGCACCAGCGGTGCCGTGCCTCACGGCTTACGTCATCGAAGGGCTGGAACGCCGAAGCGATGCACCACCGTGGACGCGCACGAAATCGGTAAAGGTAAGTGGATCGCGGCCGTGGATGCGCTTGGCAGGTAAATTCAGAAGACCAGGATACAAAATGACGAGAAGGACACTTTTCAATTGGGCTGCGAGCGGCCTGTTTTCCAACGGTTTGCTTGCGCGCGCGCAGCAGCGTTCAGAGAATCGCCCTAAACCGCTCGACACTCTGCCGGGCGCGGAGAAAAACCGTAAGCTGAAGGTTGTATTCGTAGGCGCGCATGTCGACGATTGGGTTTTCTGCGTCGGAACCCTCGTACGCTACGCGCGTGAAGGACACAGTGTCCTCTGTTTTTCTTTCACGCCGGGGGACTCCCAGGGGATCGCTGACAACCTGCATATGCCCCTTGAAAAGCTCGCAACCCTCCGGCGGGAAGACGGGATGAGGGGAACCAGACTCTTCGGCTCACAGCTGAAAGTTCTCAATCAGCATAATCAGAATATGAATCCACTCCGGCCATCGATGGCCGGAGTCGCCTATTGAGATGTTGCGGTGCTGCCACATCTTCATCGTCCGCCCCACGCTGCTACACAGGATGCATCATTGCGTAGGGTGATTCGAGATGGTATCCTAACTTCAAATTTCGTACGGGAGGCAAGCTCGCCTCCGGGCGAGCAAGTCCCTCGCAAGCCATGGGTCCTGGCTTTTAGGAGGAGTTGTGGAACAGAATCGACTCGCTTGCCTTGGTATCGCTATCGCTCTTGCGGCGTTCCCGTTTTTCGCCAAGCCCGCCTGGAGTCAACAGGTCACCGCCGCGGTAACGGGTAGAGTGACGGATCAGTCGGGCGCGCCCATTCCGAACGCGAATCTAACGGCCGTCGATACAGAACGCGGCTCTACCTGGACGACGGTAACTAACATGGAGGGTGTCTATGACCTGCCGCGGCTTCCCGTCGGAACTTACAACGTAAAGGTCGAGAATGCGGGCTTCCAAACGGCTGTTCAATCCAACATAGTGCTGGTGCTGAATCAGACCGCGCGGCTCGATTTTCAACTGCGCGTCGGCAATGCGGCGCAATCAGTCGATGTCACCGGGACGGCGCCGCTGCTGAAGACCGAATCGACGGAGGTGAATACAGTAATCGACGAACGTACG
Organism: Bryobacterales bacterium; assembly: GCA_963838885.1. GTDB lineage: Bacteria > Acidobacteriota > Terriglobia > Bryobacterales > Bryobacteraceae > JAICMB01. The sequence goes on along the minus strand of CAWITB010000015.1, from coordinate 18,374 downwards.
AATGAAGCGCTTCCTCTCGCGACCCGGAATTATGTCCAATTGACATTGCTGGCGCCGGGATCGGTCACAACAAATCCTTCCGAGTTCACCGGCGCACAATCCACTTTCAACGGCGGCCGCCCGTATATCAACGGCAATCGCGAAGAGGCCAACAATTTTCTCCTGGACGGACTGGACAACAACCAGGTCTCGGAGAATGCCGTAGGTTACACGCCGAGCGTGGATGCCATTGAAGAATTCAACATGATTACTCAGAACGCCTCGGCCGAATTCGGCCACTTCATGGGCGGCATCGTAAGCGTGAGCATTAAGTCCGGCACAAACCAATTTCATGGGAGCCTTTACGAATTCATCCGCAACGACGCCTTGAACGCCAATTCGTGGCAGAACAACTGGACCCACCTTCACCGCCCCCTTCTGCGCTGGAATGAATTCGGAGGGACCATCGGGGGGCCGATTCTTCGAAACAAGCTTTTCTTCTTTGCCGATTACCAGGGATCGCGATTCGACCAACCCGCCACCAGCAACGCATATTCCGTTCTCACCTCCGCCGAGCGGACCGGCGATTTCTCGCAGCTGCTTACGCAGGGGATTCAACTCCACTACCCGGGAACCAATACTCCTATAGCGGGGAACATTATTCCCTCGTCATTCTTGAGCCCTCAGGCGCTGAATATCGTATCGTCTTCTTTCTATCCGCAACCGATCAATGGCAATCTGGCGCGCAATGCCGTTAATTCTACTCATTCGTATACAAACCAGGATCAAGGCGATTTGAAGATCGATTGGAACGCATCGAACAAGGATCACATTTTTGGACGTTACTCGCAATCGCATATCAGCAACCCGACCGTAAACTCGGTCGCTCTGCTTTATAACTCGGAGAATACCTACCCCTCTTTTAATGGCGTGCTCGACTACACCAGAACCATAAGCGCATCATTCGTGAACGATTTTCGCGCCGGAGTGAATTATACTCCCTACATCAATGGAGCCATCAGCGGAAGCGTCTTCACCGCTCAAAGCGTCGGGATACCCGGAGTGCCCACAACCATTCTTCCGGGGTTTGTATTTGCGGCGGGCAACTTGAGCGGCGGCACTTTCGGAAACCCCGAGGTTCTTTCGGAGTTCGCCGACACGGTAGGGCAAATTGAAGATACAGCGATCCTGTCGAGGGGCGCTCACACGATGCATATTGGATTCCAGTTCTTCCGCTACCGCATCGACACTTACTATTCAGGAAATGCCGGGGTGGCAGGCCAGTTCGACTTTTCAGGACAATATAGCGGCGCAGCCGAGGCGGACTTTATGTTAGGTTTGCCAACGGAAGTGCAGGGCGGCATCGCTGGAGGCACTTGGGGGCAGCGCTCCAGTTTGATGGCGCCATTCTTCCAGGACGATTGGCGCGCGACCCGAAACTTGACTCTGAATTTGGGCTTGCGCTACGAATTGGTCACGCCTTGGATCGAAGTCGAAAACCGTCAGGCCAACTTTGGTCTTATCAATGGAGTGGAGTACATCGCGGGCGCTTCCGGTTGCCCATATAACGACTGCAGAGCGCTCTATAACCAGTACAACGGCATTACTAATTTTCAGCCGCGTATTGGACTTGCCTGGACCCCGCGCGGCAACAACACGGTGATCCGCGCGGCCCTTACGACATCCAGCTTTCTGGAGGGAACCGGCACCAACGCCCGCCTTCCGCTCAACCCGCCATTCGCAACCGAGCATGATATTCAGTACTCGCCGAGTCAAACGGCCTCGACCCTGGCCCAGGGTTACACCGTGTTTGGCGCCGGGTCGAATCCCGCGACGGAGTTCGTCGGAGCCGACCTTCGTCTTTGGGATCCAAACGATCGCCCTGCGGTTTCGAATCAGTGGAACCTCACCATTCAGCATCAATTCGGAAACTCCATGACGCTGCAGGCCGCGTATGTCGGCGAGCGCAGCACGCACTTGATGGCCTCGATCTATATTTCGCAGGAGATCCTGAATCCGGATGGAACCGTCCGGCCGAGCTCCTTCCTCAGCGGAAATCCAACGCTGCAAGCCGAGAACGGCTATGCCAAGCTGACGCAATCTTCCGCAAATCAAGATTACGATGCGCTGCAAGTCTCTTTCCAAAAGCGCTTGAGCCGTGGACTGGAGTTCCAGGCTAACTACACATGGTCGAAGTGTATGACGGACTCCTGGGGCTTTTATGGACAGTTGGGTTCCGGCGGGGAGGCCGGACCGCAAGGGCATTTCCAAAACACCTATAACGCCGCCGCGGATTGGGGTCCATGCTATTACGACGTGACGCACGCTTTCAATGGTTATGTCACCTATGATATTCCGTTCGGCCGCGATCGCGCCTACGGGAAAAGTTCAAACAAGGTCGTCGATACTATCGTGGGCGATTGGCGGGTCAATTTGATCGCCACTGTTCACGGCGGATTTCCACTCACGATCTATAACTTCGAGGACAGCTCCCGGACGCGCGGGAAAGGCGCGCGCGCGAATTGCATCGCGCCTCCGGACGTATTCGGAGAAATGGATTCGCCGCGCGGCGGGTATCAGTGGTTCAACCCGAATTCCTATGCCGCCCCGCCGCTGGGCACATTTGGAACGTGCGGCGTCGGAAGCGTTCGAGGACCGGGTTTGACAACGGCCGACCTCAGCCTTTCGAAAGAATTTGTATTTACGGAACGCCAGAGACTGGAATTGCGAGCCGAAGCAATCAACGTGACAAACACGCCGATTCTGAATGCTCCAAACGTAACCGTGCCCGGCTTCGTTGTATCAAGCGGCAACATTGGAACTGGAACCTTCGGACAGATTACCAGCGCTCAGGGCGCGCGTAATATCCAGTTTGCGTTGAAGTATCGCTTCTGAGCGTCAAGGCCGCGAGACGAAATCGACGTATCCGTGCTTTTTGAGAAATTTGAAATAGCCGACAAAATCGAACTGCTGCGGTCCAATTTCCAGTTCGGTCAAACGGATGACATCGGCCAAAGTTCGCTTTCCGTCGCACCAATACAAAGCGGCTGTGGGCACACTCCAAAACGACGCGGCGGGATACCCCTCGCGCTGCGCCTGCGGTAGATCGTCGAGCGGGAGAGTTCCCATCCGCTTTCGCCGTACAATGATCCGCTCCGCTTCGCTGTTCGGCGGAGGCGACGCCGGCTGGACATTATCGATCCCGAGGGCCTTGCCCCGTTCCTGCAGCGCCCGGTCCAGCCGTTGCTTCTGTTCATCGCCGAACGATGCCAAAGCCGCCACGCCTTCCTTCAGATCCCAAGCGGATTGAACAGCGCGCAGCTCCCGAGCAACGGCGTAATCGATCAGCTCACCGCCTCGATAAAGTGAATGCCCTAGATCAGCCCCGTCTTTGGCGATTGCAACCTGGTCCAGAACCCCTTCGGCTGCGGCGCCTACCTGGTCGTACCCACGCGTCAGCGCGAGTTGGGCCATCCAGCGCTTTTCAGCAGGACCGGCGGCGGCGAGAAAGTAAGTATAGGCGGCGTTCATGATTATCATGTCGCGTAACGATTTAGGATCCACCGTGGCGGGCGTGTCATGACTGTTATGGTGGGCCAGCACGCCGTAACCGCCGCGCGGCATGACTGTTGGAATTCCGATTGATGGATCTCCCAGATAGTTATCAGTTGAGCTGCGGTACTCCGTCCAATGATATGTGCGGCCAACGCTGGGATAATACTCCGCGGCCAAGCGTAAAACAAAAGCGTCCACATAGGAGCTGGCAGAGTGCGGGTTCATGATCCACGTGTACTCCGTGCCGGCGAGGTTTTGCAGCCCGGCCGGCGAATCGATACACATGGCCGCTATGGTCCTCTTCACTCGATCCTGGTTGTGCTCCAGATAGTACATCGTGCCGTAACACTCGCCCATGCCCAGAACACGGATGCTGCGTTTGGGCCGCGCTAACTTGCCATCTTTGATGAGTCGATTGATGGTCTCGGCAGCCCCGAGAATGGAAGCGAATCCAGTAGCGTTGTCGTGGGCGCCTTGCTCGTACAAATGGCCGAGCGATAGAACCTCTTCGCCTGAGGCCCGTCGCTTCCCCGGATCACGCCAGTGACATACGGATACACGCCGGAATAATAGCGGCTGTCTACATTGGCGCGTACTTTCACGGGTCCCTTCTTCAGGAGGTCGCGCAAAAGGCCCGAGCCGCGCGGGGTAATTGAGAAACAGACCAGCGGTGAACTGCCCTTCGTAAAACTCCAGCCGTTGTCGCCGAAAGAGTTCACCCAGCCACGTTCATCGACGAGGTCGGGATTTTCCGTGTTGTCGCTGAGGATGCCGAGCGCGCCGGCCTTGGCGAGCGCGGTCTTCGAGGCTCGACCAAGAACGAGCTTGCCCTTCAGGTTCTGGTTCGCCAAATTTGCCGTGGGCAGAACCACTTCTGTTTCCACTCCGCCCACTGGAGTTGGACCGCTCCACATGCAAACGGACGCGGGAACCTTCTGATAATCCGCGAGGACTCTCTGATTCGCGGGAACGTGCGGCTCTACGATCTCAAGCTTGGCCTCATGAACATCCCACGCCAATGGCTCGGTCCAAAATCCGGCTTGGGTCACGCCATCGGCCGGCACGTTGCCGATCTCGATATCCTCGAGGCCCGCGCGATGCATCATGGCGGCTACATCCTTGGCTGTTTCCTCGAACTTGGGAAAGGTGAACCAGCGGTCCGTTTCCCAAATGGTATGCACATCCTGTACCGCCTGATCCGGGTTTACCGCTCCCTTCAACACGTGGAGCAAGGAGGTCAAAGGTCCTGGCGTAGGATTAGTCGCGCTTCGGGCAGCGCCACGGCGCGCGCCATTTTGACCAAAAGAAAGTAGAGCGCAGAAAAGAAATATTAGTGTGGTTTTGCGCATGGAAAATACCAGTATGAGCGAACGTCAGGCCGGCAGGCAATGCGGCTTGTAAGGACACGGTCCTCGCATCCGAACTGCTATCCTGAAGCGCCGGGCGGCACAGCCATTCCCACCGGACCCAATTTTTGGGGGCGTGACCGCGGACCGGAAGACGGATCTGGTGGCCAAATGCGAGACAAGTTTTCGCCGAGTTTTTCCCGGTTATAAAGAAAGGAAGCGGGGCCGGAAAAAAAACCCCCCAAGGAGCCGTTAACCGGGGGCCCACTGACCGGCGGTCTCGTGTATTTCCGGCCTGTAGCCCTGCCGAAAACATTCCACGATTGGCTGCGGCGTCAGCACCGTGACTTTTAGGCCCGCGGCTTGTAATAGCCGCTCTGGCGCAAGGGCACGCCACCGTCGCTTACGATGCCATTCTGTTCAGCGCCGCGAAAGCCGCCTTTTTTATAGAGGGTGACAAAATAGGCATCCGGAATCTCCTCGCCGGCAAAAACGCTTGTACATTCGAGTCGGGCAATAAGCCCGCCACAAGCCGTTACCATAACCGTGTGGCGGCATATCAACTCATCGGTATCTGGGGAATCCTGTTGCTCGCCTCTCCACTTCATGCTGAGTCTTCGGGATCCCAGTTCGCGCGGGCGGCGCAACTGCTCCAGAACGAGATCGATTCGGGAAAACTCGGCGCGGCGGCCATTCTTGTCGCGCATAACTTGCGCGTGGTTCTGCACCGCGGCTTCGGCCGCTTGTCTTCGGAATCGGAGGCGCCCGCCGTGGCTCCCGATTCGGTCTTCCTGGTCGCATCCATAACCAAGCCGGTCACAGCCGCCTCACTGATGCTGCTTGTACAGCAAGGACGCCTGTCGCTCAACGATCCCGTGCAGCGTTTTCTGCCGGAATTCAAGGGAGGCGGGCGGGAGCGCGTGCTGATTCGCAACCTACTCACCCATACCTCCGGACTTCCCGATATGCTGCCGGAGAACGTCGCTCTTCGCCGCGAGCATGCGCCGCTCGATGCCTTCTTGCGCGGCGCTTACCGGACTCCGCTCTTGTTTCCGCCCGGCTCCGAGTTCCGCTACCAAAGCATGGGCTTTCTCCTGGCGGGTGCCATCGTGGAGAAGATCTCCGGCATGAAACTGCGCGATTTCGAAGAGGTGAACATTTTTGAACCGCTCGGGATGAAGGACAGTTCTCTCGGTTTGGGAGGCCGGCCTCTCGAAGATCTGGTCCGTGAAATGCCGGCCCCCGGCGTCAACCCCTCCGACGATGCCCGCTTCGGCCCCAATACCGCCTACTGGCGCGATATGGGAGTGCCCTGGGGCGGCATGCACACCACCACGAGCGATCTCTATAAGCTGCTGGAGACCTTCCTGAACGGAGGCGAGTACAACGGCCATCGCGTCTTCAATCCTGCAACAGTGCGCGAAATGACAACAGACCAAAATCAAGCCATTCACGCCCCATGGGGCCTGGGATGGGCGGTGGGCCGCTCGAAAGCATGGAATGCCTTCGGCAATCTGGTTTCACCGGAAACCTTCGGCCACGCTGGCGCAACCGGGACGGTGGCCTGGGCCGACCCTCGCAGGCAGTTGGTGTGCGTCGTCCTGACGAACCGCCCTTATGCGACCGATGACGGGCAGCTCCTGCGAATGGTTTCGAACGCCGTCGTCGCGGCCTCGTCCCCCTAACACTCGGGTCGCCAAGTGATTGTCGAAAGCCGCGCTGACGGCAAACCCGGAGCGCCGATCGCCCCAGAAGTCCGCCTAATCCCGCCGAAACGTATCAAGGCTGAGCTCATTTTCGTCCTGCTGCGGCGACCCTCTGGCGCTACGCTGGAGGCGCTGAGGAACGCGACCCAGTGGCAGGTGTATCATCGTAAAACCTATGCTGCGATTCGGACCGATTCTGTTGTTCGCGTTCGCCGCTGTTGCTCAGCCTGCCAATCCGTTTGGGATGGAGCGTACAGCCGCGGAGGTCGGTAAAGGCGTTTTTCGCATCTACTGCGCTCCATGCCACGGTATTCGTGCGCAAGGGGGGCGAGGTCCCGATCTCTCGCGTGGTGTTTTCAATTCTGGCGAGCACGACGCCGATCTGTTCCGCGCCATCTCGCAAGGGGTTGCGGGAAGTGAGATGGAAAGCTATGGCGGGGTCTTATCGGAGGACAATATCTGGCGCATTATCGTCTTCCTTCGCTCGCTAAACCCGGCTGGGTCGCGCATCGCATTGAATGGAGATGCGGCGCGCGGTAGAGCCCTGTTTCGGGGCAAGGGAAATTGCGAAGCCTGCCACGGCGTGGATGGGAAAGGCGGGATTTCAGGGCCCGATCTTTCACGCATCGGCCGGCAGCGTAGTTATGAATATATTCGCGCCTCTGTTGTCGATCCCAGCGCAGATATAGCGAATGGCTATCACACGGTTTCAATTGTGACTCAGGACGGTACAAAGATTACTGGAACCGAGCGCGGACTCGACAACTTCACAGTGCAGTTGTTCGATCTTTCTGGGAAGTTCTATTCATTCGACAAGGACAAACTGCGATCATTGAAACGCGGGAGGGAATCGCTCATGCCGGGCAATTACGGAAACCTGTTTACCCCGAAGGATCTGGACGATCTGCTCGCGTACTTGTCAACGCTGCGAGGAGAACACCAGTCGCAATGATCAATCGCATACTTGGAGTGCTTTTGGCAATCGCCGCTCTGCGCGGCCAAGATACGGGGTGGCGGACGTACGGAGGCGGCAACGCGGGCTGGCGATATAGCGAGCTGGACCAGATCCATGGCGCCAACATCGGTGGCTTGGCGCCCCGCTGGATCTGGCAAAGTGGCGTTCACGGGCAAATGGAGACAACACCCCTTGTGGACGGCGGTCTCATGTTTCTTACAGGACCGTCGAACCATGCTTTCGCACTGGACCTCCGGACCGGCAAGGAGATTTGGCGTTATGCCACGATCCCGCCCAAGGGCCTCGGGCTGTGCTGCGGTGAGGTAAACCGCGGATTCGCGATTTCCGGAGATAGGCTCTTCAAAGTCACCATTGAGGATCACCTGATCGCTCTTGACAAGAAAACCGGCACATTGTTGTGGGACACGGAGATTGCAGATTACCGCAAGGGCTACAGTGGAACCGCCGCACCGATTGTGGTAAAAGACCTGGTCATCACCGGCACGGCGGGAGCGGAATTCGGGATTCGCGGCTTTGTGGATGCATACGAGGCGGCGACAGGCAAACGGGTCTGGCGATTCTATACGGTGCCGGCTCCGGGAGAACCTGGTGCCGAGAGCTGGGATGGCGAGGCTTGGCAACGCGGGGGAGGATCGACGTGGATCACTGGCACCTATGATCCCGAATTAAATCTTATTTACTGGGGCACCGGAAATCCCGGCCCTGACATGAACGGCGATCTGCGGCCTGGTGACAATTTGTATACATGCAGCATTGTTGCGCTCGATCCGGACACAGGCAAGCTTAAATGGCACTATCAATTTACTCCGCACGACACGCATGATTGGGATGCCGTCAGCGATCCCGTGCTGGTCGACCTCAACCTGCGCGGCCAGAAGGTGAAAGCGGTAATCCAAGCGAACCGGAACGGATTCTTCTACGCACTGGATCGCACCAACGGCAAAGTACTCGCGACGAAGGCGTATACGAAAGTTACATGGGCATCTGGCATTGGCCGGAATAATCGGCCAATGCTGTTGCCCGGCCATGAGCCGGCCGAGGAGGGCGCCATCACCTGTCCGGGTCTGGGCGGCGGCCATAACTGGCAAGCTACGGCGTACAGCCCGCAGTCCAACCTGTATTACTTTGGCTCGACTGACGGGTGCCACGTATTCTACAAGACAAAGCACGAGGCGCTGGAAGGCCAGTGGTATCAGCTCAGCACCGTGGATGATGTGGAAAAAGATCCGGCTGCGGGCTCTTTTATCGCCGTGGATCCTGCAACCGGAGAAACGAAATGGCGTTTCGAGATGCTGCATGCGCCATCGGCGGGGGCGCTGGCCGCCGCCGGAGGATTGGTGTTTACAGGTGACACATACGGATATCTAATCGCTTTTGATGCGACGAGCGGAAAGGTACTTTGGAAATTTCAGACCGGCGCGGCTATATCGGCTCCGCCGATCACCTACTCTTTCAACGGAAAGCAGTACATTGCAGTGGCGTCCGGCTCCAGCATTATCGCATTCGGGCTATAGGCCTGACCCGCCGCGCCCACAAATCGTCAATCTGCCGAACGCATCGCGGGATTGGTCGGAGGAGACCCGGCAATTCTCCAGAGCACGCCAGATGGATCAATTATACTGGCAACCATTCCCCAACTTTCCGGATGCGGCTCTTTCGCTGTTTGTCAGCGTGCATGAAGCGAGCCTTACCGCCCAGGAAGGTTTCGTCGGCTTCCACGGTTCCGGTCATCTTGTCGATGGTCCCATGGTGCTGAGCAAACCGAATACGGTGAAGCATGAACCACGCGGTTTTCTGGGTCACTTCAAGAGCGCGCGCGACCTCGTAAGAGCTAACCCGGTTCTTGCAGTTCGCAAGCATCCACATCGCGCAAAGCCACTTATCAAGTCCGATAGCGGAGTCCTCGAAGATCGTTCCGACCTTCACCGAGTACTGCTTCTTGCAGTCCCGGCACTTCCACAGCAGCCGCGTCTTGAGAAACAACGACTTCTTGCCGGAGCAGCGCGGGCATACCGGCTCGCCCTTCGGCCATTTTACGGCTGCAACTTCTTGAATGCACGTAAGTGGGTTACTGTAGTGCCTTATCGCACTCATCAAACCGCTGTGATTGCTGATGTTGTCCGTTTCCATGATTCAAGTATACGCCTGGATGTGGGGTGAGTCAAGTGAATTGTTACCAAAATTTGGCCTCGTCAGAGGAACCTGTGGGCCACTGATACGGCCAAACAGTGCCGGGAAAGCTCGGCTCGCGTGCCGACGAACCCGCTGCCGGATGTTGAGCTTCGGCTTTTTTCGTAGCCAGTTGCCCTTTCGAACCAGTTTGACGTCCTCGGTAAACGCTACGCGGTCACAGACGATCTGTCCCGCTGCGCCGAGCAAATGTCAGCAACGGGCGTTACAAGGCCAAGCGGCCGGGATCACCATTACACAGGTCCGGATCGATATCTCTCCAAGTCGCTGCCGATTAGCAGAGAGCCGCCTGAAGTTCCGCGAAAGTAGCCGCTGCTTTCGAGCCGGTCCAGAAATGCATACTGTTTCCTTCGGACCGGCAATCGCAATCCCGGAGTAAGGGTAGCGAAGACTGACCTCGAATCAGAGAATCAGGTCAAGATCAGTACGAGCGATCGTCGGTGTCCGCTTCACTCGAGTTGCCATGATCCGCTCACGAAAAAGGCTCTCCATTTCAACCAGAATACGGCTCGGCGTGCCGCCTGTGAGCACGTTGAAGTCGTGGACCATATGCATCTGATCAAAATAACCCAGTTCATTCGCAATCTCGGTCCATGAAGTGTCCGATGAACGCGCCTTCCGATCTAGCGCCGCTTCGAACCGAATGATCCTCGCAAACAGCTTTGGACTCAACCCCAGTTGCTCCTGGAACCCACGTTCGAGTTGCCGCACACTGAGGCCCGATCCCGCCGCTATGGTGGCGGTGCGAGCGTTTCCCGATGCTGACAGCAACTGCGTCGCAGCCCCCGAAATCCGTTCGGAAACCCGCGGCGCTTTCACGCTCTGGAGTAAAAACGCATCCGCCGTGCTGACACACTCGGCAAAACTCGCGCATCCGACGATTCTCTGTTCGAGATGCGACACAAACGTACCGAGGACCGACTGGGCGTCATATACGCGGTCTGTCAAGTCCTGCATCGGGATAGAGAAGAGCCGATGCAATCCGGCGGGCTGAAACAAAACGACAAAGCACTGCACGGCTCTCTGAAATTTCAGCCTTGAATGGCCATTCGTCCGAGGGCCAATAACTACTACGCGGGAGTTGGGGTCCTAAGCAGCGCCGTCCGGATGTATCGCCTGCAGGCTATCGCCCATAATGAATTCGAGGATGGGAAATGCGCGCGCGGGCAGCGGATGAATGACGGCCATCCCGCCAGTCCGAACCTCGCGATAAGCATAAAAACGAACGAACTCCCGGAGGGCAGGGGCCGGAGCGGCAATCCGTATGACATGCATCACGATCGACGAATTGTACTACAAGGCAGACCAGATCCTATCGCGCGAGCCAGTAGACGAAGTTATGCCACGCGGCACTTGGACCAATCACGCTAGCTCTCAATTGTCCGGAAAGAAACAGGACCGCGCCAGTCACCCAAGTTAACGTATGCACGTGGCGCATGATGATAAACTCCCGCGCGACCGCCCCTCCTATCAACAACGCAACCGGGATCAGTATAATCGGGAAAGGACTATTCGCCAGCGACGGGATATGACCGATGAGGTGAGCCAGGCGTCGGCATCAATACGATGTTGGCGAACAGGATCATCGTCCTGTGAATGTGCGGTTTGTTCCGATATACTATAGCGGCGGTGAGTAGCACCGCAAAAGATGCCAGGTCGCCGAGCGGGAATATGACCTCGAACGCCGGGTCTATCTGCGCATGCAAATCGTCGCTTAAATCATAGCCGCGCCGTACCAGCGCAATACACGTTGCATATCCGAGGGCGATCATCGGTCCGGCGGCAATTAGGGCAGACATGCCGACGCGTTTGTGAATGTGAACGCGATGTCAGCTATGAGTCTCGCCTGAATGAAAAATATGATCAGCCACGCAAGAAACGTCAGGCCATGAGCTGCCGCGAGCACCGAGCATCGAAGTGGCCCTACGACCGCGCAAGGGTTCGGCGGCAGTCTGCTCTCGCTGCCATTTCCCGGCGCCGGGTTATGACCAACTCGCCGAACGACGCTTTGAGTTTATCCCCCTGTGGGGGGTTCCCTTCAGTACACCATGCGGCGGGTCGACTGCTGCCGCTGTGGCGTTGCGGCTGTCGAGGAAGTTCCTGGGGTGACGGCACACTGACCAAAGCTTACATGCTGTTCCTGGCTCGCAGGGCGCGGCGGCTGTCATGGAAAGAGACGGCGGGGCGTTCCGTACCTCATGGGAAAAGGTTTCGACGCGGTGGAACACGTTGTCACTTTCGGACTGGAGCACCGGCTACTGGGACAAACCGATGGGATCGGCATCGATGAAATCCAAAACGCCAAAGGCCACAAGTGCCTGACGCTGGTTTATCAAATCGATCTCAGCGTCAGCGGCCTAGGCACGGGATCACGATTCCCGAGCACCGGCCACGCTCCCACCAACCGCACCCCTGGAATGGGGACCGCGCCGATGGTGCACTGGGCGCAGATAATCGGTCCACAAACCGCTCGGCTGTTGGAGCGCATTCTCGCGGACAAACCGCACCCGGAGACGGGCTAGCCGGCCCGCTTGCCGCTCGCTCCCCGGGGCTTCGGCTTGCTCTTGCCTTTGAGATTGAGCGCGATTGCAGCGCGGATGAGATCCTTCAAAGCCGCCTCATCGACTTTGTCGCCTTTGTGGATGTCGATGGCGCGCCTGACATTCCCGTCGAGGCTGGAGTTGAATAGACCGGAAGGGTCCTTCAACGCAGCTCCCTTAGCAAATGTCAACTTGACGGCGTTCTTGTACGTCTCTCCCGTGCATACGATGCCGCCGTGTGACCAGACGGGAGTCCCCGGCGATGCCGGCTTGACCCACTTCCACTCTTCGACGATGTCAGAGTCTGCCGCGTGTACGATTTCGCGCACTTTCGCGAGCGTCTCCCCGCGCCAATCCCCAAGTTCCTTGATCTTCTCGCCGATTAATGCAGAGGCAGATTCCACCGGGACGGGCCTTTTCATGTACCGTTCCAACTCTCATCTATTTTAGTTGCGCTCAGAGTAGCCTGCACTCTCCGCAAGTGGACGCCTCTTCTGGTTCGACAGCAGTTCCGAATAGTATTGGATCGGTTTCCGAGTAGCGACGGCCTGGGGGTTGAAGGCCGCACTCCGTTGAACGGCGGGCACCGGCGGAACCCCCGATCGCACCTACAACGTCTTGAGAAACGCGATAAAGGCCCGCTTGTCTTCCGGCGACACCTTGAGCCCGAATTCGTTGCCCTGGATTGGATCGGGTCCCAGGTGAAACCCCTCGACGCTTAATCGTCTTTCAGCCGCGCAGATCGCATCACTCTTCCAGCGTCTCCGCCTCTCCCCCATGCCCAAAGGCGCCGCGGAGCCAGACGCCTCCTAGTGAAAGGATCTTGTAGAATCAGTGCTCTGGCGCGTCTTCAATTCAAGATAAGGATCGGTTCCCCGCAGACGCTGAGGACATCGTTTCAGAACATTCTCGGGGACGGCGAGACTGGAGTGAACCCCAAAACTGAGACAGCGAGTTAAGGGAACAAATACATTGAATGGAGTGAGGAAATGGATTTGTCCGAGCTGTTTACAGTCGTGACCTGAAGATCGCCGCGATGCGCGCCCTCGACGTAGGCGCTACCGGCGGCGAGATTGCGCGCAAATACCAAGTGAGCCCCCATCTATTGGAACGCTGGCGCGGGGAATGGCGGGCCCAGGGAGAACTGGCGTTCCCTGGTATCGGCCGCGCGGGGAGCGGCCTTGCCGGCGGTGGAGGATGCCAGGCGCATCGCCGAGCTGGAGCGGAAAATCGGCCAGCTCACGATGGAGAACGACTTTTTAAAAAAAGCGTTAACGCATTTCAGGGACTATCACCCGCCAGCCGTCGTCAATGGCGGGGATGCCTGTTTGAAGAAATCCAGCAAGCCGCAGCGAAAGGCCAAGCCGTGAACGCTCTATGTCAGATGACCGGCCTGAGCCGGGCCAGTTTCTACCGCGTGCGGACTCCGCGGCAGGCCACGCCGGTAGAGATGGAAATTCGCGATGAGATGCAGAAGATCGCGGTCGAATCTGCAGCCTACGGCTATCGACGAATCACCGTCGAACTCCAGAAACGAGGCTTCGCCATCAACCACAAACGCGTGCTGCGGATGATGCGCGAGGATAATCTGCTCTGTGTGCGGCGGCGCAGTTTGTGGTCACGACGGACTCGCGCCACAACCTGCCGATCTACCCGAATCTGGCTGCGCAAATCACGCCCACGGGGATCAACCAGCTTTGGGTAGCGGACATCACCTATATTCGCCTGCGGGTCGAGTTTGTGTATCCTGGCCGTGGTGCTGGACGCGTTCTCGAGACGCGTCATCGGTTGGGCGCTCGGGCGAACGCTGGAGGCCGAGCTGGCGATCGCCGCGCTCACCATGGCGCTGATGGAGCGAAACCCGCAGCCTGGCTTGGTGCATCACTCGGATCGCGGCGTTCAGTACGCTTCCGGGGACTATACGGAACTGCTGAAGCAACACAAGGCTCAAATCAGCATGAGCCGCAAAGGCAATCCTTATGACAACGCGGCCTGCGAATCCTTCATGAAAACGCTGAAGTACGAAGAGGTCTACCGCAACGAATATCGCGACTTTCAGGAAGCCCACACCAGCATCCGCGAGTTCCTGGAGCGCGTCTATAATCAGAAGCGGCTGCACTCGGCTCTCGGATATCTGCCGCCGGCCGAGTTCGAGAGCGGCGCTGCATGAAGTTTACGATGCGCATCACGCAGACCGCCAACGGGGGCTCTGCCCCTGCGACCCCGGGATTTAACGCAGTTGCGCCAGAATGGCTCTTTCAAGGGGCGGCTGGCGCCGCCCCTGCCATTCCGGCCGCTGAGTCGACGCTCGGGTCGCATCCCTGCGTTGCCCTATCCTCCGCTCAGGTGCTTCCAGAGTGGATCAACCGCAACCCCGCCGTCCACGGATTTTCAGCCAACGGCGATAACCCCCTTAACTTCGTGTCTCACTCCAGGGGTTCACTTCATTGCCTGCCGGCCCCACTCCCTTCCTGCCCTATTAGGCATTACATTCTGTAAAATGTAAAGAGGTCGGGCAATGGAATCCGCACTCAGCATAAAAGGACAGGCAACTATTCCCAAGGCCATTCGGAATCACCTTCATCTCGAACCGGGCGACCGAATCAAATTCTTCATGCATCCGGACGGCAGCGTCGTGATCCTTCCAATAATCCGTACGTCGAAGCTGAAAGGCATCGTTAAGCCTCGCCGGCGGGCTTCTCTCAACGATATGGAGACTGCGATCAGTGACGGCGCCGTCAACGGCGGACAGGCGCAAGACGCCGATGATCGGTCTGGATACGAACGTTCTTGTGCGCTACCTCGCGCAGGATGACGCCATTCAGGCGCCGCGGGCTACGCAGATTATCGAGCGTCACCTGACAGAAGCGCGCCCTGGCTTTATCAGTCTTGTCACCATGGTCGAAATCGTCTGGGTGCTCGATCGCGTTTACAGCCTGTCGAATCATGAAATCGCCGCGGCTGTCGAGCGCATCCTGCAAGCCGATACCCTTTGCGTTCAAAATGAACAAGAAGCCTTCAGCGCAATGATCGCTCTCAAGACAGGAGTCGGATCTTTCTCGGACGCCCTTATTGGGGCGCTTGGCGAGTGGGCGGGATGCACGGCTACGCTTACCTTTGATAGGAAGGCGAAGCGACTGAACCAATTTCAGCTTCTATAGCTGCCGGCAAAAGAGTGAGGACATCGCTCGCTCATTTCCGAAACCCATGCTGAAGTCGACGTTCCACTTCGGCCAGACGGGGCGTAGTTCATGTCGCAGTGTCGCTCTCGCGCGCTCAATTGGCTACTGGCCCTCTATATGGCCGACTTCCGAGTGGCGCGCCATCCGGGCGCAGAACTTCTTCGAAGCAGACTCAGCCCAACTTCCGAGTAAGTGCGATTCGAACACCTCTGCGCGCTACAATTGACAGACCAGCCGTGTCTCTTGCTGGGGGATTAATCTCGGACCCTATAAAAATTCTCGAGCTCATCGGAGCTGGTGGCATGGGCGAAAGTTTATCGCGCGCGCGACTTACGGTTGGGCCGCGAGGTAACTTTTAAGGTGCTGCCAGGGGAGCTTGTCCGTGCGGCGTATGGTGTTCGATAAGGGACTCGTCGCTCACCTCGCAGCCACGCCCGATGAGGAGACTGCGGCTGGTGCGAACGCCGTTGAACGGCGGACCCGGCCAGGAGATTCGCATCAAGAGCCGTACTCATTCAACGATGCGAGGTTTGGATCATCTAACATCAGCCGTTCCGGCCGCGTTCTTGTTAGCCTCGTCTCGCCGGATTCGTGGTTCTTCTCGACGGGCGTGATCGAACGAGCAACCGGCTCCTTAGCAGCCCGTGTCTAAACCGCCATTTTTGAGGAGCGAGTCCGAGGAAGGCCACCGAGGCGTGCGGAATGACGATGCCCTTGAAATCGGACGATCGGTGAATCTTGGCTGGAGGTCGGCGCAGCAATCGTTCGGTAGCCATCCAGAGCCGAGAATAAGCAAAAAGCGACTCGAAAACGCGTCCAATGCCGCTCGGCCCAGCCCCGCGGGGTTCCAGCTTTGGTGAAGGACCGCAGGATCAGCGCCAGATTGAAAGCGACCGCTTGCAGCAGCACTCGCTTGGCGACGTTTTTCAATCCGCGCACATGCACTCGGCGCAGTCCGCCGGTTTCATACTGATGCGCAAACGGCCGCTCCAGGAATTCGCCGCGGCGCTTCAGGAGCCGCTTGCCGCGTTCGCCCGTTACGCGCCTCTGATTGGCGAGAAATGCGGCCTTGGCGTCCGGCTTGCCTTCCCAATTCCGTTTCTGCGTAGGAGCCGGAATGTAACTTCGCACTTCCATTGCAGCGATGGCTTGCAGGCTGGCGTCGCTATGGTATCCCTTGTCCGTCACCACCTCCTGCAAGCCCTCCACGTGAACCTTGTACTGACCTTCCGCCGTAGGCGTATCGATCTGGTTCGCGATCGCCAAGCCCGCCTCCGGCAGCGTGGTTTCGACCGATGTAGTGTCGCCAGTAGCTCCGGGGTGCGTTGTAATCGCCACGATCGCGCCGGTGTCGAGATCGACCGCCTGCTCGGCTTTGTAGGCAAAATGCGTCGCGCCGTCCTTCATCTTGGTGACTTCCGCGTCCGGGTCGTGCGGGTTCTTCCATTCTTCATTCGATGCTTTTTTCTTGCGCTTCCGATCGGCCCGCCGAAGTTCCTCGTCACGGGCTTCCACGCCCGCTTCTTTGGCCAGCCGCCGCAAATACTCCATGTAACTTTCGCCCGTGTCACGCTGCACGATCGACTTCATCGCTGCATTGGCCTCCAAGCTCGTTGCGTCGATGCCGATTGTTTTCCCCTTCAGCAGTCCTCGTTTGGCGACTTCCCCCAGCACGAACGTGAACACCGCCTGATGGGTCTCCTCATCGATCAGCCGCCGCGTCCGCGAGATAGTCACGTGATCCGGCGTCGCTTCGGCCAGACCGTACTTGAGAAAGCGCCGCAAGCTCAGACTGTCGCACACGCGCCACGCAATGCCGCGCTCGCTGCCGATCCCTTCGAAGAACCCGATGAGCAGGGTACGGAAGTATACGCCCGGCGCCATCGACGGTCGCCCCAATTTGGAGTGATAGAACTTGGCGCACGCCCGTTCGCAGAACGCATCGAACCCAGCTCGGTCCAGCACCCGGTTCAGCTCTTCATAAAACGGATGCCCTGGCGTCTCGACCTGTTCAGTCGCGTAAAACAGCTCTTCCTGCTGTTCCCGGTCTCGCCTTGTCCCCATGGCCATGCCTGATTCTAAGCCAAAACATTTCTGGTTGGAAGTGTTTTTAGACACGGGCTGTTAGGCCTGCAAGCCGAGCTTTGTAAATTTCAACCCAGGAAGCCGGTGAGGGCAGCATTGCGCTCAGCCTTGTGTGGCCGAACTCAGATCCGAATTCCGTCCTGGTGGGCGGCCATCCGCTGGGCCTTTACGCGGCGCCGCGCTAGGAGTTTTGCGGCCGTCCGAAGCAGATCACATACCCGCTGTTGTCGATGATCTCGAACGCTCGAAGCTCGTCGCTGGTGTCCACAAGTGGGCGGTGCATGGGTACGGCATCGCGACGTACTCCGAATAAAGCGAGTCGGGATCGCAAGTGTGAACGTACGCATCCCAGCGAGCCCATTCATGGCGGGAATGATTTGGCTGGGGATGAATCTCAGGCGTGATGGCCTTGAGCATGATCATTACGCTATCGCGCTGCACGATACCCCAGAAATCTTCGCCGTCTCCATTTCCTCCGCCTGTGTAGGCGATCTCAAAGCCCAGCTTGGAGCGATAAAAGTCAAGACTTGCCTGGAGATCGTCTACGACAAAAAAGGGCGCAATGGTGGTTAGAGTCGGCACGTTTGCATCCTATCACTATGGCTCCAAGAAAACCGCGAGCTTCAGAGCGGAAAATAAACTTGACCCACTACCGCCTTCTCGCACCCGTCTGGCGGCGCCAGAAGAAGTACGAGAGCGCCCACAGCAAGCCGGTAGCCGGCGCGGCCATCCTTGAGCCGCGCCGGCGTCAAGGGCACAGGAGCGCCAGCACGCCCAGCACTTTGGCGACGCTATGCCCGAGCCGAAACGTGTGG
>CAWITB010000014.1:0-27893 GCA_963838885.1 Bryobacterales bacterium | reverse complement strand
TGGCGGGAACGCGTGCGCGTTGCTAGACTGACATTCGATGGCTTGCACGGCGAAGGTGCGGGAGGCGAGCGGCGTCGCGATAGTCGATCTCAGCGGCAGATTCACGCTCGGCGACGCGGCGGGAGTGATCCGAAGCTGCATCGCCAATCTGGTTGCCGAAGGACGCAGCGATATTCTCCTCAACCTCGCCGATGTCACGCACATGGACAGCGCCGCCGGTTTGGGCGAGCTGATCGGCAGCTACCAGCTCGTGAAAAAAGCGGGAGGCGATCTGAAGCTTTTGAACGCCCGTAAGAGCGTCGCGGACGTCCTCCGCATCACCCGCCTCGATACCGTGTTTAAGGTTTACGGCGATGAGAACGAGGCTATCGCCAGCTTTCACGAATCGGCCCCGGCGTGATCCGGCCGATGGGGTCCGCCAGGAAAGCGTGCGCCGCTGCCCTGCCGACGATCTGGCCTGCATCGTTGATACCGGTCAGGACCGTGCCATTATTGCCAAGCCCGTCGATTGCGACGAAACCGCCGCGGCGGTCGACCAGTAATCCGTGGGTTCGTTGTTCGCCATCCACGCCCGTCCCGTAGTAGCCCACAATATCGCCGCGGTTGTTCACGGCATCGGCAACGGTCGCGGAGCTGCTCCCCGGAACGCTGAAGATTACGGCGGCGCCGGTGTCGAAGGAGAGCCGGAAAGCTTGCTCGACAAGAAAACTGGGGCTGCCCGTATTGGGCGTATAAACTCCTCCCACGATTTCGCGCTCGTTGTTGATGCCGAACACGAATGCCTCGATTGCCGTGGGTACCGTGATGGCCTGGTACGTGGTTAAATTCGCGGTTTCGAGCAGGGTCGCGTTGAACGGAAATTGGATCGATGCGTTCAGAACCATGTCGCCGGCGCCGGAAATACTTGTGATTGTGGCGCTCGTACTCCCGAAAGGATCGGCGGTGGTGAATGCGCCATCCGCGCTTCGAATAAAGCCGTTACTGTGAGCGGCGCTGAGGCCGGGCGACCACTCCCCCACAATTATGCCGGCATCGTTGATGCCGAGCGCACAGGTCATCACGCTGCCAGGCGCATCGTAGAAGCTATAATACCCGTCCGGCTGGCGCAGAAAACCATGTGATGCGCCGCCAAGCGCGAGCGTGTAGCAGCCAACGATCTGGCCTTGGTTGTTGATCGCCGTCGCGTCCGTGCTGTATGCCCGGGAATGTCGATATTCGTGAATACATACTTGGCGTCTTGCGCCGTGGCGCACCATACCACTAAAGCAAACGCAAGCGCGAGAATCGGAAGAAGCGCGGCGCGCATCACGGAATATCCGTCGATTCCGCCTCGGCGCGGCCCGCGGGATGCGCCTGAATATAGGGAATGCCGTGCTCCATCCAGTCCGGAGCCGGCGCTCCCTTCAGGAAATGGTCGAACCACTCCTGGAGCCGCACGGTATAGTCTTTCTGATTGGCGCGCTTGCGCAAACCGTGCGGCTCGCCGTTGTATGAGAACATATACACCGGTTTGCCCAAACGTCGCAGGGCCATGTAGTATTCGATCCCCTGGTACCAAGGTACTGCGTCGTCGGCGTCGTTGTGAATCATCAGGATTGGCGTTTGCACCCGATCGGCCTGGAAGAGCGGGGAATTTTCGATGTAGCGCAGCGGATATTCCCATAACGAACCGCCGAGGCGGCTCTGACTTTTTTCGTACTGGAACTGGCGCGGCAGACCCGGCCCCCAGCGGATACCGTCGTAGGCGCTGGTCATGTTAGCGACGGGCGCGCCCGCCGCGACGGCGCGAAAACGTTTTGTTTGCGTGACCATATAGGCGATCTGATAGCCGCCCCAACTGTGCCCTTGTATTCCGATGGCGTTCTCGTCGACGAAGCCGAGATCCACGATCGACTGCACTGCGGGCAGCACGCATTTCAGTGCGCTCTGGCCGGGATAACCGACGGTGTAGACGATATCGGGCTCCAGCACGAGGTAGCCGTTGCTGACGTAAAAAGTTGGATTAATATTGTGACTGGGCCGCGGCTCAATAAAGGCGTGGACGTTTTGAGATAGCCGCTCATAGATGTAGACGATCAGCGGGTATTTCTTCTTGGGATCGAAATTCTGCGGTTTGTACAGGGTTGCGCTGAGCGGGACGCCGTCGGCATTTTTGAAGTGAACCAGCTCGGCCGAGCCCCATAGGAACTGCGATTTCCGCGGGTTGGCGTCGCTGACTTTGCGAAGGTCGCGGAAGCTCATGTCCGTGACTTGCAGGTCCGGAAACTCGTTGAAAGTGGAGGCGGTGAGCGCCAGCACATCGGCATCTTTGGCCTTGATGGGAGCGGTGAAGTTCTTGGCCGCAAATAGCAACTTACGAGGCGGTTCGTCAACGCCGACATCGGCGCGGAAAAAGCCGCTGTCGTGCGTGTCGTAACTTTCGGCGCGGAGCAGCAGCGGTTTTGAAGGATCGAGGCCGCGGTCGTGCGGGTCGGTATCGAGCCGGACGTAACGGAACATGAGGCGATTCTTGCGGCCGTACCCGACGGTGAGATTCCTAGCGATGCTGCCGTCCGGCGCGATTCGCCAGATGTCGAAGTGATCGTCGACCAGAACCCATTTCCCATCCTTGGTCCATACAGCCGGACCGTACGGCGCGGGCGTTCCGGGGACATCGTGCTCTTCGTTCCAAAAGCGAACGCCGAGATTCGACGTCAGGTTGACGGTCTTGCGCTCGGGGACGGAGATGGCGTCCCAATCGTGGCCGTCGAACAGGAGCGCATACTTACCGTCGGGCGACCAGCTCACGCTTCCGGTGTGCTTCTTCGCCAGCAGCTTACGCGAGCCGTCGCGGGTGTTGACGAGGAACGCATCGCGATAACGGGTGTCATACTCGATCATGCGGCGATATTCGCGGTCGTCGCTACCGATGGCCCACTCGCCGTCATCGCTGGGCGTCAACTCGGACATCGCGGGGTCGGCCAACTGCAGCAGCTTCTTGTTTGCGATGTCATAGACGGCGCGGTAGGTGCGCGTGCGCTCCGACGCCGCGCGGACCTTCTGCATGGGCTGGATATAATCGTCGTTCCACGCCCACAGGTCGAACGAGACCTTCTCGTCCTCCGGCGTGTCGTCCTTTTTGGGAGCGGCCTTGGGCGCGGGGGCGCAGCCGAAAAAAATGCGCTGGCCGTCTTTTGAAAATGCAAGGTTGGCCTTGCCGCTGATGACGAATCCGGGCTCAAGTCCGGGCGCGCCGGACGATGCTACTTGCGATGCCGCGGCCCCGCGGCGATCCCATAAGTACAGATTGCCGCCGTCCTCCAAAAACGCGAGCTGGTTCTGCCGCTCATCCCAGGTCAACTTCGCGTATTTTCCGGGCGAGGCGGCCAGGGTTGCGGCGGGCGTCCCGGCAGTCGTATCCAAGGCATAAACGCCGTTCGCGGCGTACACCAGCGTTCTGCCGTCCTTGCTGAGCGCAAATTCGGATACTCCGTCGATCTTTCGCTCCGAGGCGGCAGCGGCGTCGTAGAGCACCATCGTCGAAACCTTGTCTGAAGCCTTAGCGGGGTCGTGGAGCCATGCGATGATATCGGCGCCGTCGTCCGGAACCTGAAAACTCTTGACACGCTCAACCCGCTTCACGGCGCCGGTCGCGAGATTCAAGATACCCAGGCCGTTCTTGGGCATTTCGTCCGGCTTTTTTCTGGAGCGCTTGGCTTTTTCGACTTCGGCATCCGGCGGGAAGATCGAGAACGCGACGAACTTCGAATCACGGGTGAATGCAATCGTAATGCCGCGCGGCTGCGGCGGGGCTTCTTCGGGAAGCGAATAATCCGGCCTGGGCGGCGGCGGCGTCTGGCCGCACGATTCGCGCCACTCTTTCCCCGTCGCGAGATTCCGGACGACGAATTCTCCGTCGCCTTGTTGTGGAAACAATGCATAAGCGAGGAATTTACCGTCTCGCGAGAAATGCGGTGTGCGGATGCCGCGCCACGCATCGTAGTCCTGGTGCGTGAGAGGCCTTTGCTGAGCGGCGAGCGGGAATCCAAGGCATAGCAGGAGCGTGATGCGCGGCAGCATGATGGTTTTCAGTCTATCATCGGATTTGGAGGCGCAACTCCGCGCGCAAATCGTCGAGGCAGCGGCGTTTCTCGAGGGAAAGATACGGCGCACGCCGGTCGAGCCGTCGCCGAAACTGGCAGCCCTGTTGGGCGTGCCGGTGTGGCTGAAGCTGGAATCGCTGCAACTGACCGGGTCGTTCAAGATTCGCGGCGCGTGGTTCCGATTGTCTCGCTTAACGGATGCCGAACGCGCGCCGGGAATCCTGACCTGCTCGGCGGGCAATCACGGCAAGGGGGTCGCCTATGCCGCGCGCGAACTCGGCATTCGAGCAACCATTTGCGTACCAAGCTCGGTGGACCGGGCCAAGTACGAAGGCATGGCGGCGCTCGGCGCGGACGTTCGTCTATCCGAATATCGCGGCTACGACGACACGCAAATCTGGGCGCTGGAGATGGCGCGAGTCGAAGGGAAGCCGTTCATTTCGGCGTTCGACGACGTCGCGATCATGGCGGGAAATGGCGGGACGGTGGCGGTGGAGGTTCTGGAACAAGCTCCCGATGCGCGGACGTTCATCCTTCCGGTGGGAGGCGGTGGTCTTCCCGCGGGTTTCGCTTTTCACGTGGGCGAGAAGCTTCCAGAATCGTTCGTGATCGGATGCCAGCACGAACTCTCGCCCGGCCTGCAGGCGTCGCTCGAAGCCGGCCGCGCGATTACGCGACTGCCGGCCATCGACACTGTCGCGGGCGGAGTCGAGGGCGGGGTCGGCCTGTTGCCGTTCGAAATTCTGCGCGCGCGCATTGCACGCGTGGCGCTCGTCTCCGAACAGGAGATTTACGCCGCGGTGCGCTGGATGTTGGCCGAGCATCAGTATCTGATCGAGCCATCGGCCGCTGTCACGATTGCCGCTTGTCTGGCGGGCAAGGTGGGGACGGTTTCGACGCCCACTGTCGTGGTTATTTCGGGCCGTAACGTAAGCCTCGAAGTCGTCCGCCGCATTCTTACGTAATATGACATGATGAGAAGTTTTTTGGTGGTCCTGGGATTGTGCGCCTGCGCTTGGGTCAGCAGCTCCGGCCAGACGCTCGGCATTTTTGAGGGACACACGGACGTGGGGGACACGCCAAAAGCGGCGCGGCCTCGTTCGACCCCGCCACCGGAGAATACAAGGTGACTGGCGGCGGCGCGAACATGTGGGCGAAGGCCGACGCCTTTCAATTCGTCTGGAAGAGGATATCGGGCGATGTCACGATCACGGCGGACGTGCGCTTTTTGGGCGCCGGCGCGGTGGAGCATCGCAAGGCGGTATTGCTGGTGCGCCAGAAACTCGATGCGGATTCCGCCTATGCCGATGCCGCGCTCCACGGCAGCGGACTGACGGCGCTGCAGTTCCGCCCGTCAGCCGGCGCAATGACGGAGGAAGTCCGATCGGAGGTGACGGCCCCGGACCGCATTCGCATAGTGCGGAGCGGGAACCAATTCACGATGTTTGCGGCCAAGGCGGGAGAGGATTGGAAGCCTGCGGGACCGGTCACGGTTGCGCTGGCCGATCCGGTGTACGTCGGGTTGGGGGTTTGCTCGCATGACGCCAACGTGCTCGAGACCGCGATTTTCTCCCATGTGACAATCGCGCAGTTGAAGGTCGAGACGCCGGCGGGCCAGGCGGTTGAGAAGCGTGTCGAGGATCTGCTTGCGCGCATGACGCTCGAGGAGAAGGCGTCGCAGATGCTGAGCGAATCGTCGGGGATCGCGCGGCTCGGCATTCCCGCATACAACTGGTGGAACGAGTGTCTGCACGGGGTGGCGCGCGCCGGGGTGGCGACGGTTTTTCCGGAGCCGATCGGCATGGCGGCGAGCTGGGATGCGGGGCTGATGTTTCGGATTGCAACCGCGATCTCGGACGAAGCGCGGGCCAAGCACCAGGAGTTTGTCAGGCGCGGGAAGCGCGGGATTTACCAGGGGCTCACGTTTTGGACTCCGAATATTAACCTGTTTCGCGATCCTCGC
Organism: Bryobacterales bacterium; assembly: GCA_963838885.1. Classification (GTDB taxonomy): domain Bacteria; phylum Acidobacteriota; class Terriglobia; order Bryobacterales; family Bryobacteraceae; genus JAICMB01. Next base: position 21,848 of record CAWITB010000014.1, on the reverse strand, counting down.
TGGGGCCGCGGGATGGAGACGTATGGGGAAGATCCGTATCTGAGCGGCCGGTTGGCGGTCGAGTTCATACGAGGGATGCAGGGCGACGATCCGCGCTACCTCAAGACGATCGCGACGGCCAAGCACTACGCCGTACACAGCGGTCCGGAGCCGACGCGGCATGTTTTCGACGCGCGGGTGAGCGAGCGCGATCTGCGCGAGACGTATTTACCGCAATTCGAGGCCGCGGTGCGGCAGGGCGGGGCGAGATCGGTGATGTGCGCTTACAACAGCGTGGATGGCGCGCCGGCTTGCGCCAATACCATGCTGTTGGGAGATATTTTGCGGCGGCAGTGGGGCTTCGCGGGTTACGTGGTTTCCGATTGCGGGGCCATTGGCGATATTTATCGCACGCACAAGGCTGCGCCCGATGCTGTTGAAGGTGTCGCGATGGCGGTGAAGGCCGGTACCGATCTCGATTGCGGGATGGAGTACAAAAATATCGTTCCGGCGGTGCGGCAGGGGCTGCTGGCGGAGGCGGACGTGGATAGGGCGGTGCGGCGATTGCTGACGGTGCGATTCGAATTGGGGATGTTCGACCCGCCCGAAACGGTTCGCTGGACGAAGATTCCGTATGAGGTAAACGATAGTCCGGCGCACAGCGAGCTGGCGCTGGAGGCGGCTCGCAAATCGATCGTGCTGCTGAAGAACGAGGGCGGCGCGCTGCCACTGCGCCGGGATTTGAAGACGATTACGGTGATCGGGCCGAATGCGGATTCGGTGGAGTCGCTGCTGGGCAACTACAACGGCGAGCCGTCGCATCCGGTTACGCCGCTTTCGGGCATCCGGAGAAAAGTGGGGAACGGCATGCGCGTCCTTTATGCGCGGGGCTGCGATGTGGCGGAGGGGATGCCGACTTTTGAGACCGTGCCGCCGTCGGCGCTATTCACCGGCGAGCGGGGCCCCAATGGACTGACGGGCGAGTATTTCAACACGGCCGCGATGCCGCCGCGCGCTGTTCGCACGCGCTGTTTACGCGCGTAGACCCGCGGATCGATTTCAACTGGGGGGATGCGGCGCCGCGGGCGGACATGGACGACGACAATTTCGGCGTGCGCTGGACGGGGTACCTGAGGGCGCCGGTCAGCGGCAAATACGAGTTGGGAGCGACGGGCCTGAACGGATATGAAGTTTACCTGGACGGCAAGCGGATGGCGCATCGTTATAGCGTTCATGAGAGCACCTACGATTACTCGCCCGTGGATCTGGAGGCGGGGAAGATGTATGCGCTGCGAGTCGATTTTCATGAAGTGCATGGGAACGCCAATATTCGGCTGGTTTGGGCGCCGCCGCGCGGGACGAGGCGGCCGAAGCGCTGAAGATTGCCGCCCAGGCCGACGTTGTCCTGATGTTTCTGGGGCTTTCGCCGCGCCTGGAGGGCGAAGAGATGAAGGTGCAGGTGGAGGGATTTAAGGGCGGGGATCGGGTGAGGTTGGCGATCCCGGGCGTGCAGGAAGATTTATTGAAGCGGGTGGCGGCGTTGGGCAAGCCGGTCGTATTGGTGCTGCTGAACGGGAGCGCGGTGGCGGTGAACTGGGCGCGCGATCATGTGTCGGCGATCATCGAACTTTGGTATCCCGGACAGGCCGGCGGGACTGCTCTGGCCGACGCGCTGTTCGGCGACATAATCCGGCCGGCCGCCTGCCCGTAACGTTCTACAAGTCGGAGGATAAGCTTCCTCCGTTTGAGGATTACAACATGGAAGGGCGGACGTACCGCTACTTCCGTGGCGAGCCGCTTTATCCGTTCGGCTATGGCCTGAGCTATACGCGCTTCTCCTACGCGAATCTGCGCATTCCGGAGCGGGTTGGGACGGGAGCCGATTTGAAAGTCTCGGTCGAGGTTACGAATGCGGGCGAGCGCGCGGGCGAGGAGGTGATGCAGTTGTACTTGAGTCATCGCGGGGCGGAAGAGTCTGTTCCGATCCGATCGCTGGAGGGCTTTGAGCGGGTGGCGCTGCGGCCGGGAGAGAAGAAGGTGGTGGAGTTTACGCTTTCGGCGCGGCAGTTATCGACCATTGGAGCCGATAACCGTCGCGTGGTCGAGCCGGGCGCGGTAGAAATTTCGATTGGGGGAAAGCAGCCGGGCTTCAGCGGGGCGGCGGACGCTGCGACCACCCAGGTGTTAACAGGCCGAACGCGGCTCGCCGGCCAGCCCAAGTACGTGGACTGAGTATTGCAGCAGCTTTTTTTATCACTTATATTTCTTTTACTTCTAACTTAATTAAATTATAAATTCACTACAATAAAACTCAACACTAAAATAAATAGTGTCAACCTCCGTCGCCTTTCAGTTGACCTTTCCGAAGTACTTGTCAAACCACGCCAGCACCTCCCGGACCATGTCGGGACGCTGCTCGGAGACGTCGTGAGCGGTGTCGAGCATGACCACCCTCTTGTCGGCTGCCGGCGCGCCAAGCATGTGAACCAGTGCGTCTTTGCCCAGGAAAACGAAGTCAAACTTTCCGCAGATTAACAGCGTGGGCGCCTTCAGGCGCGGCGCAAAATCGACCGCGTCCGCCCCCGGGAGCGGCTTCTCATTGTAGAATCCGCCATCCAGCATGACCACGGCCTTTAGCCTGTCTTCCATCGCGGCAAAGAACACGGCATGCGCGGCGCCCATGCTGACGCCCAGGTACCCGATCCGGTTGCGGTCGATATCGGGGCGGGTCTCCAGGTAATCGATCGACCGCCCCACATCTTTCGAGTCCTGGATCAGTGTCTCGCGGCCGGCCACAGTATCGGGTTCCGCCGGCGGAGCAGGCCGTTCGTACGTGCCTTTATAGACCGGATACAACACCGCGCGCCCGCTCTGGATCACGAAATCGATAAATTTCATATCGCCGAGCGTCTCGCTATTGGGAAGATCCAGGACCCGCGCGCTGGGGAAGAATACGACTGTCTGGTAGGGCGGCCGCACATGCGCGGGCAGGAACAGGTACGCCGCCATGCGCTCCTTCCCGTAGGCCGCATCGAACGTGACCTTCTCCTTGCGCCAGTCCGTCGAATCCTGCGCGACGCTTTCCGGTTTCGTATTCAGGGGCGTGCGGTCGTAGGCGTACATGGCCTTGTAAACCCCGAAGACCTCGTCCGATGCAGGCTTAGCTTTGGAAAAATCTCGAATCGTTTGGCGCCGTTCGGCCAACGTTTCCGGGGGTAAGGCGGCGGTATTGCGCACGCAGCGAAAGCCGTTGTTCGCGGTGCGAACGAACGGCAGCGCCCCTCCGGGCTCGAAATATTCATTAGTCTCGGTGTTCCAACCTCCGCCCAGAAGGTAGCGGGCGCCGCCGCCCGATTCGTTGCGGCACCACTCCGCCACATTGCCGGCCATGTCGTAGGTCCCAAACGGTCCGAGGCCCTGGTATTTGCCCACGGGGGCCGGGGAAGCCGAAAAATTGCTGAGCGGCGTGATGTATTTGGCGACGGCGCTTGGGGCCACCCGAAACCACTGCGCGATTACCGGCAGGCTCTTGCCGGCGAATTCCGCGTATGCCGCGGCCTCGTACCAGCTCACGCCCCCCACCGGATAATCCGCCTGTCCGGCGGGATAATGCCCGGCCTGCCATGTCGCGGGCCCCGGCCTGCCAGTGGAATCGCGCAACAGATCCATGGCCTGGTCCCAGCTCAGTTCCTTCCCGTCGCGAAGAAACTTCTCCTTCCAGTATTCGCGCTTCTGGTAGCCGCCTTTATCGACAAACTCCTGATATTGCCGGTTCGTCACCTCGAATCGATCGATATAGAACGCGGGAAGATCGTAGGGCCCGAGGTCTCCCAGGGACCAGACGATGGTGAAGTATTGGCCCGCCGGCACAGCGGCCATTCCCGGCGGGGCTTTGGCGGCGGCATCCAGCGGGAAGTTGAACCGTGGAACGAACCCATGGATGTCCTCGGTAATGGGAGCGCCGACGAACTCTCCCACGCCGGGCTTCGCAACGCGCCAGCGCAGGTAGCCGTTGGGAATTTTGACATTGTTCAGAGGAGTCGTCCCCAGCGGAAACCAGGGGTCGTCCGGCGATAGGTAATCTTTGATTTCCACGGTAGCTCCCGGGGGCGTCGATCGCACGGAAACGGCGTGCGCGACTTCCCCGGCGAGTTGAGCAAGTTGGGGATCGCCGGGCAGCGCCTTTTGCGCTTCCCGCAGCAGACGAAATGCGGCCAGCGCTTTATTCCGATTCTTTAACCTGCCGATTTCCGGGATCGCCTGCTCGCGCGCCCAATGACGTTTCTCGGAACGTTGATAGAACCAAACCGACAGACCGGCCGCGAGCAAGAGGAGCGCCGCCGCCGGAATGGCGTAGATGGCTCGCATACGGACATGCTCGGGAGGCGCATCCAGAGCCATAAGAGCGGCGGTCAGATCGTTTTCCATATCCGCCGCGGACTGATATCGCTTGGCCGGATCCTTTTGAAGCGCCCGCGAAACAATGGCATCGATGGCGGCGGGAAGGTCGGGCCGAACCTCGCGCAGGCGCGGCGGGTCGTTCCACATCACGGCATGCAGTACCTGAAGCTGCGAATCCCCGGGAAAGGGCGGACGTCCCGGCGAGCATTTCGTAGAGGACCGCGCCGAGGCTCCACAGGTCCGTGCGGAAATCGACGGCTTTGCCGGAGGCCTGCTCGGGAGACATGTAGAGCGGAGTGCCTCTCGCGGCGCCGTCCACCGTGATCGGTGGCATCGCTGGATTTCGCCAAACCGAAATCGATGATGCGCGCAATACCATCCTTCGCGACGATGATGTTGCCGGGCTTGATATCGCGGTGGACAATACCGTGTTCGTGGGCCTTGGCCAGTCCCGATGCGATCTGCCGGGCAATCTTCAAAGCCTCGGCGGTGGACAACCCCTTGCGGCACTTCTCCCGCAGCGTGACGCCTTCGTGAAATGCCATGGCGATGAACACGTCCTCGCCGGGGGTTTCGTCGATGTCATAGACCACGACGATATTGGGATGATCCAACGCCGACGCCGCGCGGGCTTCCTCGCTGAGCTGCTTCCTCCGCGCGCTGTCGTGGGAGAGATGCGACGGCAGAAATTTCAACGCCACAAAGCGGCCGAGCTTGGTGTCGAATGCCTTGTATACGACGCCCATGCCGCCTGCGCCGAGCTCCTCCTGGATTTTGTAATGAGAAATAGTACGGCCCGCTAAATCCAAGGATCCGCCGGCTGCCGTGCCCGTGACCGTGATTTCCTGCAGCAAATCCGCTATGGGCCGATCCAGAATCGCGCCGTCCGATTCTTGCGCCAGCAGCTTTTCAACTTCGCGCCGGATCTCGGGATCGCTGCCCTCCAGCACGGCCAAACCGTGCTCGCGCGCCGAGTTGTAAAGCTCTTCAATGCGCCGCCAGCGCTCCGGCATCATAGTCCCCAATCATAATTCGGATATACGCGGCCCGCAAATAAAGGCACGGCCGGCCGCATCGTTGCTGCCTTCGCTCTAACAGGCGCAAAGTCGAGACGAAAACCGGAACGGACCGCAAGGAATTTTCCGGCGGCGGTGGGATAATAATCGTCGCAAGCCTCTCCTCAAGCCCATGCCCGACGCGGAATGCTCGGAAACCACGCAGCTTCTTCGCGCCTGGGCGTGCGGCGACCAGACCGCCTTGGACCGGCTGACGCCTCGCGTTTATGAGGAGCTGCGGCGTATCGCCGGGCACTTCCTGCGGGATGAAGCGCCGGGGAGAACCGTTCAAACGACCGACCTGGTCCATGAAGCCTATTTGAAACTGATCGACGTCACGAATGTCGACTGGCAGCATCGCGCCCACTTCTACGCCATCGCGGCGCGGATCATGCGGCGCATTCTGCTGGATCGGGCGCGCCGGCGTATGGCGGCCAAGCGCGGCGGCGCGATGCAGCGTCTGAACCTGGACGAAGTCCCCGATATCGGGTCTGGCCGGGCGCGCGAGCTGATCGCGCTCGATGACGCATTGAACGCGCTGGCAAATCTGGATGCGCGTAAAGCGCGGGTCGTCGAGCTGCGCTTCTTTGCGGGACTGACGGTGGAGGAAACCGCGGAAGTCATCAAGGCCTCCCCCGAGACCGTTCTCCGCGACTGGAGACTGGCGCGCGCGTGGCTGTTAGCGGAGCTCGGCGACCCGCAAAACGAGAATCGCTGAAAAGTCTTTTCGGTTCCCTTAAAGTTTTTCCACGCGATTTGCGCCTGGAGGTTGAAGCCGACCGAGAGCGGCATCAGCCCGCGCGACGGCTGGCAGCAAAACCCAAAAGGAGACTTTCGATGAAAACGATTCTGGCTCGCGCTTCGCTCTCAGGCGCCCTCATGCTTGCTACGGCGCTCGCCACGCTTGCAGGGTCAGCCAACGCCGATAATTTCGTCTACGTAGCCGGCGCCGGCGGGGCCTTGGGACTCGGCGGCGGGCAATTCGGCACGGTCGACCTGAATACAGGGGCATTTCAGCAAATTGGTCCCGGCGAACCGGACGGCTATTTTGGCCTCGCTCAGGGGCCGAATGGATCCCTGGTGTCGTTAACCTATGCCGGCAATCTGGACTCCATCAACCCCGCAACCGGCGTCCCCACGCGGATCGGCCCGACCGGCTTGGGCAATTGCGTGATCCCCGCCCCCTCCTGCGGCCCCACATCGGCCTTCTCTCTGGGCGGCCTGCATGGAAAAATCTATGCAACCGACTTCCAAAACAACCTTTATGTCATCAATCCCCTGACCGGCGCGGCAACGCTGCTCTCGCAACATACGGGACTTCCCGCCAGCCCCTTTGTCCTCGGTTTCCAAAACCCCGATGGAACGCTGGACTTCGCGGATGAGGCCATCTGGGGCTCGGGGGGAAAGCTCTACGCAACATACGACGCTTTTATTTTCGATCCCAATACCCTGTCAATTGCCAGCGTCGTGGTCCCGCCCGAGTTGTACCAGATCGACCCCGCGACGGGGCTTGCCACCGGCATTGGTCCCACCGATCTGGGAATAGGTGGCGCAGTCGCTGTCAACGGCGCCTCGTATGAATTTAATGATCTGACGAATCAGATCGCAACCATCGACTTATCGACAGGCAAGACTAGCGGAATAGGCGCCTTCGATCCTTCCGCCGGAGTCATTCAAGGAGCGGCCCAAATTGTGCCCGAGCCGGCTTCGCTGGCGCTGTCTCTTGCCGGCGCAATTGCGATGATCGTTATGAAGCGGCGGATTTCCGGGACTTGGAAATGACAAAGCCCAAAGCGGTTCTCAGCGCAACGGCAGAATTAGGCGATCTCGAAGAAGTCCACCCGCGCGACGCCGCTTATCAGCCGCAGTCCGGCTTGACGCCGCCTTGCGTTACTCTCGTTCCGCGAGCCGGACCTGTGCTGAATTTTCATCCACTTCAACGGTGAGCCGCTCTATACGTTCTGCCATGATGCGATCTTACGCGATTCTCCTACGACAATCTTCTTTGGGCTGGAGAGCTTCGAGCGGCTCGCCTTCGAATGCAGTTTATCGATCCTCGTAGCGGATAAGCGCAGGGCCAGATACGTGGACTGACCTTACTGCAAGAGTTTGTTGATGGCCTGGATGGCGTGGACGTCGAACTTGGGGCGGCGATCGTAGGTGAGCAGGCCATTCACTTCCTGCTCGACGTCGGTTAACTGGGTGTAGCAGACGCCGATGATCTTGGGCAGCTTGGCAATGGCCTCATAGATGCCGCGGATGCGCTCCAGCGTGTCGGTTTCGCTGCGCTCGATGCCTTCGTAGCCCCAGGAGTTCTCGGGCACGCGCGTATCGGGCGGGACATAGGATATGCCACCGAATTCCGATAAGAATATCGGCGATCCGTTGTAGTCGTACCCTGGCGCAAGAAACATCTTTCCCTGGAACGGAACGGGAATCTTGCCTTCCTGCACGCTCGCGAAGCGATCGTGGAAAAGCTCGCCGGTGCGGGAATAATCGTGGACCGCGAAGAGGTCGGTGCAGTCGGTATGCTCCCAGCCTTCGTTGTCGATGACGAGCCGCGTCGAGTCGAGCGACTTGGTCAACATATACATGGCCTTCATGTGCGCCTGTTGCCGCGCGTCACGAACGTTCGGCACGCCCCAACTCTCGTTCAGAGGCGCCCAAATGATGATGCTGGGGTGGTTGTAATCGCGGCCGACGGCATCGATCCATTCGCGGGTGAGCCGGCTGACCGATTCGCCGTCGAACATGTAGGCATTGGCCATCTCGGCCGAAACCAGCAGGCCCAGGCGGTCGGCCCAATACAGAAAGCGCGGATCTTCGATCTTCTGGTGTTTGCGGACGCCGTTAAAACCCATCGCCTTCACCATCTCGATGTCGTAGCGGATGGCGTCGTCCGACGGCGGCGTGATGGTCGAATCCGGCCAGTAGCCCTGGTCGAGGACCATCTTCAGGAACACCGGCTCGCCGTTCAGCACCACTTTTCCGTCCTGCGTCGAGACCTGCCGGAAGCCGAAGTAGGAGTGGACGCGGTCGAGCGTGCGGTTACCGCGCGTCAGCTCGAAGGAGACGTCGTACAGCTTGGGCGTCTTCGGCGACCACCAGTGCGGATCGCGGATAAATGCCGCCGCCGTCGCCTGCGACCCTTCGACGCGCGACATGGCGGTCGCGATCACCTGCCCTTCAAACGAGATCGTGGCATGAAGATGCAGGTCCGGCGCGCCCTTGCCAATTTTGGCGTCAAACGTCACGCCGCCGTCGATAGTGGTGTCGATACGTACCTTGTCGAGGTAGCTTTCGCCCGCAGGCTCAATCCAGACCGTTTGCCAGATTCCGGTCGTCCGGGTGTAGAAGATGCTTTCAGAGTTCTGACACCAATGCTGCTTGCCGCGGGGAATGTAGCGGTCCTGCGGTGGATCTTCCACGCGGACGATGATGTGATTCGGGCCGGGATGCACAAACGGGGTCACGTCGAACTTGAAGGGCGTGTGGCCGCCCTCGTGTTCCCCGCACAAGCGGCCGTTGGCCCACACCGTGGCGCGATAATCGACGGCGCCAAAATGCAGCAGGATGCGCCGCCCTTTCCATTCATCGGGCAGGAGGAAAACGCGGCGATACCAGACGTAAGGATGGAACCCCGGATCGGCGATGCCGCTCCTGGGGCTCTCGAAGCAGAACGGCACCAGGATCGACTGGCTGAAATCCTTCGCGCCGTTCGCCCAATAGTTCTCGATTCCAATGTTGTCGTCGTCGAACTCGAATTCCCAGGAGCCGTTCAGGTTCAACCACTCTTCGCGTTGAAACTGGGGCTGAGGGTATTCCGGACGGGGAATCGCCTCTTCGAGATGTCTGGACCGGAGCGGTAGCTCCTGAATGGCTAAGGCGGACATAGTACCGGCTCTCTAATTCAGTGATTCCTGGTTGACGTGAATCTCAACTTTATCGCACCGAATCTAAAATGCCAATCGACTTTTGCGTTTCTGACCTTTAGATGTGCAGAAATTATTCCGCGATACGTTGTGAACGGATTAATTCGGCGTAACGATACGGCCTAGCGGACGCCCACGAGCGCGTTGATCTCGCGGATGGCGGCGGCCGGGTACTTGGGCTTGCGATCGTAGGTCATCAGCCCGTTGATCTCCTGTTCGACGTCGGTTAGCTGGGTATAGCATATCCCTACGAATGCAGGAATATTGGAAATTCCGATGTACAAGCCTTTGAGGCGCTCGAGCGCGCCCGCGTCGCTTTTCTCCACGCCCGAGTATCCCCAGGCTTCGGCGGGAACCTCGTGTCCAGCCGGAATATAAGCGATTCCCCCGAACTCCGACAGCAGGAAAGGCGTCCCGTTGTATTGGTACCCGGGGGCCAGCGACCCCGGCCCGACGTTGGGGATCGCCGCTCCGGGTTTGCCCAGATCCTTGTACTTGGCGGCCAGGGCCTCGCCGGTGCGGGCATAATCGTGCAGCGTAAACAGGTCCGTCATGTTGGTGTGCTGCCAGCCGTCGTTGTCGACCACCAGCCGCGTCGAATCGAGCGCGTGCGTCAGGGCGTAAAGCTCCTTGAGATGGTTCTGCTGGCGCGGGTCGCGGAGGTTGGGGACGCCCCAGCTCTCGTTGATCGGGACCCACATAAAGACGGACGGGTGGTTATAGTCGCGTTCGACCGCCGCCATCCATTCCCTGGTGAAGCGCTCCACGTAGCGGTCGTCGAACGCTTGCGCGTTGGCCATCTCGCTCGACACCAAAAGACCCATTTTGTCGGCCCAAAACAGATAGCGCGGGTCCGCCAGCTTCTGGTGCTTGCGAACGCCGTTGAACCCCATTTCCTTGGTCATGCGGATGTCGTATTGGATGGCCTCATCGGAGGGCGGCGTGAGAACGCTCTCCGGCCAATAGCCCTGATCGAGCACCAGCTTGGGGTAGAACGGACGGCCGTTCAACAGGACGTGGCGGCCATCGGTCGAGATGGTACGAAATCCGAAGTAGGAACGAACGCGGTCGAGGACGCGGTCTCCTTTCAGCAGCTCAAACGCGATGTCGTAGAGTCGCGGCGAGTTTGGCGACCATAATCGCGGCTCGCCGACGGAGACGGCGGTCCCGGCCCGGGCTTGAGCGGCCGTGGCCGTTGTGGTGGCGATCGTCTGGCCGCCGAAGCGGACCGTCGTGCGCAGCACCAGATCCGGCTGGCTTCCGTGAATATAGGCGTGGACGGAGGCGACTCCCTCCATGTCCGGCGTAATGCGAACGCTCTCGACGTAGCTGTCGTTCACGGGTTCGAGCCAAACGGTCTGCCAGATGCCGGACGTGCGGGTATAAAAGATTCCGTGCGATTTCGGCTCCCAGTATTGCTTGCCTCGCGGAATGTAGCGATCTGTTGGAGGATCCTCGGCGCGAACGACCAGGGTATTGGGACCGGAGGGCTTCAGGTAATCCGTAATATCGAACGTAAATGGCACGTTGCCGCCCTCGTGTTTGCCGGCCAAATGCGCGTTCACCCACACCATGGCGCGGTAATCGACGGCCCCGAAATGGAGCAGCACGCGGTTGCCACGCCACTCCGGCGGGATGGTGAACTCCCTCCGGTACCACGCCCAGGGGTGGAATGATGCGTCGCCGATGCCGCTGTTCCTGCTCTCAAAACAGAAAGGCACCGTTATGGTTCGGCCAAAGCGGTGCGAGCCTTCCGCCCAGGACTGCGCCAAGCCGGCATTCTGGTCGTCGAAATCGAACTGCCACGGGCCGTTGAGGTTCATCCAGGCGTCGCGCTCGAACTGCGGCTGGGGATATTCGGGGCGGGGTATCTGGGCCGCAAAGCCAAGCGCGGCGAACAGCAGACACAACAGCGTGCGCTTCATCATTGCCGATTATAGAAGGTTGGTACTCTGGGCTGTATCCATGAAATCCAATCTCACGGCGGAGCTCGCAGCGGAGTTTCTTGGGACGCTGGTGCTGATCTTGTTTGGCGACGGCGTCGTGGCGATGGTCAACCTGTTTGGACACGGATTGCCGGGGGAAGTGGTGAACGGCGGCTATACGAACATCACGATTGCCTGGGGGCTGGGCGTGACCATGGGAATTTATATCGCCGGCAAGATCAGCGGCGCGCACTTGAATCCGGCCGTTACGCTGCCGCTCGCGATCTTTCGGGGTTTTCCCTGGAGCAAGGTGTTGCCGTATTGCCTGGCGCAGATCGCGGGGGCGTTTGTGGCGGCCGCTATTGTTTTCTGGAACTACCGCCCGGCATTTCACGCCGCCGACCCAGGTCTCGAGCACACGGCCAGCGTCTTTACGACATTCCCGGCCTTTCCCGCGCTGCCTTCGGCCGGATTGCTGGACCAGACTATCGGGACCGCTCTGCTGCTGCTCCTGATTTTCGCGATCATTGACGAGCGCAACCAGCCGCCGGGCGTTCTCGGCCCGCTGCTGATCGGGCTGGTTGTGGTCGCGATAGGCATGTCGTTTGGCGGGATGCACGGGTACGCCATCAATCCCGCGCGCGATTTCGGCCCGCGCCTGTTTACCGTCGCCGCCGGATTCAAACATAACGGCCTGACCGATGGCTCCCTCGTTTTCTGGGTGCCGATCGTGGGACCTCTTGTGGGCGGCGTCATCGGCGCGCTGGCGTACGATGTGTGTATCCGCCGCTTTTTGCCGGGGCGGGGCTAGGGAGATTTGATGAGACTGCGAACCTTGAGCCGGCGAACACTGCTGGCCGCTCCCGCGAGTCTTCTCGCGGCGCGCGCATTCGGTCAACGCAGGCTCCCCCGGCCCGGATGCCAGACCAATGCATGGAATCTCGATCCCAAACGCTTCGACCTGCTCCTCACCGCGCTTCGGGAAATCAAGGAGCTGAATTTCGAGGGCTTCGAGACTAATATTCGTTTCCTGCAGCCGCAGTTGGAACGCTGGCCGCAAGCGCACGCCGCGATCGAGTCTACGGGACTCCAATGCATCGGGGTCCACACGGGCCTCCCTCGTTATGAGAATGCCGGAATGGAAAAGGCTGGCGCCGAGGTTGCCAAGCTCGCGGCTCAAGCGAAGACGTTCGGAGCCGCCGCGTTGGTTTGCAGCAGCCGCGGGTTGTCTCCGTCGGGCCAATTTCCCGCGAGCGCGCTGGAGGAGAAAGCGCGGTTTCTCGACGTCGCGGGACGGCGATGCGCGGAGGCCGGGGTGACGCTCGCATATCACAATCATGAGCCGGAATTCCGCAATGGCTCGGCGGAGATGTCGGGGCTGCTCGAGAAGACGGATCCCAAAATGGTTTTTTCCATGCTTGATATCGGGCACGCCTGGCGTGCCGACCCGACCGCAGTCTCTTTTTTTGAAAAGCATCAGGCGCGGGTTTTTGGACTTCACGTTCGGGATTATCATGACGGCGTCTTCCGTTCCCCTCGGCCAGGGAGAGTTTCCGCTGCGTGCGCTGGCGAAAGCCATCGGCGAGACGGGTTGGCACGGCTGGCTCATTGATGAAGAAGAGCGGCCGGACCAGCCCGACAAACCCGGGAAGGCCGCGACCGGACCTTCACGGAGGACGATGCGGGAGATATTCGGGGTTTAAGTTGAGCGCCCGGCGGGTCCGAGGTTCAGGCCGTGCAGCACGCTTTTCTCAAGGGCGGCGCCGCGGGACCGAAGTTGATTTGTCGGAGGGTTTGAATTATGGCAACTACGATTTCTAAGATCGGCGAAGAAAGCGCGAGCGCCGGGGCGGCGAAACCTGGCGTGCTGTTTCGCGGCGAGTCTGCGGCGGCGGCGTTCCGGCAACGCTTCATTCATGCCGAGGCGAACCTGCAATTTCTCGACTGCGCCGAATACGAGCTGCCTCCGGGCGGCGAATCTTCGTGGTTGAGCTTGCCTGGGCGCGAGAGCCTGTTTTTCATGTGGAAGGGCGGTCTGCAAGTAGAGCTGGCCGATTCCCGGCACGAGCTCGCTCCTTATGACACGCTGTATGTGCCGCGAGGCGCGAAATTCCGGCTGCGGAACTCTTCGGGGGCGCCGGCGCGGGCCATCCAGACCTCGGCTCCGGCGGAGCGGTCTCACCCCGTGTTTCACTCGCGATTCGCGGAGTTTTCGCGGCGGGAAGATCGCATTCGGCGGCTGAAGGGCAAGGACGTTTACATGATGTTCGACGTCTCCGAAAGCGCCGACAAATTGATAGCCGGGTACACGTTTTTTGAGCCGTACGCGCGCTCCTGGCCGCCGCACAATCACACCGATCAGGAAGAAACCTATATCTTCATCAAGGGCCACGGCGCGATGGAAGTATATGAGACGCCGGAGAAGCTATCGTTCGTGCACGAGGTGAACGAGGGAGACCTGGTGACGATTCCAATGCTCAACTATCATCCCGTGTTCTCGCAGGAGGCGCCGCTCGAATTTATCTGGTGCATCGCGGGGGAGCGGTACTGGGTAGGGGACAAGAACAAGGATTTCATGAAGGGAACCGCAACGCCGATCACGACGTAGCGGGAAGGCATCGCTATAACTGGATGCGCCGGAATCCTGCGGACAAGGCGGTCAAAATAATGACCCCCGCGCCGGGCATGAAAGCAGCGATTAAGAAGACCGGGGTGTAGGAGAACCGGTCCACCAGCACACCGGTCAACAGCGGAAACAAGATACCGCTCAAGCCTCCGGCAATGCCGGTCATTCCCGTCACGCGCCCGACCGCGGCGTCGGGGAAGATGTCCGAAATGGCGGCGAACATGTTGGCCGACAGACCGGTATGTCCGAGCATCACGAAACAAATGAAAAACAAGGCAACGGCGGCCGAGGAGGCCCAGGCCACGCAGACGCTCAAGGCGCAGCAGGCCGCTCCCGCGAACATCACCGCGAGGCGCGCGGCTTTGAGACCGATTCCGCGGCGCATGAGAAATCCGGACAGCCATCCTCCTCCGACGCTGCCCAAATCGCCGAATAAGAATGGAATCCAGGCGAACATTCCAATATCGGCCAAACTGAAGCCGCGCGATTGATGAAGATAAGCGGGCAGCCAAAACCAATAAAATTGAATCACCGGGCCGACCAGAAAACGGCAGCACATGAGGCCCCAGGCCTGTTTTCGATGGAGCAAAATGCCGCTCGGGGGGCGCGGCGAGGCGACCGCGGCGGCTCCAATGTATTCGCGCTCGGCGGCGGTAATTCCGGGATGGTCCCGCAAGGGGCGATACAGCGCCCGCCACAGCAGCACCCATAGAGCGCCGAGCGCGGCGGGCAAAAGAAATCCAGTCCGCCAGCCGAAGCGCAACGTCAGAAACACAATGGCCGGCGGCGCAATCACCGATCCGATCATGGATCCGGCGTTGAACACGCCGGCCGCAAACGCTCGTTCCCGCGCGGGGAACCATTCCGCGACCACTTTCATGCCGGCCGAGAAATTACCGCACTCTCCGGTGCCCATCCAGAACCGGAAGATCGAAAACTGCAGCGCGGAGCGCGCCACGGCATGCAGACCGGTGGCGAGCGACCACCACAGTACCGCCCACGATAGCCCCTGGCGCACTCCCCAGCGATCCATTATCCAACCGACGGGGAACTCCCCCAGCATCATTCCCAACATGAACGCGGACACGATGCGGCCATAGGCGACGTTGCTTAAATGAAATTGCTCGCGCAATACGGGCGCCGTCACCGAGAGGGTTTGGCGATCGACGAAGTTGATCACCGTCACCAAGAACAACAGTGCCAGCACACGCCAACGCGCCTGCCGCCAGCGAGACGGCAACGCGGCGCTTGCCGTTTGATGGGACGGCGACATCGAGCGTATAGTACGACATCACGCGTCAGCGCTCGGGTCCGGCGCGATAGACGGTTGCTTCATCGCCCCTACTGCATGGCTCCGCCAACGCCGCCTTCATCTCGGGGCGAGTAGACGTCTCGACTCGGCGTTCGCCGCCGCGTTCCTCGCGGCCGGTACTCGACCTCCGTGAAACTGCCCGGTGTTGCCGCATTCACGGCTTGATCGCCGTTCTTGCCTACCCATTCCAATTCAGCGGCGGTGCGGACGTCGCCTTGCCTGAAACTATGGCGCAACCTGTGCGGCACGTTTTCGTCGAACAGCACCTTCACGATTGGGCTGCTCGGGTGGTGTGAGCATAGGTGAGCAGTTCCCGATCGTCTTGATCGGAACTGAAGGAAACGTCTCATTGATTTCGCCGATTGCGGCCTCCGGCGACATACCTTCATCGGACACCTTTCACTCCACTGTCTCAACGAGATCGCAATTCGGCGAACGTAAGGCGAGGAGAACGCCGCGATGTCTGGACCATCTCCGCGAAATGTTGACCCTTTGCCGGCCGGTCATATAATATCGACCAGATGTAATATCGACCAGATGCTTTGGATCTGGTCCCAGGGAGGTCTTGTGATGTCTCGCTGTCCTATCCGGACGATCCGTCTCGAAGCGGATTTTAGCGGCGCTGTTGCCGGCGCTGTGTTTCTTATCTCTTTCGCCGTACATATTCGGTCAAGCCACCGGACGCATTGGCGGCGCCGTGGCCGACAGCAGCGGCGCGACCATGCCCGGCGTCACCGTCGCCTGCAGGAATCTTGACACCGGATTAAGCCGCACCGCGCAAACCAATGCCGACGGCATCTTTGAGTTTCCGGACTTGCCGATCGGCCGCTATCAACTGGATTTTTCGAAAGCGGGATTCCAGGCGCAAAAGACCGGCGATGTCCCGCTGGTCACCGGACAGTCGATCGATCTGCGAATCGAGATGAAGGTTGGGAACACGAGCGAATCCGTAACCGTCACGGCCGAGGCGCCCCTAATTGAAAGCGCATCGTCGAGCGTGCAGACTTCCGTCACGGAAACGCAGATGCGCGACCTGCCCTTGAACGGCCGCAACGCGCTGCAACTCACCACGCTGGCGCCGGGAACGGCCATCACGGATGTCGGCACGGAATCGGGTCAGCAGGATAACCGCGGGCTGACCGTGAATGGCCTGCGCGCCACCCAGAACAATTTTCAATTGGATGGAGCGATTTACACCAACCGCTTTTTCGACTCCGTACCGACCATGCCGGACCCCGATGCTTTGCAGGAGTTCACGATTCAGTCCTCCGACTACAGCGCGGAATATGGCGGCGCCGGCGCGTTGGTGCAGTTATCGACGCGCTCGGGCAGCAACGAGCTGCACGGCACGGCCTTCGAGTTTCTGCGCAACACGGTGCTGGACGCGCGGAATTTTTTCGCTCTGACGCTGCCTCCCTTTAAGTTGAACCAGTTTGGCGGCACGGTCGGCGGCCCCATCCGGAAGAACCGCACGTTTTTCTTTTTTTCCGCGCAAGACACCGAACGGCGCTCCGCCCCCAGTCCAATTTCCATCACTCCGCCTACGGCGGCCGAGCGTAGCGGCGACTTTTCGGCGTTGCTGCCGAAGACGGTCATTTCCGATCCAAATACGGGACAGCCCTTCCCCGGCAATATCATTCCGTCGAGCCGTCTCGATCCGGTCTCGGTGAAAATCGCAAATGCGCTGCTACCCTTGCCGAACAGCGGCACGCAATACGTCTCGACAGCCAACCAGAACCTCGATGACACGCAGTATCTGATCAAAATCGACGATGCGATCCGGACCAGCAACCACTTCAGCGGCCGCTATTTTTACGATGAGAACAATTTCCAGAGGCCGTTTAACGCCCCCAACGGCTTTTATGCCGAGAATCTGTTCCGCAATCAGACGGGGACTTTGAGCGACACTCAAATCTTCAGCCCGACGTTCACGGCGACGTTCTTCGCGAGCGCCGGGCGGTTCGCGCGAACGCAGATTCCGGTGGCGCCCGGACTGCAAACTCTGCAGAGTTTCGGACAACAGGTTCCGCTCGGAACCGCCGTTCCCATTTTCCCGGGCATTCGCGACAACATTTCGGGATTCGTCAATATTTTCTCGGGCGGCGCCCTGCGGCAGGATCCCACGTCCTTTTCCTATCGCGCCGCGGCGACTAAGATCGCGGGGGCGCACCAAATCGGTTTCGGAGCCGAATTCGAGCGTACCCGCATCGACGCCAACGATTATTCCTACACGCCCGGGGATAACACGTTCAATGGCCAGCGCAGCGGAAACGCCATCGCGGACTTTTATCTGGGCGCCGAGTCGCAATTTTTCCAGGACAACGGCCGCACCTTTTATCTCCGCGAAGACCGTTTTTCCGCTTTCGTCCAGGACGATTGGAAGGTCAGCCGCAGCCTAACTCTAAACCTTGGCGTGCGCTGGGAGCCGTGGCTTCCCCCCGTCGATCTCAATGACACTTTGACGGGCTTTGTTCCCGGCGTGCAATCGACCGTCGCGCCGAATGCGCCGCTCGGTCTGCTGTTCCCTGGCGACAAAGGGATTCAGGCCTCGGTATTTAAGCGGGATTGGAAGGACTTCGCTCCGCGCATCGGCTTTGCCTGGAACATTGGCGGCAACAATAAAACGGTTGTACGGGCGGGGTATGGGATTTTCTACAGCTTCCCCGAAGGTTTGCTCTATCAACGCACGGACGCGACGCAACCGACCGATCTGTATCTCAGCATTCCTAATCCCCCGGCCTTCGATAACCCGTATCTGGGATTCCCGGGCGGAGATCCGTTCCCCCGGCCCCACATTCTGCCAAGCCAGTTCGCGACGTATCAGTTCATCCTGCCGTTGTCCGGGGGCGTGCTCGATCCCGCCTCGAGGGTCGGCTACACGCAAAACTGGAATTTCACCGTGGAGCATCAATTCCGCAACGACATCGCGATGTCGGCGGCTTACGTGGGAAACCATGGAGTCGATATTATGGGGTCGCGGCAGTTCAATCCCGCGATTTTCGGCCCCGGAGCGACGGTCGGGAACGAAAACTCACGGCGGCTCTATGCTGGGCTGGGAGCGGTGGAGTTGGCCAGCTCCTATGTCTACGACGAATATAATTCGCTCCAGATCAACCTGACCAAGCGCTTCTCGGGCGGCTTGACCGTTCTTTCTAATTTCGTGTGGGGAAAGACCATCGACAATACCTCGAGCGCGACGGAGGGCAATAGCGGTCCGCCGAACCCCTTCAATTTCCGCAGCGCGCGCGGACCGGCGGATTTCGATCAGGAGTTCCGCTATAACCTCTCGGTTGCGTACACCCTGCCCCACGCGAGCGTTACGGGATTCAAGAGCGTTTTGATCAACGGCTGGCAATACAATGCGATCGCAAGCCTATATAGCGGTCTGCCCTTCACCGTGGTGAGCGGCACGGATCGTTCGGAGTCGGGAATCGGCAACGACTATGCCGATGTGGTCGGCAACCCGGCGCGTCCGTCCGGAGTCACCCAGATTCAGCAATATTTCAATACCGCGGCATTCGCCCCGGCCGCCATTGGAACGTTTGGAAACAACGGCCGCAACAGCCTGCGGGGACCCGCGTTTTTCGATATCGACATGTCGATCTTCAAGGACTTCGCCTTCAGCGAGCGCCGCAGGCTGCAATTTCGCGCCGAGTCGTTCAATACGGAAAATCGGCCGAACTTCCCGAACCCGACTGCCTCGTTGGCTTCCGGGACGTACGGCAGAATCACCGCCGCGAACGATCCGCGAGTACTGCAATTTGCGCTGAAGCTGATTTTTTAAGTGTGCCATGAGCAAAAGAGACGGCGACAGACGGATCTTTTGCGTGACTGAGCTGTGGTAGTGAGTAGCGAAGGAAAAGGCCCGGCAAGATCGGGTTGACCCCTTTTTTTTTGCCGGTCTGTCGCGTCGAAAAACGCAGCGAGATTGCGGATCGTTTGAGGAGTTACCGGCGTAAAGGCGCCTCGCTCCTCCACCAGCGGCATCGGGATTTATGTGCCCGCGGGGTTCACTGCGGCGGCTTGCGGCATCCGGCCGCCACCGATAGCGTACGGCTTATCAAGCGCCAAGTCTACGATAGAGCATTAACTGGGTGATCAAGAGAGCAGTCCCTCCGAACACTCGCGTCCCCGCGCATGGCGTTCTCACGAAAACCGAGGAGAGGTGAAACGAAATGAAACGAAATGAAATGGTTTGGGAGTTTTCGCCGGGCCTCTTTTTCGACGATCTCCTGCTCTCCGTTAACGCGCTTTCTGGCTTCCAATTCCACGGTATTCGCTTCGTCGCGGGGTGCTGCTGCGCGTTGTTTGATCTTGCTGGGTCTCGATTATCTCAACCGTGCGGTGGTGAGACCAATGATTAGTCCGACGACGACACCGGGCAGCGCAGGTATTTGGCGCTGCTCGAGGTCGCTTGGAGGTAGTCCGGCAGCAAACGATTGGCTTAATGACCATCCCTGCCGCCGTCGGCATCGGAACCACTCAGATGCGCTGAATCACCGTCGTGGTTCGGCCTGGGGACGACGGCGAATCTACCAGGAGGCATGTCGGGTGTCCTTTACCGATTCCAAGAAGACCAGCATGCAGTCGAGGGGCTTGATTTGTTAAGCGGTCTAACATGGCCTTGCACAACCGCGCATTCGGAACATCGTGTTCCACTCCCAGAACGGTAAATTGGTCGTGGTGGTCACCGCGGCTCTTTCCGCGCGCCCGGAATCACCTTGAACAACAACTCCACCGCAGACTCCCGCATCGCCACATACCCCATCTCATCAATGACGGTTGGGTACCGAAGCCAACGGCTGGTGACCCGATTCAGTTCGCTTTGATTCTTCGCCTCGATGAGTTCGTTCACCAGCTCGGCCGCCGTCGTGCCCATGTCGATTGCAATCACGTACGTGTCGAACCAGTTTGAAAGACGGGGCATCCCCTTCCTGCTGGTACCGTGTCGGGGGAATACATAAAAGTTTCAACAAAGGCTGTTTTCGTGGCCGGGCGGATATGCAACTCGTCGCCGGCAGCGGTGAAATTCCCTCAGACGCAGAGACCTCTACTGGCGGCTGGATTCATCGTTGCGCTGACTTTCCGAACCCGGAAATTGAAGCTGTCTGCGATGAAAATGCTTTCGTCGACATCTACGGTCAAACTGTGCGGGTTGTAGAGTGAGGCAGAGGTGGGAGAACCGCAATCGCCAGAAAAGCCAGTGTACGTTGAAGTGGACCCCAATATCTGGACAGTGCTTTAAAGTGGAGGGCAGCGTCAACCAGGAGGAAAGACGATGCCCGGAACCCGCAAGAGCTACGCGCCGACTTTGAAGGCGAAAGTGGCAATAGAAGCGATTAAGGCGCAACGGACGGCGGCGGAGATCGCAAAGATCTACGGCGTGCATCCGAACCTGATCGGCATTTGGAAGAGGCAGGCGCTAGGAGGCCTGCCGGAGGTATTCAACGGCGGCCGTGACGACCGCTCGGGGCAGGCCGGTGCCGATAAGGACGAATTGTATCGGCAGATTGGAGTCCTGAAGGTGGAACTGGAGTTTTTGAAAAAAAAGTCCGGTCTGCCCGGTTGAGGAGAAGCGGCGATGGATCGACGCGGCCCATCCTCGGCTGAGCATCGAACGGCAGTGCGAACTGCTGAATCTGGCGCGATCCAGCTACTACTATCAGGCGCAGCCGGAAAGCGAAGAGAATCTTCTGCTGATGCGGCGATTGGACGAGCTCTATTTGCAGCATCCCTATTATGGAAGCCGCCGCCTGGCGGCAGCGCTTTCCATGGGAGCCGCAGAGAAGCTCAACCGCAAACGAGTACAACGTCTCATGCGGCTGATGGGCCTGGAAGCGTTGTATCCCCAGCGCAATCTCAGCCGGCCCTCGCCTGGCCACGAGATCTATCCGTATCTGCTGCGCGGAGTGGCGATCAAGCGCGTCAACCAGGTATGGAGCAGCGACATCACGTATATTCCGCTGCGCCGCGGTTTCCTGTATTTGACGGCGGTCATGGACTGGCACAGCCGTTTCGTGCTGAGCTGGGAATTATCCAATACGCTGGACGGATGGTTCTGCCGCTCGGCGCTGCAGGCGGCGTTCCGCTGGGGACAGCCCGAGATCTTCAACTCCGATCAAGGTTCGCAGTTCACCGCGCGAGAGTACCTGCAACTCCTCAAGGATCGCGATATCCGCATCAGCATGGACGGGCGCGGGCGCGCGCTGGACAACGTGTTCGTCGAGCGCCTGTGGCGCTCGGTGAAATACGAACTGATCTATCCGGGAGACTTCTCCGGCGGCGACGATTTAGCAGCGGCTCTGAAGAATTATTTCGAGCACTACAACTACCGGCGCCCGCATCAATCGCTTCGCTATACGGCGCCCGCACGGACGTTTCGCCCTCGCGCGTGATTGGCCGCGCGCTCCCGAAACCAGGCTCGCTCTCCACTGAAGAAGTCGCCAAAAACCGTCCAGTTTCCGGGGTCCACTTCAAACGACGATCCCAAGCCGTTCGTTTGGACCGCCAAAGCAGCGGACATCCTCGAAGAGCTCAAGCGCGCTCGCAAAGCACTCGATATTGGTTAATCTGATTGCCGCACTACACTAGCGAATCTGTTCTGCACCACGCGTTCAA
>CAWITB010000013.1:0-146778 GCA_963838885.1 Bryobacterales bacterium | reverse complement strand
AACAGTGCGGATTCGAGATCTATAAGATTGAGGGGGGCGCGTTACGCATAACTCGGCGCGGTATCGGCGCGGTCATTCACGATGTGCCCGGCCAGCAGCCGCCATCAACCAAGAGCCCGCTCTGATCGTAGGCGATGAAATCGGCCTCATGGTCAACGGCGGGTACCAGATGTTTTTCGTCACACCCAGCGGGAGATCCCCGCCCCGCGCTCGCTTCACAGCTCCGCGGAGCTGTAAGGTTTGAGGAAGATCTGCGCGACGCACTGGTCTGACCAGCCTCTACAATCTCGGCCTCGGCACTACCGCCGATCTACATTTATACGATCGCCTCGCAGGGCGCGACCGTACAAGTTAATCGCGTTCTCCCGCAGGACCATTGCGCCAACTCCGTCGCACGCTTCAGATCGATTTCTCCGTCGTCCGATCGTCCGCTCAACGCCATCCCAACGCCTGACGGCCTGGTCTCCGCGATCCAGCCGGGCTTCTTCCCGGTCCAACCGCGCTGAATAAGGATAGGCATCGGTCGCGAACATCGCTTTTTCCGGCACGTATTGAGCCATCGCGAATCGAGGACGCGACCTCGCGCGGCGGCAGCAGCAGGGTCTGCTCCGAAAAATCGAGATAGGCGTTGGGCTTCGTCAGTAAGGCCGTAATCTCGCGCGTAAAGGGCCAGCCGCCGTGGAGCATTACGAAATTTGTTTTCCGCAGTTCCGGATCGTTCAACACCGCTTCCAGCAACAGGGGATTCGCGCCCGCCACGTCGAAGTATCCGCCGCCGCCCGCCGCCGTTTGCAAATGCACCGCCAGGCCGACCCGTCCGCATCCGCCGGCGATGTAGCGGAAGAGGTAATCCTGCAGCTTCTTGTAATCCGACGGCGGCGGGGAACCGGCCGCGTAGGCTCGGACGGCATCCTCCTTGGACGTCTTTTCAAAATCCAGGGATCGCAAATAGGCCGCCTCGAACTTTTCGGCGATGGCGCCGCCCCGCTTCTGCCGCTCGAGCGTGGGCGTGACCACCTTCACCAGATATTCATCCAGCGTCGCCGGACGCCCGCTCACGCCGCACTCGCCGTAATAGCGGGCGAGCAGCTTGTCCTCTAACCCGAAGAACGTCTTGCGATCGCTATTGGCGGCCGCGAGTTCGTTGTTATCCAGCGGAAACAACAGCGCATCGGCGTACGAGACCCAGCGGAACCTCGGAGGCGCGATTCCGCCGCCCATGGCCACGCGATTTGCCAGCATGATGTCGATCCCGAGACGGTCGAGCACCCATGCCGGATAGTTGCGGCCCTCGCGCTGTTTTACCGCCGCTTTCGAGTTGTGACCGTACAACGCGCGCGAGGCCTGCTCGATTTCGGGATTATCGGGCCGCTCGCGCACGGGGTCGGATTGCGGCTCCATTTTGTCGACCGGCAGCGCATCAAACTCGCGGTCCGCGCCGCCGGGGATGACGGGGTGAGCGTGATTGTCGATGGCTTTGATGCGCGCAATCGCGGCGACAAGTTCTGTACTAAAGCGCTGTGCCTGCGCGGCGGCAACGAAGACAAATGCGGCGATAACGGGCGAATCGTCACGAAATCATAAGCTCCTCGAGCGCCGTTTCCACTTCGGGCCACGGGTCGATTCCCGCTTCGACCCTCACGACGCGAATCGGACCTAGTCCCGTCGGATGCCAGCGGTCAAACATGCGCTCGCAGGGAAATCCGGCGAAAATACTGAGCAGCGGCACGCCGCACGCCGCCGCGACGTGGCCCGCCGCGGAATCATAGCCGGCGAACACACGGCTGCGCTGCACGTGCGCGGCGAAACCGGCGAACGATCCCTCCCAGACTTGCACGTCGCCGCCGCAAGCCTCCACCGCGCGCTCCACCCGCTCGGCCTCCTCGCCACCCGCGCCTTTGTCAATCAGCAGCGGCCGCGGCAACCGCTTCAGCAACTCCGTCTCGAAAGGATCCGGAAGCCGTTTCGCGGCGTTCTCGCCGACGCCAAAGCTTACGGTCGCGGCGAACTCCGGCAAATTCGTCGTCAGAGGCATGGGACGGATATACGGCCGGGCGTCGTCGATCCCGAATGTCTCGGCGACCCACTCCCGGGTCAGCGATACGAGCGAGCTGCGCGAATCCGATCCGAAGGACCGGCTCTCGAAGAAATAGTAGTCGTCTTCGGGACACAACGGCAGCAGTCCAAGCTGGGTCAGCCGCGAATCTGGATCAATCACGATGCTCCGCCGCCGGCAGAGGGTTTCGCGCAGCTCCGGCCAGATCGACAGTCTCTCGCGCAAGGTGGCGCCGCGGCCGTACGGCACTGGGAAATGCTGCAATCGCGGGTCGCCCGCGAACAGCTCCCAACTTTTTTGTGGGCCGGCGAAATAAATCTGGGCATGCGGGAAGGCTCGCTTGGCGGCGTCGAGCACCACGCTGGTGACGGCCACGTCGGCGCCGAGCGTCACGCGCGACAGCACGAAGACATTTCGGGGTCGCGGGGGGTCGCGGCTCGGTTGCGGTTCGCGGGTCATTGCAGCCGTTTTCTCCTCTGTTGCGAGGCGGGGGTCGGCGAGGCGATGCTCGTGGGACGCGGCGGCGAATGGGCGCGGCTGGCGGATGCGGTGATAGCGGGCGAGCAAGTGTGGGGCATGCAGGTCATCGGGGAGCACGCGGGCGATCACTTCGGAAAACAGCTCGGCGTAGACGTCGCACAGGCGGGGCTCGAACAGATCGGACAGGCGTTCGACCACGATGCCGAAGAGCGCGCGGCTGCCTCATCTTGTATAAGCCGATCTACCAGAGTCTCAGGCCAATGGGTGCCGGCGAGGCAGTGCGCCAGCAGCTCGCGCGCCTGCTCACGCGGAGGTATTTTCCAACCAGCAGCTCCAGCTTCTTGCGCGTCGCTTCGGGCACGGTCTTCGGATCGGTGATCAGGGCGTGTTTGAGCGCCGATCCGCATTTGCACTCGCGCGATTGCGGCATGGCCGCGACGGCGTTCGCGACCACTTTGCAGGCATTCTCGGCGTTCTTCGCTCAAATTGGCGAGGATATCTGTCACGGTGACGGCGTCGTGCTCGGGGATGCCAACAGTCGTAATCGGTGACCATGGCGACCGTCACGTAAGCAGATCTCGGCTTCGCGCGCGAGCTTCGCCTCCTGCAGATTGGTCATGCCGATAATGTCCATGCCCCAGGTTCGGTAAATGTTCGATTCCGCTTTGGTCGAAAACGCCGGACCCTCCATGCAGAGATATGTTCCGCCGCGTTTCACGGTGACGCCGGCCTGGGCGCAGGCCTGCTCGACAACTTGCGCGAGCTGCGGGCAGACCGGATCGGCGAAGCTGACGTGGGCCACCAGACCTTCGCCGAAAAATGTCGACGCGCGTCCGCGCGTGCGGTCGAAAAATTGATCCGGAATGACGAAATCGAGTGGCTTGTGCTCCTCTTTGAGCGAGCCAACGGCGCTGAGGGAAATAATGCGCTCGACGCCGAGCTTTTTGAAGCCGTAGATATTCGCGCGGAAGTTCAACTCGGAGGGCGAGATGCGATGGCCGCGGCCGTGGCGCGCCAGAAACGCGACGTCATTCCCTTGGAGCCGTCCGACGACATAGAGGTCCGAGGGATTTCCCCAGGGCGTCTCGACCGTCTTCTCTTCCTGGGCCTCAAAGCCCGGCATCGAATAGAGGCCGCTGCCGCCGATAATGCCGATGGTTGGTTTCATCGTCCTCCGGTTGCCATCCAATTCTCGATCAAAGTATACGGGTCGGCGCGGCGGCCCGCGACCTGGGCCGCGGCGGCGTCGAAGTCAATTTCCGCATATCGTTCAAGCACGCGCTCGCGCAACATCTCGCGCAACCGAGCGCTCCAGTTTTCAACGCCGCGCCGTTTCCCGCGGCTAAACTCCCGGTAAGCGCGAATGGCCGCGAGCGTCTCCTCGATTCCCACACCGTCTTTCGCGACGGCGCGCACAATGGGCGGCTTCCAGCCATCGGGACGCTTCGCGAGGCTTTGGGCGGCCTTGATTTCGTGCTCCAGGCGATCTGCGCCGGGCTGGTCCGCCTTGTTGATCACGAAGAGGTCGGCGATTTCCATGATGCCCGCTTTGATAGCCTGAACGTCGTCCCCCATGCCCGGCGCGAGCACAACCACCGTGACATCCGCGAGCCGCGCGATCTCGATTTCGTCCTGCCCCACGCCGACGGTTTCGATTAAGACCACTTCGCACCTGGCCGCGTCGAGCAGCAGCGCCATTTCAGTAGTGGCGCGCGCGATGCCGCCGAGCGAGCCTCTCGTTGCCATGGAGCGGATGAAGACGCCCGGATCGGCGTGGTGATCGAGCATGCGGATGCGGTCGCCGAGAATGGCGCCCCCGCTGAAAGGGCTGCTGGGGTCGACGGCGATTACGCCGACCTGTTTATTTTCGCGGCGCAGGGCGCGTATGAGACCGTCGACCAACGTGCTCTTGCCCGCTCCAGGCGGACCGGTGATGCCGGCCAGCAGCGCGCGGCCGGTGTGGGGAAAAAGCTCGCGCAGCAGAGACTCGGCCTCTTTAGGACGGTTTTCGATGAGCGTGGCGGCGCGGGCGAGCGCGCGGACATCGCCGCGAAGGACGCCGGCGGCCAAGTCCATTACGACCGGCTCCATTATGATTTGAGCAACTGCCGCGCGATAACCAGCCGCTGAATCTCGCTGGTACCCTCGCCGATGGTGCAGAGCTTGACGTCGCGGTAGAACTTCTCGACCGGGTAGTCCTTGATGAATCCATAGCCGCCGTGGATCTGGACGGCCTCGTTGCAGACGTCGACCGCCGCCTCAGAAGCGAACAGCTTGGCCATCGCGGATTCTTTTGTGACGCGTTCGCCGCAGTCTTTCATCGCGCCGGCGCGATAGGTGAGCAGACGCGCGGCGTCGATGGAAGTAGCCATGTCGGCGAGCTTGTTCTGAATTGCCTGGAATTCGGAAATGGGGCGGCCGAATTGCTTGCGATGACGGGAATATTTCAGCGCCGCTTCATAGGCGCCTTGCGCGGTTCCGATGGCCAGCGCGGCGATCGAGATGCGGCCGCCGTCCAGCGTGCGCAGGCTGTCGACGAAGCCTTCACCCTGGCGCCCCAACAATTGCGATTGCGGCACGCGGCAATCCGTGAAGAGAACCTCGCCGGTAGCGCTGGCGCGCATGCCCATCTTGTTTTCTTTCTTGCCGACGCGGAAACCGGGGGTGTCCTTCTCGATAATAAACGCCGAGATGCCGTGCTGCGAAGCGCCGCGATCGGTGACCGCCATGGCAACGCAGACGTCGGCGTACTGGGCGTTGGTGGTGAACGTCTTCCCGCCATTGATGACCCAGCACTCGCCGTGTTTAACGGCTTGAGTGCGGGTACCGGCGGCGTCGGAGCCGGCTTCAGGCTCGGTGAGCGACCAGCAACCAATCCATTCGCCCGCGGCGAGCTTGGGGAGGTAACGCTGCTTCTGCTCGCAACTGCCAGCCAGAAAAATATGGTTCGCGCAGAGGGAATTGTGAGCGGCGACGATGAGGCCGACGGAGGGATCGACGCGCGCCAACTCTTCAACGATAATGGCGTATTCGATGTAGCCCAGACCCGCGCCGCCGATCTCTTCAGGGAAAATCGCTCCCATAAAGCCGAGCGCGCCGGCCTTTTTGATAACGTCCAGCGGGAAAATCTGGTCCTCATCCCAAGCGAGCACATGAGGAGCTATTTCCGCCTCGGCGAATTCGCGGACCGACTTTCGAAGTTGGACTTGCTCCGGGGTATAAGAGAAGTCCATCGCGGGCTAAGCGGCCGCTTCCGCGACCGGATCCCATTTCATGGTGTGGCCCGTGCGATAGCTGTCCACGGCCATGCGGCAGGCGATGGAAACTTTGAAGCCGAGATCGAAGGGGCAGTTGGTTTCCTTGCCCGAGCGGATGCAATCGAAGAAATTTTGCATGTGCGCTATGGGCGAGGCGGTTGTTGTCCCGAGCAGCTCCTTGCCGTCCGGCTGATTGACCTTTTGCGGAGCGTAGCGGATCTGCTGGCCTTTTGAAATTGTGCCGTCCGTACCGAGCACGCTTTCGGTCGAGCCGAGAGCGTTGTTGCCGAATCCGGAATCCCAGCTAATCAGCATTTCCTCGGGCTGTTCGAGGGAAACGTTCATGGTGTCGGGCACTTCGCGGCCGTCCTTCCAGAGATAGAGGCCGCCGGTCATGGTCACGGCTTTAGGGATCTGCAGGTTGAGCGCCTTGTACCAGAAGGAGATCTGGTGGCACATATTTTCGTATACGTTGCCGCCGGAATAGTCCCAGAAGAAACGCCAGTTGATGTAGCGATTGGGATCAAAGGGATGTTTGGCGGCTTCGCCCTGAAAGGAATCCCAGAGGATGTTTTCAGATGTCATGTCGGGATAAACGGGACGCGCCCACTGCGGTTTGCCATGCGGAGTATTGCGATACATATGCATGTGGACGGCGGTGATTTTTCCGATATTGCTCGTGGCGAGGAACGATTGCGCGTCCGGCATCTGGCCCGAGGAGCAGGATTGATGCCCGACCTGGACGGTAAGCTTGCCATTCGAGGCGCGGTAGGCGGCGCGCATGCGCTTGGCGTGGTCCACCGTAAACGCCATCGTTTTTTCCTGATAAACGTGCTTGCCTGCCTGCATGGAGTGGACGAAATGCTCGCAATGCAGGTGCTGCGGCGTGGCGATCAGAACTGCGTCGATGCTTTTGTCATCGAGTAGGCGGCGATGATCGAGATAAGTGGCCGCGCCGGGAACGAGGGCCTTGGCGTTTTCGAGGCGGCGCGTGTAGATGTCGGCGAAGGCGACGAAATCGACGTTGGGGCAGCGCAGCGCCCACCGCGTAATTTCCGTGCCGCGGTCGCCAATGCCGATGATGCCGGCGCGAATGCGGTCGTTCGCCCCCAGAACGCCTCGCGGATTGGCTAGCGTGGTGGCGAGGCCGGATGCGACGGTGCCGAGAAACTTGCGGCGTGAGTCCATGGGATAATCCTGTGTCTTCAGTGTATCAGGGGAGGGGTCCGCGGGAGCCCGAATATGCGCGCAGGCGCGGTTCTCCAGTCGACCTTTGTTACGCAGTTTATCCCGCACGGGGCGCCGTGCGATGCCAGCGAAGCGAACCAAACGGACGGAACGCAGAAATTTGAGGAGGCCTCCTAAAGCCGTCTTGTTAACCCGCTACGGCGCGGGACAGCTCATGGAGCGGCGGCCATTCGTCACTCGTGACTGGCGCAGGGGAGCCCGGGATTGCTTCTACGCGTAGCGATCGCCTCTCCGACGAATGAGCGACGAACTCTTGATCAAAGAATAGCCGGTGGGCCGAGGCTTCGCGAGGCGCCCTGCCGCGGATTCGGGCTAAGTGGTTGTGAGCATTTACAATGTTTCGTAGCAGATTTCCGTTAATGAGGTTTCGCCCGCTGCGCGCATGGGTGAGAGTCAGAAGAATCGGCGCGATGTGCCGCTGAAGATCCAACGCGATGCGCCAGTTCCGCCCGAATAAACGCATCCGCAATGTTATGGGCTCATCGGACATTCGAGGTCAGCATAACGAGGGACGGCGAAGGGGCGCAAATCTCCGGGCAATTAGCCGTTGTCCACGCGCCGAGCCCGATCGAACAGACTAGCCAAATTGGCAGGAATGCTGGCGGCCATGCGGCGCCGTTACACGCTGGACATTTCGTGCCCGCGGGGCGCAGCTTGCGAATCCTTCCTCGGAGATTTCACCGGGCTGATGGATGGCCAACGTGGGGGCGCGCCGGGGCGGACACGGCTTGGCTCAAGAGTTTCGAATCTGTCTCGGGTTGAAGGGGCACTAACGAGTTTCATTTACGAGTTTCTGCAGGCGCGTTTGAGCATCGGCAAGCATGGCCTTACGCTTGACATCCTGCTCGGACGCGCTGGCTTTCTGGAGTATGAAAAGGGCGACGTCTGGTCCTTCGATGTAACGAAGGACTTTCACCGCCAAGGTGCGACGAAGGTCGTTGGCGTCGGTGGCAAGCAATTCGATCGCTGGCCTGATCGACGGATTTCCCGATTGTGATCAACGCTTCCATGGCCGGATACCGCTCCCAAAGAGGTAAAGCACTGAGCATCGGCTGGCCGACAGCCTCAAAATCGATCCGCCGGATAAGCTCACCCATGCCTTCGGACAGGCGGTGGCGCCCGATCAGGTAAATGGCGGCTGCCTGCATGTTCGTGGAGGAGCTTGTCCCCAACTGCCTCAGCAGCGCGCCCAAAAGATCGGCGCGCTGCTTATCGACTTGGCTAGAAGCTTCATTTGCGAACGTTCATCGGGCGCATCCAGTTTTTCATCAATTCCATTGTTTGTTGTTCTATCATCGTTCCCGCCTTCCGGTCTTCCGCCGCGTTTGATACTGAAACGGAACCGGTTATTAAGGCCCAGCAGCAAGTCATCCAAAATTTCACGTATTTACCTCAATTACTGATGGAAGCTGGACGCGCTGGACAATATTACATTCCCAGTATTGACATCCATTAGCGTCACATGAGGCGACGCCGACTTCTGCCAGCGGCCCCCCCAGTACCACAACGCATTAATCCGAGCACATATTTCCATTCCACTCAATATATTGACGGAAGTTATAGTAAACTTCGGCATCGCTGGTTCCAACGGCCAGGATAGACGGGCCGTCTAGATCATAAATTTATCGCCGGAGTCTGGCGTCAGCCTAGTAAATGCCGCGTCCGAGGTATCGTCAACGGTCCAATCAGGTTTCCAGAAGCGAGGGTCGTCCGTGGCCTTGACCCCGTCAATCCAGACGTAACCGGTTATCTGCCGTTTAAATACCCAGCAAGACTTGGTGATATCGTGAACGCCCGCGGGGGTGATGGTCGCGACAGGCGCTACCTTACCCCGGGCTGCCTTCCCTCCATCATAGGAGTTGGCGCCGAGGTTCTCCGTCCCGTCCCCAATGGCGCCAAACTGAGCGGAATTCGGCGGCGTGGCGCCGCTGGTATTGATCGTTACTGCCGCCCAGAGAACCCAAACGTCCACAAAATCCTTCACTCCACCCAGTTCCGCCTCCACGTGAAGTTTCTTGCTGGCGACGCGGGATAGCTTCCTCTGATTAGCGTTATCTCCTGGACTGCCCGAATCTCCCGACCACTTAATTGCCTGCCAGCAAGCCTCCGTGTTTGAAGTAGTAGTAGCCTCAACGACGACTTCGTCCGTTGCCTTTTTGACCGTTGCCCAATTCTTGGCGCGGGTGACATTGGTCTGAGTGGCATTGCGAATAACCATAAGGCTAACCAATTTCCCGTTCGTACACGGGCATGGAACCTTGGCGCAGTTTACCGGAGTTCCGCCGTTTCCAGCGGCTGGCGGAATCGTTTTGTTGCTATCGCTCACGCGCGGGGTCCTCGCTCATTTCTGGCAACGACGTGCTCGAGCCAGGTAACGGCCTTTTGCTCCAGACGCGCGGCTTTGCCGGCCGGATCCACGGTCCTGTGATCTTTGAGCGTTCGTGAGATCCAGGGATGGGGGTCGCCGGTGCAGCCGTGCCAGAATGCATACTTCAACACTACGAGCAGGGCCTGCTGCCGGGCCGTGTTCAGGCCATAACTGCGTGCCTCGGCAATAGCCTCGTCGATGAGCGCCTTCAGATCGGCCTCGCCGACGTAAGCGGCTTTCTGCGGAAAATGAGGCGCATTTCCCGAAGCATTCCGGACACAAAGTCCTGAGGGACGTTGACCGGCGTTCGAACGAGGATCAATAAATCACTCAGCGCCTTGTGCACGTTCGCGGCGCCGGGACCGGAGACCTTCTCGAGGTAATCGAGGAAACCTTCATGAATCTGCTGCGCCCGCTGCAAGCCGGTCACGTATGATGTTCGCAACGGCTGGCCGAGTTTCAGGCAACTCTGCCGCCTGCCCGCGGCAAGCTTCTCGCGATCCTGCCCGAAGAGGTGAAAGCGGTGGATGCGACGCATGCGGCCGAATGCCGGCGAGGCCAGGCGTGCCCGATCGAGATCCCCGTCTTAGGATCGTCCGGAAAAGCTTTAGAGGGCTCTATGCCGCTCCAAATCGAGATTACGGACGACACGGGCCGGAAATCGGAATTCAACCGCTTCGCGGCCACAACGATTCCAGGCGGCGGCCCAACGCGGCGCGACTTACGTCCTGCCCTTTCGCCCGGCAATCAACGATGTGCCCGGGGATTGGCAACTTCACATAACGGATCTTGTTTCGGGAAAGGAGTTGGTGGAGCACTTCCGTGTACGCTGACGTGAAATCGGATGGGTCCAAGGCCGCTAGATTTCGTTCCAGGCGTTTTTAAAGGTCTAGCGGCCAAAAGGAGCGATACGCATTGGAACGCGAGATCGTGGAAGTCCCCTTCCCGCCCGGTGCTGCGGGAGCGGGGTTTCGGCGCGCCGCTAGGTCGCTCGCGCGAACAACAACAAATGAACACCCCACGGCGGGAGATCGACGAAGAGACCCTCGCGCGCCATTTCTCCGCCGTCACGCGCGAATATCTCCGCGCTTATCATGCTCTTTAAATTCCAGGTTTGCCCGGCGAGATCGTCCCACGGCAAACGCACGCGGCCCTGCGAAGGTGAATCGGAATAGTTGATTACGGCAATCGCTCGCTCGCCGGAGCCGCTCCAGGACCACGCCAGCAGATTCGCGCAGCTTTGATTGTCCGGCCATCCGCTCGTCTCGAGCATGGTCCACTCTCGACCGTTCAAGACCGGGTCGCGGCAGGCCCGCGCCAAGCGGCAATAAAAATCGCGCAGCGCCGTGTTGGGCGGTTCGTCCCGCTCGCGGCCCAGTTGAACTGGAGTCTTCACGCGCCGCCCTTCGAACTGGCCCTCGTAAAACAGCTTCGCTCCGGGAACGGTGCTCATCACGATCGCGGCGGCCTGCTCCTTCCGTTCGTCGGGAAACGCGGCGGCCGCGCGGGTCTCGTCATGATTCTCGATGAATCGCACAAGTTTGCCGGAATCGCGCGCCAGCGTGCGCCGAACCGCCTCGGCGTTGCCGTGCGTCAGAGCGTCGTACAGCGGTTTGTCATAGCAATAATCGAATCCTAGCTGCTGCAGCCTCGCTTCCAGGTCCCAGTAGACCTCCGCAATAAACGTGAAACCCGGATAGCGTCTTTTGACCGCTTCGATCGACTCCACCCAAAACTCCGCGGCCGGCGCCGCACCGGCGCGCTCTCCCCAGGTGTTCCGGAAAACGTCGTTCAACAGCAGCATCGCCATGTCGCAGCGCACGCCATCGCATTGGGCGGCGACATCTTCCAGGGCGCCGATTAGCGCCGTGCGCGCGCCCACATTGAAGATGTTCAATTGCGCCGTATCGGTCCAGGGCGGGAAACACGGATCGCGTCCGTTGGCAATTGCCCCGCCGTCGTCGTGTATGAAATATTCGGGATGCTGCGAGGTCCACGGGTGGTCTATGGCCGTATGATTCGGAACAAAATCGAGCAGCAACGCGATGTTGCGGCGCGCCAACGCCTCACGCGCGCTTTTCAAACCAGCCGCGCCTCCGAGATGCGAGTCGGCTACGTAGCGATGCACGGCGTACGGCGATCCGGCAACATCGTCCGGCTTGAAGTCCGCTAACGCATCGCGATATTCCTTCTGCAGCGCTTCGTGCTCGCGAGCGATCCGGATGCTCGCTGGGCTGCGCTCCCAGACTCCCATCATCCAGACCGCGTCGAAGCCCCACGACGCGACTGCATCCCATTCTTGTTCCGGAACGTCGCCGAGCCGCATCGGCCGCCCGTGTTTGCGGCCGAGCCAGTCCAGCCACACCCACGTGTTAATTTCGTAAATCCACGGATTTGGGCTCACCTACCACGTGTAGCGCATTGCGAACTGCATCTGCCGCGGCTGCGTGAGAGTGGTTGTTAATTTGCCGAAACTTCCCTCCGCGAGCAAATTGATCTGACCAAAAGCCGGAACATCGAAACGGACCGAGTTAGTCACATTGAATGTTTCCCACCGCACTTGCAGATGCTGGCGCTCCGAAAAAGGCATCGTGAACGTCTTATAAACTCCGGAATCGATGTTGAAAAATCCGTCGCCGCGCAGCGTGTTGCGACTGCCCGACTGGCCCGGCATCGTTTCGCTGAAGGCCGCGAATGCAGCGGCCGGATTGGTCCAGACATTCGGTCCCCCGGCGCCGATGACCGCCTGAGCGTTCGAGACGTTCACCTCCGGTGGACGCGGATTTCCATTGGGGGTCGCCAAGGCATCCACCTCCCAGTTCGTGGGCCAACGCTGGCCGTTGTTAACGCTGAACGGAAGACCCGAAGTCTGCCGGTAGGTGCCGCTAATCTGCCATCCGCCAATAATCGCATCGAGCACCTTGTTCATATCGCTCCCGAATTTTCTGTTGCGCCCGAGCGGGAGCTCATACACGAAGTAGCCGTTCACCTGGTGCGTCATGTCGTAGTTCGAAACGCCGCGTTCCTGGCTCGGATTCCACGTATTCAAGAGCAAACTCGAGAATGTGCCGCCGGCTTCGACGGTCGAGCCGAGATCGATCGAGCGCGACCAGGTGTAGTTCAAATCGAACAGCAGCCCGCTGCTGAATCGTTTGCGCACGGTCAACTGCAGCGCGTGATAATCCCCGATTCCGATGGAGCTGTACGCCGATAGCGCCGAGAACTGCGGGTTGAACATCATATAGGGGCCGTAGATGCCGCACCCCGTAGCGTTCAGCCCTCCGCTCGCGGTGAACGTGCTGCCGCCGGGATTGCAGCCCGTGCCGTCCATATCGTTCAGCGTGTTTGTGAAATCGCCCTGATTGCTGTTCGTGACGTAATCGGTCGCCCATACTTGCGTGGGCGATAAACCGTGGCCGCCCGCCGACGCCCACAGATCTTCGAAAAATGGAATCTTGGGCAGGTTGGCGATCGGAACGTGCTGGAAGTCGATCAACTGCGCCAACTGCGTCATGGCCTGGAAATATGTCTGGCCCGACTTTGGATCTACCAGATTCGTGGGCATCGCAAGGTCCTGGTTGATGAGGCTGTGCCGCGACAAACGGCCGACATAGGAGGCCTGCACGAAAAATCCGTGCGCCAGGTCGCGGCCGACGCTGAAATCGAGATTGATCGTGTAGGGCGCCTTCAGCTGGTCATCGATGCTGTTGGTAATGGCAAACGATCCCGCGCCCGAGGTCGGATAAGTTGAAGGAAGCCCGCCCGGACCCGGCGGCGGCACGATTGATGGCGGGACCGTGGCGAAGCCGGTGTAGCGCGGCGCCTGCGCAGCGGTCAAAGTGTTCGGCGGACTGGTCAGGGTGCTCGCCAGTCCGAACGCCGTCGCATTGAAAGTTTGCGCCAGCGGCTGTCCGATCAAATCGTAATACATGCCCGCGCCCGCGCGAATCGAGGTTTGTCCCGGTCCGCCAAAGAGCCATTTCGAAAGTCCGCTTTGCGCCTTGGGCGAATACGCCAAGCCCAGCCGCGGGGCCCAGTTCTTATGGAACGGGTACAGCGGCCGGCCTCCCTGTCCGTTGGCGGGGATAAACGTAATGAGGCCCACCCCTGTTTGAGAGAGGCCCTGGTTGGCGAGCAACTCCCGTTGCGCCGTCCAGGAGGCCAGAGGAATATTGGTCGATGCTTGTTGGCCATTGGCCTCGTATACCGGCGGCTCGAGCGACAGCCGCACGCCTCCCGTAACCGTGAAATTCCTGGTTGCTTTCCACGTGTCCTGCACGTACAACTCGCCTTCATGGTTCACGAAATCGCGCGTCACGGGAGCGCCCACCGGCAGCAGCGTTCCGTTTACGGTGTAGTTGTAATTCGCGGTACCCTCCACCTCGAGACCGAGCAGCGCGCCCATGGCGTATTGATAACTCTGCTTGTCGCCCGAGCCGACGCCCAGCGACGCTGGGGTGATGTCCGCGCCGGATCCTTTCAGCCACGATGGGTTGGAGCTCGCGTTGCTGTAGGAGTGCGAGTAGCTGACGGAGTTGTTTGAGATCAGCCGCACCATGCCGCCAAAAACGATTTCGTGGGCGCCGTGGTTCCAGGAAAAATCGTCGCCG
Organism: Bryobacterales bacterium; assembly: GCA_963838885.1. Taxonomy (GTDB): domain Bacteria; phylum Acidobacteriota; class Terriglobia; order Bryobacterales; family Bryobacteraceae; genus JAICMB01. Next base: position 132,759 of record CAWITB010000013.1, on the reverse strand, counting down.
ATGGTGTGTACCGGAATGATGCGCGCCAGGCCCGTGCTCGTCGAGAAAGGGTTGTCGAATCCGCGGAAAATTTCGTAATTGCTGTTCAGGACGCCCGTGTTTTCGCCGCCTTGGCGCGTAAAGCCATAGCGGAACGTGCTCACCAGGTTGGGGGTCAGGACCGAAGTCCAGCCCGTCGCGATGCCTTTGTTATTGGCGAGGCTAACCGAGCTCGGCTGTTGTCCGGGAAATTGCGGCGCGTTGGAAGGCTGGTTCGTGGAGCTGTCGTTCTGTAGATTTCCGCGTACGAAAATGCTGTTCTTGCCCGCGTCGTCGACCTTGTAATCCAGCTTGGTGATGTAGGTATTCCAGACCGTGTGGCCGGGGGCGTTGAAGGTGTATCCAGTAGTATTGAGCTGATCGCCAACCGACGTGTTATTGCCCACCGGATACGACTGCAACACTTTTAGGGCCGCCGGATCGATGCCAATGCCGGCGGGATCGATGGTCTTGATCTGATCGGGAGTGACCTGCTGAATCGCGCCGGCAGTGTTGTGAAATGAGATAATCCCCTGTTTCAGCGTTTCGGTCGGAACCGTGCGCGTTACCGCAACGGCGCTGGCGTCGCGCCGGCCTTCATAGTTCAGAAAATAGAACAATTTGTTCTTCTTGATGTCCCCGCCCGCCGAACCCCCGAAAATATTGATGAGGAGCGGCGTGACGGGCACGCCCGACTTGTTGTTGAAAAAACTGTTCGCAGCCGTCTCGGTGCCGCGCCGGTATTCGTACAACGATCCGTGAAATTGGTTGGTGCCCGATTTCGTAATCAGCGCGATGTCGGCGCCGGAGCCGCGGCCGGATTGCGCGCCGAAGTTCGTGGTGCTGGTGCGGAACTCCTCGACGGAATCGAGCGTCACGCGCAGAACGCTGGTGAACGGACGCCGCGTATTCTGATCGTTGACATCGGCGCCGTCCAGGGTGATATTGGACTGGTCCGCCTTGCCGCCGTTCACGGAGCCGTTGCGATCATCGTAGCCCGGGCCGCCCGTCGCCGAGTAGTTGAGATTATTGTTCTCCGTTCCGACGCTGGTCACCCCCGGCTGATACTCGAGCAGGTTCGCCACATTGCGCGCGAAGAACGGAAGCTCGATAATGGCGTGACTCTCGATGGCATTGCCGAGCGACGCATCGGTGGTGTTGATCTGCGTCGCGGTCGCCTCCACGGTAATGGCGGTCGATGTCGCACCGACCTTTTCGAACGTGATAGGGACGGTCGCCGGCTGGTTTACGAGCAGGTCCACCCTGTCGATGACGGCTTCGGCGAAACCCGCCGCTTTCGCGACGAGCTTGTAGGTTCCGGGCGTCACCTGTTGCATTGCGTAGCGCCCTTCCGCGTCCGATGTCGCCTCGCGCTCCGCGCCGTTTTGAAGATTGGTGATCGTGACGGTGGCCCCCGGGACGATCGCGCCCGAGGGGTCGGCCACCGTTCCCGTAATGGATGTCGTTTGTGCCGAGGCCGCCGCGGCCGCAAGCAAAGCCAGTGCCACGTACCCAAGAAAATTCTTCAAGAGATCCTCCCCTTTTTCCGCCGATGGCGACGAAGCCCGATTCCTACGTGGTTATGCAGTTCTATCAGATTTCGAAGGAGAATGTCAATCGAGATTCATGGTGAGAGTCCATGGCATTGTCGCGTCGCTCGAGACGCATCGCTCAGGTCCGCGTTCGCGCGACGTGGCAGATCGGAGAACCTGAAAACGTCGCTTCCGTTCCAGACACTACGAGGGTGGTTCCGGTGTACGTCAAAAATTTCGTAAACTTCGGATGCTTGGAAGACGCCCTTCAACACAGACGCGAAGCGCTGGAAGCTTGTCGTACGACTATTGCGGAATCCGGCGATCCGATGCCAATGCCCGGGTCGGCCTCCGGCGGCGGACAGTGGAGACAGTGCGCTCCGAAGTTAATCGCGGAGGGTATCCGCGGAAGGGACGCCGCGAAAGCCGTTGCCGAAGTTAGATGAAAGCGGCCAGCGAGACGTGAAAGAATTCGGCGAGCTTTTTCGCTTGCTCCTTGCTGATGGCGCGTTTCCCCGAAAGAATTTCCGACACTCGGCTTTTTGAGCCGAGGACGGGCCATAGGTCGCGAGGTTTGAGCCCGCGCTGGTCCAGGAGGAACTCGACGACCTCGCGTGGTGCGGCGTCGTCCATGGGATACGCGCGGGCCTCGAAGTCTTCCACGAGCCTCGCCAAGAGTCCCAGCAGCGCGTCTTCTTCGGGAGTCGTCCTTGACTCGCCTTTTTTCATAAGCCGCTCGATAGCGGTCAGAGCTCGCTCATTCTCTTCTTCGGTTTCGATCAACACCGGTGCAGTCTTGGCAAGAAGCCGTCCATACTTTTTGCGGTCGATGCTACGCGTAAGCGTGCTCATTTTTTCCAGTCTCCTTGGCCGTAGCGCTTGTGCGTCAGAATATGTTTGATATAAACAATCTGGCGACGGTAGTGAACAAAAGCGATCAGGCGGTATTTATTGCCGCCTATATCGAATACAGTTAGATCGTCGACGAAATCGGTGGATCCGAATACCCGCTTCAGCTCCGCCGGATTGTTTGGCTGCGCGGCCCTGATGGCTTTCAGCCATCGCCGCAAAGGATCGACCGCTTCGGAATTCTGTTTCCCGAATTCCAGTATGCGCCGTTTCGTGACGACTCTCAAAACTTGATGTTCCCATAATGGGAACCATGCGTCAAGTGAGCCGCATGTACGCCGGTGTGGGAATTAGCGCCTCACGAAAGCGCGAGCCCGCAGGCCTGCAATTTTCGCAGTGCTGTACCCTGGAATCTCTGGAACGCGCGCCCATGAACCTTCGCAAAGAGGATGTTCTCGAATACCATTCGTCGAACCCGCCCGGCAAGCTCTCCGTCAACCCCAGCAAGCCCTGCCACACGCAGCGCGACCTGAGTCTCGCCTACACTCCCGGCGTCGCCATTCCATGCCTCGAGATCGAGGCTCAGCCATCGCTCGCATACCGCTACACGGGCAAAGGAAATCTGGTTGCCGTTGTCACCAACGGCACGGCCGTGCTCGGCCTCGGCAATATCGGCGCGCAGGCCGCCAAGCCCGTGATGGAGGGCAAGGCTGTGCTGTTCAAGCGCTTCGCCGACATCGACGTCTTCGATCTCGAGCTTGCTACCAGCGACCCGAAAGAAGTGATTCGCGCCTGCCAGATTCTCGAACCTACGTTTGGGGGCATCAACCTCGAGGACATCAAAGCTCCGGACTGTTTCGAAATCGAAGAGGAGCTGCGCCGCACCATGAAGATCCCGGTCTTCCACGACGACCAGCACGGCACCGCGATCATTTCCGGCGCCGCGCTACTCAATGCCCTGCGGCTCGTGCGTAAACCTATCGATGCCGTTACGGTCGTGTTCAACGGCGCCGGAGCGAGCGCGGTGGCCTGCGCCGAGCATGCCATTCAACTCGGCGTTCGCCGCGAACGTATCATCATGTGCGACAGCGTGGGCGTGATTTATAAAGGCCGCGAGAAGGGCATGAATCGCTACAAGGAACGCTTCGTGGCCGACACGCCGTCGCGAACGCTCGCGGATGCGATGCGGGGCGCCGATGTCTTTTTCGGCCTCTCCGTGGCCGGCGCCGTGACGCCTGAAATGCTGCGGTCCATGGCCCCTCGTCCCATCGTTTTCGCGCTGGCCAACCCCGATCCGGAAATCCCTTACGACGTCGCCGTGAAGACCCGCCCCGACGCCATCGTCGCCACCGGACGCTCGGATTATCCCAACCAGGTGAACAATGTCCTGGGATTTCCGTTCATTTTTCGCGGCGCGCTGGACGTCCGCGCCACCGCCATCAATGAAGCCATGAAGCTCGCCGCAACTCACGCGCTCGCGGACCTGGCGCGCGAGGACGTGCCCGATTCGGTACGCCGCACCTACGGTCTCGATAAGCTCGAGTTCGGACCGCACTACATCATCCCCAAACCTTTCGATCCGCGCGTTCTGATCCGCGAAGCGTCGGCCGTCGCAAAAGCCGCCATGGACAGCGGCGCCGCCCAGGAGAATATAGATCTCGATTCCTATCGCGACCAGCTCGAGCGCCGCCTCGGCCGCGTGCAGGGCGTCATGCGAACCATGATCCATAAGGCGCAGCGCAGCCCCCAGCGCGTCGTGTTTCCGGAAGGCGAGGAGCCGAAAATCCTGCGCGCGTCGCAAATCCTGGTCGACGAAAAAATCGCGATCCCGATTCTTCTGGGCAACCCCGATGTCATCTGGCCCCTGATCGCGGAGCTGCGCCTGGCCCTCACGCCCGAGACCGTTACCGTTGTCGACCCGCAAAAGGCGGAACGCCGCGCGGCCTACGTCGAGGAGCTATACCGGCTGCGCCAGCGCAAAGGCGTGACGCGCACGGAAGCCGAAGCATTGGCGTCCAATCGCAATCTGTTCGCGGCGCTGATGGTGCGGACTGGCGACGCCGACGTGGTCATCGCCGGTCTCACGCAACACTATTCGGAAACGCTGCGGCCCGCTCTCGAAGTCATTCCCGTCCGCGAAGGATTCCGCAAAGTCTCGGGAGTCTATCTCATGATCACGCAGAAGGGCGAGGTTTATTTCTTCGCCGATGCCACCGTCAACATCGAGCCGGACGCCGCGGATCTGGCCGAAATCGCCATGGGGGCCGCGGAGATGGCCCAGCGCTTCAATGTCACCCCGCGCGTCGCTCTTCTTTCGTTTTCGAATTTCGGCAGTGCGCGCCACCCTTTGTCCGAAAAGGTGCGGCACGCCGTCGAGATCGTCCGCCAGCGCGCTCCGCAACTGATGGTCGACGGCGAAATGCAAGCCGACACCGCCGTGACGCCCGAGATTATTGAGCAGTCCTATCCCTTCAGCACATTGAAAGGCGGCGCCAACGTCTTGATATTCCCCAATCTCGAAGCCGGCAACGTGGCCTACAAGCTGCTCTCGCGTCTTGGCGGAGCCGAGGCCATCGGGCCCATCCTGATGGGCCTTTCACGGCCGGTTCATGTCCTACAAACGGGCGCGGAAGTAAACGACATCGTGAATGTCGCGGCCGTCGCCGTGGTCGATGCGCAGGAGCGCGAGAAGCGCTGATCTTCGTCTCGCGATCGCGCGCCAGTGTTCGAATTCCCCACAGAGAAACGGATGTGCGGCCAGCGGCACAAATAGGATGGGGGTCCGCCGAGATTTGGCGAAGTTGTACTTACTGCCGTATCATAAGTTATCGTTTGCAGTTCAGTACGCTGCCGCGCGCCGGGTGGAGATCGGGAGGCGCGCGCCAGGAACTAACGCGGGGATGTTATGAGTTACGAGGTAGGCGCAATTATCGGGGACTACCAGGTGGTCGGCATCGTCGGAGCCGGCGGCATGGGCCAGGTATATAAGGTCCGCAACACGATCTCCGATCGCATCGAGGCCATGAAAATCCTGCTGCCGAACCTGGACGCAGATCAGGAGCTGGCGGAACGGTTCATTCGGGAAATCAAGGTTCAAGCCAGTCTCGATCACCCCAACATCGCATGCCTGCATACGGCGCAGCGGGTCGGCAACCAGCTTCTGATGATCATGGAGTTCGTCGACGGCTCCACGCTGGAGGCGATCATGAGGCAGCGCCGCATCCCACTTCGCGATTGCGTCAACTACGCCTGCCAGGTGCTTTCGGCGCTGTCCTACGCGCATGCCCGCGGAGTTGTACACCGCGATATCAAGCCACCAAACATGATGCTGACGCCTTCGGGGGTTGTGAAGCTCATGGATTTCGGCATCGCCAAAGTCAAGGTCGATCACCGGCTGACACAGACGGGCAAGACGGTGGGCTCCCTGTTTTACATGTCTCCGGAGCAGATCCGCGGGGGGGAGATCGATGCCCGTTCGGATCTTTACTCGCTCGGCATTTCGCTGTATGAAATGGTCACGGGACGGAAGCCGTTTGAGGGCGACAGCGATTATTCGATCATGGCGGCGCACCTGCAGCAAATGCCGCGGCCGCCGGTCCACTTCGATTCCAGCATGCCGTCGGCGCTGAACGATATCATCATGATCTCGCTATCAAAGGATCCGGAGCAGCGCTTCCAGACGGCGGACGCGCTGCGCGTCGCGCTCGAATCGTCGGAAAAAGGATTAGGCGTAGGGGTCTCCGCCGCCGAAGCCGCCGGGACACAGCTTTTCGGCAGAAATCCGCCTCCGCCGCCCGCCCCTTCCAGAGGACAGATTCCTTCTCAAGGGAATATACCAGCGGTCCCTCCTCCCGTGCGCAGTCCATCGCAACCGTGGCTCCCGGCGATGCCGCAGCCGCCAACTCAGCAACAATATCAACCTCCGCACCGGCCGGCGCCTCCGCCCCAGCGAGGGCGAAGTCATCGCGCCTTATACATCACCCTCGGTTCAGTTTTGACGATCATCCTGTTGACCGCCGCGGCGCTGTACCTGCCCAAGCTGTTCGATACCAACGCCAGCGGACAATCGCCCGCATCACAGCCCGCCGCGAACGGCAACGCGCGCCCACAAAGCAGTGTGCGGCGCATCGATCCTGTTGTCGAAATGCGCGAACTGCGGGAACGGCGCACGTCGATGCAGGCCCGGATCGACGGCGTCAATAGCAATCTGCAGCGTCTCGAGGAGCGCGAGAAAGCCCAGGGCAGAAGCGTTAATGATGCTGTTCTAGCACGCGAAAGGCGTTTGCGATTCGACTTGGAGACAGCCGATCGCGCGCTCCGCGAGAGTAATCTCGCCGAGGCGCGCGCCACTCTCGCGAATGCCGAGCGCGAACTCGGACAGCTCGAAAACCACTTTAATCTTCGTTAGAGGCCGGGAAGCCGCCGTCTAACGGATATGCGCCGCAGCGTACTCACGGTTCCTGTCCGCACCGTGGAAAAAAACTGCACGACGGGACGGCAGGACTATATCGCCGTCGAGGAGCCGCTCGAAATCCGTATAAACGGGGCGACGCTGGCGGTTGCGATGCGCACTCCCGGAGCAGACCGCGAGCTCGCGGCCGGATTCTTGCTCAGCGAGGGCATTATCGGGGGCGCCGCCGATGTCAAAACGATTGAATCCCGCGATGGCGTTGTCGACGTATGGTTGCAGCCCGGTGTGGATCTGGATCGGGATCTCTTCGGCCGCGGCACAGTGATTAACTCCAGTTGCGGCGTGTGCGGAAAAGTTTCGCTTGAGAACTTAAACACGCGGGGCGCCGCTGCTCTCCCGCACGATGGATTCCGCGTGCGTTCGCAAACGATCCACGATCTTCCTGCCGTGCTTCGTGAACGCCAAGACGTCTTTGAGAGGACCGGCGGACTGCATGCCGCCGCGCTGTTCGATGCCAGTGGGAAGCTTGTAAGCGTTCGCGAGGACATTGGCCGGCACAACGCCCTCGACAAACTCATCGGCGAACGGCTTCTTTCCGGCGCGCTTCCCCTGCGGGAATGCATGGTGTTGGTCAGCGGGCGCGCCGGATTCGAGCTCATTCAAAAGTGCGTAATGGCGGGTGTCCCCGCTCTTGCGGCCGTGGGCGCACCCTCGAGTCTCGCCGTCGATGCCGCGCGCCGTTTCGCCCTCACGCTGCTTGGCTTCGTACGCAACGAACGCTTCAACATCTACTCCGGCGAGTGGCGCGTCGTGTAGCCGCCTACTGGGGTATGTTCAAAACCTGCCCGGCCTGAATCCGATTAGGATCGGTCAGCTTGTCGCGGTTCGCTTCGAAGATTTTCATGTACTGATTGGACGCCCCGTAAAACTGCTGCGCGATTTTGGAAAGGGAATCGCCGGGCTGCACAGTGTAAGTCTGCATGCCGCCTCCCGTATTCCCCAACGTCGATCCGGCAGTTCCAGCCGCGCTCGCCTGCTGCGATGCGATGGCCGGGTTCACGGTCAGATCGCAGGTAAGATCGGAATAGCTTGGATCGACGGCCTTGATCTGATCCCAAACCTTGTTCTTGGCCTGCTCCGAGGGCGCCTCGCCCTGCAGAAATAGCTTATTGTCCTGCATGTTTATGTGGGAAAGCCGTACGCCCTGCTGCTGAATCGTATTCAACACGGATTGATATTTCTGCTTCAACTGGTCCAGCTTTTGGTCCTGCTGCGCCATCACGAATTCTCCTTCGTATGATGAGATGCGCCTGTGAGGTCAATGTTACGCAAGCGATTCGTTAGCGTCCCAATTCCCTCTTTACCTCCTCGGTTCCCTTCTTCAACTCCCGCGACGCTTCGGTCGCGCCTCGCTTCAGGTCCCGCGCGGCAATCGCGCCATCGCGTTTCAACTCGCGCCCCGCCTCATGGCTTTGCTTTTGCAGTTCTGTCTTGGCATCATGCAGTTGCCGCTGCGTCCGCGCATTGTCTTCGCGGCTGCAGGCGGCCAGCGCCGCAATCACAAGCGCGACAATCATAAGAAACGTAAGAATCCGAAGCTTCATGGCAGAACCCCCACTTTGAATCGTATCCTGAAAATGAATGGATGCCGGGAGTTCCTCGGGGTACGCGATTGAGACGAGCGCGCTTACCAAGGTTTTCCGCACTCGTTGGAGCCGCCGGGAAGTTCGCGCCGTGGACGGCATTTCGCTAGCCATCGAGCGCGGCGCCACGTACGGATTCCTGGGCCAGAATGGGGCCGGCAAAACCACGTTCGTGAAGATGCTGCTATCCGCCGTGCATCCCACTTCCGGCTCCGCGCGCGTTTTCGGACGACCCGTGGGCGAGCCGTCGGCGCGCCAGCCGATCGGATATCTACCTGAGAACCACCGCTTTCCGACGTATTTCACCGGGACCGGCATGCTCGAATTTTATGCGGCGCTATCGGGCGTGAGTTCCGCGGATCGCAAGCGGCTCATTCCGAAACTCCTCGGCCGCGTCGGTCTGGAGGATTGGGGCGCCATCCGCATCGGCAAATACTCGAAAGGGATGCTGCAGCGCCTCGGACTCGCGCAAGCTCTGATTCATTCGCCGCAACTTCTGATTCTCGACGAACCATCCGACGGCGTGGACCCAGTGGGCCGCCGGCACATCCGTGAAATCCTGGGTGAGCTTGAAGCCCAGGGCGTCACGATTTTCATCAATTCGCATCTGCTCGCCGAAGTTGAGATGTTTTGCAAAGAAGTGGCCATTCTGCATAAGGGCAAAATGGCTTTGAGCGGGCGCGTTCGCGACCTGATTGCCGGCAAAGGCTATCGCCTCACCGCCGCGCAAGTGCCCGAGCTTCTCTACGGGGAGCTGCAACGAATCTCATCCGCAGCGGCCGTCAACGATGGTCTGTGCGATTTCCATTTTTCGAGCTCGCGAGCAGGTCAACGCGGCCGTCGATCTGCTGCGCTCGCAAAATTGCGAGATCGAGGCAGTGATTCCGACCACCAATACGCTTGAAGAAGTGTTCGTGAAAACAGTCGAAAAATGAACGCTACAGCCGCCCTCATCCGCGACACATTCCGCGAAGCATTCGCACGCAAAATCTTCTGGGGATTATTCGGCCTCTCGACCGTCATGATCCTGTTTTTCCTGTTCCTGCTCAAGATCGACATTGTCGCGGGCGCCATGGCCTCGGTCTCGCTCTTTGGCCAGTCGAACAACCACGCCACGGATCTGGAGAAGCTCGTCCGCGGCTTCTATGGCGGCATCGCGACGTATCTTTATATCTGGGGCATGGTGATCGCGGTTTTCGCCTCGTCCGGGCTGATTCCCAGCGTTCTTGAACCCGGCCGCATCGAGCTTCTTCTCTCGAAACCGGTTTCCCGCACGCACATCCTGCTCGGCCGGTACATCGGCAACGTGCTCGTCATCTCGCTCAACGTCGTCTACCTTGTGTTGGGCGTGTGGCTGATTTTCGGCTTCAAGACCGGGATATGGGAGACTCGTTTTCTTGTTTCCATCGCGACGACGATTTTTATCTTTGCCGTGCTGCTTTCCGTGGTGGTGCTCGTGGGCGTTCTTTTTGAAAGCGCCGCGCTCGCCACCATGATCGCGGTCGCTCTCATGATCATGAGCGCGGTGCTGGCGCAAACCACCACCATGCTCAAGCTGTTGTCGTCGGAATGGTCGCGAAACGTATGGCGCGCGTTGTACTACACGTTTCCAAAGGTGTACGACATGGGCCGGATGACGCTGGACGCTATTTCCGATCGCACCTTCGCCGGCTACATGCCGATCTGGACCTCGGCCGTTTTCGGCGCGGTAGTTCTGGCGGCGGCGCTCGTCATATTCGCGCGGAGAGATTTTTAGGTGCGCGGCGCCGCGTTCGCCGCCGCTCTCGCGCTCGCGTTCACTTTCGCCGCATGCCGGAGGGAGCAGCCCAACACCGGCGCCATTCACATCGATCCTGCGCTCGAAAGCCTTGTTCCATCCGATACCGTGTTCATTCTGGGCGCGGATCTGGAGGCCATACGGCGGACGGGCACATACCAGAAAAACTCCGCACTTCTCGATCTGCCCCGTCTCGACGAGTTCGCGCGGCAAACCGGCGTCGACCCCCGTAAGGACCTGTCTGCAATCCTGTCCGTATCGAACGGCAAGGGCGGCGCGCTTTTGGCGCGCGGAAATTTTACGCCGGCCGACCTCGAGCGCCGCCTCAAAAAGCAAGGCGCGAGCGTAATCGATTATCAAGGCGTGAAGCTGTTCGGCGATGAACGCAACGCCGTCGCATTTCTTTCATCGCGGACGGCCGCGGCGGGATCGACGTCGATTCTAAAATCCATCGTCGACACGCGCGGCCGTCAAGGCATGCCGCCGGCGCTGGCCGCCCGTATACGCTCGATTCCGGGAGGCAGCCAACTCTGGGCCGCGTTTATCGGCGGAGTGCAAGGACTAAACTTCACTATTCCCGCGAACAGTAATCTCGGCGGCATTATGCGCGCATTCAAAGGGATGGACAGCGCTACACTTGGCGTCGACGTCCGCAACGGGTTCGACCTGAACGCGGAGGCTCTCTGCAACACCGCGAACGACGCCAGACATCTGCACGATGCCCTGAAGGGGATCGTGGGTCTGGGACGCCTTAGCACGCCCGACAACCGCCCCGAGCTTCTCAAGCTCTACGACCTCATCAAAGTAGACCAAAACCAGACTCAAGTTCTCGTGACGGCCCGTATTCCGCCGGACCTGGTCGATAAATTTCTATCGCTGTGGCTGAAGCCATCCAAGTCGCGGTAACGCGACCGAGCCGCGGACGCGTCATAATCGACGCATGGCCCTCCGCGTTTTCGCAGTCTGCGCCATCGCCGTACCCGTCCTTTTCGCACAATATGAGGTTTCCCGCAAAGCCTCTGAATATCCGGCACACGCCTCCTGGCCGCACTTCGAGATCGGCGCCGAAAACATGTTTCACAGCATCCCCGCCGAGAGTGGAACTATTTTCGCCCGCGATTATCTTGTGATCGAGGTCGCCATCTACCCAGGAAAACAGCCCGTCGATATTGCAACCGGAAACTTCGCTCTTCGCGTCAATGGAAGCAAAGTACCCGTTATGCCCGAATCGGCCGGCTTCGTTGCTTCCTCCGTGCGTTATCCGGATTGGGAACAGCGCGCCATCACCACCGCCTCGGCGGGCGCCGGTGATGGCAACGTGACGCTTGGGGCTCCCCCAGCCGTGGCGCGTTTCCCCGGCGATCCCACTGTTAGCGCTCCGCGAATGCCCAGGCAGGAGCCGCCTGACGATGTGGAATCGGTGGGCGCGCCGAAGGAGCATTGGTCGCTCGAACAACTGATAACGCGCGCTGCCCTGCCCGAAGGCGAGACCCGCATGCCGCGTAAAGGCTGTTTGTATTTTGCCTACAAAGGCAAGCTTAAGCGGATTCACTCGCTCGAACTGCTCTACGACGACAACCACGGCGACGCCGCCACGCTGAAGCTCGAATAATGCCGCGGCGGAGTTTTCTTTCTCTGCCCGCAATGGCGATCGCGCGTCGCGCCGATCGACGGCCCCTATATCCAACGCGACTGCATGACTAATCCCGGTGGTTTGGGCGCAATGAGGATGTCAGGCCGCCATGCCGGCCGTTGTACGATGGACCATGATTAAGAGTGTTGCCTTGAGTGCAGCTTTGGCTTGCTTCGCCGCGGGGACGATGCTGGCCGATTTCAGTTATGAGCAAACATCGAAAATTACCGGCGGGGCCATGATGGGAATGATGCGCATGGCCGGCGCGTTTTCTAAACAGGCGCGTGAACCGATAGTCGCTTCCATCCTGGTCAGCGGCAATCGCATGGCGCATATTAGCCGGCATACGGCTCAGATTACAGACGTAGACAAGGAGACCATTACCGAGATTAACTTCGACAAGAAAACATATTCGGTCATGACGTTCGCTCAGATGAAGCAGGCCATGGAAGACATGGCGCAGCGGGCGCAGCAAGGAAAACCCGGCGACGCCGCCAACGTGCAATTCAAGGCCGCGGTGAACGACACGGGACAGAGCAAACCAGTGGCCGGGATGCCGGCGAAGGAAGTGATTATCACGCTGACCATGGAAGGGACAGACGCAAAAACGGGACAGACCGGATCCATGGACATCGTTTCCGACATGTGGATCGCGCGCGTACCGGGATCGGAGGAGGTGCGCAGGTTACAGAAACGGATGGCCGAAAAACTGGGCATGATGCCCGGCGAGAACTTCTCTGCCTTGTTTGCGCAGAAACCCGAGATGGCGAAAGGCATGGCGGACCTCTACAAGGAAATGGCCAAGGTGGGCGGCATGCCGGTTGAAATGGTCACCAAGATGGGCGGCTCGGGAGGGGACGGCGGCGCTTCGACGAACTCTTCGAGCGGCGGACAGCAGCAAGCGCCGCGGCCGTCGGCGAGCGACACCGCGACCGGCTCCGCGCTCGGCAGACTCGGCTTGGGAGGATTCGGCCGCAAGAAAAAGAACACGGACCAGGACCAGCAACAGACCGCATCGCAGCCGGATGCGTCTCAAAACGGGAGTGGCACGCTGATGGAGATGACCACCGATTTGAGCGGCTTCTCGAGCGCGCCGGTGGATCAATCGAAGTTTGAAGTGCCCGCGGGTTTTAAGCAGGTCGATGCGGAACTGAATCGCCGCGGGAGGTAGGAAGGGTGGCGTGGGACAGCTCACGGGAGCCGTCCCATCGGGAAGAAGCCGAATAGGGGCTATTCGATATCTTTGCTGCGTTTCTTGCGGTTGCGCTTGCGGGCGAGCGCTTCTTTCGTGCGTTTCTTTTCACCCGGCTTCAAATAGAAGGAGTGCCTCTTAATTTCCTTGATGATGTCTTCCTGCTGCACTTTCCGTTTGAAGCGGCGCAGGGCGCTTTCCAACGTCTCGCCGTCTTGCACCGTCACATCGGCCAAAAATTCACCCCCCTCGCGTCTATTTCTTCCTTCGTAAGCAGCCTGGCGCAAATCCCGGGAAACAATTTATAGAGGCGAATCGCCTATACGGTGGGGCCGCCAAGCTCCTACCATCATAGTATGAGCGGGCCGCGGTTCCAACCGGGCCAGTTCGCCGATCCCCATCTCATGCAAAATGTTCTTGCGATCTTGCTGGCGGGCGGCGCGGGCGAGCGCCTTGCTCCCCTCACCGCCAACACGGCCAAACCTGCCGTCCCTTTCGGCGGGACTTACCGGCTTATCGACTTCACCCTCTCCAACTGCATTAACTCCGATATACGCCGGATCTTTATCTTCACGCAGTATAAGGCTCTGGAATTGACGCGCCATATTCGCGAAGGCTGGACGATTTTTAGCGGCGAGCTCAACGAATTTATCGAGGTGATCCCGCCGATGAAAAGGATGCACGAAGATTGGTATCTCGGCACGGCCGATGCCGTTTATCAAAATATTGAGAGCATCGCCGGCGAAAATCCGACCCACACTCTGATTCTCTCCGCCGACCATATTTACAAAATGGATTACCACGAAATGGTGGACTGGCACGAGCACAAGAGCGCCGACATCACCATTGCGACGATCCAGATTCCGCCCGAAGAGGCCAGCCGCTTCGGCATCGTTCAATTGGACGCCAGCTACCGCGTGGTTGGTTTTGAGGAGAAGCCGCAGCACGGGCGCCCGGCGCGCTCGGTGTTCAACCGCGACATGGTGAGCGCATCCATGGGTATTTACGTGTTCAACACCGGCAAGCTGATCGAGGCCCTCATGGAAGACGCCGAAGATCAGAACTCATCGCACGATTTCGCCAAGGACATCCTGCCGAAATGGATCGCGCGCGCGACCGTGGTGGCTTACGATTTCCGCGATCTGAATAAGAAAACGGTGCGCTATTGGCGCGACGTGGGGACGCTGGACGCTTACTACGAGGCGAACATGGACCTGGTCGCGGTCACGCCCGAGTTCAACCTCTACGACAAGAACTGGCCCGTCCGTACGCGCCTTCAACAGCAGCCGCCGGCGAAATTCGTCTTCGCCATGGAGGGCCGCCGCATGGGGGTCGCCATGGACTCCATTGTTTCGGCCGGATGCATTATCTCCGGCGGACGGGTCACCCGCAGCGTGCTTTCTCCCGGCGTGCGCATCAACAGCTACTGCGAGATCGATAGCTGCATTCTGTTGGCGAACTCCGAGGTTGGACGTTACAGCCGGTTGACGCGGACCATCGTGCCGGCCAACGTGATTATCCCGGAGAACATCGTCATCGGCTTCGACCTGGAGCAGGATCGGGCCAAAGGTTACAGCGTCACGGACTCCGGCGTGGTGGTGCTGCCGCCGCCTCCCCATGCGATCCTCGATGGCCGTAAGTGGACCGTGACCGAATTAGTGCGCCCTTGACGCCGCGCGTTGAGGTATGGCGTTGCGTGGACGGGCGCGAGGCGCCGCACGAATGGGCACACTCCGGCGCCGCGCATTTTCAGAAAAGTTTGAGAACAGCATGACCCCGGCCGATTCGGGGATTTTTTCCCGGACCGGCCGAGGCGCCCTATTTTCCGCATTGGAGGAACGATTACCGGCTACCCGCCGGCAATATCTTTCCAAGCTTCGTTGTCAGCGGCTTCGTTTTACAACGTTGCCGCCGGGAGGTCCTCCACCGGTTCTCCGCCGCCCAGAAGCGTGGAACGCTGGCGTCTTATCCGCTGGATAAGAGAGCCATCATCCTACGCCCCTGGGGCACGCGGGCCGGTTTCGCAGTAGGTGAATTCGGTTGGCCAACCTATTTTACCCTCACCGTCGCCCAGAAGCCTTCGCCCCTGGACAGGGGTTTAGCCGGGTGAATAGTCCGGCTCACGAACAAATAGTACAACGAGCGGCACAACGGCGGCGCGGGCGAAAGCCGATAAATTATTGAGCTATATAGACAAAATTCTCAACATTTTTGTGAACGGGATTCTAGCGCTCACTCTTTGGGCGCGATCCCGAGCCCCTTCATTTTGCGGTATAAATTGCTTCGCTCCAGGCCGAGGAGTTCCGCGGCCCGCGTGACATTGCCGCGCGTCTCCTCGAGCTTCTTCAAGATGTACTCGCGCTCGGCCGCTTCGCGCACTTCCTGTAAGCTGCCAAAGCGATCGTTGCCGCGATCGGCCACGGGCCGGCGAGCGGCGTT
This sequence comes from Bryobacterales bacterium, assembly GCA_963838885.1. Lineage (GTDB taxonomy): Bacteria > Acidobacteriota > Terriglobia > Bryobacterales > Bryobacteraceae > JAICMB01. Next base: position 117,265 of record CAWITB010000013.1, on the reverse strand, counting down.
CAGCGGAATATGCCGCGCATCCACCCTGACCTGCGGACTCATGATCACGATCCGCTCCATGAGATTGCGCAGTTCCCGGACGTTCCCCGGCCAGGAGTAATCCTGAAGGACGCGGTACGCTTCCGGCGTCAGCTCCTTCGCTTTGCGGCCGTATGCCGTTGTGTATTCCTTCAAAAAATGGTCCGACAGAAGCGGAACATCCTCGATCCGCTCGCGCAGCGGCGGCACGTAAAATGGAATCACGTTTAGACGGTAGAACAGATCCTCGCGAAAATTCCCGCGCTCGATCTCCTCTTCGAGATTTTTGTTGGTGGATGCAACGACGCGCGCATCCACCTGGATCGACGACGCGCTCCCCACGGGCTCAAAGCGCTGGTCTTCAATGACGCGAAGCACCTTGGCCTGCGTCTTCAGGCTCATGTCCCCGATCTCGTCGAGGAACAGCGTCCCGCCATCCGCCTTTTGAAATTTGCCGGTTTTGTCCTCGAGGGCCCCCGAGAAACTTCCCTTGCGATGTCCAAACAGCTCGCTCTCAATCAGGTCTTCCGGTATGACGGCGCAATTGACTTCGATGAAGGGCTCCGTCGCGCGCGGGCTGGAACCATGAATGGCGTGAGCGACGAGTTGCTTACCGGTCCCGCTCTCTCCAAAAATCAAAACGCGCCCGTTCGTACCGGCCATCAATGCGAGCTGCTGGCGCAGAGCTTTCATGGGAACGCTCTCTCCGATGATTTGCGCCTTGGTCTGTCCATTGCCTTTGAAGCGCTGCAATTCCAATTCCAGCTTGCGCTGCTGCACGGCATTCTTCAGCACCACGGTGACCTTGTCGATCGTGAGCGGCTTTTCGATAAAATCAAAGGCCCCCAGCTTTGTCGCCTTAACCGCCGTTTCGATGGTGGCGTGGCCCGAGACGATCACCACGGTGGGACGCATCTCGAAGGGGATCTCCTGTATGCGAGCCAGCGTTTCGAGGCCGTCCATGCCGGGAAGCCAAACGTCGAGCAGCACCAGATCGTAGGAGGCCCGCTGCAGCTCGCGGCAGCAATCCTCGCCGCTTTCGACCGCCGCCGCCCGATAGCCTTCGTCCTGGAGCACTCCGCAGAGGGACTGGCGAATGAGCGGCTCGTCGTCGACAATGAGGACGCGCGGAGACTTCATGCACGCTCCGTTACCAGAGCTTGCCCGGGATGCGGCTCGAGCGAGGCGTCGGCGGGCACCGGAATGTCGACGATGAAGCGCGCACCGGCGGGAGTGTTGTCTTCGACGCGAATCGCGGCGTCATGATCGGAAAGAATGCGGTTGACGATCGCGAGTCCCAGGCCGGTGCCACGGCCCTTGGTGGAGAAATAGGGCAGGAACAGCTTCTCCTTGTCCTCGCGCGAAATGCCGCAACCGCTGTCGGCGATGACGAGCTCGATCGATTCGGCGTTCGTCAGCCGCGTCGCGATGCAGAGGCGTTTTTCGGTCGAATCCAGCATCGCCTCGGCGGCATTATCGACCAGGTTCACCACCGCCCGGCGCAATTGCTCGGGATCCACGCGCACGGCCGGAAGCGCGGGCGCAAGCTTCTTTTCGATCTCGATGCCGCGCAGACGTCCATCAAAGACGAGCAGAGCGCTCTCCACGACTTCGTTGAGGCTGCAGGCGATGGGACGCGCGGCGGGAAATCTTGCGAATTGCGCGAACTCGTCGACGAGCGTCTTCACCGATTCCACCTCGCGGGCGATCGTGGTGGAGCATTCCTTCAAGATGCGCGCGGCATCGGGCGAGGGCGGATTGCGGTCGAGCTGGCGGCCGATGCGGTCGGCGCACAATGCGATGGGCGTGAGGGGATTTTTGATCTCGTGCGCGACGCGCCGCGCCACTTCGTGCCAGGCCGCCGCCTTCTGCGCTCGAAGCAGCTCGCTGGTGTCCTCCACAACGAGCACAAATCCGGAATTGCGCTTTTCATCGAGCGCGGCGACCGTGAGCGCCAGGTGCAGGACACGCCGTTCGAGCTTATATTCGATCTGCGTTCCCGCAACGCCGGTGCGGCGGGCGCGATTCATCAGATAGCGGATCTCGGCCATCTCGTCGCGCGAAAAGAGCTCGTCGAGGCGTACCGCGCGGTTCACCTGTTCTTCCGTGAAAATCCCCTTCAGCGCGCGGTTGACTAGAAGAACGCGGCCGTCCGCCGCGAGCGAAATGACGCCGGTGGGAATGCTCTCGAGAATCGCCTCGGTGAATCGCCGCCTCTCGTTCAGCTCCCGGTCATTCGTTTCGAGCGCCTCCGCCATTTCATTGAACGCAGTCACGAGCGTCTTCAACTCGTCGATGGCGGCGATGCGCAGACGATATCCGAGATTGCCCTTGCGAATCTGCCCCGCCGCGGTGAGCAGCGCCGTGATCGGGACGCTGATCTGTCCGGCGAGATAGCGCGCCAGCCAAGTCGCGAAAAACAAGACAAAGAGCGTGATGAGCAGCAACAGCTCCAGATAAAGTTTGCGGAAATTGTTGCGATCCGCCGCGATGCGATTGTAGTCGCGCACGGAGCGCTCGATATTGCGCCGCTTCGCCGCCAAATCCAGTGGCAAGGCGCCGGCTATGAGCAACGTTCCGCCGGGAACCACGACGGCGACATGGATCCATTGTTTGGAGTCCGCGTTTTGGAGTCCGCGCCGCAGATGGCGCGGAGGTTGCCATCGGTTTCCCGCAACGCGGCGTAAGCGATTTTCTGATCGTCGCAGAACTGCGCGGCCGTCAACGTGTCTCCGGAGTTCAGCACCGCGGCGAGCCAGTGGCCTTGGGCGGTGAGGCGGTTCACGGTTTCGCGGTCGAGCGCGTTGCCTACATCCACCAGGTCGCCGCGAATGTTCTCGGCCGGAGCGCTGAACCATTTGCTGAGGTTGTAATTGAGAACGGAAACGCTGAATAGAACCAGGAAAAACACGGGCAGAAAGGTGAGCGCCAACGCTCCCGCGACCAATTTCGAGCGGATGTGAGATCCCGCCCGGTTGCTCTGGCGGTCGATGTACAGCTTCACGAAGGTGCGGAACAGCATGAAGCCGAGCATCACCGTGACGATAAAGACAAACGTCGATACCGCCCAGAAGATATATGTCTGCTCCAGCGTCGCGGGAGCGAGCGGGCCAAAAGTAAAGGAGCCTTGCCACACGATGAGCGCCACCAGGATGGCGAGAGTGGCGAGGCCGATATAGAAAAGCACCCGGTTGCGCATTACAGAGCTTCTTATCGAATTATAGGCAGCGCCATCGTACAACATGCGCTTCGCTTCGCGATCCGGGACGGAGCTTCGCGATTGCTGTGCTAGACTGCTGCATCGTGGGCCAGGAATCTCCATTGCGCCCGCGGCGCGTGTGGGTGGTCGGGAGCTCGCCGGAGTGCGACATCGTGGAGCCGAATCCCATCGTCGCGGGGCGTCATTGCCTGCTCGCCGAGTACGAGCAGGGCTTTGCGATCGAGGACCTCGGCGCATTGAACGGCACCTATGTCAATGGGCAGCGGCTGTCTCCGCACCAGCCCGTCTGGGTCTTGACCACCGACAGCGTTACCTTCGGCCGCACTGTTCCGATGCGCTGGCCACAAGAACGGGCGCAGGCCGCGGCCGCGGGGTCCCACGCGGCGACAATTCAGGTTGCTGCCGCCAAGCGCGTCATCACGATCGGACGCGGCGAGGACAACGACCAGATCTTCGATTATCCGATGATCTCCTGGAATCACGCCCGCGTGATCGAAGACTCGGGACGCCTGTACGTCGAGGACTTGCGCTCGACGAATGGTACCGCCGTGGGCGGGCTGCATAATCGCATTGCGCCGGGACAGTTGGTTGAGATTACTCCGCAAACCGATCTTTATTTCGGGTCCCTCAAGATTCCGGCGAGGCGACTGCTCGGGCCGGACAATCTTGCCCTGGGCAACGCCAGCGCTCCGGCAATGCTGTTTCAGGGCAGCCGCATGGTCCTGGGCCGCGATCCGGCGTGCGATTACCCGCTCGACTATCCGATGATCTCCTGGCGTCATGCCGAGCTCAGCCGCGAACGCGGCGGCATTTTCGTCCGCGATCTGGGATCTCTGAACGGCACCTATGTGAACGGGGTCCGCATTGCGGGCAAGACTCCGCTGCATCCCGGAAACACCATCGGGCTGGGCACGTATCAGTTCACGCTGATCGATGCGGCCGGCAATATGGCGCGCCGCGAGTATAACGGCAACGTCACGATAGAGGCCGTGGCGGTCACGGTCGACATCAGCAGCGGCCGCCGCGCACAGCGCCTGATCGAACCCGTTTCTCTCACCATTTTTCCGTCGGAAATGGCCGCCGTCATGGGTCCCGCCGGAGCCGGCAAGACCACGCTCATGAAAGCGCTGAACGGATACAGCGCCCCTACTTATGGGCGGGTACTGTTCAACGGCTCCGAGCTGTACCGCTTCTACGATCAGTACCGCTTGCAGCTCGGCTACGTTCCGCAGGACGACATCATGCACCCGCTGCTCACAGTGCAGGAAGCGCTCTATTTCACGGCGAAACTGCGCACCGACTTGCTGGATGGCGAGATTCGCACGCGCATACACGACGTTTTATCGAAGCTGAACATCGACGATATCGCCGCGCGCCGGATCGGATCGCCCGAACGGAAGGTCATCAGCGGCGGCCAGAGAAAGCGCCTCAACATCGCGATGGAGCTGTTAAGCGATCCGAACGTGCTTTTTCTCGACGAGCCTACAACGGGACTCTCGTCGTACGACGCCTATCAGGTAATTAAAGTACTGCGGCAACTCGCCGATGCGGGAAAGACGGTGGTGCTGACGATTCACCAGCCGAGCATCGATATCTTCAAGGAATTCGACAATCTGGTGATGGTTGCGCGCGACAAGGGGTCGAACAATTCCGGGGCGCTGGCGTATTATGGCCCGGCCTATCCGGATGCGATCCAGTTTTTCGGCGGGATCGAGGGTAAACTCTCGCCCGAGTCGTTGCTAGACGGTTTGGCGCGCAAGCCAACGAACGAATGGGTCGAGCGTTACAACGGGTCAAAGCTGAAGACCGAGTTCGTCGATCAGCGCGCCGGCCAACTCCCGGGCAATCAAGCGCAGAGCGCGGCGCAGCCAACCGTGCGCAAATTCGGCTTCCGCCAGTGGTGGACGCTGCTGCGGCGCAATGGCCTTCTGCGCCTGCGCGACCGCGGGCAGGTGGTTTTCATGGCGCTGCAAGCCACGCTGTTTCCGCTGCTGATGTGTCTGCTGTTCCACAGCCTGACATTGGAGCATTTCAAAGGCGACTATGCCAAGTTGTGCAGCCGTCTGATCGGCGTGCATTTCCTGCTTGTGATCGCGGCGATCTGGTTCGGATGCAACAACGCCGCACGCGATATTGTCGGCGAATGGCCGATTTATCTCCGCGAGCGCATGGTCAGCCTGAAGCTGCCGTCGTACGTATTCGCCAAGCTTGGCATGCTGGCGCTAATCTGCCTGCTGCAATGCGTCACGCTGCTGGCCATTGTCTATCCGGTTTGCCGGTTGCAGAGCGGCTTCGCGGCTACGCTGCTGAGTCTGTTTCTCGCTTCGCAGGCAGGCGCGGCGCTGGGGCTTCTGATTTCCTCCTTCGCCGCGACTACCGAGACGGCCATCGCGGTCCTGCCCATACCGCTTTTGTTCATGATCCTTCTGAGCGGCGGCATCAAGCCGCTCGAGACGGGCGCGGAGCAAACCCTGGCGTTGGCCTTCCCCTCGCGGTGGGCGTTTGAAGCGAACATCGTGCGCGAGGCGGAAGCGCGAAGCGAGCACCCATACGGCGCGCCGGCCATGCGCAGCGGCGGCGCGGTCGAATACCATAGCGTGGCGCAAGGACCTCGCGAACAAAACGTGCCGGACTGCGCCGAGAAGCCCTTCCCAAAAGGCGATGGACGGCACGGGTACGGAGAAATCATGACCGTGCTCAGCGGCATGATCGCGCTGTTGATCGCCGCGGTCGCCGGCATTCTGCGCGGCCGGGATATCCAATAATAGCTGGAGAAACTAAAATGTCCGTCGCCTGGAGCAGTCCACGCGCGACGCCGGACGCCAGAGGGGGAAGCGATCGCCCGAGAAGACCGGGTTGAAGGCCCTATTCGCACGACCATTCCGCCCGCCCGCGTCGTTCGCCGCTCTCTAGGAGCCTCCGTCGCGGGCGATTCCACTGATTGTCCGCCCCGTGATATCGGTGTTGGCGGGCGGTGAGAAGCGCCGCATAAAGCCAGCAAACTTTGCGTCGGTTGGGCGATGTTGAAGTTTCAAAAACTTCCGTTGACGATCACGTCAGGTTGGCTCGTACTCACCAGCAGCAGCATTGTTACAGAATTAACTAAGGTTTCATACAGATCTCCATTCCCGGATTTCCATTTTGACGTCCCGGCACAAAGGAGTCTATACCCGCCTGACTCTGTTGAGAGCTCCGCTGAGAGCAAGTTTTTCCTCCTTTGGAGATCCATTGCGGCCAGTACACTGGTTTCGAGCACTCGATGTGGACCTTGTGCTTCTTGCCGGCGGTGGGATCAGCTGATATTGAGCTACTCGACCGCGCCCCGAGGTTTGGCGAGAGCAGAGAGACGATTCGGCGTGAAGCGAGAGCTCCGTCGCGCGGGAACTAGCAAGCTGCTTTTCGAAGGACGAAGAGTTCGTAGTCGCCGATTCTGTCCATTTTGGCGGCGCCGTCGATGTTGTCGGCCAGAAGAATTTGACCGGCCCAGGCGTAATTGGGATTGCGGTCGAAATCTTCGGCATAAACGAGCATGCATTCCAGATAGCGCCGGACGTCGAACTCACCCGTAATACCGTAAGTTGCGCTGTTGCGTATGCCCGCTTCAACGAGTTGCATCAGGCCGTCTGCGGAGAGCGCGGCGGACTCGGCCGCCATGCGTAAACGGAGATGCTGGACCATTGCCAGTTGGAAGCTCTTTACGTCAGCCCTCCTGAACGCATCCATAAGTTCACTGCCGATGATTGCCATTGCGGTTCTCCTTTGCGGGTCTCACGACCAGAAGTCTATACTCGTGAGCCGGATGAGCCGCTTCACGTCTTCTTCGGCAGCGATCACTCGCTTGAAGTAATCGGCGGGTTCATACCCGTTATAGTAGATCATCAGGTCGATCTCACCGGCCGCCGGATAACCTGGTGACGACGTTTTCGTATCCTGCGTGTATTTGGTGCTGCTATTCTTGTGCGTCCAGGAGAGATCGCGTCCGCCGAAAGCTTCTAATACGCTGTGCCCCCATTCGTGAGCGGCAGTTTCTTTGAAACGCTCGTCGGCCTTAGCGACTGCCGCGGCTGGGGTGGAAACACGTGCTGTCGCTTCGCCGATATTCCAATAAATTCACCATCAATAATGCCGCTGTTATGCGATCGGCTTCCGTCTGGAGTACGATCGATCGACATTTTCAGTGCCACCCGGCTATCGTCGTTCTGTACGGCGACCGTTCGAACATGAAAGAGCTTACCGCCGACGGTGATATCACGGGACCAGTATATGGCGATCCCATTGAAGGTCAACTGTTCCAACCGCGCTTGATCCGCGTCGGATACAAAGAGCTGGTTCGAACCGATATCCGGACCTTGCTCAGTATCGATGGCCGCCGTAATGTCTACCTTTTGACTTTTCAAATCCACTTTAATGTCGGCCCAGGGAGCGACCCCACCGATATCCTTGAGCGCGTTCCAAGCGTAGATGTCAAACTTCTCAATGGCTGTCTTGCTAATGTTGCCTTTGACCACGACCACTTTTACTTGTCGGTCGTCTCCCTTTAGCAGCTTAGAGTCCAGTACATCGTTGGAATCAAACCCGTCCCATTCCCAGCCATGTTTGCCGACCGTCACGTATTCCGCATGAAAGGTCTTGGTATATACGACACTCCCTTTGACGATTACGGAGAACTCCGCGCTGTCAGCTTTAAACGACGTTTCCGGCGACTGGATTACGACGTTGAAGTGTATTTTGGATTCGCGCCAGTTTCCACTGGGGAAATTCAATGTTGTGAGTGACTGGCGACTGGGATCCATGTCGATGGCGACGGAGAACACGGGGATAGGATGCAGCTTCAGATCCACCTCTGTTCTTTGCCCTTCAACGACCGTTCCGAGCACCGCGGTGAGTTCTTCAAATGTGAAGCCGGGCTTGGCGGCCTGCAGTTCATAAGTGCCCACGTCCAGTTCCGGGAACGCGAACAGTCCGGAGGCGTCGGTTATAGCCGTGGTACTAGTACTGGTACTCCGTTCCACTAGAGTGACTGTCGCGCCGGCGATCGGATCGGTCGTAACGTCATTGGTAACGGCGCCGAAGAGTCCTTGCGCCTGGAGAGCGAGAGTTGCATTGGTGGTAACGTATGGTGCAACGCTCACGGTGACAGCCTCTCTCGAAAACCGAGGCTTGGAGGCGTTCACGGAGTAAGAGCCGGGTCTCAGATCGGAAAAAACAATTTTCCCGTCGTGATCCGTAAAACCGTTGCGGAAATCGGGGCCGGAGATGAAAACCGCGGCGTCCTTGATGAGTGCGCCAGTCAGCTTGTCGGTTACGACGACCCATAGAGCCCCGCGCATCAGTGGACAGGGCATAACGGGGTCGCCGATTTTTTTGGCAAACTTGTCCTCTTCGACTTCACCACCCCGCTTCTGGTAGAGCAGCATCCATTCATCGCGGAGCTTCTCCTGCGCGGGGTCGCAGAAGTCGATCGGCATTCGTTGGCCGTTTACTACGTATTCCGGATGCTTTTTATAGAAATCATCATCGGCAGCGCTCGCGGCCTTTTGATTGATGGGCCTTTTTGCAACAACACGCATTTTGCCTCCTTCCCGAGCGTTTCGTCCGCGCCATTCGTGCTCTCCACTCCAGTTCCACCAACGGGGCAGGTCAGAAAGAGCAATACGGGCCGGGAGCGGGAAGCTCGCTGCGGAACGGAGCGCCTACGGAGCGATGGCTACCGTCACATCTTGAGCTGCCGACCCGGTCTCATTGCGGCCCTGCCCGATCCCCCGTGCACCCCCAAACCCACCACCGTGCTGCGGATTAGGCAATTATATATTTGCCCTAGCAGCTCGTGTCGAAACCTGCGGTTTTAGCGCTGCCGCAAAACTGGCTAGCCCCGCGGGCGCGCTTCGGACGGGGCAGGCAAAAGCGCCAGCGCGGCCTTCATACCTTTGAACGCAAGGCTGTCGTCGACCATTCTTGCAGGCAGGCGCGCCGTAGCGATCTCCTTGCGAATACGGCCGGCGCGTTCGGCCGAAGGAGGGTGGTCCGACAAAACCGCTTTCATGAGAGTCGGCTTTCCCTCCAACTTATGAAAATCTTCGAACAGCCGCACCATGCCGTGGGGGTCCCAGTTGCATCGGACCATTTCGTAAAATCCCAACATGTCCGCCTGAAATTCTTCGTCGCGCTGGTAATGCATCAATGCGAGCACCGCGAGAGGTCCGCCCAGTTTTTGAATCACCTGTGCGATCACATTGTTCTCTAGCCTGACGTTCTTCTTCACGACCTCGTAAAGCTGCTTGGCGCGCACCTCGATCATGATGTTGTTAGCGGAATGGTGACCCGCCACGTGCCCGACTTCGTGCGCCAGGACTGCCGCCAATTCCGATTCGCTCTGCACGAACCGCAGGAGCCCACGGTAGACGTATGTGTGTCCGCCGAGAATCGATTTCGCGTTGACCGACGGCGTATTGACTACTTTGGCCACATAATCCATGCCGGGGCGTTGCGATGCGCGGCCGAGCCTTTGGACCATGTTGTTGACGTAGCCATCGATCGGGCCGAAGCCCAGCAATGGCAAGCGAGGGCTTTGATCCATCTGCGCCGCGATTTTGCGGCCGAACTCGATTTCTTCCTCATCGCTAAGCTTGTTGTAAGCGGGGACCATGACCCGCGGCTCGGAAGCCCGCAGCATCGCGGGGCCGCCGGAAAGGGGAAGCGCGGCAGCAAAGCGCAACAGCTCCCGCCGCGAAATCGCCGCCGTCAGCCGGCTCAACATGATCGTTGTCAGTTTTTCCCGCCTTTCGCGGAACCGCTCCATTATAACGACCCCCGTTCCGACTCCTTCAGAAGCTGCCGCAAATAGTCTCCCCACACCGCGGGCAGGGAATGCGTTCCATGGCCGCGGGTCTCGCCGCTGATGGGAATTAAAACGAATTTTCCCCGCTTCACCTTCTTGATTTCACGCTCGCCGATGCCCAGCTCCGGCGGATTCACCTGGTCGTCGGCAGAGTTCACGGCCGTCAAAGGGGCTTCGATTTTGCCCAATTGCGGCTCCGGATTGTAGAACCGCGATGCGTCCACGGCATATATAAGGTCGTTGGCATCCTGCTGCGCCAACCGCGCCGCAATCGTCTTTTCGAGGGCGGCGTCGGCGCCGGCGCGCGCCGGATACTGCTTCTGAAGCTGCAAGGGGCTGCTGGTCATGATCGACAGCACGTACATCGCGCACGTCAGTCCGCGGAGCGGCTCGCTCGAATACTCACCGCCCTTCCATTCCGGATCGTTCTCGATGGCATCGATCATCATTTTCCGCATCATCCGGTTGCGTCCTCCAATTTCGACAGGCTGGCTTGCGAGCGGCATGAGCGCATCCATGAAGTTGGGATACATCTCACCCCACATCCACGTGTGCATCGCGCCCATCGAGGTTCCCATCACAAGGCGCAGATGGTTGACGCCCAGGCCTTCGGTCAACAGGAGATATTGCGCGCGGACCATGTCGTCGTAGTCGTATTTTGGAAAGCGCATACGCATGCCGTCGCTGGGCTTGCTCGATTTCCCGTGCCCGATCGCGTCCGGAAGGATGATGTAATATTTCGCCGCGTCCAGCAGTTGCCCCGGCGCGAAAAGCCTGCCGGCAAAGTTGTCGCCGAGGAACGCTTTTCCGCTGCCCGTCGTCCCGTGCATGATCAGCACGGCGTTGCGCACTATCCCGCGGGCATCCCGCACGGGCTTGCCGATGGTTCTATAGTGAAGCCGCAACTCCGGCAGCCGTTCGCCGCTGGTGAAGTGAAAGTCTTTTGCGATCCAGTCACCCTCCAACGGCTCCGGATAATTTGCCGCCGCGAGCGCGCCGCAGATGGCGCAAACGGCTCCAAGCGCCTTTATGGGTTTCATAATCCCCCGATATCGCTGCTCTTGACTGCCTTCGGAAAACAGTCCGGGTCTCATGACTCGCCACCCGGGCGATGGACGTCCCGAGCACGCCCTTGTACGTAACATTATGCATTGACGGGAAGGTGGGCATTAGCGGATTCCAACCTTGCCGCCGCTCCGTCGCCATTATTTCAGTTAGGCGCCGGCGCGTTTTGAACTAAGTTCTCTAAGCAAGTTCTGATTTGGGAACCGCGGGTTTCGCTCGAACGAGAGTAAGTTGCGAAGCCTGAGCCTCACCGCGAATCCACTGACACGATTGCCGCCAATCAGCCCTTCACGGGCCAGATATTCGGTCCGGTATCGATTTATCTATCTTTTTCACGCAGCGCGCCGATAGGTTGTATTGCCGAACTACGCATGGGTTCCTTGCCACCGGCGCGGCTTAATGGCCCGCGGCGGAACGAAAGCTTCGGGCGTATCTCGAGTCGTGAAACCGCGCCATTGAATGCGCATGGCCCAAGGAGGAGGGCAAATGACAACTTCGATGTTACTCACTTTTTACGCACGCTGCCTGAGGTGTTCCGCACTTGTCTTGCCGCTCTGCGGCGGGCTGGATCTTGCGGCGGCGCCGACGATAACGTATTATTCTCTGGCTAGCGGTTCCGAGGCGTCGCACATTACGTTAGGGCCCGATGGCGCGTTGTGGTTTACGGACCTTGCCCTGGGCAAGATCGGCCGTATCACCACGGACGGCATCGTAACCTCCTATTCCGTTCCTAGCGCGAATAGCCAACCCATGGGCATTGCCGCGGGCCCCGACGGCGCCCTCTGGTTCACGGAGTGGGCCGGGAATAAAATTGGCCGGATCGCAACCAATGGCGCCTTCTCCGAGTATGCTATTCCAACCGGCTCCAGTCAGCCCAGCGCAATTACGCTTGGTCCCGATGGCGCGCTATGGTTTACAGAATATAGCGCGGGCAAGGTGGGCCGTATCACGACATCCGGCGCGATAACCGAGTACACAAATGGCCAGATGTTGAACCTGGATGGTATCGTTGCCGGCCCCGATGGCGCCCTATGGGTGGCGGAGGTTGGTCAAGTTATCGATCGCGTGACCACCTTCGGTCAGATCACGCGTTTCGTTGTGGCGGGACCCGGATCGCCATACCCCGAAGGCCTCCTGGAAGGAATTACGGTTGGTCCCGACGGAGCGCTCTGGTTTACGGAGGTTGAGTACTTCCTGAGCCCAAACATTGGTCGCATGACGACATCCGGTAGTGTCGCTTTTTATCCTTTGAGCGCGACGGCGGTCAATTCGATGAGCGGCATCACATCCGGCGACGGCGGCTCTCTGTGGTTCGCGGCAGGCTTAAGCAATATCGGCCAGATCACCACTGCGGGCGCGGTTACGTTCTACCCGGCCACGGCAACCGGCGATCTCACGAAAGCCCCGGACGGATCGATTTTCTTTACCGCTGGAAATCAGATTGGACGCCTCTCATTCTCCTGTCGTGAACGGTTCTGGCAACGGCTCCGGAAACGGCTCCGGGAACGGTTCCGCTCCGCAGAAACCCGTTCTGACGTGGCAGAACAATTCCAGCTCCGACGTTGTCGGCTGGTATATGAACGGTACTGCGCTAGAAACCTTCCAATACCTGGCGCAGGGAACCCAAGTCGCCGGTTGGCGTCTGGCGGCATCGGCGGATTTCAACAACGACGGTATTCGCGATCTTATATGGCAGAACGTTGAGACAGGTCAAGCCGTGATCTGGTACATGAGCGGGACGTCGGGCGCTCAAATGCAGAATTGGACATTACTGAGCGGGCCAGAGCCCGGCTGGAACATTGTCGCGGCAGCGGATTTCAACGGCGACGGCGTGCCTGATCTTGTCTGGCAAAACACAAGCTCCCGGCAAGCGGTCATCTGGTACATGGGCGGGCCGGCCGGCGCCAACATGACCTCCTGGACGTACGTAGGGCCTCCGGAGCCCGGTTGGTCGGTTCAGGCCGCAGCCGACTTCAATCGGGACGGCGTTGCCGATCTCGTCTGGCAAAATGATGCATCGCGCCAAGTCGTGTTGTGGTACATGGGAGGCGCGAGCGGCTCGGAGATGCAAACCTGGACGTTTGTTGGTCCCCCTGAGGCAGGATGGCGCGTCGTGGGCGCCGCCGATCTGAACGCGGACGGCGTACCCGATCTGGTGTGGCAAAATGACGCCTCGCAAACGCCTGTCGCCTGGTATATGGGCGGGCTTTACGGAAGTCAAATGCTCAACTGGACATATCTCAATTCGGGGGTTGACGTGACGGGTTGGCGTTTGATTGTCCCTCATTAGCGGGCGGCCACGAGGGCGCCGAAACTTTCGCTTTGCGCGCCCGAAAGCGTGGTCTACGAGGTTCAGAGGTGCTTTTCCGGGCAGCCCTGTAACCGCCGAGTGCGCGCATCTTTACTCCATGCGCAGAACGCGCATGGGATCGATCGAGGCCGCGCGCCGCGCCGGGAACCACGCCGCAAGCAGCGAAACCACGAATAGCGCGGCCGCCGTCGATAGGAGCGTGATCGCATCCCACGGCTGAACCCCCGCCAGCATGGCGCTCAAAAACCGCCCGCACCATACCGCGCCCACCACTCCCGCAGCCAACCCGATCACATAGAGCCACATCGCGCGCGCCACTACGCCGCGGATGACGTCCTCGCTCCGGGCGCCCAGCGCGATACGCAGCGCGATCTCGCGGCGGCGCTGCCCTACGTTATAGGACAGCAGCGCATACAATCCCGCGGCGGCGACCGTAAGAGCCAACGCCGCGAACACGCCCAGCAGAATATCTTGCTCGCGGGATCGGGGTTGCTGTTGCGGACGCTATACCACTTGTTGCACGAGGATCTGGGGTTCTCGACGGAACGCGTGCTGACGCTGCAGACCGCGATTTCCGCGAATAGCTATAAAGGCCGCGATCTGGCGTCGGCGCTTTTTGGGCCGGAGCTCGACCGCATACGCCAGTTGCCGGGCGTGAAGGCCGCCGGATTCGTCTCCTACTTGCCCTTGAGCAATGGCTATGCTGGGGCTTCGTTCAACATTCCGGGGCGCTTTGCGCCGCTCAACGCCGTACCGGTATCGCGCAGACTGCGTTCAATATCATGGCGGAAGGCTTGCGCGATGGGCGCGAGCCCAAACAGAACCCCAGTCAGCGCGGCCGCCGCGATCACGGCCACGCAGACCTCCACGCGCAACTGAATCTCATTGACGCGCGGCACGATCTCCGCCCCCAATTTCTTGAGAGCGCCAAGCGAGAATGCCGCGAGCGCCACTCCCGCAAGGCCGCCGGCGAGCGCCAGGGCCAGGCTTTCGGTCAAAAGCTGCCGGGCCAACCGCCCCTTGCCCGCGCCGACGGCCGCCCGGATCGCAAACTCGCGCTTTCTGCTCAGCGCCCGCGCCAATTGCAGGTTCGCTACGTTGGCGCACGCGATCAGCAGCAGCAGCACCACCGCTCCCAGCAGAGCGAATAGAGCCGGCGGCTCTACGCAGTAATTGTGTCAAGGTACGGCGTGATCCCAATACGCGTGCCTTTCTCGTCGGGGTTCGCCCTGGCGATGTTCTCCGATATCATGTTCAATTCGTTGCGCGCCGTCTGCACGGTGACGCCGCGCTGCAACCGCCCGATCGCGTTCAGATAATCGGTATCCCGCTGCATCAGTTGCGCGGACGGATGCATGGGAGTCCAAACAGCGCCGGAAGCGGAAGCGGGAAACGTCATGCCCGACAGCATTACGCCGACCACCGTGCAAGGCGCGCCGTCGAGAGTGAAATGCATCCCGATCGCGGCTCCATTGCCGTCAAACCGCTCCCGCCATATGTCCGCCTGGAACACGGCCACGCACGGCCTTCCAGGCTGGTCTTCATCGCCGAGAAAAGTCCGCCCCAACATTGGCCGTACTCCCAGCAGATCGAACAAATTCGCGCTGGACTCGATGGCGCCGATGTGGATCGATTCTCCAGACGCCAACCGTAGAGACACGCTGCGCTCCCGATAGGCGGCCACCGCGCTAAGCGACTTTGCCCGCGCACGTATATCGAGAAAGGTCGGCAGCGATAGCGAACCGCTATGCCCCTGGGGTCAACGCGGTTCAGATCGACCAGCCGCGACGCATCCGCGTAGGGCAGCGGCCGCAGCAGAACGGAGTCGATCACCGAATACATCAGCGCGTTGGCTCCCGTTCCGAGCGCCAGAATCGCAATCGCCACCGCCGTGTAGCCGGGTGCGCGCCGGAACTGGCGCAGTGCGTACACTGCGTCCTGTCCGAGACCTGGAATTCGCCGTATGCCGTTCAGAACCGCGTCGAAGCGCCGTCGCGAAGGAACTCCCAACGTTCCATTGTAGCGGCGGCTTCGGAATCCGTGATGCGCCGCACTACCCTGCCCTTGCACTTGAGTACGACCGTGACGCTATTGAGCGAGCTTGGCAGCGTGATTCTATACTCCACGATATCGCCGGTCTTCACATCGGCGCTGGAGCGGAACAGTACGCCGGCGGAACTGACATTCATTGTTTCGCCGCTTTCGAAAAGCTCTCGGCCTCCGTTGCGCAGGAGCTCGAAGGGAAGATTCAAGTCGAAGCGGCGGGATCTTCGTTGATCGGACACAGTCACCTTAGACTCTAGCCTTATGTCCCTCCGAGGTCAACAGCGAAAGGTATATTCTTGCGGCGCGCGGTTCTAGTACGGAAACGCGCCGATATGACAAAATGAGTCACGGATGGCCGAGATCAGCATCGCGCAACAGCTCGAAAAAATGAAGCGGGACTGGGACGAGCGCGCCCGTGAAAACGCCCGTTGTCACGTCAATACGGAGCGGCGCGAATGGAGCGACGAAGAGTTCTTCCGGCCGGGGCAGCGCACCATCGAGGAAGAGATCCTTACCGACATGGGCAATATCTGCCAAGGCAAAGACCCGCGCACGATGCGGGTGCTTGAAATCGGCTGCGGGGCGGGGCGCCGGGGCGACCGTGGAAAAGATGAAAGAAAGGGCGCCAACGAAGGTGATTGCAGGTATGACGAATCGCCGCCAAGAAACGAAAAAGTAAATCCTGACACTAATCCCTAACAGCATCATGCGCCGATCCTGCCCCGGAGGTAAATTATCCTAATTCGCCAGGAACAAATGAAGACCTTGGAAGCCTCCGTACTCGAGAATTTCCGGCGGACGCTGCTCGCCCATCTTCGCGAGACCTTCCCGGAAGAAACGAAGAATCTGAGTGACGACGCTCTCCTAAAAATTATTGACAGCGAGATTGAGCGCGGCAGGATTTACCAAGTCACGACGCAGCGGGCGATCATGCTATTCACCGATCTCAGATTTTTTCGCACGCCGCATTTCGAGCAAGCAGCGGATATGGAATGGGCCAAGAAGATTCTCGAGAACAAAGAACTTGACGGCGAGGTGAAAATGCGCCTTATCTATCAGTGCCTGGCGGCTTCCGATCAAGGCCAGGAGC
Source organism: Bryobacterales bacterium (assembly GCA_963838885.1). Lineage (GTDB taxonomy): Bacteria > Acidobacteriota > Terriglobia > Bryobacterales > Bryobacteraceae > JAICMB01. The sequence continues at coordinate 100,677 of CAWITB010000013.1, read as the reverse complement.
CGGCCTAGAGCCCTTCTCATGGCCGGCCTCCAAGAAGTATTGGATAAGCTCACGAAAGATGCGAGCGACCACGATATCTGCGCGCCCGCCGTGAAGTGCAAGGATCGGAAACCCGCGATCTTCGTCATGGTGATTCGCGCGGAAGACAACGCGCCGGTGCAGGGGATCCCTGTCGACGTCAGCAAGCCGACGGGACAGAACAAACCGAGCGGCGCCGACGGAATGGCCAAGTTCGATCCCGCCGCGGTGGGGAACCATAATTTAAAGCTGCTGTTCGACGCCAAGCAAAAGCGCACCTGGGTCACTCCCGCGGCCGGCGCGGTGACCACCACGGCGAACCATACCTCCACGTTTTTATTCGTGCTGCAGCGCATGCCCTCCTTGGAGGTCGTGGTGCTGCGCTCCGACAATCGCGCCCCCCTCGAGAACATTACGGTTCAACTCACGGGTCCGGAATCGCTGCACGGCGTAACGGCAAAGACCACCGGAAGCACGACCTTCGACCCCTTGACGCCCGGGAACTATGACGTGAAGATCACGCTTCCGCAGGATCTGATCCACAAGCTCAGCGTTCCGGCGGCGCAGAAGACCGCGGTGGTGGCCGCGACTAAGAACAAGATCGAGATTCTTGTCGCGCCACGGCCCAAGGTCGATCCCAAACTGAAGATCGCCGATCCCAAGGCCGTGATCCTGAAGCGCGACTACATGCCGAGCGCCAAATTGGGGGTAAAGGTACACCGGCTGGCGGTGACGGTGGGCGTTTCGGAAACGTTCGATGGCACGGGGAAATTGACTTGCAACTCGCCGGCGAAGATTAAAGTTTTCGATCATGCCGAGGGCGGGTCGTTGAAAGCGTTTCCCATCGCGCTCACCACCGGGCAGTTGAACGAGGGCCAGGCCGGGGCCGCGCATACGCTTTACATTGAGGCGGTCGACGTGAGTGGCGCTCCAGACGATGTGGTCCTGACGCTGGAGCTGCAAGGGGGCACGTTCGTCCTCGGGCCGGCCGTGCACGACCAGCTCACGTGCGTACGGCTGAAGCTGGACATTTGCAAATGGCGCGTGAACCATGGCGCCGATCCGGTTGCTATCGCGGATGCCGACAAAATCTCGAAGGGACGTTTTGTTCATGAGCAGGATGGCATCCGCCATGAGCGCGCTCTTGTGATTCTGCATCGCGCGGAGCCGGACGATTACCGGGGACAAATGCGCCTGCAGGCTTGGGACATCAAATCGGCGTCGAAGAGCGACAAGCTCCGCCTGTTCAGGGTCGAAAAGCCCGCCACGGGCCAAGCCACGCGAGATCTTCCTCTCGACCGCGCGAACTGGACCATACCGGCCAAGGGCCTGCACATCTGGCTGGAGGGCGCAGACGTGAGCGGCGCGATGCAGGATACCGCGCTCCGCCTCGGTCTTGTCGATGTTCCCGATAAAGGCAAGGACCTTTTTGAAGGAGACCGCGTGACCGTCACGGTCATAAAAACCTCCGTCGATATTTGCAAGAGCAAGACCGCGCCGACGGTGGAACCCGATCCCATGTCTACGGCGGACAAGACCGACGTGGGCCGCTTCATCCATACGCAGGACGCGGATTTTCACCATGGGCGCGCGCTCGCCATCATTAAGGCCATTGAGCCCGCCGATTTCACGGGTCAGATGAGTCTTACGGTTTGGGATGCGGCGGCGAGGGCCGCCGCGAACCCGCGCGTCCAGTTATTCGATCAAGAGATCCACAAAGCGGGCGAAGCCGCCAGACCGAACCCGTTCGACTTCAACTACAATACTGCCTTTCCGCCGGGCACTACGGGCGGCAAGGGTAAGGACATGAAATTCTGGGCGGAGGGCAAGACCGGCGTAGTTAGCGGCGCGCTCCGCGATACCGAAATCCGGCTCAGCCTTACCGACCATATTCGGGTCGTCGACCGCGTTGCCCTTACGGTGATGCGATTTAAGAACTTTAAAGCGGACGTGCCCTCCACGGCGGCAAATACCGTTCGCCCGGACAACACGGGCGCGAGCAACTCCCCCGTGCCGCGCCATGCTTTCACGATCGCCGCCGGCGCTCTGGACAAAAAGGATTTCAGCGAGTCTTTTACGGAGAATCTTCCGCTCGTCCTGGTCGAGAATTCCATTATCGGGGCGGTCAACGCTAATAGTTTGATCCTGACGATCGAGACCGAGCCGGCTGCGGCGCCGGGCGCCGTGAACCCCGCGCCGGTACTCTGGAAAACGTTCCGGGATACGCGTCCGCACCCGGACGGCGATGCCGATGAAATTGTCCGCATGTCCCCCAAGCCGGAGCCGACGATTGCGCAGGATCCCACCGACCACCTGAAAGCCTATCTGAAGGCGGATGCGGTGGGGAGCTTTCGCATCTGTCCGTACGTCGATTGCAACGGCGACGGGGAATTCGATTTCAACGACGATAAAGGCAAGCGGATCGACCGCGAGCCCTATATCATGATGAACCTCGTGCTCATTCGCGCGGAGGGTTTCCAGGATAATGGGCTGGCGCAGCCCTGGAACATTCAAATCTTGCCGCCAGCGGGACAGACTCGGGCCAACTTCGTTGGTATTGCGACTTCAACGGATCCTCCCAATGCGGCCTGGACGGGGCCAAACTGCGTGTGGCACGCCAACGGTATCATGACTGCTACCGGCGGAGGACGCAACGGCGAACTGGGCCTGGACAAGCTCTTCGCTGGCTTCATCCAGTGCATCGAGAAGTTGGATACCGGATTGGGGTATGACGTTGGCGGTGTGCCCCACAGGCAGGACATCTTCGTGGTCACGAACTGCCCGGGCCCGCCGGGCGGCTTTTTTTTTGTGCCTATCGGCATGTTCAACATGCCGCCCGCCTTTACCCCGTTGCCACCGAATTCCGGCATCGCTCCGGCGGTGACCCCCACTCCGGTTCTGGATACCGCGTTTTTTCCGAACGCCGGAACCGGAGGCAACCTCGCCGTCGGCACGGAAGACGCCACTCACCCGGGCCCGCCCCCGCCCCCGCCGGGCGGCATCGACAAGAAAAAGGACGGCCTCGCGGTCGGCCAGCACTGGACGGTCCAGCAGTGGGACGGCCCTGGCCTCCAGAACCCTCCTGCTCATCACAAGGCTTTTGGCGGCGTGTTGGTCGAAATGCATTACAACCAGGACTTCCGAAGCGACCTGTGCGTTTGGACAAATGTGACCAAGGTGGCCGGCAACACGCCGGACGCCGCCTGCCGCTTGTACTCCACCGTCATCACTAACCGCTGGCACATCCGTTTTGGAATTGGTTTCAATGTCGCGACGGGCGCTGGAACGATCACCACTGCCGCCAACGCATGGCGCGATCCGGCTGCGGCCAACCGCCACGCCAAGCCCGTCGAAGGCGACGGCATGGAAGCGCGCTTCCCCAACTTGCTCAACTGCGTTGCCATAAATGCCCAATCGTGAAGCCGATGCGCGGGCGGGGCCGTGGCCTGGTATTTCTCATTCTGCCCCTGCTCGCGACGCTGGGGCGCCCGTTACAGTCCCAAACGCGCCCGAAAGGTCCAGCGCAGACGCGTGTAAAAGGTATTGCCATGACTCAAGCCGTTCCCGATTCCAAGTCTGTCGTTCTTCGCTCGACGCACATTGTCCGGCTGCGGGTCCTCCGCTTCCAGGCAACTCCCTGGGAGCTCGACGCGAACCGCGCCTTTAACCGCCGCCGGGCCGTGATTCAGTTTGCCTGGGTGGAGACGCTGAAAGGCGAAGTGACGCCCCCGGATCCGCCCCCTGTTGTGATTTCTGTTTCGCAGTACGAGAACGCCGGCCTGCTTATGCTGCCGACGCCTGGCGTGTACTCGCTGATCGGCCCGGAAACCGGCAAGGAGTTTGTCGTCTTTTCCCGTGCTCAGTCCCTCGTGCCCGCCGAAATTCTGCGCGAGCAGGTCTGCGATCAGGTCCAACCCGCTGAAAATGTCCTGACCGGCGTGCGGCTCGCGGTGGACGCGATCCGGCGGGATCTGGGGGTAGTTCCGCTTTTGGATGAAGCGAGGCCGCACGCCCCTTCCCTGTCGGCTTTGTTCGCCGATTTCGTGTGGGAACGCTATCAACGCGAGATCCTCAGCGCGCCCGCTGCCTATCGGGCCTATCTTTCGTTCCTGGAACAACCGGCGCTGGCGACGATTGCCCGTTCTGTTCTGCTGAACGACGTATACTCGGCGGTCTCCAATGGAACGCGTCCCGGCGGGCAGGTCGATCTGCTCGCCCGCGCCATGTTCAGGCTGCTTGCGCTTCCCGAGGCGCAGCCCCTTCGAGACGGCTTGCTGCAAGTCCTTCTGCCCAACCTCCTCGGCTTACAAGGCGGAGCCCCGCAACATAGCGCGGCTGAGGTTTTTCATGACGCGCCCAACGAGCGGCCGCTCGCCAAGCAGACGCTGGCCCAATATAAAGGAACCGCCGATCCGTCGCAGCTCATTTCGTGGTTGCAATAGCAGCGCGGGAATCGCGCCGATATGACAAAATGAGTCACGGATGGCCGAGATCAGCATCGCTCAACAGCTCGAAAAAATGAAGCGGGACTGGGACGAGCGCGCCCGTGAAAACGCCCGTTATTACGTCAATACGGAGCGGCGCGAATGGAGCGATGAAGAGTTCTTCCGGTCGGGGCAGCGCACCATCGAGGAAGAGATCCTTACCGACATGGGCAATATCTGCCAAGGCAAAGACCCGCGCACGATGCGGGTGCTTGAAATCGGCTGCGGGGCGGGGCGGCTGACGCGCGCGCTGTCCAATATATTCGGCGAAGTCCATGCCGTGGATGTGAGCGGCGAGATGGTGAATCTGGCGCGGGCCGCGCTGGAGGGAAACCCGCGCGTATTTGTTTATCAGAACAACGGCACGGACCTCAGCGTCGTGCCGAATCTGCAGTTCGACTTCGCACTATCGTTTATCGTTTTCCAGCACATCCCCAGCCGGGAGATTATCGAGACTTATGTTCGCGAGGTCCACAGGCTACTTCGTCCGGGAGCTCTGTTCAAGTTTCAGGTACAGGGGGATACGTCGATTTCAACCGACCCGGCGGATACCTGGCTGGGAGTGCCTTTTTCGCGGGAGCAGGCGGCGGACATGGCGGCGCGTTGCGGCTTCGATCTCCGCTATTCTTACGGCGCGGGAGAACAATATTTCACGCTGTGGTTTTTTAAGCGCTAACTTCGTTGTGGCCGATTCCCGGTTTATGGGCTTTGATCGGCTCTCGCTTTCGCCTCCATTCGGGCCCGCCGTTCCGCCCAATACGCTTTCATACGCGCCGAGACTTGGAGCCGCTCCTCCGCGCCCATGTGTTTCCTTCCGCGTCGGCTAAGACGGGGAGGTCCGGGCGGGGACTGGAGTCTTTGCTCCAGGCGCGCGATGACGCGGTCCAGGCGCGCTTTCTCGTCGTAGAGATCGCGCAGGGCCTTATTAAGATCCACACGTCTCTGATCGGCTTAAGATGCCTCGAACAGAATGGCGCGCCGACGTTTACTTAAGTGGGAGGGGGGTTTACTCTTAGGCCCTAAGCTTTTTCCGGTTTAGGACCGATCATAAGGCCAGTATGAATCTGGACGCGATGATTTGGGTGCTGCTGCCGGTTTTTGTCGCTGCGGGCTCGGCTCTCCTGTCTTTCTATATGATGCAGGCGCGCATGGAGGTGGCGGTCGCCAAGGAACGGGAATCGCTAGCGGAAGCGAACGCCATTATCAGCTCCAATAAGGTGACTCTCGAAGAGCGCATTAAGGCTACGGAAGCGGCGGCCCGCCAGAAATCCCTCGATGAATTCATGCGAGAGTTCCGGATCGAGGAGCGGCACTATTTCAGGGAAAACAAGTCCGCCGAATCCCAAAGAAAGGCCATGATCCTGCAGGAGCGGCTCTACTTCCGCAACATCCCGCTGTCCAATTGGGTGGAACACGAGATGATTGTGGAGGACAACGCCCCGGAAACGGAACAACTGGCGCGAGGGCGCTCGGTTTTTGGAGGACCCAAATCGCAATCCGACGAGGGCGCCGTGATACGCATGCCGCAGCAACAGCCGGCGCTCGGCCACGGCGGTTGACAGCCGTTCGGGGTTCTATTTGGCTTTGCGGATGTAGATATTGCCGTTGAACGTGGTGAACTGGAGCTCCGGGCCGCCCCCGTTTATGGTCCCCGAGACGCCATGATCGAAGCGCACGCGATATCGTCCGCGGTTCGAGCGATTGTCTTCCACCGTGGGCGCGTGCGAAGACAGGTCCAGTTTTACATCGAAATCGCTGAAAATCTCGCCGTTATCGGTTTTTATTTTGACATTGGCCCGCGCATCCGCCGGTAAGGTCACGTCCACATCGCCATTAAACGAGCTGAAGGACATGGGCTTGTTCGGGGTCAGTTTATCCATCGAGACCAGCATCTTCCCATTGAGCGCGTGCGCCACCACGGTTCCGGAAATATGCGTGAGCGTCACCCCGCCGTTCGTATTATCGATGTCGAGATCGCCCGCCACCCCGTCCACAACGATATTTCCGCCGTTCACGGTGCGCAGCTTTAACGACGTGTCGAAGGGAACCTGGAGATTGATTTGGCCGGAATTGCCGGGCCGGTTGGTTCCGATGGTCATCGTATTTTCCGACTCCTCGACCTGCAATCCAGGGCCGCCCGCATCAATACGATGCATGCCGGGAGGCGCCTCCCTGCGATTTCGAACCATGTCGCCGCGTCCTTCGATGATCACTTCCTTACCGGCATAGCCCTTCACCGTAATGCCGCCGTTGATTAGCGAGATCTTGACGCTTTTCGGGCGTGAAGGGTCGCTAAACGGCACTGTGATGCGCTCGGGCGAAGCCTCCTGGGCTAGCGCAGTCAGCGCCGCCGCGGCCGCGAATAATATGAATGCTCGGTTCATTTCTGTCCTCGATTCCGAATACGGATATCCCCGTTGAAATTCTCGAATTTGTACTCCGGGCCGCCGCTGCCGATGCGCACCCCCTGAAAATCGTTGGAGCGGTAAACGAACTTGCCATTACGCCGTTCGCCGGCAGCGGCCACGGCGGGCAGATACGACACCGGAAAGTCCGTATACACTCCGCCATTGAACGTCTTCACACGCGCATCGACCGAGAGATTGGGCTGAAACCACGCCTCCACCACGCCATTGAGCGATCCAAAATATGAGCTGCGCTCGGGATTGCGGGCAAATGAAATCTCGACGTTGCCATTGAGCGCGTAGACACGACCGGAACCCGCCATTTCGTCCATCTTCACGCCCCCGTTTATGTTTTCTATGTCGAAGTCGCCCGAGGTCCGCTCCACCCGGATTTCGCCATCGTTCACAGCGGCCAGATAGAGCGCCGCGGCGCGCGGAGCTTTGATCTCGAAGTCGTACGCGACCTTGTAGCCGCGGCGGCCATGCTCCCTCGAATTGTTGCCGGAGCGAAAGGCGTTGCGGGCGCGAAAGGACCCGTTGCCGCCGCAATCGCAGCGGAACGGTCCGTCGACGTACAGCCGCAGGGCGCCGTCGTCCTGGGTGATGTCCAGCTTGACCTCGCGCTGGGCGGCGGCGGCCCGCTCGGAATCGTCGGCCGTAATCGTTTTGCGGGCTTCCACCTGGACGTCCGCTCCGTCGTAGCCGGCCACGTGAATGGACCCATAAACGTTGTCGATCTCGACCGACTTTACCCCCGTGAACGTCTTGCGAATCGTTTCCGCTTCGTCCGCAAAGCAGAGGAGCGACAGAGCCGCTGCGATCGCGCAGCATCGCGGAACAGTCAGGCGCCGCTTCATTGCAGTTGCCTTAGGGCCCAGTTAGCGTGCTCTTTGACCTCCGGATTGACGTCGCCGGCGGCCATTAGGGTCTTGATCGCGGGCGTAGCCATCTTCTCGCGCATTTCGACGATTTGATCGAGGATGGCGATCTCGACCAGCGGCGAGGTCTGCTTATTCAGAGCCTGCGCCAATCCCCTGCGTCCGACGGAGCTGTCGGCGAAGTTGCGCATCGCCTCGACGGCCGCTAACCGAACATTGACGTTGGGGTCGTGATTCACCGTTGAGAGCAACGCGGCCAGCACTTCGGAATCCGACTGCTCCACACGATAGCTCCAGTTCACGCCGCGCAACCGGTCGGTCGCGTTCTGCTGCTGCAGTAAAGAAAGCGTAACAAGTTGTTTCATGCTGTTTACCTCGGTGCGCAATTGCGCCACCTGGCCCGAGTTGCGGGCCATCATGTTACCTACCAGGATGCCGGCGGCCAGGATTACCACGCCAAACGCGGCCTGAAAAACGGGATGCGGCATCCACCAGGAACGTCGTCCGCGCTCCAGTTCGCGCCTCTCGGTTTCGCGCAGCGCGGCATAAAATCGCGTGCGCAGCCCGAGGCCCGGCTCGGCTTGCGGCATCTCACCCAGCGCGCTCCAGACATGCTTCAGATTTTCCGCGTCCGCCCGGCACTCGGGACAGGACGCGAGATGCTCCTCGAAGCTCTGCAAATCCGCGGCGTTCATGGCGCCGCGCCAATATTCGACGAAATTCTTCTTGATCTCTTCGCAGTTCATGCCGTCTCCTCCCCAGGGGCGGCCATGCGCCTCTGGGAAAGTTCGAAAAAAATCTGGCCTAATGCGCGCACCGCCCGGTACACGCGAACTTTGACCGCCCCAACCTCACAATCGAGAATAGAAGCGATCTCCTCGTATTTGAGATTCTGAAAACGGCTGAGCGTCAGCAGCTCCCGCTTATCCTCGGGCAGCCTTGCCATGGCGTTGCGCAGCAGCTCGATTTCCTGTTCGCGCTTCAGCTTTTCGTCCATGCCGTGACCGCTGGACACGTCCGCATGGCCCAATTCGACCTCAAATTTTCGTTTCTGCATGGCATCGCTCCGCGCATTCCTCGCAATCTGATACATCCAGCCGGCGAACGGCTTATCGGGCCGGTACGATTTCCGGTATTTCATCATGCGAACGAAGACGTCCTGCACCAGATCTTCGCTGAACTCCCGATTCCCGTTCATGTGGACGAAGTAATTGAACAGCGCGCGGTGATGGCGTTCGAACAGAACCGCCATGGCGCCGAGATCGCCGTCGCGGACCTGGCGCATGACGCTGCTGTCCGTTTCCTCGTACACGTAAGGTATTACTGCATGAAGGCGGGAAGGTTACAAGGGGTTCACGCCCGCAAGCTTTTGAGATACACTTGTCCACGCCTCGAAGAGGGCGAGCATGGCAACATACCTCAATCAGGAATTGGGCTTTGATGAGGTCCGCTGGGCCACGATGCGCAAGACCAGCTATGATTCCCGGCTCTCGTTCCAGGGCTAGCCGGAAAAGAAGCTGTTAGCGGCCGGAACTCGGCTCGAGCTGAGCACGGTGGCGGCCGTCTATTCAGAAACTACGTAGCGCAGTACATGGCGCTCCCACCCGGCGGCGGTCAGCTATGCGTCGTGGAAATCGAGCTCACACGGGCCGTGTACGCGTGGATCGGAAGGTCCTCTCCGCTTTTTGAAAGACCTGGCGGCATGGATCAGGTCTACTGCCGAACCTCTCTGATCGGGGCAGCCCGCAGACGAGCATGCATGCCCGGCTTGTTCGGACGTATTGGTTGAGATTCTGATCTGACGGCATGGTCCCTACAATTTCTCAACTGCCGCATGGGAGGCCAGGGCATCGATCTTCTCGATGGTTTGAATGATGTCGTCTTCCGTTGTGCGAGGGTTGATCGTACACATGCGCAGAACGGTACGGCCCCGAAGCGTTGTCGACGTGCATAGTGCGAAGCCGTCCACGAGCATCGCATCGACCAGGCGACCGTGGAACTCGTCGTCGCCGCGCTTATGCCGGAAGCACACGACGGCCATGCGCGCTGGGCTCTCAATCTGCCAATCGGGCATCCCGCGCAGACGCGACTCGGCCAATTCCGCCATCCGAAAACCGCGCGAAATCGACTCGCGAAAGGCGCCCACGCCGAATACTTTGAACGAAAGCCACAGCTTCAAGGCGCGGAAATTCCGCGTCAACTGAATTCCGAGGTCGGTATAATTCACCTCCTCGCTGTTGCGGTGCACGTCCTGCAGATAATCGGGCATGAGCCGAAACGTGGCGCGCAGCTCGACGCCGCGGCGCAGCAGCACGCAGCCGCATTCGAACGGCTGGTACAACCATTTGTGCGGATCGAGCGAGAGCGAATCGGCCAGCGGCAAGCCTTCGAGTAAACGCCGCCCTTCATCCGCGAGTACGGCCGCGGCCCCGTAGGCGCCATCCACGTGCAGCCACATGCCGGCGGAATCGCATAGAGCGCGTAGTTCGGGCAGCGGATCGACGGCCCCCGTGTTTGTGGTCCCGGCGCTGGCGATCACGCAGAAGGGCCGCTTGCCGGCGGTGCGGTCTTCTTCAACAGCGGCGGCCAAAGCCTCGGCGGGCAAGCGAAATTCTTCATCGCAGGCGACGATCCGGATCTGTTCGGGCAGGAAGCCAAGCACTCGCAAGGCCTTGTTCAGGGAGGAATGCGCCTGGCCGGACATATATACGACCGCCCGCTCCAGGCGATCCTCTAGAACCACGTGGCGCGCGACGGTCAGGGCTGTCAGGTTCGCCATAGTCCCGCCGCTGACAAAGAGCCCGCGGCAGGTGTCGGGGAATCCACAAAATTGCCGCAACCAGTCGATCATCACGGTCTCGAGCGCTTCGGCGGCGGACCCTCCCAGCCAAGTTCCCGCAAACACGTTGAAGCCCGCCGCGAGCGCCTCCGCCATTGTCCCGACATAATTTCCCGGTCCCGGAACGAATGCGAAGAAGCGCGGATGATCGACGTGCATGGTCGATGGAAACACGTCTCTTTGAAGCTGCTCTAGCAGCGGCTCCCAGGCCGACCCGCGCTCCGGCGGAGGCTCCGACAATTTCGCATAGATTTCTTCTGGAACAGCTTTGCTCCCGACCTTTTGGTTCTTCAGCGTCGCGAAATGCTCCACCAGAATGTCGATTACTCGATAGCCCAAGGCGCGCATCTCTTCGGGAGGCAGTTCGAGGCGCGACTCGATCACTTCGCGATCGCCTCTTGCAAAGCTTTTTCGAGCTGCTCTTTCGACCATGCGGTGCTGATGAAAAGTTCCTGGCGCGCGCCATCGCTCAATGCGATGGCCTTCCACCCGTTGCTGGTCGGCACGGTCACGCGGACCTTCACTTCCCCCTTGGCGTCGCGAACGGGCCGGATCACGCCGGGAATGACGGCGCGAACCTCGGCATTTTTTTTCAGAAGCCGCTCCAGCATGGCACGCACGCCGTCCAGAATGCTGTGCTCGATTTTCAGCCTGTCGTTATGCCCGCGGAGCCTCAACGAAAGGATCTCCGGTATTGGAAATCGACCCCGAAAAACCCATTCTCATCCCGCACCCCGACCACCGACCACTGCCTGCTCAGGTCCCACTCCACCCGCACTATCTGCTCGGAAGTGCGCGACAGGTTGGTAATGTATGTCAACGTAATGTCTTTCGAAATCTGCTGCTCGAAGGACAGGCGCGCTTGCGGGACCGATGTAATATCGGTAAGCTGCGGATCTATTTTGATGTGGCTGACGCCGAAAAATCGCTGCAATCGCCCCGACACCGGCGCCGTAATGGCCTCCCGCAGCACATCATTCGATCCCATGGCCAAAAAGCTGGTATTCGCGGTTGGCTGGCTATTGGCGAGCGCCCCCAGGCCGACCGGCTGGCGTCCCACGGCCAGCAGCGCGATAATCTGATTACTCTCGAGCGGCGGATCGGAGCGGTAGGAGAAATTGAGTTTCTCGAGCGGACCCGTGAACGCGATGTCCACGGTAATGCCGCGCACGCGCGTGCCGAGATCCATGTTCACGATCGGTTCGATCTTGGCCGGATTCGAGAACGTCAGGTCTCCACGATTGATCGTGTAGCGGTTGCCGAAAAAATCGATTTCGCCCTGCGTTATGGAAATATCGCCGAGCAGAATCGGATGCTCCACGTTACCGCGTAAGCGCAAATCCGCCCCGGCCTGAATGTCGCGCGTAAGGGACGTAATCAATTCGAGGTCCGGCCCGCTGTCGATACGAATATCGAGCTGCATCCCGGTAAGATACGCGTTGGGAGTGGCGGGCACGGATACGGGCTTGGCGGTCGAAGCAAGGAGACTGCCCACGTCGGTGTGCGGCGAGAAAGCAGCGCGCGTCACCGTCACGGTTCCCGCAAGCGTGCTGCGCTCCGAGGTTCCCGAAAGGCTCAGGTTAGCGTTCGCCGTGATGCTGATCCCTTCGGGCGAGCGGTAGCGGACTTGTTGCGCCTTGGCCTGCGCGTGATAGATCAGTGTTTGACCGCTGAAGCCAACGAAGCTACCGGCCTCGAAGACGATGGCGCCCCCGCCGCTCTCGCCCGAAAGCCTCTCCACCGTTGCGCGGCTGCCATCGAATACGATGACGCCATTGGCCTTCTCCACGCCATTCGGCAGATCGGATAAATACAGCGAAGCGTTGCGCAATTGCAGCCGTCCGCCGAGTTCGGGCTGCCTGAATGGCCCCCGCACAGTCGCGTTCACGGCCGCTATGCCGGAGGCAAGCAGATCGTGATTGAAGAGCTGCAGAATCGCCAGATTCACGGCTCCGGTCACGCGCAGGTTCCACGGCGCGTCATTTCCAAATTCGATTCGCCCGGTGGTTTCGAGCGTTGTGTCGGCGCCGGCGAATTGCGCTTTGCGGACTTCGATGCCCTTCGACGTCACCTCGAATTGCAGAGGCGCGGCGTTCCGCAAGATGAGATCCTTCGCTTGCGCGCCGGCGCGCGGTTCGAGGCTCGAGGAAGCATTGATCTGAAATTCGGGAACCGTCACGTCCGCGCGCAATTCGTCGGCTTTCTTCAGGGGACCCGAGATCTTTACCGTCGCCGAGATAAAACCGCCAAAGGGAAGTTCCTGGCCCTTACTAATTGGCAACAGCGACATGGCCGTACCGAGCGGTACGCGCGGGATTTCTATCGTGGCCTGGCCGGGGTAATCGTCCGCCAATTTCCACTGCCCTTGTGCATGCACATCGCTGCCCCGCACATCCGCGTCCGCATGAACCTCGAGCGTTCCGTCACGGGTATTCGCCGTGGCGGTCATATTTCCGATCGCCTTGCCATCGACGATGGCGTTTTGAATCGAAACCCGGCCATTCACGTCGTCCAGATGCAATTCGCCTTCAGTCAGATGCGCGGCGCCCACGGCCTGAAGGCCGACCGTTCCAGCAATTCCGGGACGAATCTCCGAAACCGCTTTGATTTGCGCGAGATTGAATCCGCGCCCGGACACGTCAAAGCGAAGCTGTCCCTTTTTCCAGGCGGCCCCGAAGCCGGCCGACGCCTTGCCATTGTTAGCCCGTCCGTTTTGCACGTCAACGGCTCCATCTCGAAAGGTCGCGTCCGCGGTTACGCGATCGAATGGCTGGCCGTACGCCATTACCTGTTCCGCTTGCACGTGAGCTGAGCCTGCCGGGTTGCCGTACGTGCCCGCAACCATAATGTTCGCGCTCGCCTTGCCGTTTACCGGGATATTGAGACCCGCTTCTCCGAGCATCTTTTTCAGATCCGCATCGCGTACGGTAGCAGAGCCGCGCAACGGGCTGCGATCGCGCGGAACCCAGTTGACCAGCCCGAGTTGCCCCGATCCCGTCGCGTGCAGCGAGCCGCCATCGACCGCTAGTTTCTTCAGGGTCACGCCCGACTTAATTGCCTCAAAACTGGCGGATAGATCGTTGAAATCCCGCTGCTCGGCCTTGAATGCGCCGAGTTGAAGCTGCCCCGCGATCCTGGGGTTATCGAGCGATCCCGCAATCGTACCGTCAAACCTCGCCGTGCTGCCGTGAATCAATGCCAGGGGCAGATCCTGCGGCGCCTTCCGACCCACCAACGGCAGCGCCAGCAGCAGATCGCGAAGGTTATGCGAGACAACATGAATGGCGAGCGTCTGCCCGAGGTTTCCGGAAGCGGCCACCTGCGTGGTCCCCAGCATCAGGTTCGAATTTCCCAGCTCCAGCGCTCCCGCGCGCTGGTCGTAATTCAGATCCACCGAGCCTTCGACGGGAACGCCCGTTGCGCCGCGCGCGATGTGAAGCGCCGCGCGAGCCTTCACGTCCGCGGGCCGGCCATTCTCGATCGCGCCTTCGGCGTGAACCGGCCCGGCCAGCGATCCGCTCAGCTCGCTCGCGTTCTGCCCTTCCAATTCGGCGAGCTGTTGGAGCGAAAAGCCCTCCGCCGTGCCGTCCAATTTGAACGCTTTGCCGTTCTCGATCGCGAGCGCGCCTCGAAATCCGCCCTGTAGCGCTTTCAGGTCGATGCTGGAGAGGTCCACCACGCCGGGCGTCGCACTGAGCTTGGATGAAACCGAAAAGTTCCGCATTTGGAGGCCAGCATTGTTATAGCTAAGGCCGCGCCCGTTGAGACGCCCATCGAAGCGATATCGCAAGGGGTCGAATGAAATAGCGGCCGTGCCGTCAAACGCTACTTCCCCGCGGGCTTCCATCGGCAGGTGTATGGAGTTAGCGAGATCCGCCAGAAATATGCGCGATCTTACGTCGAAATCGGCGCGAGGCGAGGCGAGATCGACGATTTCCCCGGCCAGTTCCACCGTTGAGCTATTGCGCGTCAGCAGCGCCCTCTCGATCCGAAGCCGATTTCTTTGCATCGCGAATTTCGCGCTCACATTGAAGGCGGCGTCCCGCACGTCCGCGGCTGTCAGATGAACGGGATGGATTCGCAGCTCGCCTTCATAGCGCTCCGGCGAGCCAAGATAACGCACCGACGCGGCCGCATTTTCCCCCCGGACATTGAGTGGAAACCTGCGGGAGTTATATTCCGCAAACCCGTTTAATAAGGCAATACGCTGAATTTTCAGATTCAGAATTCCGGAAACCAGATTGCGCGCTTGCGCGATTGATTTTGGAGTGGGCAGGTTTGAGCTTCCAGCCGCATTCACGATCAGATGCACTTCGGGTCGATCTATGGTCAGGAAGGCGATATCGGCTTTGCGCTCCAGAAACGAGACGATTTTTAAACCGACTTCGATCTTGTCCGCGCGAAAGAGCGGCGGCGAGCCGGCCGGCTCGATTCCATGCAGCGTGAAAGGCCCGATGGCGGCCGTGGATCGCTCCCAGTTGTAATCGAAATTGCCGGCCTCGACGCGCCCGCCAGTCGCATTCTCAACCTCTGCAACGATGCGCTCGCGAACCTTGTTCCGGAACCAGCCGCTTTGAAGAACGAGAATAGCGACGATGGTCAGGGCCAGGAGGGCCGCGGCAATTCCCAGGACTGCGTTGAGGAAAAGCCGGTGCAGCCGGAACCTCATTACAGCACGCCCTCCCGAAAGCGGATATCCACTTGCGTGCGCGCGTCGCCGAGCCAACGGTCCACCGCCTTGTCCACCCGCTCTTCCGTCAATGCCTTCTCCATGGCGGCCCGGCTCTCCTGAAAGGAAGGGATCGGCTTCACGCCCTCCCGCTCCCATTTAGCGACTTGCTCGCGATAATATTGGCGGATCTCCGCGGCGCCCACCTGCACCGTGGGCCGGAATCGCTCGTCGATGAACTTCAGCAGCGTGAACTGCCACCACAGATGCTGGCGAAGGTCCTCTTCCGAGATGTCGTATCGCGCGAGGGCCTTCAAAAACGCCGCCCGATCCGAATAGCCGGCCTGCGTGTTCTTCAACATGCTTTCGGCCTCGGAGAGCGGCGGCACGGGATAATGCGTGAAGTCCATTTCGCGATTGAAAAGAGCCTGCTCGATGAGCCGCTCCGCCGCCTTCCGCTTCTCCGCCGGAGTAAAAAGCGGTTCGGCGCGATTGAGGAACGCCGTCACGGCGATCTCGTCGTGAATCTGGTCCGTCGTGATCACCCGGTTTCCGACCGAAACCGCAATGCGATCGACGATCTCGGCCCGGGCGGCGCAAAGAATCAACACGCAAACGAGCAGCCGGGGAAGCATCAGAATTGCTGCCCCAAGGTGAAATGAAACTGGAACAGGTTGATGCGCTGCACGACTTTCTGCCCGGTACCGAAAATCAACTGCTCGTACGTCCCCTGGTAGCCATAGAAATAGGGCGAATTCGGACTGAACGAAAGGTCGATTCGAATCGGTCCCACAGGCGTGCGGTAACGAATGCCAAATCCGAAAGCTTGTACGCCGTAATCGAAATCCGCAAGGTTGCGCTGCGTGAAACGCAAACTGATATTGCTCAGACTGCTGTAGACATTGCCCATGTCGTTGAACAGGACGCCGCCTACATTGTCGCCGATTAACGGGAAACGCAGTTCGAAGGTGTTGATGAACAGCGCGTCGCCTCCGATGGGGAACCCGGTCTCGAGGTCGCGCGGACCGGCCTGCAAGTCCGGGAAGGCGCGCTGGTCGCTCGATCCTCCGGAGAAAAATCGTTCGGCCAGTGGAATATCGGCCAGCCCCGCATAGCGCGAAATATCGCCGAAATAAGTGCTGCGCGCGAAAACGACGTTCCTGGCGATCCTGTGATAGGTGGCGTTCCGGGCGATGACGCGGCCGAACCCGGTTTGCGATCCGAAGGCCTTCGCGGCCACGCCCAAGTCAATAGTGTTGTACATGCCGCTGTGCGCGTCGAGGGGATCGTCGCGCCGGTCCTGAATAAATGTCCCCGAAATCAGGCCGACGCGCACCGGCTGCGCCAGCAGTGGAATCAGCTCCGGGCTGACCAGCGGAGTTCCGAGAATGTTCACCTTGCGATATACGAAGCGGTACTGCACGGCATTGGCTTTCGAGAGCCGCTGCCCAAGTTGCACGGATCCCTCCTCGCGCCGCGCCGAGAAGGTGCGCACGTCTTTTGAGATATCGAAAAATCCCGTGAACTGAAGATTCAGCTTGGGATTGCCTGCGAGTTGCGGAAGCAGATATTCGAACAGCGCGCGCTGCTCGAATGTCGACACGAGCGTTTGGAGCGTTGCCGTGTGTCCCAGTCCGAACATGTTTAACCTGCTGATTCCGAGCGTTACTCGAGGACTGAATCCCGTCGCGCCGGCGGGTTCGTCCAGCGTGGTCGTCCCCCCTCCGATGCGGGCGATCTCGGCTCCTATTCCGGCGGTAAAGGAGTAACGGCGCGCTTCCTCCATCGCAAATATGACGTTTTTCGTGGGCTCGTCGCCGTCGGGATTCTGGATCGCCGTATCGACGCGGGCAAAGATGCCGAGATCATACAACCGGCGCTGGCTTTCCGTGATCTGGCTCTGCGATAGCGGATCGCCTCCCCGCGAGCTGATGCGCTGCTCCACAACACCAGGCTTCGTCGCATGCAGGCCGTTGATCACGGCGCGCCGCACGAACACGCGCGAGCCGGGCTCGATCGTGTAGGTCAGGTCCTGCCGGTCTGGCTCGCCGGACGGCGTCGCGGTGAATGTGAACTTCGCCTGCGGATAGCCATTGTCATAGTAGTACTGCAAAATGTCGTCGCGATCGCTCGCAATGGCGACCTCGCTGTACGGCTCACCTTCGGAGGACTGCAGGATGGAGCGCAGATATCTTTCATCGGCTTCGGATGCGCCCTCTATCTTCAGACGCGATACAAACCACTGCGGCCCCTCGCTGATATCCACAAAAACGGCGATTTGGTTCGCTTTATTGTCGTAGTTATCGAGCTGGCGCGAGGTTACCTGGGCGTCGCGAAAGCCGTTGGCGCGGTATAGATCGAGGATCGCCGTCGTGTCGCGGTCCAGGTACTCGCGGCTGTAGCGTCCGCGAGGAAAGCGGATGAAGGCCGCGGGCGTGATGTACATTCGCTCGCGGATCGCCTCCGTAGTGAAGTACTTGTTTCCCTCAATGTCGAGCAGCACCAGTTTGTGACGGCCGCCCTTGTCGATCGTATACACAATGGTCCGATCGCCCGAAGGAGCCACGCTCGTCTTATAACTCGCCTCGGCTTCGAAGTATCCCTGGGATTGGAGATAGTCGACAAGATCGCCGGCGCCCTCGCGCAGCAGGTCGGTGTCGACCGTGCGCTCCTCATAGATCGGGAGGAGGCTGCGCAGCCGTCCTTGCGATATTTTCGCGCCGGCGATTTGAACCTCGATCTTCTCACCCGGCTCGATGTTGAGCGACGGGGCCACGCGGTTCGTTTGAGGATCGTAATTCAGGCCCGTGAGCGCGATCTTCGCCAAAAGATAGCCGTGCTTCAAATACCAGGAGCGCACCGCTTCCACGCCGGACTGGAGACGGCTGTCCGTCAAGGGGCGCCATGGAAACCAGGCGCGAAAACCTTTCCAGCCGGTTTCGCGAAGAATCGAGAGCGTGGTCCTCCGCGTGTTGCCGGTCACGTGGATGCCGCCAAATTTCGCGCGTTTGCCGGGAACGATCTGAAAATCGATATTCGCTTCCTGAACATCGGGCCGCAGCGCGGTTTGAGGGGCGATCAGGGGGTTAAAGAAGCCATTACGCCGCAGCAAGCCGCTGACGTTTTCGGTTGCCTGTCTGAGATCGCGCACCGAATAATCGCTTCCGATCTGGAGCTTCGCCGCCGTCTCGATCTGGCCGCGGTTGGGCGGCTCCGGCACGCCTTCCACGCTCACGTTGCCGATGAAAGTGGCCGGTGAAGTGATAAAACGAAGATTGACATTTCCGTTTTCGAGCGTCGCATCCACGGCGATGTCGGCGTACTCGCCGGTGGTATAAAGGCGCTGAATCGAGGCTCGCAGGTTTTCCTGCCGCAACGGCTGACCGGTCTTGACGGCGAGCATCGCCACAAGCTGCTCGTGCGTCAGCGGCTGCTTGGTGGGTTCGAAGGCGATGTTGGCAATAGTTCTGCCTTCGTAATTTTCGGCTCTTGCCGCGGGCGACAGGCAGCAGATAGCGCCTATGAACACACCTATGCCTGCGCGCCGCGCGATCGACACAAGGGACCATGTTATCGCAGGCGCCGCCGTCCTCCGGCGCGCTGTTACTCGCGTTGTTACTCTACTAGATCGATGGGGTCCGGCACTACGGGGCGCTACTCGCGGCAAATCCTCTTCCCTGGCATTGGCGAAGCCGGCCAGCGGAAGTTATTGGACGCGCGCGTCGCTATTGTAGGTTGCGGCGCCCTGGGAAGCTTTCAAGCGGGAGCCTTGGCGCGGGCCGGAATCGGCTTCCTGCGCATCGTCGACCGGGACTGCGTGGAACTGAGCAATCTTCAGCGGCAGTGGCTGTTCGTCGAATCGGACGCGCGCGATGCCGTACCGAAGGCCGCCGCCGCCGCTCGCGAAATCGGCCGGATAAATTCGGAAATTGAAGTGGACGCCGCCGTTGCCGATTTGACGGCGGAGAACGTCGACGATCTGCTGGGCGATGTGCAGGTGGTCCTCGATGGAACGGACAATTTCGAAACCCGCTATTTGATCAACGACTATTGCGTGAGCCGTTCGCGTCCCTGGATCTATGGCGGCGCGGTGGGCTCCTACGGCATCACCATGCCCATAGTTCCAGGTATAACGGCGTGTTTGAAATGCGTCTACCCGAAGCCGCCCGCCGGTGTGCAGCCGACGTGCGAAACAGCGGGCGTGCTGGGACCGGTCACGGCGCTGATCGCGAGCTTGCAGGTAAGCGCGGCGATGCGGCTGCTGTGCGGCCTGCAGCCGGCGCGACGGATCACCACCGTCGATGTCTGGAGCGGCGCCATGCGGCAGATCGATCAGCCACCCGCCGATCCTGCCTGCATGGCCTGCGGGAGACGAGAGTTCGCGCATCTCGACGCGAAAGAAAGGACGCCCGTGAGCCTGTGCGGAAGAAACGCCGTACAGCTTCACGAGTTGGCCCGGCCCCTGGACCTGCGCCATCTCGCAGGCCGTCTGACGCCGCTCGGAGCGGTCCGCTATAACGATGTCGCGCTGCGTTTCGACACGCCGCCGTATGAGCTTACGGTGTTCCCCGACGGACGCGTCATTATTAAAGGAACGACGGACGTCGGCATTGCCAGGAGCGTTTACGCGCGCTATATCGGGGCCTGATGGCGATCCGTGATTTCATGCGATTGCTCTGCGTTTTCGCGCTCCTCTTCACAGTGCATGCTCAGGATGCGCCGGACATCGAGATTTCGAGGGTCGCAACGGGTTTCACGTTCACGGAAGGCCCCGCATGGTCTCACGAAGGATTTCTCTATTTCAGCGACATCCCCACAAACCGAATTCTGAAGCTTACGCCGGGCCGGCCTGTCGAACTTTTTCGCAAGGATTCGAACGGCGCCAACGGCAATGCCGTGGACGCGCAGGGCCGGCTTTATTCCTGCGAAAGCCACGCGCGCCGCGTGACGCGCACGGACCGCAACGGCAAAATCGAAACGATCGCGGAGCGCTTTGAAGGCAAGCGGCTGAATTCCCCGAACGACATTACGATCCGCAAGGACGGCAATGTGTACTTCACCGATCCGGCGTTTGGTTCGGCCAACGATACGCGCGAGCTCGATTTTTACGGAGTCTTCCGCATCACGCCAAAAGGCGCTCTGGAGGCGATTGCGAGGCCCAAGGGACGGCCCAACGGGATCGCGCTTTCACCTAACGGCCGCATTCTTTATGTCAGCAATTCGGACGAGCGGAATATCAGGTCCTACGATCTGGCGCGCGGCGGCGAAGCGTCCAACGAGCGCGTTCTGGTCGCGGGTATCGAAGGCGTGCCCGATGGCTTGCGCACCGATCCGCGCGGAAATCTTTATCTTGCGGCGAAGGAGCTTTTCGTGTACTCGCCAAATGGCCGCCAGATCGACGCGGTCGCGATAGCGGAGACGCCCTCGAATTGCTCCTTTGGCGATGCCGACGGCGAGTCGCTTTACGTGACGGCGCGAACTTCGCTTTTTCGCATCCGCTTCAAGGCGCCGCCCAGTGATAAATAATGACGACCGCAGGTATCCGGACCGGCCGTTCCTCGGGATCGGCGCGCTGGTGTTCCGGCGGGAGCGAGAGCGGCTTGAGATCCTTTTGGTCGAACGCGGCAACGAACCATTGAAGGGCTATTGGTCACTGCCGGGCGGGATTCTCGAGACCGGCGAAACACTCCGCGACGGTATCCGGCGCGAGGTGAGCGAAGAGACCGGCCTTGAAGTTGAGCCGCTGTCGGTATTCGAAATATTCGAGCGCATCATTCCAGACCAGGGGCCCGACCAGGAGGGCCGCGCCGAGTATCATTATGTTCTGATCGACTACATCTGCCGCGTAACCGGCGGGGTGTTGCAGGCAGCGACGGATGTGAGCGCAACCGCCTGGGTAGCGCGCGACCAGTTGCGGGAGTATCGCATTACGGACGGAACACAGGCCGTAGTGGAGCGCGCCTTTGATCGCCAAGCAGGCGAGCCGCAAGCATTTCACGGACAATGAAAGCATGATGCGCGGCAGTTCGGACCTGTTGGAGTTCGAGGGCTTGCGTCAATTGCTGGGCCGCTATGTCCATAGCGCGCTCGGACGGGCCGAGCTCGAGCAAGTCGAGCCGCAATCGGATCGCATCTTGATAGAAGCGGCGCTTGCGGACGCGGCCGAGGCGGTCGAGTACGTAAGGACGGCGCAATCTCCGCAGGTGGCGCAACGGGGAGCTGCGATCTGTCCGCGTTTCGATTCTATTCCCGATCCCGGTCCGGCAGTCGCGCTGCTCAAGATCGCGGGCGCGGCGCTCGAGGCGCGACAGATCTACGAGTTGCAGCAGCTATTGGAGCAGGCCGGCGAAATTCGCGCTCTGCTGACGGCTCCGGTGGAGCATTTTCCGCGCATTGCCGAGATGGCCGGCCACATTGCCGATTTGCGTCCGCTGCTGCGCGAGCTGAGAGGCAAGATTCTTCCCGACGGCTCCGTCGCCGACGATGCGAGCGTCATGCTGCGGCAACTGCGGCGCGACATCGAAAGGCAGCGCAGGCAGGTACACATTTCGCTCGAGCGCTTCATGCGCTCCCATCGCGACGAGGGAACCTTGCAAGAAGACTTCGTCACGATTCGCAACGAACGCTTTGTCGTACCCGTGATCGCGGGGCAGCAACGCAAGATCGGCGGCGTTATTCACGGAACCAGCGGTACCGGCCATACACTCTTTGTCGAGCCGCTCGAGACCATCGACTTGAACAACGAGCTGGTGCGATTGCGCGAAGAGGAGCAGCGCGAAGTGGACCGCATTCTGCGCGAACTGACGGAGCGGCTGCGGACGCACGCGGGCGAGATCGCAGTTTCGGTCGCTGCCATTGGACGTCTGGAACTGCTGTTCGGCAAGGCGCGCTTCGCATCCGATTTCGGCTGCGTCATCCCGAAGCTGAGTCCGGCGGAAGACCGCCGGCTGATGTTAACGGAGGCGCGCCACCCGCTGCTCGAAGACGTGCTGCGCAGGCAAGGAAAACCGGTTGTGCCGATCTCGCTCGCGCTCGACGAGAAATGCCGGACGTTTCTGATCAGCGGACCCAATACCGGCGGCAAGACGGTGTCGATGAAAACCGTGGGGCTGCTCGCACTGATGACGCAGGCGGGGTTGCCGGTCCCGGCCGCTGAAGCCGAGTTCCCGGTATTCGAGCAGGTGCTGGCCGACATCGGCGATAACCAATCGATCGCGGAAAGCTTGAGCACGTTTTCGGCGCACATCGAGCACATTCGCGAGATGTTGGACGCCGTGACGCCGGATTCGCTCGTGCTGCTCGACGAGCTCGGCCGCGCCACCGATCCCGAGGAAGGCGGCGCGCTCGGCGTTTCGATTCTCGACCGCTTTCGCGAGTATGGCGCCTTCACGCTGGCATCGACGCACCTGCTGGCCATCAAGATTTATGGCGCAACTACGGAAGGCGTGGTTAATGCGTCCATGGGATTCGACGATGAAACGCTGCAGCCCACGTACGCGCTGCGCGTCGGCGCCCCGGGGAAATCGGCCGGACTGGACATCGCCCGCCGCCTGGGCATTCCGGCGATCATGATCGAACGGGCGCGAGCGAAAATGTCCACGGGAGAGCGCGATATCGCGCGCTTTCTTTCAGAGCTGCACGAGCGGCTCGCGCGCATCGGCGACCTTGAGCGGCAACTCGAAGAGGAGCGGGCGGCGCTGGCGGCGAGAGAAAGCAGGCTACAGCGGGATTTCGAGCGGCGCGAAGCGCAGAACATGAAACAGGTGCAGGAGCGCTGCGATGCCGCCATCGCCGCCTTTGAAGAGCAGGCCCGAGAGACGATCGGTCGCATCGAGGAGTCGCAGCGGCATAAGGCGGCCGAGCGGGCTATGCGCGGAGTGGCTCGCACGCGGCGCGAATTTCAGGAGACGGTGCAAACCCAGGTGCTGGGCAGCGCTCCGCCGGCGAAGCGGCCGCCGGCGATACAGGAAGGCGCCCGCGTGCGTCTCAAAGGCGTACGCGAGCCGGCGCTGGTGCGGCGCAAGTTGGCGGACGACCGGCTGGAAGTGCAGGCCGGCTTCATGAAGATGCAGGTCTCGATCGACGATGTTGAAGAGGTGCTGCCCGGCGGACAGGAACCATCGCAATTGCCCAGTAACATTTCGTACGAGCCCGGGCCGGCATGGAATGTGACCTATCGCGAGGTCAACGTGATCGGCAAGCGCGCCGAAGAGGCGGTGGGAGAAGTGGACAAGTTTTTGGATAGCGCCGCAATGGCATCCGTTGACCGCGTGCGCATCATTCACGGGCACGGTATGGGCGTGCTGAAGAGAGCGGTCGCGGATCTGCTGGCGCGCAATCCGCACGTTGAGAAGTTTTACGCCGCTTCCCCGGCCGAAGGCGGAAACGGCGCGACCATCGCGGAATTGAGATAGCGCGCAATGAAGCTTCGAATTTACGAAAATTCCCTCAGATTTCGTCTCAGCAGAAGCGAAGTGGAGCATTTCCGTAAACACGGCGCCGTGAGCGATAGGGCCGTATTCGGGAACGGCCGCGACCTGCAATACGCGCTGATAGTGGCCGATTCCCCTTCGCTCAACGCAACCTACGAGAATTCGGCCATCCAGGTCGAAGTTCCGCGCGCGCTCGCTCGCGATTGGACGGAAACGGACCGCGTCGGGATTTCCGCGGAGCAGCCGAACAAAGGGGAGCGCTCCCTTCATATCCTGATCGAAAAAGATTTCAAGTGTATTCACCAACCGGGCGAGAGCGAAGATGCCTACCCCAACCCGCTCGAGACGCAACCGGCATGACAGCCGAAGAATTCCGCGCTATCGCGCTGAGCATGCCCGAGGCATCGGAGAGCGCTCATATGGGCCATCCGGATTTTCGCGTGAAGGGCCGCATCTTCGCGACGCTCGGCTCGCCCGATGCGCGCTGGGGCGTCGTGATGCTCACGCCGGAACAGCAGCGTGAGTTTCTTCAAATCGCGCCTGCTTCCTTCGAGCCCGCCGCTGGCGCCTGGGGAGTGAAGGGCAGCACTAAAGTGCTCCTCGAACGCGTCGCCGAAACGGAGGCCCACGATGCTCTCCGCACAGCATGGCGCAACGCCGCATCGAAAAAACCTGTGCGCGTTAAGGCAAAGTGACCACGAACGGGGTCTGCACGGCATTCCCGTCCGGGTCCACAACCTCGACCGGTTGAAACGAGAACGGAGTCACGCGCATGGTCTTGCCTTCGATTTCCACTTCCAGGAAGTGATTCTGCGGCGCCCAGGCGGCAATGTGAGCTTTCCGCATCTTGCGCCTGATGTTCCCGGGACGCAGTTCCCCGCCCGCGCCGGAGGTGAAAAAGCGCATCCCGAAGGTACTGTCGTTGTCCTCGGTCATCTGAAAATTGTGCTCGTGGCCGCTGAATACGACTTTCACGTGGGCCTCCTTGAATAGCGGCAGCCAGTGCTGCAGATCGCGCAAGCTCGGCGGATGCAGCGGGCCGGCATTAAAGAAAGGATGGTGGAAATACGGAATCACCCACGGCGCCTTCGCGTTGGGAAATTCCTGTTGCATCCAGCGGAACTCCGCGCCGTCCTGCGAGTAGGCCGCGTGCGGTGGCCCCGAGTCCGAATTACGCGTGCTGTCCAGACCGAAAAAATCGGCCAAGCCGCCGTAATTGAAATGGTAATAACGGGCCGGCTTGCCGCCGGGAAACGGCATATTGTCGAGATACGCGTTCATATCGCCGCGCGATTCGGTTTCATTCCCATCATGGTTTCCGAGCGTCGGAAACCACGGGATGCGCGCCAGCAATGGCTCGTAAGGCTCGAAAAACTTGGTCGTCCAATCGATGTCGGACGCGCCCGTGTGTCCGATGCCCAACAGGAAGCCCGAAACGTTGCCATAGATATTGTCACCGACGCTCAGCACGAATCGGACGGGATTATCGCCATTCGCGCGCTTTTGGAATTCCTGCCACATCGCCCGCGCGACCTGGTATTGCAGCGGTTGGCCAGTCCCGTAATCTCCAATAACGAAGAAGCAGACTTTATCGGCTTGTGCCGGCCAAGTGCGGATCTCACCTCCGGCGATCCGCCGGGCGCCCCTCGAAATTTCATAAGCATAAGGGTGGTCCGGCGAAAGTCCCGATACAGTGACGGTGCTGAGCCGGGAGGTTACGGTCCGTCCCGCAATTCTGACAGTCGCCTCACCGCGGGAGGAAGACGATCGGCCGATGGTATTGTCGCCGTCGGTGGTCCCCCACGCTAATTGGACATAGTCGGGACCGATATCGTCGACGTAGGCATAGTATTTCTGCGCCCAAGCGCTAACGGCGGCCAGCAGCAGCGTGATCGCGCAGCGGCGCGCTCGCCGGATTACCATTGCCTCGCGGTCCCGGAGGCTGCGATACGCATGATCTCGATTTTCTCAGGATAGCCGCGCGAGGCAACGCAGCGCATCAGGGAATCGTCACGTGCTCGGTGTGCCGCGGAAGATCGGTAAGCACTACGTCGGGGCCTTTCTCCGTAATCTGATGTTCGAAAAATTTCACCAGCAGGTCGCGGCGCGCCAGCAGATCCGTTATGGCCGTCTTGCTGATGTAAGGCAGCAGGATCGCTTCGAGATTCTCCTGTGTAAGTCCCTTCATCCCCTGCAGCAGTTTGTTGCTGATGCGCCGCAGCACTTCGGGGTTGCGCAATGTCGGGATCTCGCGGAAGGAGCGCGAATGATCGATCGCCCACACCCGCCAATTCTTGTCAATGAGCAGGTTGCCCTGATTGCGGTCCACGTTGTAGATCAACTGGTCGAAATCGCGAACGTCGTTGAGCTGCTTCGCCCAGAAATTCAGATCCGGCGGCTCGGCGTTCTTCTCCCGCCGGCCGGCCTCGTCGAACATAACGTTGTCGACCCACCAATCGATCGCCGAGGGCTTCCCATTGATAACGCGGTACACGCATACCGGAACCATGTCCATGCCGAGCAACTTGTCGAGACGGTAGGCCGCAATATTGTACTTATATGAATCGGTAAAATTCTTTTCTATCCCTTCCTTGGATTTGTATTCGGCCTTATAGACGTCGATCTGCTGCACGTGGGCGTCATGATAGATCTTGCCGTTCGACAGGGTGACGCGAAGCGTATGCGTGATTCCGAGCGCGACCGGTTTGGTCGCTACGATTTCCGCCGTCCGGAGGAAATCCTCCATCTGCTCTTTGGTGAGATCGCTCGCGGTGACGTGCCTGGCCCCGTTTAGCGGCGGGTGGGCGTGCGGCGCCACACTGGAGGTGGGATAGCGCGCGCCGGTTGCGGGAGCGATGGGCTGCGTCGCCTGCGTCTGCGTCCGCAACAATGGCGCGGTAAAACTAAATCCAAAAAGCAGCGCCACGAGGGGCGCAATACGAACTTGCCGCATGAGAGACCTCATGTTATAGATGCGTGACATTTAGAAAACCTTTCGTTTGTTCCTGGACCGGAAGCACCGCATCGCCACGATTCGAATCGTCTAAAACTATCTTCACAAAATCAACCGCGCCACGCCGCCTCCACGCGCAGCGCGGCGCCGTACATCGCGGAATACTGAACAGGGATGCACGGCGTGAAAAGATTGCTTTTAAGGCGGATTGCGGCCGAGCGGCGGAACAGGCTTCTGCTTAGGCGTCTGTCTTACCGGTGTTTTTGCGTAAGAATGCGCTACCGTTCCAGATTCTACCGTTGGGCCACGCCGCCGCGGCCCATAATGGGCCACACGTCCACAATCTGGTCGCCCCTGGCGACGTAGTAGCGATCAAAGGCGTTAGTGCTCATGTCCAGGTTCGAGCAATAGATTTCGACGCGGTCGCCGAGCTTCACATCTTTGTCCGGGTCGGTCCATCGCAGAGCGCCGTATTCCGCCCCCTGACTGCCGACTTGCAGCCATGGTATTCCCTTGACCTGGTCCGTCGGACGGGTGATGGCTTTGTTGCCATAATCCGTCGTCACGAGATTGGGATGACGTTTGCTATCGACGGTGGTCAGTACCGTGAGCGCGCCTTTGAAATCGTTGTAAACTTTGTCGTCGTCTTTTCCGCCAATGGCGAAGTACGCCGTATCCATGAACACGTAGGAGCCGGCTTCGAGCTCGGTCAGTCCGTTTTGGTGATCGATATTGTACGTGCCCGTGGAGCCGCCGCTGACGAAATTCACGGGCACTCCGGACTTGCGCGCCAGCGCAACGGTTTCGCGCACGCCCGCCAAATCGTCGGAGGAGCGCTTGCGCCGGGCCTCCCAGGTTTTGGTATGCGCGGCATTGCCGGAATACGCCATGAAGCCCTCGAATTGCATGCGCTTGGAGGCGGCCACCTTCTGCGCGAGCTCCACCGCCGGCGGGCCGTTCTCGATGCCTTGGCGGGCCAGACCGGCAAATACCGATACGCCGATCCTCAACTTGGCGTTCGACGCGCTCGCGGCCTCTTCCATCCAATCCACCACCTGAGGGTCGTCCACCACGAACATGAACGTGGGGTCTTCTTTGGAGAGCGCCACTGTCCGCTGAATATTGTTGACGCTCACCGGCTGCTTGGTCCACAACACGTTCTTGATGCCCGCGCGCGAAAACAGCTCCGCTTCGGCGATGGTGGCGCAGGTCAGGCCAATGGCGCCATTTGCGACCTGTCTGCGCGCGACATCGACGCTTTTGTGGACCTTCACGTGAGGGCGCACGTTGATGCCGTCCGACTTCGCTTGATTCGCCATTTGCCTGATGTTTTGCTGAAATAAATCGAGGTCGACCACCATCGCGGGCGTCGGCAAAACATCCTTGGTCATATCGCGGAAATCGCGCCGCGCAATACGCGAGTCGAATTCCTTATAAGGAAAAACCGTGCCACTGGTCTTACCCGCCCATACTCGGGCGATTGAGAAGGCGCTGGCGGCGCCCGCCATTAGAAGATCCCGGCGTGATGTCATGAAAACCTCCTTCGAGGGGTTTCCTCTACACTAATCCATCCATTGGGCCGGCGCAAATCCGCACGATTGTTCCTAACCGCCTCGAAGTGTTTCAGTCTAAAGGCTGGATGGATGAAAGCGACGGCGCCGTAGTCGTTCGCGCGCAGTCCGGCGACGGCGACGCCTTTCGTGTGCTCGTGGAGCGCCACAGTCGCAGTGTGTTTCGTCTAGCGTATCGCATGACCGGCAACGAGCAGGATGCCGAGGACGTGGTTCAGGAGACGTTTTTGCGGGCATACAAGCAATTGAGCCGTTACGAGTCGCGGTCGAGCTTTTCGACGTGGCTGTACCGTATTGCCTCCAATTACGCGCTGGATCTGATTCGCACGCGCAAGCGTCACGAGGAGAAACGCAGCGCCAGCGACAACGGAACGGGGCAAAATGCTCTGGACACTGTGCCCGCCGAGGGTCCGGCCCAGGACCGGCTCGTTTTCAGCAACGAGGTGCAGCAACGCGTGGCCGCGGCAATGAAGGAGCTGAGCGATCTGGAGCGCTCCGCCTTCGTGCTGCGCCATTTTGAAGGGCTTTCGATCGAGGAGATCGGAGGAATGCTGGGGACATCGCTGAATGCGACGAAGCACAGCATTTTCCGGGCGGTGCAGAAATTGAGGAAGCGGTTGGAACCAGTGGTTGGTTCGGCGGGGCAGGGATGATATGGACGACAAGCATATTTCGGAAGAGGACTTGGTTTTGTTCTATTACGGCGACGCGGGCGATGCCGCCCCGCTCGAGGCTCATCTGGCATTGTGCGAGTTATGCCGCGCGCAATACCGCGGCCTGCAGATGGCGTTGAACACCGTGGACTCCGCTCCCGCGCCCGATCCCGGCCCGGACTACGGCGCCGAGGTGTGGCGAAGGATCGAACATGGCGTCCGCGGACGCAAGCGGATTCGCTGGTTCGGCTGGTGGATTTGGGCGCCGGCGGCCGCGGCGCTCTTAGCGCTGGTCTTTTGGGCGGGCCGCATCTCGCGCACGCCCCAGACCGTTGCCACGAATTCCGGCCAGGTGCGGGAGCGCATTTTAATGGTCGCCGTGGGCGATCATCTGGAGCGGTCGCAAATGGTGCTCGCCGAGATTGGCAACGCTCCCGATGGAAAGGGCAGGGTCGATATCTCGCAAGAGCGGCGCATGGCGGAAGACCTGCTCGACTCGAACCGCCTCTACCGCCAGACGGCAAACAGCACCGGCGACAAGATGGTCGCCAATGTATTAGACGACCTGGAGCGGATGCTGCTCGAGATCGCCAACAGCCCGTCCGAGCTCGACGCCGCGCAATTGGATGAATTGAGACAGGAGATCAAGGATCGTGGCCTGGACTTCAAGATCCGCGTGATCGGGTCGAAGGTCCGGCAGGAAGAAGAAGGAAAACATTTATGAAGCGTTCTGTTCACATCTTGATTGCGGCGCTGGCCGTTTTGCCGCTCGTGGTTCAAGCGCAGGAGCCGCCGGCGCCCCCGGAGGCTCCCGCGCCCCCGTCGCCGGCCATGCCACAGGCGCCGCCCGAGCCGCCGATGCCAGGGTTGGCGCCGCGCGCTCCCGTTGTGCGGGTGCACCCCAATATGCTGTTCGATCAGGATTCCCGCATGCGAGTGCGCGTCCGCGGCTCGAACGACGAATCGTCATACCGCCGCGGCATGTCATATCTCGATCGTCGCGATTACGACCACGCCATAGACGCTTTCAACCGCTTGATTGAAGACAAAGCCGACCGCGCCGATGGCGCTCTGTACTGGCGCGCGTACGCCGAGAACAAACTCGGCAAGCGCGATCAGGCGCTCGCCACGTTATCGGAGCTGCAGAAAACCTACCCTCAGAGCCGCTGGATCGAGGACGCCAAAGCTCTTCAGGTAGAGGTCCGGCAAGCTAACGGTCAGCCGGTTTCTCCCGAAGAGGCCTCCGGCGACGATGTGAAGCTTCTCGCCCTCAACGGCCTCATGAACAGCGACCCGGACCGCACCATCCCTATCCTTGAGAAGCTCCTGCGAGGGCCTAGCTCGCCGCGACTGAAAGAGCACGCGTTGTTTGTGCTCGCCCAGAGCCGCTCTCCCAAGGCTCGCGACCTGCTGGCCCAGGTTGCGAAGGGCAGCACGAATCCCGATGTGCAGTTGAAGGCAATCGAATATCTGGGTGTCAATGGCAGCGCGGAGAACCGGCAGTTGCTCGGCGACATTTACAAGAGCACCAGCGATAACAGCATTAAGCGCGCCATTCTGCGCAGCTTTATGATGGCTCACGACCGCGACGCGCTTCTCCAAGCCGCGCGGCGCGAGAGCAATCCCGATCTGCGGGTCGACGCCATCCGCGAACTCGGAACCATGGGCGGAGCGGCCGAGCTTTATGGAACGGAATCTACGTTCGAAGGAAAGCGCGAGATCCTGCGGGGCTTGATGACCTCCGGCGACACCGCCAAGCTGGTTGAGATCGCCAAGTCTGAAAAGGATCCCAAGCTCCGCGCCGAAGCTATCAATATGCTCGGCGTGATGGGCCGCAGCAAATCCGGCGACGCGCTCGCGGCGATGTACCGCCAGGAGACCGACCCTAATGTGAAGCGCTCGATCATCAATGCCCTGTTCGTACAGGGGAACGCTCCCGCGATCGTCGATATCGCGCGTAAGGAAACCGACGCGTCGCTGAGGAAGGACGCTGTTTCGCGCCTTTCGGTGATGAAGTCCAAAGAGGCTACGGATTATCTGATGGAGCTGTTGAACAAATGAAGACCCTTGCCCTGGTCGCATCTTTGACGGCGGCCTGCGCCATCGCGCAGCAGCCCCGCGTCTCGAACGCCAAATTCGAAGCGCGGCAGGCCGGCGGCGGCCTCGAAGCCGCGATGAATGACATCGTCAAAGCTCAGGCTGGGCCCGCATGGGTCGGCTATGCCGTCCCGATCGTGCCCGGTGATCGGCAATTGTGCTGCTCGAACGGCAGTTGTTGTGGTTGTTCGCTCGAAGGCCGCAATCAGGCAGAAGGCTCCGTGACAACCGGCGGTTCGCCGGTCAAACTCGAAGGTCCCTCGCAGCTCGTCGTCCTCTACCGCATCGAGGATCATCGCATTGACAAAGTGCGCACTTTTACCCCCGAGTGCTCGCTCGACGCCGGCGGCCTGCCGTTCATTTGGTTAAACGGCGTGCGGGCCGCCGATAGCGTTCATTATCTGGTTCCCCTCGCGACTCGCGAAGACCTGCGGCACGGCCCCATTGTCGCCATCGCGCTCCATGCCGGCGCCGAAGCCGACCAAGCGCTCGAACAACTCACCGCTGCCAGTTCGCCCGAATCCGTGCGGCGCAACGCGGCATTCTGGCTGGGCAATGCGCGCGGCCATCGCGGGTTTGAGATTCTCAGCCGCATGCTTCGCGAGGATCCCAGCGACAAGGTCCGCGAACAGGCGATCTTCGCGCTCACGCAGAGTAAAGATCCCGAGGCGCTGAATACGATGATCCGCGCCTCCCACGACGACAAGAGCGCCCGCGTTCGATCTCAAGCGCTGTTTTGGATGGCGCACAAGGCCGGCGACAAGGCCGTGGCGGCGATTCAGAATGCGGTCGAGAACGACCCCGACACGGAAGTGAAAAAGAAAGCCGTATTCGCACTTACCCAAATGCCCAATAACGAAGGCGTGCCGCTGCTGATCCGCGTCGCTCGCACAAACCGGAATCCAGCCGTACGGAAACAGGCCTTTTTCTGGCTGGGGCAAAGCAAGGACCCGCGCGCGGCTACATTTCTCGAGGACGTTCTGATGGGCAAATTGTAGTTTGCCAAGTCAGCGCCGCCGCGCCGCTTCCACCGTGTGCGTCGGATCGGCGCCGGACCACGTCACGTCCGCGGTGGGACCGTATACGGCCGGTACCGTGCGCTCCAACAGCCTGAGATACACGGTCAACTGCGTGCGATGATGCGCCGTGTGCAGAATGCGCCGCCAGAAGATCCAGATCCTCTCGCGCTCCACGTCGAAAAATTTCACGCGCTCGCTCCAAGTTTCCGCGCTTGCGGCCGCGATCCACCCCAGCCGGGGGGCGGCTAATTCCACCAGCTTCGCGATGAATGCCTCCGCTGTTTGGGCGTGGGGCAATATCTGCTCCGCCCCCGGCTCCCCGGTCCCGATCATTTCAGCGAAAAAGCGCCGCTCCGATAACAACTGATGCTTCATTATTTCGCCTGTACAAGCGGATTTCGCGTGCGGCCGCCAAGGTATGTCATCCGGACTGAAGAGATGCCACACGGCCGCCACCTTATTGGTCTCGCTCGCGTACGTATCCACCAGGTGCTGAAACAAAGGATCCGCCGCGCGCGGCACATCGCGCTCGCCAATAAAGGAGCGTTCGTAGGTCATAATCCAGTTTGCCTAAGGTCCGATTCTTATTTCTACATCGCGGATCTTCGGATTAGTCCGGCATCTATCACTTAGTCCCTTCTATTCCGGAAACGAGCCTGTTAGACTGGGGCATCTTCTCATTGCGGGACGCGTATGACTTGCCTTTTCTGCCGCAGAAATATCGGGCTGCTGCGTAGCTACGGCGACGCCAATTTCTGTTGCGCGGAGCACCGCAACAAATACCGCGCGAATTCGGCGCGGGCGTTACGCGAAGCCGAAGACCTCTACGGCGCGGACGGAGATCTTGGCGAGAGCCGGCGTACGCGAGCGCACGCGGCGACGCCGGCTTCCTCGTCGATCGCGTCGAGCGTGGCCCTTGTCACGATCCCGGCCGCGTTCCTTCTATTCGCGATGACGCGCGGTTCGGGGGATGGACCGGCGCCCCCTCGCCCGCCGCGGGAACACGCCTCGTCTCCTTCCGCAAGCGTACTGCAGCGCGGAATCGGACAAGCGATCGAGCGCGCTCCGGTCACGATCCGCGAGACGTTCGCCTCCGGTCTTTCGAAATGGAAAGGGCCTCTGGACGGCAAGGCGGCCGGCTGGTCCTTCGGCGAAGGCTACGCGCGTCCGGGAAAGCTGCGCGTTTGGACGGACTCGCAAACACTATCGAACTACGAGTTGGAGTTCGTGGGCCGCGTTGAAAAGAAAAGCATGGACTGGGCGTTTCGCGCGGCGGACTTCAAGAACTATTACGTGACCAAACTGACCGTGGCGGCCGTGAGCAAGTCGAATCCGCTGCCGAACGCCGGCCTGGTGCGCTATGCGGTGATCGATGGGCGGGAGCGAGACCGCGTGGAAGCGCCGTTACCGATCGCGCTCGATCGCAATACCGACTATCGCGTGAAAGTCAGCGTCCGCGGTAACCGCTTTTTGACTTCGATCGACGGGCAACTGGTGAGCTCGTGGTCCGACAATCGCATCAGCCGCGGCGGCGTGGGCCTGTTTTCGGACCTCGGCGAATCGGCGGCGTTCAAATGGCTGAGCGTTTCCGAGCGCGACAGCTTCTGGGGCCGCCTCGCATCGCATTTCTCGATTATCGTGTTTCCCGCGCCACCGCCCGCGTTTACGCGTTAAACTGAAGTTTCAATCTCCATGCGTTGTTTCCACCCGATTGTGGGGCGGAGTCTCCTCGTCGTACTTGTTGCCGCCGCTGCCATCGCGGAGCACAATCCCAAACGCGCGCAGCGATTCTTTCGCGAGGGAACCCGTTTCGAGACGGAGGGACAGCTCCCCGAGGCGTTGAAGGCCTTCAACGCGGCCATAGCTCTGGCGCCGGAGGATGAGCCATCGTGGTTTCACCGTGCGCGTGTGCGCTACACGCAAGGAGACTTCAAGAACGCGCTGACCGATCTGGACGAAGCCGTCCGCATGGCCCCCGCCGATGGAGAAGCGTGGCTGTTACGCGGCGATTGCCGGCGGCAGTTGCAACAGCCGGCGGGCGCTCTTCAAGACTACGACCGCGCCATTCAGTTGAAAGCGGACAGTCCCGCGTTGTACCAGACGCGCGCTGCGATGTACGCCGCCATGGGCCAGACTCAAAAGGCAATCGACCAATACAGCCTTGCCATTCGCTTGCGGCTCGACGATCCAGTTCCGATCCGGCAGCGGGCCAACCTTTATGCCGCCATGGGAAAATTCCAGGACGCGATTGACGATTACAACCAGAGCGTCAACCTGAAGCCCGATTACGCCGACGCCTACCTCGACCGCGGATTTGCGTACGGCCAGTTGGGGGAATTCGACGCCGCGATCGGCGACTTTACAAAAGCGCTCGAGCTTCAGCCGAAGAGTTACAAGGCGTATTCACTACGCGGGGCGGCATTCCTGAAAAAGCAGAAATACAAGCTCGCGGTGGACGACTTCACGGCGGCGCTGCAATCGCAGCCCTCCGACGTTTACCTGTATCTGGCGCGCGCCTCCGCCTGCGTACAGCTCGGACAGTACCAGGAGGCTCTGCAGGATCGCGAGACGGCGGTCCACATGCGGCCCGATTTACCCGAAACGTGGATCGCGCGCGGGGCCTCGTACCACCAACTCGGACGCCATGAAGAGGGGCTGCGGGACCGCGCGGAAGCGATACGGCTCGATCCGAAACTGCCCGAGGCATGGTTTGCGCGCGGCAGCGCTTATTACCTGTTGCACCGTTATGAGGAGGCGCGCGCGGATCTGCGCCAAGCGATCGAGCTGCGGCCCAACTATGCCGAAGCGCTGGATGTTCTAGACAAGACGGACCAGGAGATCGCGACGGCAAAAACGGCGCAACACGACCTCGGCGCGACTCCCGCCCCGGCCACCACGGCTCGCACTGAGTCTGCCGCGAGCACTGCCGCGACCGCTCCACCCGCTTCGACTGCCGCGGAGCAGGCCGCGACTGCGGCACGCGGTGTCGCGGTCGAGACGGCCGCAAAATCTGCGCCTGTTCCTGTTCCAACGGCTCGCCCTGTTGCGGTCACGCCCGCGCCTGTCGCAACCGCGCCCGTCAGGATCGCTCCCGCGGCTACACCATCATCGCCACTCGTCTCCGCGTCCGCCGCCGCGACTCCGGCCAAATGGACTGCCTCGGCCGCGAATCCCGCGCTCGCGCCTTTGCCGAGTGTTGCACCGGGTGTTGCGCCCGTCCCCAAATCCGCGGCGCCCCGTGCCGCGGCCACGCAAGCTCCCACGACAACCGGAAACAGCGCCGCGACCCACGAAGCTCGCGCGCGCGCGTTGATCGCCGCAAATGCCATGCTGGAAGCGATCGCGGAACTAACGGAAGCGATCCGTCTGCGGCCGGATTTCGCGCGAGCGTACAACGCGCGCGGCTACGCCCATTTGCGGTTGCGCGATTACAAAGACGCAATGGCAGACTTCGATCAGGCCATCCGGATCGACCCCCGCTATGGAAACGCGTATCGCAATCGGGCCGCGGCCCGGCGCGTAGGCGGGGACGTCGCCGGAGCGGCCTCCGATCTAGAGATGTCCAGGCAATTCTCCGCTCAACAATAGCCGCGGAAGTCCGGAGGCCGGGCAACGAACGCCCAAATAGAAAGAACCGAATTCCGCATACAGCGCGCTGACCTCGTCAAAGCGCATTTCATAGATCAGTTTTTTGAAGACCACGGGATCGTCGGCGAACAGGTCGACCCCCCACTCCCAATCGTCAAAACCGATTGATCCGGAAATGATCTGCTTTACGGTCCCGGCGTAGCGACGGCCAATAAGACCATGCTCGTGCATCTGGCGCTGTCGCTCGGCCAGCGAAAGACGATACCAATTCTTGTCTTCGCCCCGCCGCCGGTCCATGGGGTAGAAAGAGATATAGCGCAGGTCCGGGATTGCCGGATAGAGGCGCGGCCGCATGGCCTCCCTCTGGCGCGCCAGGGCTTCCTCGATGGCGGCATTCCAATCGTCTGAAAACGGCTCGATTCCACGCTCGGTAAGCGAGCCGTAGAGCTTCATAGTGGATTCATAAAGGCCCAGTTCCACGACGGACACATACGACGCCGCCGGATCGAGAAAATCGAACAGCGCCGTGCGCGCGATCTTCAGCTCCACCGCGTTCAATTCGTCCAATGACGGCCGGTAATGTAGCAGCATCAGGTCGCCTTTATGTCCGAGCAGCGAATACACGGCGCTCTGTCCTGCAGTATTGCGCTCCATTTCTTCAAGCACCGGAAGCGCCTCGTCGAGAATACGTCTACGACCCGCTTCCTCGAGCGCCTTCCAAGCCGGCCAGCGTAGGCGAAACATCTGGTGAAGAACGCTCGCGCCCTCGAGCGTAAGCGGTACTGGGGGCATTTCCGTAGCCGCCGTTTTCGGAGTGTCGTTCGTGAGCCCTCGCATTGTCGCTGGTCCGATATTCGATCTTAACTTTTCGCGCCTGAGCCGAGCGGCGGGCGTCGCAATTGCAAATCCGGAATGTCGCTGAAATCGGCGTTGTTGAGGGTCCAAAAATCGGCGCCCCTGACCAAAGCGCAAGCCGCGATCGCCAAGTCGAATTCCCGTCCTCGCGGCCGCTTAACCAAGCGGTAAAGGCGGGCGCTAACCGCAGCCTCGAGCGGCCCAAAAATCAGCGCCCCCTCAGATGGGAATAAAGCCTCTTGCGCGACGATCTCCTGCGGCAGCCGAGGCCCCCGGAGCCACTCATAGAGAACGAGGGTGGGCAGGAGAATCCGCTCCCCAGCTGCGATTAAAGCGCGTAAAGCCCCTGCCGACCTCTTCATCCCGGAAAGGCTGTCGACGAGAACCGACGTATCGAGGACCGTCATCGCTATGAGCTTTTTCGCTCCGCCGATGTCCGGCGGCCTCCGGTCCTTCGGGCCTGCCGTATTTTTGCTAACTCCCGGTCAACGTCTTTCGACCTGCGCGGCGGGATGCGCCGAACCAGTTCATCAAAGGTCTGAAGCAAAGCCGTTCTTTCCCGTTCGCTTAGACGCCCAAGGCGGTCATGGTATTCCGCGATGGCTTCGCGAACAACTTCGCTCTTGGGTACCGCCAGCCGTTCCGATGCATTTTTGAGCCGCTGGATCGTCTTCGCATCGAGCGTAAATGTCACTTTGACCGTTGCCATATACAAACCATACTGCCATACTAACGCCATACGGGCGCGCGTCGGACATGAGCGCGCTATCGGCAGACCAGCAGCGCCAGCCTTTCCCTGCACCTGGAATGCATTCCCGCGGCAATGCCAGCTCGGCTTCGAAGTGAATTTCTAGCTGGGTTGGGATGGGCGCGCGGGCACACTTCGGCGGCGCAGCGTTTTCAGAAAAGATTGAGAACAGCTTGACCCCCGGCCGATTCGTGTTCCGAACCGGCCGAGGCGCCCTATTTCCACATTGGATGAAGGCTTACCAACTTCGATTTGGCAGTGCTCTTCCAGAAGCGCTAGACGGGGTACAGGACGCATTGCCCATTCCCGCAGACCTCTCTTCCGATTCCAAGCTTCGTTGTCGGCGGCAATTTCATGATTGGCCGCCGGGAGGGCCTCCACCGGTTCTCCGCGTTTCGATGTGCGCATCCCCATGTTTGTGGGTTGCCCGCGGGCCGGTTTCTCAGTGGGCGATTCGGTTGGCCAACCTATTTTTCCCTCGCCTTACGGGGTTGCGCCGGGTTATCAGCCCGGCCCATGATCGAATAGTACGACGGGTGGCGCAAGGAGGGTGGCGGGGGGAACGGGTAAATTGTTGAGATATATGGTTACAGTTTTCTAAAATTGTTGGGAATGACGAAGGTGCTGGGCCGCGTTTGGTTGGAAATCCGTTTGGCGAGGGTGGCCTGGGAACAGTTTGGGCCGCGGTGAACAAGGCTCCACGTCTGGATCCATTAGATCGTCTAAAAATAGGACTGCTGCTCTCGTATTTGTACCGTACCCTTTGAGGTTCGGGAAAGATTACCACGATGTACTCTGGAGAACTCGCGAATCCAGGAATAAAAATATTAGGCTTGACGCGTTTTTTTTTCGGCCATATGATACACCATGATGAATAAGCGCCTCACCACCCCGCTAGTCCTCGCCGGTTGCCTTGCCGCGGTGATTGGAATAGAGATCCTAGGTCGCAGTGAAATGCATCGGAAGCCCGCAGGTACGCAAATGCGAGCGCAGTTCCTTGCTCTATCAGGCACGCCGCTCCCTTCCTTCTTCGAGGGGCTTCCAGTGGAAGCACGCTTTGCGCACGGACAAAATGCGTTCGGTCCGCCCAGAGCGAGGCCGACGTGCAGGGCAACAGCGCCCGCGAGTTTTTGGACGCGGCTCGGCAGCGTTCTAGCGCTTACGGGGACGGTACATGCGCAAGGTACATGCAGCGGCAACTACGAACAGTCCTTCCAGGATATTTGTTCGGGGTTTTGCCCGGGCGCCGACTATTACAGCCAAGTACAAGGCGGTAGCGACTGCGGCACCGGGTGGGTATATACCGACAACTACGGCTGCTCACAAGGAGGCTGCGCATACACCGAATACTCCACTTGCAGTAATCCTTGCGGCGGCGACGGCGGGTATGACGGCAGCGACGATGGCTGCGGCGGCTGCGGCAACGGCTGTGGACAGGACGGGTACGACGGCTCCTGCGAGTAGCGCCATCACGCGTGGATCGTCTAAATTCTTTGGAAAATACAGCCTTAATGACCTAAAAAGACAGCAAAAAAGGAGAGATTAAAAATGCATTCGCGTGCTATAGGTACAATGTCCCTTATCTGGCTGACTCTAATCTCGTTTGCAGGCCTTCGCTCGCAAACTCTCACGCTCTCGAGCGTGGCCAGAATCCCTTGGGATCTTGCGGAGCAGCGCGTTCCGAATTGGGACGGAGGCGCACTGGGCATCGTTCAAAATAACGATACCGCCCAACCCACGATTCACCTTTTTGACAACCAGGGGCGCGAAATGCAACCTGTAGTGTTTTCCATCCCAGGCGCCAACGAAATGCGCATCGAAGGGGTTGCACAAGGGCTCGGCGGGGTCGTCGTCGTTGCCGGGAGGGCCTTCGATCGCAACGGCAGCGGCGGTGGCTTTATATCCTGGGTCAGCGCCGACAGGCAATCGTCCCGAAACGTGCAGCTCTTCCCGTACAGCCCCAATCTTCTAGCGACCGCCCCGGACGGCACGGTATGGGTGCAGGGCCACGAGGTCGCCCACGGAATGGAATCGGACCCGGCCGTCAACCCCGACAACGGCCTGATCAGACATTTCGACGCGTCCGGCAAGCTCATCGGCTCGTTTATTCCGCGTGCGAGTGTCCCCAAAATAAAACTGGGGCTGACCGACGGACAGATGGCGTCCTCAAAGGACCGAGTCGCCTGGTACGCCAACCACGCAGACGCTTATTTCGAGATCATGTACGACGGAGGCGTCAAGGAATATCCCGGGTTGCCGCTGGAGAAGAACAACCACGGCCGCGTCACGGGGCTGGCACTCACCGACGCCGGGGATGCGATCGTGAGCACCCACGAGGCTCTTGGAGCGTCGGGCCTATACATTCTGGACCGGGCACACCGTATGTGGAAGCCTCTCGCTCGTCCGCAGAACACCTTAACGCTTGTATATGGGTCTGCGGGAGATTCCATAGCGGTAATGGGTAAGGACCGCTTTGAGATCGCTTTTCTGAAGGTTCAGCCGGCCGGCAACTAATGGCCGTGGAGCGCGCAACACTGGGGGTCACAACGTGCATAGAAAAACTGCACTCACAGTAGCCATGGCGGCCCTGCTCTCCGCCTCGATTGCGATCAACATTGCTCAAGCTCGCAAAATCGCAGGCCTGGAGAACAATACGACCACGGGCCAATTGGTAGCTGGGACGGCGTTCCCGAAACTGTACGTCCGGGACCTCGCCGGGCGTGAGCTTGCGTTTCCGTCCGGCCCGAAATCCAGGCCCACCGTCGTCTACGTATTCCGTCCATCGTGTACGTGGTGTCAGCGTAACGGACCGGTCCTATCCGAACTCGTCAGGCAAGTCGCGGGCAAATACGACGTGGTAGGGCTGTCACTCTCGCCGCAAGGGCTAACGAGGTTTGTCGACGATCATGGCATGCGCATGCCGGTTTATTATCCGGCCTCAGGGGGAGCCGCATCGCGTCAGTTTCAAGTAACGCCCGAAACTATCGTGATATCGAGCGATGGAATCGTCGTGGCAAGCTGGAACGGCGCCTACATCAACCAAACCAAGTCGCTCGTAGAAAGTTTCTTTTCCGTCCGGCTGCCGGACGGGGCTGACGAGCGTTCGCCGCTTTTATAAGAGCGGCGGACATGGGGGACGGCGCAAATGAAATTCAGTGCGCGCGCGAAGGCGGTTCTCCTCAATTCGTTCATTGTCTTTCACGTGGTTTCCATCGCGTGTTGGGCCATTCCGGTCGATAGCGTCATTCGTCATGCGGTCAGATGGGCTGTTAGGCCCTATTTTGAATTGACGGGGCTTTATCAGACATGGAATCTATTCGCGCCCGACCCGCAGCGCTCGAGCTTTTGGTTGCAGGCCGAGATATCATTTTCCGACGGAAGCAAAACAATGTGGGAGCCCCCGCGCAATGAGTCGCTCGGATATTTCGACCGGTACTGCAAATGGCGCTACCGCAAGTGGGGCGGCAACATGCAATCCGCGCGCAATTTCCGCCTCTGGCCCGATACGGCGCGCTATATAGCGCGCCAATATTCCAGTGGACCGCAGCATATCAGTGAAGTAAAACTCGTTCGGTATTGGACGGACACGCCGCCAATTGGAGTGAAGCAGGTTAAGCCGGCGCAGCAAAGCCGCGTGTTGTTTGCGTACGCCGTCCCATCGGCCGGTGCGCCGTGAACCACCCATTCGCGCGCGCCTGGGACCGCTTCTTCTTCCGTCCCGAGCCGCCCACGCCCATTGCCTTATTCCGGATCGCCTTTGGGCTCTTGGTGTCGGTCGACCTGCTCATTTTATACCCCGACTGGCTCACTTGGTTCGGCGAAAACGGCGTTCTGCCGATGTCAACTTTGCGGGATCTCGCGCCCGGGCCGCACCTGGGATTATTTCCTCTACTACCGTCATCCGATCTTTGCGTCGCCGGTTTCTTTTGGATTTTACTGCTATCTTCCGCATTTCTGACAGCGGGTTTTTGCTCCCGTACGAGCAGCGTTGCCGTGTTTCTCGGACTAGCCTCCATCCACCAGCGCAATCCTTATATTTTGAACGCAGGAGATTCGCTTCTGCGCGTTACTGCGTTTTTCCTGATGTTCGCCCCCAGCGGCGCCGCGCTCTCCATCGATAGTCTTATTCGCTCTTACCGGAGAACCGGCTCGCCCGACGCCACCTACGCTCCCTGGGCGCGGCGCATGATACAGATTCAAACCTCGATCATCTACATCGCTACCTTCGCTTGGAAGATACGCGGCCACACCTGGCGCAACGGCACCGCCCTTTACTATGCCCTTCAACTTAGCGATTACCGAAGATTCCCGGTCCCCGGGATGCAGCATCTCTCGCTCGTACACGCCGCGACCTGGGCGGCGCTCGCCGTCGAATTCGCGATGGGCGTGCTGGTCTGGATCAAAAAGATTCGTTATGGGGTGCTGCTCGCAGGATTGCTCCTGCATCTTTCGATTGAATACTCGATGAACCTGCCGCTGTTTGAATGGTCCATGATGGCCTGCTACATCACATTTGTGGACCCCGCCGATTTACGCCGGTTTTGGCTTTGGATGCGCTCCGCGGCCATGCGAGGTACGAGATTGCGCGTTCCGCATTACAGCGAAGCCGGCCGCGCGAGGCGTCAGCCTCTCACGTGAGCAGAGCAAGCGTCCCGCGCAAAGGAATGCGCACCCAGGCGGGCCGGTTTGCCAGCTCGTAGGAAACCTCGTACATGGCCTTCTCAAAAAGATGAGCGTCCAGCAGCGTGCGTAGCTCGTCCGCCGCTTGCGGAATGAAAGGCGCATTGCCGGCGGCCGCCAGATAGCCGCCCAGATAAAGGGCGCTGACCCAGAAGCTCCAGTAAGCGGCCCATTTCTCGAGGGTATTGCCGCCGTCGGGCCGCGGCGTGATGCCGGCCACGCCTCCAAACAGCGCGGCATAGGCGGCGTATTGGAATGAACGCAGCATCCACGCGGCATCGCGAATCGGCGAGCGTTTCAGCCGCCGCTCGCTGAGAGGGCGCCCCGGTTCGCCTTCGAAATCGATAATCGCGAAATCCTTGCCCGTATAGAGGACTTGTCCCAAATGGAAATCCCCATGCGTGCGGGTACGCAGCGCGTGAATCCTGCTCGTCCGTAACGGATTCATGCTGGCCCGGATCTCGTCGGCTCGCGCCAGCACCGCGCGGCCGTCCTCGGCGGCCGCTTCCGGCAACGACGGCAAAGCGCGTTCCAGCATCTCTAATGAGCGGTTCACCTGGCTCAACATGCCGTGATAAAGTCCCTGTCGATAGTGGTCCGTGAACGGCTCCGGCGCTATGTCCGGGGGAGCGCCGGGATCCGCTAGCGCCAAGTGCATTCGCGCCGTACGATCTCCCAGCAGCCGCGCGGCTGTCGCATATTCTCCCAGCAGCTCCCGCACGG
The DNA here is from genome assembly GCA_963838885.1 of Bryobacterales bacterium. Classification (GTDB taxonomy): domain Bacteria; phylum Acidobacteriota; class Terriglobia; order Bryobacterales; family Bryobacteraceae; genus JAICMB01. The sequence continues at coordinate 58,065 of CAWITB010000013.1, read as the reverse complement.
CCGAGGGTGGCTCCTCGCCGGCCAACTGCAGCGGATGTCGATTCAGATGCGCAATTGGATCTTGATCCGCGCGGGCGAGCGCGGCCTCGAAAAACCGGCTCAACGAATCGAGCGTGTAACGCCACGCATCGCCTTCGTTCGCGATATAGCCGTGCAGAATCGCCACCTGCATGCACTCCCCCCGCGACGAACGGTATTCGAGATGCCCCGTCACCGGTGGAGTAAACGGAAACTTGCGCTCCGTCAGGAAGGCGCCGATCTCCAGCTCCGGATTAACGCCTTCTTCGATGCGGCGGAAGATTTTCAAGATGAAGCGGTTGCCGAATACGATGGAGCTGTTGCCCTGCTCGGCGCGCGCGAGTTCCGGCTTGAGATTGGGATGTCTGGGGCCCCACACCGCGCGCATCCAGCGGTTGTGAAAGGCCGCCAGCTCGCCCGCGCGGCCGCGGAATCTTTTGCGGCGCACGATCGCGCCCAGCAGCGCGTCGCCGAATTGCGGATTATAAAAGGCCCCGTAGAGCACGCCTTCGGTCCCATCGCGCGAATGCACCGGGACAACGATGGTATCGGAGAGCTGCGCCCGCACCCGCGACGCCTCCTCGCCGTGCGCCTCCGAAGCAGCCAGCAGATAACGCTCGCTATCGCCTTCCACGTATTCGATTCGGACGATGATGATATGCGAATGCGCGCCGGGAATGGGAATCACATCGTCCACGTCCACCGACCGGATCACGCGGCTCTTGTGACGGAACCAGCGGCGCGTTTGAACATACCCGGGCAATCGCGCCGTGAGCGCGCGCAGCGTGTTCCCGCTGAAAAGCTGATCCCAGGACGCGATTTCGACCGCTTCCGGCGCGGCAGGGAGGCCGGAGACCTCGATCGACTCCCGCCGGCTGGCGCGCTTTTCAAGCGAGAACCATACAAAGCCGTGACCGGCGAGCGTCAATAGATAAGAACCGTCGCCTACGATCGGAAATTCGACTCCGCCGGACATTTCTACCGGAACCATTCCTTTCGCGGCCGACAAGTTCAACTCCGCGTATTGCGGGAGGCGCGAAAGATTGGCGACCACCAATACCGTCTCCTCTTCGTAGCGGCGGTAAAACGCGAGCACCTTACGGTTTTCGGGATTCAAAAACTCCAGCGATCCGCGGCTGAAGGCGCGATGCCGCTTGCGCTGTTGGATGATGCGTTTCATCCACCACAGCAGTGAATTGGGATTGTCCTGCTGTGCCTGGACGTTGATGGTTTCGTAGTGATACTCGGGCTCGCTCGTGATCGGCAGGTATAGCCGCTGCGAGTTGGCGCGCGAAAACCCGGCGTTGCGGTCGGCGCTCCACTGCATGGGCGTGCGCACGCCGTTGCGATCGCCGAGATAGATGTTGTCGCCCATCCCGATCTCATCGCCGTAATAAATGACGGGCGTGCCGGGCAGTGAAAACAGCAGCGCGTTCATCAGCTCGATCTTGCGCCGGTCGTTCCCCAAAAGGGGCGCCAGACGGCGGCGGATCCCGAGATTGATGCGCATCTGCCGGTCTTCGGCGTAAACGCGATACATATAATCGCGCTCCTCGTCCGTTACCATCTCGAGCGTCAGCTCATCGTGATTGCGCAGGAACATGGCCCATTGGCAGTTCTCCGGAATGGGCGGCGTCTGGCGCAGGATCTCAATAATGGGATAGCGATCTTCCATGCGCGTGGCCATGAACAGGCGCGGCATCACCGGAAAATGAAACGCCATGTTGCATTCATCCCCATTCCCGAAATAGGCGATGGCGTCCTCGGGCCACTGGTTAGCCTCGGCCAACAACATCTTGCCCTTGTACTTGGCGTCCACGTGCGCCCGCAGCTCCTTCAAGAACGCGTGCGTCTCCGGCAGGTTCTCGCAGTTTGTCTCCTCGCGCTCAAACAGGTATGGAATGGCGTCCAGACGGAATCCATCCACGCCCATGTCAAACCAGAAATCGACGACGTCGAAAACGGCCTGGCGCACGTGCGGACTTTCAAAATTCAGATCCGGCTGATGCGAGTAGAAGCGGTGCCAGTAATGCGCCTTCGCGACCGGGTCCCAAGTCCAGTTGGATGTTTCGAAATCCTTAAAGATGATGCGCGCTTCCTTGTATTTCTCCGGCGTATCGCTCCATACGTAGAAGTCGCGCCATTTGCTGCCCGCCGGAGCGCGGCGGGAGCGCTGAAACCAGGAGTGCTGGTCGGAGGTGTGGTTGACAACCACCTCCGTGATCACCCGTAGGCCACGCCGGTGGGCCTCTTTCAGAAATGTCTGAAAATCCCGCAGCGTGCCGTATGCGGAGTGGACATCGGTGTAATCGGACACATCATAGCCGTCGTCCCTCCACGGCGAAGGCGAGAACGGCAGGACCCAGAGCGCCGTTACGCCGAGGTCCTGTAGATAATCGAGTTTCTCCGTCAGACCGCGAAAATCGCCTATTCCGTCCGTGCCGCTGTCGTAGAACGCGCGTACGTGCAGCTCATAAATGATCGCGTCTTTATACCACAGCGGGTCTTGGGATTGAAATTGATCGGCGGTCGCCATTCCAGAGTACGTGACGTGTGTTAGACGCCGGTTACGGGCAAGCGTTGCGCGCGAGCTTTGTTGCGTAATCGTTTGATGTACGCTGGACGAGTCGCCCATGGCCGCCGTCCAGACCGTCCGCGGACCCGTAGACGCTTCGCAGCTCGGTCAAACGCTCATGCACGAGCACATTTTCGTGCTCTCCTCCGAAATCCTGCAAAATTATCCCGAAACCTGGGGCGATGAAGAACGGCGCATTAACGCCGCAATCGCGCGGCTGAACGAACTGAGCTCGCACGGCGTTGGCACGCTGGTCGATCTTACCGTTGTCGGCCTGGGCCGTTATATTCCGCGCATCGAGCGAATCGCCGCCGCCAGCGCCATCAACATCGTTGTCGCGACCGGCATCTACACCTACAACGATATCCCGGCATATTTTCATTACCGCGGACCTGGCACGGTACTGGGCGGCCCCGAGATCATGATCGACATGTTCGTGCGCGATGTCGAGCGCGGCATCGCCGCGAGCGGCGTTCGCGCCGGAATACTGAAGTGCGCCACCGACCAGCCGGGTCTCACTCCCGGCGTCGAACGCGTTCTGCGCGCCGTCGCGCAGGCTCACCGCCAGACAGGCGTTCCTATCTCCACGCACACCCACGCGCGCTCGCGGCGCGGACTGGACCAACAGAAAATCTTCCGCGAGGAAGGCGTCGATCTCACGCGCGTGATCATTGGCCACTGCGGCGACACCACGGATCTCGATTACCTCGAGGAGCTGGTCGCGAATGGGTCTTATATCGGCATGGACCGCTTCGGCATCGACACGATTCTTTCGTTCGAGGATCGCGTGAACACGGTCGCCGTTATGTGCGAGCGCGGCCACGCCAACCGCATGGTGCTCTCGCACGACGCCTCCTGCTTCATCGACTGGCTGCCCGAGCAGGCGCTGCCGTCGATGCTGCCAAACTGGCACTACCTGCACATTCATAAAGACGTGATCCCGGCGCTTAAGCGGCGTGGCGTTCAAGAAGACCAGATCCAAACCATGATGGTTGAAAATCCTCGCGCAATTTTCGAGAGGCAAGGAGGGTATTGATGATCCAACCGTTCGATATGACCGGCATCACGCGCGACCAAAACCAGATCGCGCATTACGACGTTCTGCCGTCTTCGTTGCTCGAGATGCTTCGGAATACCGTGGACAATCGCGCCTCGAACGAGGCCATCGTCGAGATTGGAGGTCCGCGCGTCAACTACGGCGAGCTGTGGGAACGCGCCTCGAAAGTCGCCGGCGGCCTGCGCGAGCTCGGAATCGAGCGCGGCGACCGCGTGGCCATCCGGCTCGGCAACGGCCTCGACTGGTGCCTGGCTTTTTGGGGTGGTCTGCTGGCGGGAGCGATAGTCGTGCCCGTCAATACGCGATTCACGGAACCGGAAGTCGACTACGTGCTGAACGATTCCGGATCGAAATATGCGTTCCTGCCAGGACAGGCGCTGCCGCAAGGAAAACCCTACGCCGCGGACGGCCTTACGCGAGCCGAAGTGGCCGCGATCTTTTACACCAGCGGCACCACCGGCTTCCCCAAAGGGGCCATGACGACGCACGAGAATTTTCTGACCAATATCGAAACCTGCAAGCGCGCCGGACGTTATCGCGAAGACGGCAGCGTGCGCTCGCTCGTCTCCGTACCGCTTTTTCACGTCACCGGCTGCAACAGCCAGTTGCTGCCCTGTTGCTCGACCGGAAGCGCCACCGTGATCCTGCCGCGCTTCGAAGTTCAGGCCTTTCTCCACGCGATTCGAGCGGAGCGGATCAATTCGATGGCCTCTGTTCCCGCCATTTATTGGTATGCCATCAACCAGCCCAACTTCAAAGAGATCGATACCAGCGGCGTGGAGCGCCTCGGATACGGTGGGGCGCCGATGCCGCCCGATCTCGTCGGCCAGATCCTGGCGGCGTTTCCAAACGCTCAGGTCGGCAACGGTTTCGGACTGACGGAAACATCTTCGGTCGCCACCTATCTGCCGCATGAATACGCGCGCACACGCCCGGAGACAGTCGGTTTCGCCGCCCCCGTGTGCGACCTCAGGCTCTTCGAAACGGATAAGGACGGCGTCGGCGAACTGCTCATCCGCGGGGCGAATGTCGTGCCCGGTTATTGGAACAAACCCGATGCCACCGCGCTCACATTCGTCGATGGTTGGCTGCACACCGGCGACCTGGCCCGCATCGACGCCGACGGCTTTGTGCAGATCGTGGACCGCAAAAAGGACATGGTGAATCGCGGCGGCGAGAACGTCTATTGCGTTGAGGTCGAGAACGCGCTCGCGGCGCACCCCGCGATTTTTGAGACCGCCGTGATGGGCGTCCCCGACACCATGATGGGCGAGAAAGTCGGAGCCATTATCGTGCTCAAGCCCGGCGCGGCCGCCGAAGCAAGTGAGATCCGCGAGTTTCTGCGCAGCCGGCTCGCCGATTTCAAGATCCCGCAATTCATGATGTTTCGAAACGATCCCTTGCCCCGCAACCCCGGCGGCAAAATCCTGAAAGGGAAACTGCGCCAGGAAGCCGCGTGGGGCGCTCCCATCGCGTAACGCAATGCCTTTCGCAAGACACTGAATCGTTCCCGCCGCATCTCATTACCGTGGACTGGAGCGTCTTCAAAAATGGCGTCTTCATCGCGATTATCGCTCACGGGCTGATCGCGATCTCGCTAATCTGGGATAAAGTTCTGCTCAAGCGTCCGCAAACGAAGAATCTTGCGTCGTACGTCTTCTGGCTCGGTTTCATCAGCGTTTTCGGCCTCTGTCTCATTCCCTTCGGCTACACTTTTCCAGGCTGGGGACTCACGTCGCTCGCCTTCTTCACGGGGATTCTTCATCTGGTCGCGAACTATCTTTACTATGGCGCGCTCAAGAAAGGAGAAGCCTCGGAGACTCTCGCCATGATGGGCGGATTTTCTCCGGTGTTGACCGCTCTCATCGGCATTCCCCTCCTGGCCGCGCCGATCGGAAAAGGAAACGTGCTCGGCTTCATATTAATGGTCGCCGGCGGATTCGTGATGTTCTTCTCCGAGCGCTTGTCGCTGCGCCGGGTCATCGCATGGGTCCTCTCCGCTTCCGCCGCTTTCGGCGTCGTCAACGTCCTTGAAAAGGTCGTCTTCAATAGCACCAACTTCGTCTCCGGCTACGTCTTCTTCACGGTCGGAACCTTCGCCGGCTCGTTGCTGCTCCTCGTGCGGCCCACTTGGCGGCGCCAGATTTTCGAGCACTCCGAAGAAGCCAGCCCCAGCAGCAAAACGTGGTACATGATCAACCGTTTCATGGCCGGCGTCGGCTCTTTTCTTATCTTCTACGCCGTCAGTCTGCAAAGCCCCGCCGTGGTCGACGCCATCACGGGAATCCGCTACGTCATTATTTTTCTCGGCGCTTATCTGATCACGCGGCTGCGGCCCAAGTGGTTATGCGAGAACTTCACCGGCTCTACGCTCCTGGCAAAATGCGCCGCAACCGCGCTTGTGGTGGCCGGACTTGTGTTCCTCGGCATTACTGGAACCAACACCACTCAGAAGGCGAGCAAGATGACGCCCAACGCCACCACCCCTGCGCCGAACCAGCGCTGCCACGAGACTCGCTCGCCCAGCAGGTACTTGGCGAGTATCGTCTCCACCATGTAGCTTGACGCCGTCGCGGGTACCGCGAAGCTTAATGGCGCAACCGAGAGTAGCGAGAGCAGCGCAAAGAACGAAAACGCCATCGCGACGACGCCGCCGACGACGTACATATTTTTCGCGAGCGATTTCAGCAGCTTCATCAGCGCGCTCGGATGAAGTCCGTGCACTTCCCCGTGCTTCTTCATCCCCGCCGTGTTCAGCAAGTCTCCGGTAGCATTGCCGCAAACGATCACAAGGACGAGAATCCACCTCATTTCGAATCCTTCCACGCGTCCTGTTCATGTTCCGGAGTCGTGCGCGGCATCGTCAACCCGACAATGATCGCGCCGGTCAGGATCAGCAAAATTCCCGTCCAACGAATCTTGCTCACATACTCGCCCAGGAAAACGCGTCCAAGAATCGCCGTAATCACGTATGCCGTTGCCGTTACGGGAAGCACGTAACTCAAGTCCGCCCAACTCAGCAGCGATAGGTTGGTGATCAACCAGATCACCAACAGGCACACTCCCGCGATGACCCAGGGATTCAGGAGCGCCCGCAAATACGGCAGAAGCGATACGGAAACCGTGGTCCCCACCTGCTTCATACCCATACTCAACGCGAAGTTCCCCATCACGTTGCTCACAATTACGGCGATCGACAACAGTCTTGTCTTGCGCCGCAGCTCGCGCTCATGTGAGGGAGAAGCCATCCCGCTATGGGACGCTGCGATTCCCGTTCCAAGTACATTCCCGAACGCGCCCAGTACTGCTTCCGGTTGTTTTATCCAATATGTGGTAATTTAGCAGCCACGATGAATCGTCGGCATTTCCTGCGCGCTTCGGGCGCGGCATTGGCCGCCGGCGCACAGTCGCAAGCGCAAACGAAAACGCCGGGACGCTTGAAAGTGACCGGAGTTCGTATCTATCTGGTCCAGGTCGGCGGACGGCATCCCGTGCTCGCCCAGGTCCTCACGGACCAGGGCCTCACAGGGGTCGGCGAGGCTGCGGTCGCATACGGCTCGGGCGCAACGGCGGCGGCCGGAATGATTAAAGATCTGGCCCAGGAATTTATGCTCGGGCGCGATCCGTTCGCCATCGAAGCGTTCTGGAGCGACATGTACGACAACACGTTTTGGGCCAAGGGCGGCGGTCCAATCGTTTTCGCCGGCATCAGCGCTCTGGAGCAGGCGCTTTGGGACATCAAGGGGAAAGCCCTCGGCGTTCCGGTTTACGAGTTACTCGGCGGCAAGGTTCGGGATACAGTGCGCGTGTATGCCAATGGGTGGTCCTTCCGCTGCGTGAAGCCGGACGATTTCAGCCGCGAAGCGGAGCGCGTTGTCGCGCGCGGATACACAGCGCTGAAATTTTACCCGCTGGCGACGCCGGAGTTGGATCCCGACGGTCACATCCGCCATGTGGCCAAGCGATCCATCGATCGCGCCATGGAAGTGCGCGCGGTTGAAAGCGTGAAAGCCGTGCGCGGCGCGGTCGGCCCGAATGTGGACCTCATGCTGGACATGAGCGGCGAGTTAACAACCGACGCAATTATACGGCTGGGCCGGCGCTTCGAAGAGTACGACATTACGTTTCTCGAGGAGCCGGTGGACGCATTCGATCCGGAGGCGCTGAAGGAAGTCGCCGAACACGTCAAAATCCCGGTTGCCACGGGCGAGCGCATGTATACGCGCTATCAGTTCCGGCGCGTAATGGAACTGCGCGCCGCGGCCATCCTGCAGCCGGATATCGGAAATACGGGAGGTCTTATGGAAGCCAAGAAAATCGCTGCTATGGCGGAGGCATACAACATGCGCATCCAACCGCACAATTGCGCCAGCCCCGTCTCCACCGCCGCAGCTTTGCAACTGGATGCCTGTATTGCGAACTTCTTCATCCAGGAGCTATATCCCTTCCGAATTCCGGAGCACTTTGCGATGGTGGACCATGCGCCCGAACTCGATGTGCGCAACAGCTCCGTTGCCGTGTCAAGCCGCCCGGGTCTTGGCGTGGAACTAGTGGAAAGCCGCGTTCGGCCGTTCCTGTGGGCGACTATTTAAGGCTTGATCGCGGACCATATTTCAACGTAGATCGATGCCGGAAACTGTTTTCAGGCGCCCGCGTGAAATCCGAAATATCGGGTATGGGTCAGTTTGGAAATCTGAGCCGCTCTCCCCTACGGGCCTGCCGCACAAATTGGCGGTTTGGCGTTGCCCGCGTACCGGACCGTCCATCCTCTGACCGCCGGGCGGAGGCGCGGCAACCGCATTCGTTTTCTTTTGCCGATTCTTTCAGCTTCGGCCCGCCCTTCTCAACCGGCAGCGCATAGATCGACGACTCTTTCGTCGAATGATGCAGAACCAGCTTGAATCGAATCGGCAAGGAGATTCTGCAGCATGACTTTGGACTGCGCCCTTGTCGTACCCGCCGAAACCCTGGCGGAGACGTCGAACCTCGCTGACGAAATCCAATCCGGGCCCGAGATCTGGTAGCTCTTCACGTCGTATGTCTGCTGCATGATTCCGGCAATCGAAACATTGGTGAATGTCATTTGTGCCGGCGCAGCCGGTTTGATCGAAGCGACCTCAATTCAGTCGGCGCCTGCGCCCATCAGCCCACTGCGGTCAGCAGTCCGGCCAGCATCAGTCTTTTTGCGATTTGATTCATCATTCCTCTTGCTCCTATAGCCCCTGCAAAGTTCGAAATTCCGCAGCTGATTCTCCGCCGGCGCCTTTTCTGCCTTTCCCAACCACGACTGCCAGGAGGCGGTACGAAGGACCATGTCTTACTCCTGCCGCAGAGCCGCCAGCGGATCAATTCGGGACGCTCGCCTTGCCGGCGCATAGCCAGCGAGAATCGCGGCGCTTAGGAGGACTACACCGGCCAGCGCCAGGGTCCCCGGATCGTTGGGCTGGGTCTCGAACAGAAACGATTTGACCAGCCGCGACGCGATTAACGCGGCAGGCACGCTGATCGCGAGTCCCACCGCCGCCAGTAGCAGAACGCGGCGCAGAACCATCCATACCACCGCGCCGCGTTGCGCGCCCAGAGCCATACGGATTCCAATCTCGCCGGCCTGCCGCGCGACGCTGTAGGACATCGTCCCGTAGAGTCCTACGCACGCGGTCAGCAGAGCCAGAACCGCGAAACCCGTGCATAGTTTCGCGAACGTGAGTTCCCGGCTGATCGTCCGATCGATTTCCGCAGCCTGTGTGACCACGTTTGTGACGGGTATGCGTGAATCTGCCTGCCGCACGATCTCATGCACGCTCCTGACATACCCCAGCGGATCACCCGCGGTGCGCAGCGCGTAGGTCACTCGGTCCGAAGAAAACTGGCTGACCGCTACGAACACGGTCATTGCACTCTCCTCTTCATTTTTCAGACCACCGTACCGCAGGTTAGCCGACACGCCGACGATTTCGAGATCGCGCTTCTCCTCCGGGAGCGTGATGCGCCGGCCCACCGGATTCTCGTTCCCGAAGTAAGTCCGCGCCAGCCGCTCGCTGATCACCGCAACCGGCCTGGAGCCCGCTTGATCGCGGTCGTCAATCTCACGCCCGGCCAGGATCGGAATGCGTTTACGTTTTGCCGACCACCTCGCTTGGAATCCGCACCCTGCTGATATCGAGCTTGGACCGTTTGGCCGATAATCAAGGACGAATGCCACGAAAAGATCCAGTCCCCCATATCGCCCCAGCCGTATCTGATCTTAGCGAGCCGTTCGTATCCGATTCACCGCTGAGTAATCCAGAGCTTGATCGGTTCAGACGCGTTCCGTTTGCTGAGCGAATCGCAAACACGCTTGCCCAGCGCAGAGATCCGACCAGCACCGTTATCTTGATCAATGGCAAATGGGGCGAAGGCAAGACTACGCTGCTGCAGTACGTTCATGGAGCGCTGTGTAAATTCAATAACGTCGTACCGGTCTGGTTCAATCCATGGCGCTTCTCCGATGAGACATCACTGCTCCTGAGTTTCTTCGCGAGCGTAGCCGGTGCTCTGGACAAGTCCGTAAGAACAAGGAAAGAAAAAGTCGGTGACCTCTTCCGGGATTATGGTGCCGTGGTCGGCGAGATCGCCGTCGAAGCGCACGGCGTTAAGCTTTCGACCGGCAAGGCGGTTTCTAAACTCGGTGAAAAGCTATCGACTGTAAGTCTGGAAGAGAAGCGGGGAAACATCGTGAGCATGCTTCAGAAATCCGGCAAGCGCATTGTCGTTTTCCTTGATGACGTCGACCGCCTCGACCGGGTAGAAGCTCAAGCCGTCTTCAAGTTATTGAAGCTCACCGCCAACTTTGAACACGTAAGTTATGTGCTGGCTTTTGATCGCGACATTGTGGCCGCAGCTATCGGCCAGCAATTCGGTGAGGGCGATAAGCAAGCAGGATATGATTACCTAGAAAAAATAGTTCAAGTCAACTTGGACCTGCCTGTCGCCGACCGTGATACACTCGCACAGCTTTGTATTGACAGCATCAATGATGCCTTGCGGATTGCAAGCGTTAGCCTGACGCCTGAACAGAACCAAGAATTTCAGCTTGCGTTCCTTCAACACATCGTACCGGCCCTCAACACGCCACGCCTGGCAAAGCTCTATGCGAGCTCGATAGCGTTCTTGCTTCCACTGCTTGCGCGTGAGGTCAACCCCGTAGATCTCCTTATTCTCGAAGCCATCAAGTTTCTGTACCCCTTATTACACAAAGATATCCGCACAGCTCCAGAGATCTACACCGGCGAGTTTGGGTGGGATATGAGCTACCTTCTCTCCGACGGCAATAAGAGGTTGAACGAGCACTTGTCCCGAGTCTTGGAGACCGCTGCGGGATCGGACCTGCAACGCGCAAGGAGCTTGGTGACCGATCTTTTTCCACAACTTCAAGAACCTTTTTCATTCGGGCAAGTACGGCGATCGCAACGAGGAACGCATTCAGCGCGAGCAGCGCGTCGCATCCATTGATTATTTGCGGCGATACCTCACATGTTCTATTCCCGCCAATGACGTCTCAGATCAGGAAATAGATCGCTTTATTAAAGCGATTGCCACACTGAGCCCGAACGATGTCGCAGCCCGGTATCGCGAACTTGTCTGCTCAAAGGAACAGCCAAGACTTCTGAACAAAATCCGTCGGCACATCCAGGACCTGCCTGCCGAATCTGCGGAGAGGTTGGCGATAGCGGTTGCGAAGCACGGCTCAGATATTAAGGTACTCCGCGATGCCCTCGTTCAGCCGATGGGTCTCGCAGCCTTCCTGATTCGAGAGCTGATCTCACGTGTTCACGCAACGCGGCGGTATGATGCTGCCCTGGAAGTGCTACGGGCGGCAGAGCCCATCTTCTTCACTGTGGTTTGCCTCGAGTGGATGCGGCCACTACCGGGCGACAGCACCAGTGAAGCCCTATTCTGCCCTGATGAAATCGGTAAGTTGATCGCTGTCGTTGCAGACAAAATCGCCCTGTATGCATCAAAAACGTCTATAATCTCTCACAGTTCGGAAGAGACTTTTCGGCTCTTGACTACTTGGGAGCAAGGACATGGTAGTTTACCGGTCAAGGATCACATCAAGAAGATCCTCACAGAACAGCCGGCCGCTTCGAGTCAATTCATTCTATCTATCTCCTCGTTTCCCCGCACCGGTACGTCGGGGATGGACCAGAAGGGTTACGACTTCGTCCTAAAGTTTGTGGACGCCGATATCCTTATGAAAGCCTTCGATTTGTCGGGCCTCCTCGACCCGGCTAAGACCGACGATACTTCTCGTGTCGCGCAACAGTTTGCGGCAATACACGCGGCTAAACAGGCCACGCAAGAAAATACTGGAAATCTCTCCCTGGAAGCGATTAACAAACCGTCTGGCCCTGATCCAGGAAGCGCAACTTCGGAGTGAGTCGTTCTTTGGTTTATGTGCCGAGGCAACCTTTATCGCGAGCAGCTACCGTGATCAATGTGCGCGGGCCAGACTGTCTTACTCCTGCCGCAGAGCCGCCAGCGGATCAATTCGGGACGCTCGCCTTGCCGGCGCATAGCCGGCGAGAATCGCGGCGCTTAGGAGGACGACACCGGCCAGCGCCAGGGTCCCCGGATCGTTGGGCTGGGTCTCGAACAGAAACGATTTGACCAGCCGGGACGCGCTCAACGCGGCAGGCACGCCGATCGCGAGTCCCACCGCCGCCAGTAGTAGAACGCGGCGCAGAACCATCCATACCACCGCGCCGCGTTGCGCGCCCAGTGCCATACGGATTCCAATCTCGCCGACCTGCCGCGCGACGCTGTAGGACATCGTCCCGTAGAGCCCCACGCACGCCATCAGGAGAGCGAGAACCGCAAAACCCGTGCATAGTTTCGCGAACGTGATTTCCCTGCTGATCGTCCGATCGATTTCCGCAGCCTGTGTGACCACGTTTGTGACGGGTATGCGTGAATCTGCCTCCCGCACGATCTCATGCACGCTCCTGACATACCCCAGCGGATCACCCGCGGTGCGCAGCGCGTAGGTCACTCGGTCCGGAGGAAACTGGCTGACCGCTACGAACATGGTCATTGCACTCTCCTCTTCATTTTTCAGACCACCGTAGCGCAGGTTAGCCGACACGCCGACGATTTCGAGATCGCGCTTCTCCTCCGGCGAGCGTGATGCGCCGGCCCACCGGATTCTCGTTCTCGAAGTAAGTCCGCGCCAGCCGCTCGCTGATCACTGCAACCGGCCTGGAGCCCGCTTGATCGCGGTCGTCGATCTCACGCCCGGCCAGGATCGGAATCTGCATCGTCGTGAGGTAACGCGGTCCGGCGGAAAGGACGCCTGCGCCCGCGATGGTAACAGCGCCGATATTCATTGGCCCGCGGATCGGCGACCCGCCACGGCCGGCGCTGATGATCGAGGATCGCGAAAGGGTGGCGCTGCTCACGCCGGGGATCGATTCGAAGCGCTTGCGCAGGTTCTCGTAAAAAGTGACGATCTCCGGGTCGCGATGCCCGGCCTGGCGCGCATTCAACGAGAACAGAAGGATGTTCTCGCGGGCGTATCCCAGTTGGACGGAGTGCAGCTTGTCGAGTGTCCGGACAAACAGACCCGCGGCGACCAGGATGAGAAAAGAGATCGCGATTTGGGCGACCACCAGAACGTGCTGCGCGCGGCGGCGCGGTCCGCCCCCGCGGCCATTCTTTAGCGCGGGCATGACGTCCGGACGCGTCGACTGAATCGCCGGAGCGAGGCCGAATAACAGGCCGCAAACCACTGAGAGCGCCGCCGTCACGCCCAGCACGTTCCAGTTCAATTCCGCGTGCAGCGTAAAGTTCTCCTGCCCCTTGGAGAGCAGAAGCGTGAGCGATCGCACGCCCCAGATTGCAAACAAGACCCCTAATGCTCCGCCGAGTGACGCCAGCATCACACTCTCGGTAAGCAACTGCCGTACGACGCGGAACCGGCCCGCTCCCAGGCTGAGCCGGACAGCCATTTCGCGGCGTCGCGCGGCGGCCCTTGCCAGCAGCAGATTGGCGATGTTCGCGCACGCGATCGCCAGGATCAATCCCACCATCGTCAGGAGCACGTACAGAGGCTTGGAATACTGGCGGCGCAGGCTGCCCAGACCGGCGGCGCCGGGATTCAGCATCAGCGCGGGCAGTTTGGCGCGCTCACCGCCGGTCGTCGCGGTGGCGGCAACCCATTGATGGAAGCGAGGAGCCAGCGCTGCCTGCGCCTGGGCCATGCTTACACCGGGACGCAGACGGCCCATCATTTCGATCCAGTAGAAGTTTTCGTCGGGATACATACGAGCCGCCCTGGCGCCGTCCACGAGCAGATTCGTGCGCAACGGCAAGTAGAGGTCCGGCGCCGCCGCTGGGTCGACTCCGAAGAATTCCGGCGGCGCGACGCCGATCACCGTGAAGGGCACATTATCGACGAGAATCGATTGTCCAATCGCATTCGACGGTCCCCCAAAGCGCTGCTGGCTGGTCGCAAAGCTGATGACCGCGACCGGCGCTGCGCCTGGACGGTCGTCTTCGGAGTCGATCAGACGTCCCGCGGCCGGCGACACTGCCAAGCCGCGAAAATACTCGCCGGTGACGTACTCCGTGCCGGCGCTCGTAGCCTGCCCGCGGACGGCCAGGGTCTTGTTGTGTCCGTTGAAGTATCCGAAAAGCGTGGAAAAAACGGGATTCTCCTGGCGAAGCGTCTCGAACGCGCGAATAAGGGAATATGCCGAGGACCATGTCGCCTTTATCGCCCGGCCACGCCAAGCCCTGTATCCCGTGCATGACGTGGACCCATTCCTTGTTGGCGTTGTGGGGCGGCCGGCTATGCCAATTCAAGACCACCAGCGACTCGGGATCGGCCACCGGCAGCGAGCGCAACAGAATCGACTCCATGAAGCTGTAGATCGTAGTATTGGCGCCGATGCCGAGCGCCAGCGACAAGACCGCCAGGGCGCTGAACACCTTGTTGGCGGTCATGGTGCGACAGCCGTAGCGAATATCCTGGCCAAGTTCCGGCAAAAACCTTGTCATCCAAATCTCCCGTGACTCTTCGTGCTTCAGTACGACGTTGCCAAATCGCCGGCGCGCTTCAGCCCGGGCGCGCTCCGCCGTCATACCGTCTGCTTCGAGTTCCGCGGCTTTTTCCGCAAGGTGGAGTTCCATTTCCTCACGCAGCGCCTCGCTGCGCCTGGCGCTTCCGATCCAATACCTCAGCCGTCGAAACACGTCCGTCACCCCGCTCCCATTACGCGCGCGATCGCCAGCGTGAGTTTGGCGTACTTCCGGGTTTCAACCGCCAGCTGTTTGCGGCCGGCCGCCGTGATCTTGTAGATCCTCGCCCGCCGATTATTCGACGTCACGCCCCAGACACCGTCGATCCAGCCGTTTAGCTCCAGCCGCTGAAGAGCGGGGTACAGCGAGCCCTCCTCGACGAGGAGCTCATTGCCGGACGATTGTTGAATGAACTGGACTATGCCGTATCCATGGAGGCCGCGCAGCGACAGCGTCCGCAGAATCAACATGTCCAGTGAACCGGGCAACGAATCGTTCTTTTGCGCCTTGCGTCCCATACCAAGAATTCTTAGCTTACGCGACGAGATTACGTGAGTCAAGTTCAGATTGGCGAGCCCTCGCGCCGCAAGACGATTTCGGGGTGCTCACGCGCGCCGTATGCGAATCGCTATCGTGCGTTGCCACTTTCGACAAAAGGCTACGTCCGATCTCAACTGGCCTAAAGCGTCAGAGCGCTCCGTCGAGTAGGAGGGCCCGTGCGTTTGGGTTGACGTCTTCTTGAACGCCGTTTATGGAGAACAACGATCGTATTGCTCGGCTTCGGCAAGCCGAAAGAGTTTTTGGGGACGATTGCCCGAAATGACGACTGTGGCCATGTGCACCATCCCAGCTGGCCCCGCCAATTCGGGCTAGTATCTGCTTCTCGATGGCCGCGATTCAAGCGCAATCGGTACGGCGGCGTCCTGGACGGCCATCCGAAAAGACAGCGTTCTTTTTTCCCCTCCTATCAAGGCGCTCTAAAACACGAAACGCGCGCCTAACTGCAATTGCCGCGGCCGGTTCGCCTGCGATGTAATCAGCCCGAAGCTGCCGTTCGTCGCCGTCGTATTCGGGGCCGCGAAGGTCGGGATGATTCAAAACGTTGAACGCCTCCAGACGTAGTTGCAGGTACGCCCGCTCGCTCACGTTGAAGCGCTTCAGCAGCGACGCATCGAACTGATTTATGCCGTCCTGCCGCACATTGGGGAACGTCGTCGAGAAGGTCCGTATATGATACGCAAACGTCTGGCCGGCGCTGGTCACAAAAAGAGACGTATTGAACGCCGCGCTGTTGGTCTGCCGAGCGTCCACCTGTAATTGACCCGGCCCGCCGAAGTAGACGTAATCGCCAGGACTGGTAGTGCTTCCATTCACCCATGTGATCGGCGCCCCTGTTTGAAACGAGTAAATGCCGTTCACCACCCATCCGCCGATCAACAGATTCGCCCACCGCGATCGAACGTCGAGAGCCCGCCCTTTGCCCACCGGAATCTCGTAGCTGGCCGCCATCACAAAATGATGAGTGTGATCGAAAGGCGAAATACGCTTCTCCATCGTGGGGTCCGAATCGTTCAACCACGTATCGGCTTCGATCAGCTTCGAGAGCATGTAGTTCCCGGTCACCAGCAGCCCCTTTGATAAGCGCTTTTCTATGCGCACCGCCAGCGCCTCGAAGTACGAGCGCCCCTCCGTGAGATTGTCCTCCAGCACGCCCGTGCCCCCGCTCCAGCCGCTGCTGCTGTCCCCCACCGGAAATTCCGGGAACCGCGCCAGGAGCTGCGCGACGCTCGTCGTGGACGTGTTCTGGCTCGTGTTTAGACCCGCGAAGGGGTTGGGCACGGACGCCGAGAGCGCCGTGTTCACCGTGTTATCGCGCACCGGCAAAGTGCTCAAATACTGCCGCGGTATTCCATTGAGCTGCGTCACGGAAACAGGCAAATGCAACCCGTGATTGCCGATGTAGGCAATCTCCAGCATCGTATTCGCGCTCAGCGTCTGTTGGATATTGAAATCCCATCGCAGCGAGTACGGATTCTGCATATTCGGATTTAAAAAACTGACGGTCTGCCCCGCGTACGTCGCCAGCCCGTTCGCCGCCCCCGCCGGTCTCGCAAAACCGCCCGGAAATGGGTCGATGAGCGTTACCTGAGGAGTCACCACGCCGCTTCCCGGGACGGTGAACGAAGTCGTCTGGCTGAATCCCTCCTGATTGATGATCGGGTTTGTCGAGTACGCCCCGTTCACGCTCAGATTCGCGATCGTGATGGGCTCGACGAACATGCCGAATCCACCGCGAAACACCGTCTTGCTATGAAGCGCCTCCGGACTCCACGCGAATCCCACACGAGGACTTAGCGGATGCGACGGGACGTTGTACGCCGCGCCGTTGCCCGGACTGGCGAACGTCAATCCACCGGGAACGGCAAGGCTGCCAGGAATCTGCGGAATGGGATTCTTGGCATAATTCGCGTCCGCCGCCGCGGCCAGCGGATTTGTGGCGTTGGCATCGAATCCATTCACCGTACGCCCATATTTTTCGGTATATGGCGTCTCGAAATCCCAGCGCAGCCCGAGATTCACCGTCAATGTTCGCGTCACTCGCCAATCGTCCTGAATAAATGGCGCGAAATAGTAGGAATAAAATGAGCTGTACGTGTTCAAATCATAGGACCCGCTGGTGGGCAGCCCCAGCAGGAACGACGCCAGATCCTGTCCCTGCGCCAGCGTCGACGATGCGCTGCTCGAGGCGCGCACGTAAGTATTGCCGAACGAGAACGTGCCCGTGGAGTTTCCGTACTGAATGACGTTGAGCCGGTATTGCCGCCCATCCCCGCCGATTTTCAGCGTATGCTTGCCTCTGACGGTGACCACGTCCCCAAAAAGCTGCAGCGATTGCGACGGAAGCTTGTTGGCGCCGTTCGCTCCCAGCGCCTCGTAAGTGCTCAGGCTGATAACGGGCAGTTGCAATGCCTCCGAATTGCTCGCGATATAAGAGGGAAACCCTAACTGCGTTGGGTCGAAGCCCGCGCTGGGCACCCCGTGCGCTTCATTCATGCGCGTAAAGTTGCCGCGAATATCAAGGACCGTCCGCGCACTCAATGTATACACTTCGTCAATCGTCCCACCCCAGTTATCCCTGAACAGGAGCGATCCTTCCGAAGGGTTCGCGAAATAATTGTTCTTTGCCTGCGTGTAGCCGGTCCGCCGGATATCGAAGGACATCCGGCTTTTATCCGACATGTTGTAATCGAGCCGTCCTAGTTCGTTGTTGAAATCGTCGTTGGTCGTGGCGTTGCTGATGTAATTGTTTACGCCCAGACTTCCGCCTGCGATATTCGGCTCCGGATAAAACTTCAGATACGCGGCCGCGATGGGATTAATCTCGCTCTGCGGAATAATATTGTTCGGATAAGGCGATCGCGTAATCGTCGTCCCGCTTTGCACTGCGGTATACGGATCATAGAGCTGCACTGTCGGCAGTAGCGCGGAAAAGTTGCCCTGCCGCTCGGCATCGGTCGGAACCGTCAGGATGGTCGTGTTCGGCTGGCTATCCTTGATTCCTTCCCACGCGAAAAACCAGAACAGCTTGTTTCGCCCGTTAAATTTCGGAAGCACGACCGGACCGCCCGCGGTCAGCCCGTATTGGTTGAAGTGCGTCACCGGAGTCGGTTGGCCGTTCTTGTCGTTGAAAAAAGTATTCGCTCCCAGATCATCGGGCTGGTTGAATTCCCACAGCGACCCGTGCAAGCTGTTTGTACCCGTGCGCAGCACCTGGTTGGCGGTCCCACCGCTGGTGTGCCCGTAAGCCGCGTCGGTATCGAACGCGTTGACGCGAACTTCCTGCACCGCGTCTTGCGGCGGGCTATAGGCGAGCCGCAGGTCCCAGGTCGCGTCCGGCGACCCGTCCAGCAGCAGCTCGCTCGTTTGCGAAGGCGTTCCGCCGATGCTGATCGACGCCGGCGCCCCGCTGTCGAACGGGTGCACCAGCGAGGGCTGCGTCGTATTGATCACCCCGATCGCCAGTTGCGCCAGCATCATCGGAGTCCTTCCATTTAACGGAAGGTCCTCCACCTCTTTCGTGGTAATCGCCTGTCCAATGGATGCATTCTCGCTGTTCACCAGCGGCGCGGCCGCCGTCACTTCCACCGCTTGCGTCGCCTCACCTACCGTCAGTTGGATATCGATGACGGGGTGTTCTCCCGAGCCCAATTGAATGTCCCGGCGCACGAATTCCCTAAACCCCGGCGCATCCGCCGTGATGTCGTACCGTCCCGGAGCCAGAAAGGGAATCGTGTATTGCCCCGCCCCGCCGGTTACTGTTTGAGTCTTGGTGTTGGTGCTCGTTTCGAGCGCGACAATCTTCACGCCCGCCACCGTCGCCCCCGTCGGATCGCTAACGACGCCGCTAATGGCGCCGCGAAACTCCTGACCGGACACCGCCAGCGTCAGCGCCGCGGCCAAAACGACTCCCTGTATAAACCTCATATCGCACCTCGCCCAGCTTACCCATAAGACGCGATTTTGGAAGAACTGAATCATCCAAAGCGGCCCCCACACCCCGATCCCGCCACAACGCCCCAAGTCGAACCCCTATTCCGGCCAGGCGGCGAACGTCAAAGCCTACCGAACCCCGACCACGCGCTCAAGCGTCACACCGAGCCGAACCACGCACCCAACCGGCGCGCACCCAAGCCAACCACAACTCAATCCTCAGCGTAGCGCCCGCAAAGGATCGAGCCGCGCCGCGCGCCACGCCGGTATCAACACCGCAACCGCCGCCACCGCCAACAGAACGGCGCTGAAGGCCGCATGAACCGCAATGTCGATCTCGCCCACGCCATAAAGCTGCTGTGCCAGCGTGCGTCCCAGCAGCGGGGCGATCGCGGCCCCCACGCCCAAGCCGATCGCCGTGAGCAAGACGCCTTCGCGCAGCATCATCCCCAATATCGAGCCCGGCCCCGCTCCCAACGCCACGCGAATCCCCAACTCCGCCGTCCTCTACGTCACCTGATAAGACATCACGCCGTATAGCCCCAGCGCCGCCAGCAGCACTGCCGCCACTGAAAACCATCCCAGCAGGGCGAGCAGCAAACGCCGTTGCCCCAGCGACGCCTCCACCAGCGAAGCCAGTGTCCGGAGCTTCCACATCGGCTGGTCCTTGTCCACCGACCACACCGCGCGCTGCACATCCCTCACGCGATCCATGGGATTTCCGCGCGTCCGAACCGCCAACGTCGCGAACGTAATCGGATCCTGCGCGTAGGGAATATAGATCTGCGGAGTGTCCGGCTCTTCCAAACGATCGTGCCGCATGTTGCCGACCACGCCAACCACGGTAGCTGCGACCGTTCGCGTTTTGCCCGGCGCCAGATCGCGATCGGGAATCAGCACCTGTCTGCCGATCGCGTCCCGATCCGGCCAGTAACGCCGCACGAACGAATCGCTCACCAGCACCACGCGATGCGACTGAAAATCGTCCGAGGGCAAGAAAGTCCGTCCCTCCCGCAAGGGAATGCGCACGGTCTCAAAATATGTCGGAGTCGCGGCGTTGTATAGCGCCACATACGGTGCGCTCCGCGGTGGCGACGGCCTGTCTGGAAAAGCGATCTCCGCAGGACCTCCATTGCCGCTGAACGGCAGCCCGCGCACAATTCCCGCCGCCTCCACGCCCGGCAGCGCACGCACGCGCGCCACCACCTCCTCATGAAAATGCGTCTGCTGCGCTCCATTCGGATATTTGTTTTCCGGCAGCCGGTATTCCATCGTCAGCACATGCGATCCGTCGAACCCCACATCCACGCGCAGCAGCCGCCACAAGCTCTCGAACATCAGACCGCTGCCGATCAGCATCGCCAACGCCAGCGCCACCTGGCCAATTACCAAGGCGTTTCGCAATCTCGCGCTCCCCGCCTCCCCACGCACGCGTAGCCCGCCCCGCCGCTCTCCGCGCCAGTAGCGCCGGAGCCAACCCAAACACCGCCGCCGTGACGATCGCGATCGCCGCCATGAATGCGAGCGCCTTGTAATCCAACGCCGCCGCCACCCCTTCAGGCCAACCCGCCAGCGTGGCCGCAAGAAAACGCGCCAGCGCATATGCGATCCCCGCGCCCAGCGCCGCCCCGCTCCATGCCAGCACCATGCTCTCGGTCAATAACTGCCGCGCCAATCTCCGGCCTCCCGCGCCTAGCGCGGCGCGCACCGCCATCTCCTGCTTTCTTCCCGCCGCTTTGGCGAGCAGCAGGTTCGCTATATTGGCGCACGCAATCAGCAGCAGAAGCGCCACGGCGGCTGCCAAAGCCAGTAGCACCGGCTTCACCGTCTCCATGTCCATTTCGTGCAGCCCCATCACGCTCGCGCCGCGCTCCCGGTTCTTCGCCGGATAGGCGCGCGCCAGTTGGCGATTGATGCCATCGAGCTCCGCCTGCGCCGCCCGCGACGAAACACCGGCCTTCAGCCGCCCGATCGCGAGCACGCAGGTTTGCGCGCGATCCCGCGTGTAGCCCGGATAAAAATGCGAGGGCAGCCACACATCGACGGCCATGAAGGGCGCGATGAACCGGTGCGGCGCAATGCCGATGATCGTGAACGCCTTGCCATTTAGAATCGCCGTAAGGCCAACCGCGCCCGCATCGCCCCCAAAGCGCCGCTGCCAGAACCCATACGAGATGACCGCGACGCGCTCGCCGCCCAACGCATCCTCCGGACTGTTAAAAATCCGGCCCACCGTCCCGCTCACGCCCAGCAGCGGAAAATATTCCGGCGATACGAACGCGCCAACAATGCGCGCCGGCTGCTCTATCCCCGTCAGATTCACGCTCTGCGCCTGAATAGCCGCGATGGCCTGGAACGATTGCGCCTTACGCCAATGGTCCAAATCGGCCGGCGAAATCGACCAGCGTTTCGCATGGCCGTTCGTCCCCCACAAAAAGACGAGCTGCTCGGGATGTGGATAGGGCAGCGGCCGCAGCAGCACCGCCTCGACGGCGCTGAACGTCGCGCCGTTCGCTCCAATGGCAACGCCAGCGTGAAAATCGCCGCAATCGCAAATCCCGGCTGGCGCTTGAGTTGAAGCAGACCTGAAGAATCCTATTGTCGAGAACGATCCGGCGCTGAAGATGATTTCGCGCAGATTGTGGCCATCGCGAGATCCACTGGCGATCAGAAGTGGGAAAATCGGGCCACTGGCCAGTTAGGAATCATCGCGGGTGTCAATGGCGATCTTGGGCGTGCTGCAGTGGCCTTGCAAACGGCAAACGCCAAAGCTGGCGCGCTCCATGACGCGGGCGCGCAGGTTTACTTCATTACCTGGTTGGCTAACGGAATGACCGTTCAAGGTATGGCCGACCGCGCCCTTCCACTTATCGACCGCGCGCTCGATATAGTCAAAACAACTCCCGAGGCGGGGTTCCAGTTCAACTCTACATCGCAAAGATTCGCGCTCTTATATACCTGCCCGACAAAACTGCCGCTCTCACGGAAGGAGCGGAAGCACAGCAACTACTCGAACAGGCGCGTACATACGCGAAAACAATCAGGTTTGTTCGGAGCCGAGACAAAGTTGCTCAACCAAGCTGGCTTGCTGACGCGCGAAGAGCACGCCAACGGCGAAGCCGAGAAATACTTTACCGAAACGGCGAGCGTCGCACAATAGGCCGCCCTGCCTAGAATGCGCGCTGAAGTGCTACTCCATCTCGCCGAGTTAGATCAGGAAACGGGCCAACTCTCGAACGCTGGTCGCACCCTGGACACCGCAATCGCGGAACAAAGTCGAGTTCAGGAAGCGTATGACCTTCCCGTCTACATTGGAAAAAGGCGGAGATCGGCGCGATTAGGGCGCCTCCGCCCTGCCAAAGCAATTTACGACCGTGCGACGTACTTGATCGAAGGAATACACGGGCGACCCGACGGCTGCAAATCGAGGTCGCTACTTCGATGGCCAGACACTCCCGCGTGTGTACATCGATGACCGTGAGCGCCCGCAGCGTTTGCCCGTTCGCTGCCGCGTCACTCACGAAGTCCATCGCCCACAGTTGATCCGCCGCGGTGATTGTTTGCGCCGCCGGCGCGGTTCGCTGCAGGCGCTTGCGAGCCTTGCGTCGAACCTGCACACCCAGCTCTTTCCTCCAGCGCCACACTCGTTTGCGGTTTACATGCCGGCCGGCCCGTTTCAGTACCGCCGTCACCCGCCGATATCCGTATCGCGGATGTGTCGTCGCGATCTCGACGACGTGCTGCTTGATCTCCGGATCGCGTTCCGGCCGCCGCTGATAGCGGCAACTGCTTCTGTCGATTTGCAGCAGCTCGCAAGCTCTGCGCTGGCTTATCGAGAACTTCGCCAGCGCAAACGCCACGTCCTGGCGCCGGCTTACGAGCTCCATCCGTTTTTTTGGATCACCGCCTTCAACACTTCTCGATCTAAGGTCAGGTCCGCGACGGCGATCTTCAACCGCCGGTTTTCCTCCTCCAGGTGCTTCAGGCGCTTGGCATCGTCGCTGTCCATGCCACCATACTTCTGATTCCAGGCGTATATCGTGTGCTTGCTTACGCCCATCTCGCGCGCCACATCCGTCGCCGTCCGGCCATTCGACAGCTGCTGAACCGCGCCGATGATCTGCTCTTCGCTAAAACGTGCTTTCTTCATCCGTGTCTCCTTCCAAAACATTTAAACCGTATCCTGTTTTGGTAGAGAAGCCAGGGTTCAGGTCACTCGACCCGCATCAACATTCATATGCGCTGGAGATAACACACGAAGGCATTACCGTTCACAATCTGCCTACTCGGGATGAGGTCGAGAAACTCGTACGGTTACATGGTGATCCTGCCCAAGGCCGCGTACCTCACCTGGAATGGACAGCGTTTCGAAGGCCGCGGCGTTGTACCGGATGTAGAAGTTCGTGGTCGCCAGAAGCGCACCCAGGCGGCAACAATAATCAGCTCGATGCGGCGTCGAATGTTGTCCAGGCTCTATGACGACCGCGGGCCGCAGGAATTGAAGCCGCCGGCCGATCAGCGTTGCGGAAATGTATTGCCAATCATTGCTAAATGTAACACGTTCTTACCACGTGAGAACGCTTGCCCAGTTAATCGCTGCTGCTGTGGTTTCCAAATGCTGCATTTTTGCACACTCTCACTAAGGGACACGGGTTCGGAGTAAGTGAGCTGTTAACAAACAGCTCACTCATTCGTAACGTAAAGAAATCATCGGGTCAACGTTTGACGCTCGGCGTGCGGGAATGTAACACGCTAACAGAGCTACGCCCATCAGAATGAGCGCGACCGTCACAAAGGTAAAGGGATCATTCGGTTTTACGCCATAAAGCAAGCCATTCAAAAGGCGCGTCAGCCTGAGGGTGACTAAAATTCCAATGATGAGGCCAACTAAGGCGGGCCTCAGGCCTTGCCCAAGAATCATCCTGAGAACATCGTGCTTGTGCGATCCCAGAGCCATGCGGATTCCAATCTCGTGGGTGCGCTGGGTGACGACGTAAGAGATCACGCCATATACTCCGACACAGGCCAACAGCAGCGCCAAACTTGCAAAGATGCTGAGGAGTATGGTTAACAAACGCGGCAGCACCACCGAATGTTCGAGGTACCGATCAAGTGTCAGCACGTGATAGATGGGCGCGCTCTTATCCAAAGAAAGTACTTGGCTGCGAGCGGCTCCCACAATGCTTCGCGGATCATTCGCACTGCGGATTGAAACGAACATGGCGCCAAACGGGCTTTGAGCTAAAGGCGCGTAAACCTCGGGAGCAGCTTCTGCGTCAAGACCGCTTTCCTTTGTGTCTCCGACAACGCCCACAATTTCGCGCATCGGCGGCTCGCCTGGACCAAAGCCATTCCCGATGCCGGGGCGGACACGCTTGCCGATAGGGTTTTGGTTAGCAAAAAACCGCTGCACCAGCGTTCGGTTGACAATCACCACCGGGGTAGACTTTGAATCGTCGTGTTCTGTGAAGTCGCGACCCTGGACGAGCGCTATACCGATTGTGCGGAAATAATTCGGCGCTACGCTGTTGAAATCAGCTGACGGTCGCGACCCCAAGGGAGTGGGTTGCCCCCCAATTTCGATACTGGAGCTGATACTGTCCCCTGTTAGAGGCAGTGACGCGGACGCGCTGGCCGACGTCACTCCAGGGATCGCGCTAATGCGCGCGACAACGTCTCGAAAAAATGAGGGCTTTCCTGCAGGCGCATCCAGCTGAAAAGTGAGAACATGATGCGGGTCGAATCCTGGATTAACTCGCGTGAGTTGCACAAAACTCTGAATGAAAAGGCTCGCGCCGAGCAGCAGAATAACAGCTAACGCGATTTCGCTTACAACAAGGACGCCGCGCACTCGGCTGTGTCCCTTTCCTTCGCTGCCTGATCCTCGCCCGCTCTCCTTGAGCGATTCGGTGAAACCGACCTTTGAAATTTGCAGAGCCGGAGCAATCCCGAAAAACATTCCTGCCAACAACGAGATCAGAAAAGCGAAGCTGAGCAATCGGAGGTCGAGGCCGACAGCGTTCAGACGTGGAACCTCGGCGGGCACGATCCGGACAAGTATCCTTAGCGAGGAGAGGCCCAGAGCCAGGCCCAGACTACCACCTAATAGCGAGAGTGTCAGGCTTTCTATTAGTAACTGACGAATTGTTCGCTGGCGGCTAGCACCCAGTGCAGCTCGTACAGCCATCTCCTTCTGCCGTCCATTACCCCGTGCCAGCAACAGGTTCGCCAGGTTGACACACACGATTAATAAGACGCAGCTCACGGCCCCCAGCAGCACGAGCAAAGGAGTGCGGATTGGACCAACCAGACCCTGGATCTCCGGCACAATCCGAACCGTGCGCGGCTTGTTCTCCGGATGTTGCTTGTTCAGTGTGCTCGTGATTGTTGCCATCTCCGCCTGCGCCTGTCGAGGATTGACGCCGGGCTTTAGTAGGCCAACAACGTCTAGGTAATGCGCGCCACGCTGTGTGGTCATCGCGTTCGCGCCACCACGAGCATCGATTGCAATAGTGGTCCATAGCTCAACCGGCTCCGCTTGAATAGGGAACTGAAAACCCGGTGGCATGACCCCGATCACGGTGAATGCTTGGCCACCAAGCCGAATGGTACGGCCCAGAGCGGACTCATCCGAACTGAATTCGCGCTGCCACAATCCGTAACTCAAGATGACGGGATCAGCGCCACCTGCGGCTGCAGGATTGTCCTCTCCCGGCAAGAAACTGCGTCCCATCAAAGGCGTCTCAGGCAGGAGAAAAAACAATTGCGCCGACACTACAGCGCCTTGCAAATGTACCGGCTTCCCTGGGCCAATCAGCGTAAAGCCGTCCGTTCGGAAAGCAGCCATGCCGTCGAAGACGTGGTTCCGTGCTCGCCAATCAACGAAGTCCGGATATGACGCGAGAGATCCGCGGCCAGTAGCGGCAATGACTGACTTAATCCGTACCAGGCGATCGGCGGAGGGAAAAGGCAAGGGCTTGAACACCACGGCATCGACTACGCTGAATATCGCGGTTGTCGTGCCGATCCCCAATGCCAGGGTCAGAATAGCGGTAACTGCAAAACCAGGATTCCTCCTGAGCAGCCGCAGGCCATAGCGAACATCCTGCAGCAAGTTATCCAGGGAAGCTCCGACCTTGACGTCACGAACGGTTTCTTTGAGCTGTTCCATACCGCCTATCTCCCTGCGCGCCTGCCGCAACGCCTCGTCGCGATCCATTCCAAGCCGCGCCTTCTCCTCCGCCTGAAGCTCAAGATAGCTGCGCAGCTCTTCATCAAGCTCCTGAGCCACCCTATGCTTGTGGAGGACATTTCGACAGATATTGCAAAAATAACGACCTAGCACGGGTTTCTACGTCGCCCGCAAGGCGTTAGCAATCGCCAGTGAAATCCGTTCCCACTGCTCGGTTTCCGCATCCAATTGACGGCGACCGAGCTTTGTCAAGCGATAAAACTTCGCGCGCCGGTTCGTGTCTGCTTCGCCCCAAAAGGACGTTAGCCAGCCCGCCTCTTCCATCCGGTGAAGCGCAGGAAAAAGAGAGCCGGCCTTTACCTCAAACGTTCTATTCGTGATTTGCGAGATCCGACGCGAGATCCCCATACCGTGCATCTCTTCGAGGGCGAGAGCTTTCAGAATCAGTAATGCAAGAGTGCCCTGAAGAAGATCGACTCGTGAACTGGATTCAGATTCTTTTATAGACACCCTATACGTAGCATTACATAACTCTTATATGATGTCAAATCCAGCTTTCGTCTCTCGATACGGTGCAGCGCCGGATACAGCGATACCTTTTCCACGCGCAGCTCCTCGCCGGACACCTGCTGGATGTGATTGACGATTGCGTATCCGTGAAGGTCGCAACGCCCCGCTAGCGTCTTCGGATCAGCAGATCGAGCGTATTTTGTAATTGCTTTGAGCGCAATTTGCCTCCTGCCAGCTTTTTCTCCTATGTCTAGAATGCTATGCCCATTGTGGGGCCTCGAAGTGCGCCTTATCAAGTCCCATTCCGGCGCGAAACCCCCGGGCGGAGGATGTCCGGATTTTATTCGCGTTTGCGCGAGAACGTTACGAAGTTACCGCGGCGCTGGAGTGCAGCTCATCCACAAGGCCGTGAGTTCGGAAAGGCGCCACTGACCAGGTGCCTGCATCTCTTGCGTCAGTAGCGCACCACTTTCGAGAAGCCGCGCGTGCTATCACAGGCACATGGCGAACTGCGCCTGGGCGGCTACATGTTCCCATAAGAGCTCATTGCTGGATGAAGCCGTGTGGCAGCGGATCATACGACGGGTGGCCATGCGCAGCTACCAGGAAATGATTCGTGAATTCGAACACGCCTATGAAGTCGAAATTTACGATCAACGAAACTTTCGCCGGCCAGCCGACAGTGTCTGCAGCTTCTTTGCGGGCGTCCGCTGTCGTCCAGCGCGCCGTCTGACGGAGGAATACAAATCCCAATAGGTAATGAACCATTCGGGGCCTGATATGCCACGCCACCTCCGCCCCGTCCGCGCCACTCTGCCCCACAACGCTCCCGCGACGCCAAACGGCAATTACCGCCCCTGGTCCTTGTTCTGCAGAATCGACATCGCGAGATAATTGACGACCTTGGCCTCGTTCCGCGCCACCTCATAGTAGGCCGCGCGTAACAATTGGTCCTTGCGATTTACCAGAATCTCGCGAATGTTCTGCTGCACCCGGGGATCGTTCAATTCCCGTTGGCCCGCCGCCTCTTTGGACAAAACTTTCAAAATCCGGTACCCTTCCGCGGTGTGAATGATGGGCGTTATCTGCCCAGGCGCCATGGCCATGATGGCTTTGCGCAGGTCCGTGTTGGCGCGCTCCAGAGTCGATTCGCCGACGAATCCGAGATCGCCGCCGTTGGGCGCCGAATTGGCGTCCTCGGAAAAATTTTGTGCCAGCGAAGCGAAATCGTCACCCTGCCGCAGGCGCGCCAGGAGCATCTCGATTTTTTTCTTCGCCTGATCGTCGTTCTGCGCCTTATCGTTTTTCAGATTTCGGACGTTCGGATCGGGATTCGGAGTTACGAGTATGGTGGCCATGCGGACCTGCGGCTCCGGGAAATTAAAGCTCGACTTGTTGCCCGCGTAGAACTCGCCGACGTCCTTGTCCGTAATCGAGATATGCGACGTGATCTCCTTGTTGAACAGCTTGGTCACGCTGAGATTCTTCTTGAGCTGCGTTTTGAGATCGTCGAGCGTCATGTGCCGCGCCGACAGTTGGCGCTGGAAATCCTCCTGAGTATAAGGCGCTTTCAATTCCGCGATTTTGGCGTCCACGTCGGCGTCAGTCGCCATGAGGCCCAGCTTCTCGGCCCGCTGCAACATGATCTCGTTGTCGATCATGGTGCGCAGGAGCTCGACCTTTTGGATCTGCGCCTGATCTTCGCCGGGCTTCTCCGTCGAAGACATGAAATTGGTCTGATATTGTTTGTCCAGCTCGGCGTAGCTGATGGGACGTCCGTTCACCGTTGCGGCGACTTTGTCGGGCACGGCATGCTTGCAGGAAGAGAGCGTCAGCGCGAAAAGCGCCGCCGCGAGCGGAAGGGGGCGGTACATCGGGGTGAAACCCCCATTATGCCAGAGCGGCGGCTCGATCTATGGAGCAGACGACGTTCTAACGAGCTTCGCCTTCGGCGCCGCGGAACCAGAACCAAGCCGAACCCAACCCGATTACGATCGGCGCGCAGATCGCCGGTTCCAGGATCGTGACCGCAGTCGGCCGGTAAAGCAGTGTGCGCTGGCGTGCTCGGCTGCCGTGCGATTAGCGTGTTCTCTGCGCTTCCGGCGCGGGCGGTATACAAAAACGTTCCTTCGACTACAAAAAATCCGCCGAAAATCCTTCAGGATGTCTTGGATCACCCGCTCATTTAAGAAGGGCCGGCAACGCTGTCGACGATTCCAGCGGCACATGCTGCTGCCCGAATCCAGACAACGCGATCAAGTCGCTGGTCGCCTCTTGCGGCAGCAGCGGTTGCGGAACGGCATCGAGCAGCGCGCGAGTGTAGGCGTGCGAAGGGTGGCGAAAAATTTGTTCCGCCGCGCCGCTTTCAACGATCTCGCCGTTGCGCAGGATTGAGATTCTGTTGCACAGCGACGCCACCGAAAGCAGGTCGTGCGAGATAAACAGGATCGCCATATTCAGTTCGCGGTTTAGGCGTTTGAACAACGCCAGAATTTCCGACGCCGTGATGGGGTCGAGCGCGCTGGTCGGCTCGTCGGCGATCAGAAGCCGCGGACGATGCAGGATCGCCATCGCAATTAGCGCGCGCTGCGCCTGTCCCACGCTCAACTGCCGCGGATAGCGCTGTAGCAAAGCGCCGCCATCCGCGAGTGCGACCATTTCGAAAGCCGCCAACGACCGTTCGCGCCAAGAGCGGCCGTCGCGCTGCCGGTGCGCGCGCCAAGCCTCCGCCATTTGCGAGCCAATGCGCAGCGCGGGATTGAGCGAAGCGATGGCGCTCTGCGGCGCCATGGCGATATCGCGGCCGCGCAGCGATCGCATTTCCGCTTTGCCCAGCTTCATCAGGTCGCGACCGTCGAAGACGAGGCGTCCCCGGCTTTCGACTAGCCGCATGATGGAGAGCGCCAGGGTGCTCTTGCCAGAGCCGCTTTCCCCGATCAAACCTAGCGTCTCGCCGCAGGCGATCTCGAGAGCGGCGTCGCGCAGCGCCCCTTTCTTGCTCGCGTAATCGACGCTGATCCGCGCCTCCAGAAGCATCGCATTCATCCCGCGCGCGCCTCGCTCCGCAGCGCCAGCTGAAAGCACACCAGCACCGTCACCAGCACCGCGATGGGCGCGAGCATCCAGGGATTGTGGAGCGCTTCGGAATAATTTTCGAGCTCGCGCAGCATCGCGCCCCAGGAGGGCAGCGGCTCGGATACGCCCAGGCCCAATAAGCCGAGATTAGCCTCCGCGATGATAAAAGCCGGAATCGAGACCAGAAACTGCGCCAGCAGCACCGGCTTCAGGTTCGGCCCCAAATGCCGCCACAAAAGCCGCCCCCGGCCAGTGCCGCACATGCGCGCGTGCAACAGAAACGCGGAATTGCGAAGCTCGCTCGTCGATGCGCGCACAATGCGCGCCGCGGGACCCCAACCGAGACATCCCAGCAGCAGAAACGTGATGCCCACTGATGCCCGCGGCCCTACGTTCAGCGGCAGAAGAGCGCGAACCGCGAGTAGCAGAAACAACCACGGAAGCGAAACGAACAGGTCGATGCCGCTGCTCAGGACACGGTCCCAACGGCCTCCCAGATAACCGGCGGACCCGCCGATTGCCCCCGCCAGGAGCGTCGAAAGAAGAGCGGCTGCCGGAGCGAGCAGGAGCGAGACTTGCGAACCGTACAGGAGGCGCGAGAAGCGGTCCCGGCCAAGCTCGTCGGTTCCCAGCAAGAAGCGTTTCGACGGCCCCGCTCCAGCGGCGTCGCGAAACTGGTCGCCATAGTTGTTTGGGGCGAGAATCCCTGCCAGCAAAGACACGGAGAAGACCGTTCCCAGCAGGCCCCACGCCAGCTTGGCTGGCATTCTCATGCCGCGCCCTCCCCGCCGTGCGCCAGCGCCGCGATGCACAGATCGGCCGCGGCGTTCACCGTCATGGTCAGAACAGCCAGCAACACCGTGATAGTGACCAGCAGCGGCAGATCGCGGCCCAGCGCCGCTTTCCAGGCCAATTGCCCGATGCCCGGCACGTCACAAACGGCTTCAACCGGTATCGCGGCGCCGAACGCCAATGTCGCGCATACTCCCGCCAGCGCGCACAGTTCGGGAGCGCAAGGCGCGGCCACGTGCGCCCACAGGATGCGTCCCGCTGAGATTCCACGCGCGCGCGCCGCCGCCACGTGCGGAGCCATTGACATCTCCGCCAAGAGATTCCTCGCATAACGGTACACTTGCGCGAACACCAGCGCCGCAATCGCCCAGCGCGCATTGACCCCCGTCCACAGCAGCAACAGCCCCAGCACCGCGGCGGGCGTAGACAAGAAGAAGGCGCTCCCGGCCCCCGCAGCCACATCGCCCATTCGCGTCGGCCAAAACACCGTCGCGAGCGCCAGCGCCAACCCTGCGGCGAATCCCCCCGCGGCCCCCCAGCCTACCGATTTAAGCGTTTCCGGCAAGCGCTCCCGCAGCAGCTCCGCCACCGGGCGGTTGAGTGAGCGCGAGAAGCCGAAATCCCCCCGCCCCACGCCGGCGGCGTAATGCAGATAGAAGCGCGCGACGTTTCCTTGCTCCATTCGCCTCGCGCGCAAGGCTTCATGACTCTCCGCCGAGAGAGAAAGCGCCAAGTCCTCTTCATCGGTCCCGAAACCGGGGCTCATGCGGACCATGGTGGCCGCCAGAAAACCGCCCAACAGTGTCAGGGCCGCGATCCGGCCGCTCCGCTTCGCCACTTGCTTGAGCCAGCGCATGGAATACCTCAATTGCTCCGGGCGCCCACCAGCTCGAAGCCGCTCGATGCCTCCGCGTTCACTTTTTCGCGATTCTTAGCGATATACATTCTGCGGTCGGCCTCGCTCAGCAACTGATCGGCGTCCTCGCCATCCGCCGGGTAGGAGGCATGCCCCACGCTGAACGCCAGCGCGTCCGCGCCAGAAACATCGCCGCATACGCCGGCCGCGAGCGCGCATATCGCTTGCGCTTTGTGCTCCACCTCGCCCGCCCGCAATCCCGGAAGAACCAGCACGAATTCATCGCCTCCCAGGCGCGCCACATAGTCGTATTCGCGGCACGCTTCCTTCAGCCTGCCTCCGAGCGCGCGTAGCACCTTGTTGCCCGCCAGATGGCCATGCCGGTCGTTAATCTGCTTGAATCCATCGAGGTCGCAAACCAGCAGCGCCAGAGGAGAGCCGGCGCGGCGGCAGCGCGACAGTTCGCCATCCAGGTGCACGAACAGCGAGCGCGCGTTGGGCAGGCCCGTCAGATAATCCGTCGCCGCGGAGCTCTCCGCCTGCTGGTACTTCAAAGCGTTTTCAATCGAGATGGCAAGCTTGGGCGCGATCGCCAGGAGAATACGCAGGTGGTCCTTCGAGAACGCGTCGCGCTCGCTCTGATAAAGAGTCAAGACGTTGGCCGTTCCGCCCAGCCCCATTAGCGGCACGGCCAGCGCCGAACGCATGGTCGTGAACTTCGTCTCATCGTTCAGATACCCGCTTTCCACCGCAGGGTTCCCGTTGACGATGGCCTTGCGGTTGTCGGCCACCCAGCCCGAGAGACCCTGTCCCAGCGGAATTTCAAGCGAGGAAAACAGGCGCCGGTTCTCGCCGCTGACGTATTCGGCTTTGAGTGTTTGATCGCGCTGCACATAGATGGCCAGCGCATCGTAAGGAACCAGCTTCTGCAGCCGGATCGCCAGCAGCGACAGCGTCTCATTGAGGCTCAGCGAATTGCCCAGATCCTGCGCCAGTTCGAAGAGCTGCTGCACCTCCTGGCGCGCCGCCGCGATCGCGGCCAGAAAATCGCCCCGCTTCTCCGCCGCGCTCGCCGCCGGCTTGCCGTTATTGGTCTCCTCGAAACCCGCCGCCGGCTCCAGCCCGCGCTCGATCTTGATATCCGTCGACAGCTTCGCCGGCGCGAACTGCCGCGATGCCGCCATTTGCTCCAGCTCCACATAGCGCGCTTCCAGTACCTCGACCACCCGCGGATCGAACGCCGCGCCCGCGTCCGCTTTTACGCGTCCCATCGCTTCCTCTAGCGGCAGCGCGCGGCGGTACTGCCGGTCGGAGGCCAGCGCGTCCAGGCAATCCACAGCGGCCAGAATCCGCGCGCCCAGGGGAATTTGCTCGCCCTTCAATCCGTCCGGGTAACCGCTGCCATCCCATTTTTCATGGTGCGACCGCACGATCGGCGTCACCGGATACGGAAAACGGACGCGCTCCAGAATCTCCGCCCCGACCACCGGGTGGATCTTCATCTTTTCGAATTCCTCGCGCGTTAGCCTCCCCGGTTTCGAGATGATATGTTCGGGTACCGCCAGCTTGCCGATATCGTGCAACAGCGACGCCGCGCGCAGCGCCTCCAGATCGAAATCCGCCAGGCCCAGGCTCCTGCCGATCTCCACGGCGTAGATCTGCACCCGCGCCAGATGGTCGTGGGTAGTGTGGTCCTTCGCTTCGATGGCCAGCGCCAGCGCCTCGATCGTTCGAAGGTGCAGCGAGGCCAGTTCCCCGGCGTGCTTTCGTTCATCCTCCATGCGCGCCAGGTATAGGTTATAGGAACGGTAGATCAGATATACCCCGGGCACGATCAGGAGAGCCGTCTGCCACCCCACGTAGCGGTCCACCGCGGCGATCGTCCCCGCAATTGCGGCCCCCAACAGATAGTATGGAAAAGACCAAAAATAACAGTCGTACCAGACTTTTCGTAGCGGTTTGCGCTCCGTAATAGCGATAATGCCCGCCACCGGCAGCGTATTCATGGCAAAGAATGCCACCGTCGCCAATACCATCAACAGCGCGGCATCCACGTGGCGCGCGCGCAGGTAGGCGGAATGATACGCCGCGCTGCTGACCGCCACCGCCAGCGCCGCGCTCGATATGTTGAACAGAAGCTCGTGCAGCTTCGGCCGCGAGTTGTAACCCCACAGCCGCTGCACCACGGTCGCGGCGCAGCCCAGCAACATGGTCTCGCTGGCGCTCAGTTGCGCGATGCCAAACAGAATGAAAACAAAAAATAACGATAGCGTGCCATTGATCCCCGGCAGCCGTACCTTCAGGCGCGAGGAAAACAGCGCAATGATGAGAAAGCATAGGTAGCGCGCCGCGTCGCGCGACTCCCACCCCCATAACTGCGCGCCTAGAATGATCGCGCCGGCCGCGACGACCACCGATATATACGCCTTCGCCTTGAGCGACATGCCTGTGCCGACGGTCGGAAGTTCCGTCTCATGTAGGTGATCGGTGGGGCGCGGGAGAAACTATAGTGGATCTAAGTTGAAATCCCTACGGTATTATTTGTTCCGTACCATAGCGCTTAACGCCTTTCCCGCCGACAATACTCTTAGGTCGATGAGCGTACCGGCTCTCAATACGCGAAGTTTCCTGGGCATGCACGCGATTATCGCGAGCCGCGCCATGCAGGAGCTGCTGTCCTTCGTCGAGCGCGCCGCCCAAACCAACGCCAGCGTGCTCATCTGCGGCGAGAGCGGTTGCGGAAAGGAAATTGTCGCGCGCGCCGTCCATCATTATTCTCTGCGCTGCGCCAAGCCTTGGGTCGATGTAAGTTGCGCCGCTTTGCCCGAGCATCTCGTCGAAAGTGAACTGTTCGGCTACGAGCGCGGGGCCTTCAGTGGCGCCGACTCGCCCAAGCCCGGCCTCTTTGAGCTGGCCCACCAGGGCACCCTCTTCCTCGACGAAGTAGGCGAGCTTGAGCCGCGCATGCAGGTCAAGCTCCTGCGCGTGCTCGACGGCGCTCCTTATTACCGCCTGGGCGGAACGCGCAAAGTCACCGTCGACGTGCGCATTATTGCCGCCACCAACCAGGACCTCGAAGACATGGTCCGCAACGGACGCTTCCGCGGCGACCTCTTTCACCGCCTAGGGCAGATCAACATCGCCGTCCCGCCCCTCCGCGAGCGGCCCGAGGATGCCGTCCCCTTGGCGCGCCATTTTCTCCAACAGATCAACCCCGCCTTGACGTTCACTCCGCAAGCGATGACGGCGCTCGAGGGCCACTCGTGGCCGGGAAATATTCGCGAGCTGCGCAACGTCATTACCAAGGCCGCCGTACTGGCGCGCGGTCCCCAGATCGATGATTCCGAGTTATCCTTTGCTTCCCCGCTGCGCCCCTGCGCCCAGGCGCCCGTCCCCAGAGGCCAGTTCTCCGGCCCCAATCTCGACCGCATCGAGAAGAACACTATCCTCGAGACCCTAGCCAAGACCAACGGGCATCAGCAGCAAGCGGCCGCCTTGTTAGGTATCTCCAGGCGCACCCTAAGCCGCAAATTGAAGCTCTACGGAGCGGAGGAGGCGCGCCCCTTATATGCGTCCTGATTGGCCCTCCCGGCCCATTCCGGCCGATGTTGCCGAAGCTCCGCCCCTGGCGCCTAAGCAATCCTGCGTGGACTACTCCGACCGCCGCGCCGAACCGCGCCATGAAACAGAGGAAGAACTCTGGCTGGCCTTCGACGAGCCCGTCCGCCAGCAGATCGCCTGTACGCTCGTCGATTACAGCCACAGCGGCTTCCGGGCCATCCATCACTGTTCGGACTTGCGCACTGGCCAGCTCGTGCAATTCCGCTATTCCCGCGCCTCCGGCCTCGCGCGAGTGATCTGGAACCGCATTCTGCCCGACCGCGTCGAGAGCGGCTTCTTCGTCTTTCCCAACGTCTGATTCCGCCCCGCCCCGGATTGCTTCAGAACTGCCGCGGGACGATCCCTTAACTTATTTAATCGCCAACTTTCAATGCCGCGGCTCGGGCCTGAATCTCGGCGTCTGTTCGAACCTCCGGCGCAATCAGAAGCTCCTCGATCCGCCCCGAGAAAGCGCGCCCGCCCTTAACCCAGTTGCCCAGGCGCAGGGGGAGGGGGCTCTCGGCTAGAGTTGACGGAATCCTACTGCGACTTTTGAGTTTGCCATCGATATAAACAGCCGCGGACCCGGGCTGCAGTTCGATGGCCGCGTAGTGGCGCTTACCTGGCGTCAGCGATAATTCCCCCGCTATACCGTACGCGGAACCGGTGCCGAGCCCAATCATATAGCGATTCGTCTGAGTGCCCTCCTGCTCAATCGTGAGGCCGCCGAAAGCAACGCCGTGGCTACTGACGATTGTCGCGGATGGCGCCTGCACCGGGTCGGCGTCTACGACAAGTTCGATCGATAGCGGCAGCTTCATCGGGAGCTTATCCAACACCACGCCGTCTCCCCACCTTGTCATGGAATAGCCGACGTGAATGATCGCGGACACCGCCGGTTGCAGGCTGAGCTCGTTCGCAGGCCGGCTCCTCGCTACGGCCGGCAGTCCAGGCTCCTGCGGCGCGTCGAGATAGACCTTTAATGACGTGACCTCAACCGGCTTGTCCCGTGTCTCAAACCATTGCCAACCCTTCCCCTGCAACGTCAGCGTTCCGGGTCTCGCCCAAAAATCGGTTTCCTCCGAATCCGTATCCCGCCAACGGGCATATTGTCCATGGACCAGGGGTGAAAAGGAAGGGTACCCGTTACCTGGGGCAAAGAACAAGGCGGTCTCGGTGGCTTGCAACGCCCGCGGCGCGCCATGTTCCAGAATAACGGCCGTCAGCCTTGAAAGGATCAGTGCCGTGCTGCGCGGGCCCGGAAATTCGGCGCGAAAGAAGAACACTTTCCCCCGCGGCGCAATGGTGCAGACGTCGTATTGGGATTCGGGGGAGCAATTCGCTCCCGCCGCAATCAGTTTTGGCTTATAATCGACCGCTTCGTCCAACCCCAGAAGAATCTGGCGGTGGCCGGAGGCCTCCGCAAAGAAGCTGTCGTATTCCCAGATGGGCCGACTCACGGTAAGAATCAATGAATCCTCGGAGAGCCCGCTGAAAAATCCTTGCGCGGCCGCTGTCCGCGCCGCTTCCCGCCCTGCGTCGGCGCGATTGATGTACTCCACCACGAGGACATTGTTCCGGAAATTCCAGCCATATGCCGTGGCCGCGGCGGCCAAAAACACCGGCACGATCCACCGCTTGTGGCCGGCCGGAATCTTGGGGATACAATGCAGAATCGCCATGCCCAACAGCAGGGCGCCGCCGAAGCACGAAAGGTAAATTGGAAGATAGCTGTCCGCAACGGACATTTTCTGGTATTTGCCGGACAGGCATACCGGTATAAGGGGGAAAAACAGCAGCACCGCCGCGGTAGGCAGGATTGTGGGATCCAGCCGCTCGACTTGTTGGCGCGATTGCGCGATCCACCGCAGCATCCACAAAAGGCCAAGCACCGCCGCGACGGCCAACGCCGTGAAAGCCGCTAAAATCCAGGAATCGCCGTCCTTGGCCGCGGTCGCGATCGCACCGCTTGCGTCCAAAGCTCCATAGAGCAATGGGACGGCGCCGGCCATCTGTTTGAAAAAGGCATGCAGAACGGGAAGCGGGGAGAGGTGCATCTCATAAGGGTTGCCTGAACCCGAAAAATTGATCCGCGAGCGTAGATAGAGCGTTACGCCCACCATCACGGCGTCAATCGCGAGAAAGGGCGCCGCCAGCCGCAGACCCCTCGCGATCGACCTCCGTTGTCTCCAGGCAATCACAACGGAGGTGCCGATCCGCAGGACACGGCTGCGCACGGCCGAAAACCGCGAGCAACGTTTGGGCAGTTACGAAATGTTCCAGCGTAGTGGGCCGATGCAGGCCAGCGTATGGGACAAGATGATGCGCGGTTTGTCGACGCGCAATTACGGCGCAGTGGTGAAGGATTTCCAGGACGCCTATGGAATCGAGAAGTCCGCGGTGAGCGAGAACTTCATCGAAGCCAGTCGCGAGAAAGTGAAGCAATTGATGGAGCGGCCGCTGACGGGCCTGCAGCTGTGCGCGGTGCTGATTGACGGCACGCCGTTCAAGGATCGACAGATGGTTGTAGCGCTTGGTATTGGCTGCGATGGACGCAAAATGGTGCTGGGTATCCGCGAAGGAGCAACGGAGAATACAACGGTGGTGAGCAGTCTTCTCAATGAACTGGTGGAGCGCGGCTTGGACTTCTCGACGCCGCGGCTTTACATTTTGGACGGAGGCAAAGCGCTGCAGGCGGCGGTGCGCAAGCATGCGGGCGAGGCCGCGTTCATCCAACGCTGCCAAGTTCATAAAAGACGCAACGTCGTGGATCATTTGCCGGACGAACATAAAATCACGTAAAGGACACCGAGAGGGAAAGCCACTTCAAACATCAGCGTTGAAAGGCAAAAGAGCACAGCCGAAAGGCCCAGCAGGCGTAGTGAGGCGTTCTCAAGATAGTGCGAAAACAACAGGAGGGAAGTGAAGAGTAGGAGCGCCAGCAGAGGGTAGAGACAAGAGAAGCTCAGGAGCGGATCCCAAGCCGCCCGGAACTGGACGAAGAGGGGAAACAGGGCCGCGGACAGCAGCGCCAAGGGCGTGGATTTTCCGATCTGTTTCACCAGGAGGTAGAAAACCCAAACATCCGCCAGAGCGACAATGTATACGACAAACTTATAGACGAACAGGCTCTGGCAATAGTAGAACAGCGTATAACAGACGAGGAAGGCGAGCGCAAGCACCCTCCCAAGGCCTCGCATCCAATCCAAAATGGTCTGGCCGGTGAACTGCCAAAGACCCATTCCGTGTTGGATCAAGATGCCGCGGATTTGCGAATTGAAGGTGTCGTCGCTCCAGTAGGCGCTAAACAAGAGGGGCGCGAGCAAAAGCGCGTTGAGAATCAGGACGACCCAGAAGACGTTGCGAGGCCGGGACGTTTCGGCGGGCGCCTCTTCGAGCTTCACCGAGACGGCGGAGCGCTCCAGTTGCTTCGCAGCCGGAGAGGGTTTCCGATTAAGCGGTTTTCGAATAGCGGGCACAGCTACAGGAATTCGAGGAATTCCGCTATTGGCGAACTGCCCAGCCGCACCCTGGGTCCTAAGCAGGAAGAACCGCGGTTTTTCTCGAATATGTTCAGTCTACAGGATTGCGCACATCCATGCCACCAGGGGAAAGACAGAAAACAACTCTGTTGCTGCCGGACCGTAGGCCGGAAGCTCCGATCCAGTTCGGCTGCGAACGCAAGCTCCGCATGCTAAGGCAACACGGCGCAAAGAAAAAACTGTTGTTAGCACGTCAAGTTGTCCGGTTTTATTAGCACGTGAAATGTCCGCTTGCCTTCGCTTGCGAAACTGCAATCACCTGGGCGGGGGATAGAGCGCTGCTGGGAAGCATCTCGAGCATCGACCCAGAGGCCGGAATGGCCGGGGCGGCTTGTCCGCCCCGCCTCCGAACAGCCATTCTGGCGCAACAGCGACAAAATCCCGGAGGTTTGGAGGCAGAGCCTCCAAGAAGAAAAAAAGCCTCCCTTCCTTGTTCTTCAAGCCGCACGCCGCCGGGATCCGGGTGGCCGCGCGGATTTGCGTTTCGTGGGCCGCTTCTGCGGCAAACTGGAGGGCGCAAACCGGGCTACCTCATGGGGTCCATAACGAACGGCAATGCGGCCATCGAGAAACTCGTACACCGTGACCGCACAGCCAGCCAGCGTATTGCGCCAGCGCGGCTTCTCAATCTGCAGAACGCGGTTGTCCAGCACAATCGTGTTGTCCCGATTCACGGTCCGCTCCTGCTGCAATGAGAACACCCACTCCAGGTCCTTGCGCCGCGTGCGGACGAAAGCGCTGCCCTGGCCTGCCGCCGCGACCGCAAAGCGTCGGTTGAACTCCCTCACGTACTCCTGCTCCAGAAAAGCGTTGGCCTGCTCCACCGTTTGTATCTTGCGGATTCGGAGCTCCTGCGGAAAGCGCCCCTGCCAGGTCCGGTAACTGCGTTCCATGCGCCCGCGAGCCTGCGGCGAGTATGCCGGAATCATCTTGATCCCCAGCTCCTTCAGCGCGCGCCCCAACTGCGTCGGACGCTCCCCATCCACCTTGCCCCCGGCCTGCGGCGTCACAAAGAAATGGCTCGCCCGATCGCTGTATAGCGCGCAGAAAATACCCTGCTTCTCGATCACTTGCCGCACCGCCGGCATAATCGTGCGCGTCCCTTCTTCCCCTACATCCGCGCGTAGTAAATCTCGCTCGTGGCGTCGTCCAGGATCGTGATCAGGTCGTAATGGCGCCCGTCCTGAAACCAGGCGTGCTTGCTGGCATCGATGTGCAGCAGCATTCCCGGCAAGGGCCGCCGCGGGCCCCGCCGCCGATGCGTCCCGCGCCGCCCCCGCTTCTTCACCAGCCCCGCTCCTTGCAACGCTAGCTTCACCCAGGTGTAGCTGAGCTCGATGCCGTGCTCTTCCCCCAGCTTCTCGTGAAAGTGCCACACGTTGAAATCGAAATACTTCTCCCGATAGAGTTGCAGCACCTGTTCGGCCGTTTCCAGCGCCACCCGCTTGGGACTGGGGCGCTTTTTACGGCGCTCGTACAGCCCATCGTAGCCATGCTCCTGGTACTGCTGACGCCAGCGCCGCATGGTGCGATCGCTCACCCCAATGATCTCGGCCGCTTCCCACCACTTCAGGCTGCCCCCCATGGCCTTCAGAATCACTTCTTGCACCTTCATCATCCGCTCCATTTCCGCGGATGAAACCGTCTGTTCGGGTCCGTTCACCCCTCCAGCGTTTCACCCGCTCTTCCAAAGCGGACAAATCACGTGCTAATTAGACCGGACAGATCACATGCTAACAACAGTGGTGACGCAGCGACTTTGACCTTCCCTGCGCAATTCGATATAGTGACCGCCGCAAGGACGCTCCAATGGATCTCAAAACAGGCGGTGGCCATCTCTAGAATGAAGCAAGCTGCTAAACCGGCTGGCCTGCTCGTAGTCCTCGATTACAATCACGCCGCCAACAGTTGGATTCCCGAGCCTCCGGTCGAATTCAAGCGGTTCTATGAGGCATTCCTCGCCTGGCGAACCGCAAATGAATGGGATAACAAGATGGCAGACCATCTTCCGGACTTAATTCCACTCTGCCGGACTGTTGAACGTGACCTGCTCGGTCCAAGACGAGGTTGTTGAACGTGGCGGGCCGGAGTTTGCCGAACGATCGGCGCTCTGGTCAGAGGTGATGGAGAATGTCGGCGGACAACTGGTAGCAGCGGGCTTCTGCACAACGGACCATCTGGCGGACGCGCAGAGTTGTTATGAATCCTGGGCTAAAACAACACTGGTTAAACAGACATTGGCACTCCGTGCGGTAGTGGGACTCGTGGCATAATTGCCCTCTTCAGCTGGGAATGCCGGTACGCTCCCGAGACTGATATTCCGTCGTGACGTCAGTTTGGAAAGCATCGCCCTCAATTACTCCACTTAGGGCGACCACACCGGCCCCCGGTCAAGCATGTCGCCATTCTTGGCAGCACTTGGATCTGCGCAAATGGGGAGCGCAATAATGCTGGCGGTTCAGGAACGCTGTCGAGCAGAAGAGTACGGGGAGGGTTCTCACGTTGGAAAGGCGAGGGCCCTCCGATTTCCGTCCACATCCTACAGCCATTCGGCTTCTCAGGGGACTTTAGCCGCGGATTTCGAGGACCATGATAGGATTAGTGTTAGCGTGAGGGACGCATCCGGTCCGCGGAAAGGGTAGAAGCCCACCTTTCAGTTTCGAGTCTCAGCAACCTTCTTTCAGCCCGATTTGCGGACGCCGGGCGGTTCGATGAAAGGAGGTCGCTATGTCGACCGAACCAAACGGGGCCCCGCAGCCTCTTCCGGATCGTCCCAATCTCCGCCATCTGAGGGATCAAGCCAAGGACCTGCTCCGAGCAGGCCGGACGGCATCGCTCGCCGATGCGCAGTTCCAGATCGCACGCCTCTACGGGTTTGCGAGTTGGCCCAAGCTCAAGGCGCATGTAGAGTCATTCGAGGAGGTCGGTCAACTCAAGCAGGCGATTGACACTAACGACATCGCGCGCGTCCAAACCATGATGACGCGCAACCCGGCGCTGCACCGAGCGCCGATTGGCTACGGCAAGGATGGGCCACTCACGTGGGTTGCCGAATGCTGCGTGCCCTGGGAGTCCCCGGGCTGCGTGAGACTAGCCATGGCGGAATGGATGATCGCGCACGGGTCGGACGTGCACCAAGGGGGCGACGGACCCCTGATGCGGGCGGCGCTCAACGCATATCGCATCCCGATGATGGAGCTTCTGGTGTCGCACGGCGCGAACGTGAACGCATGGTGGCACGGACATTTCCCCATCATCTTTGCCCCTGCGAGTCACTGGACCCGGCCGCTCTTGAATGGCTTCTCGATCATGGCGCGAATCCGAACTGTCGCGACCATGGATACGAGATAGGCGGCCACGCATATCCAGGCACGGCTCTCGACTATCTCATTGCGGGATACGTGCGTTCCCTGGAACGGCTGAGCGCCTGCATCGACATTCTCTTGCAGCGCCGGCGGGGAGACCAGGTACAACATGCCGGGTGTGCTGGCAGTGCTCCGCGGGCGGCTAGATGATTTGGCAAGACTGATGGACGCCGAGCCTGCAGTCGTGAATCAATCTTTCCCAGAACTCGATTGCGGCGAAAGCGGCGGACGTTCCCTTTTGCTACAAGGAGGAACGCTTTTGCATGTGGCCGCGGAATACGGCAACATAGCAGCCGCCACCCTACTCCTCGACCGTGGGGCCAACGTCAATGCCCGCGCAACGGTCGATAAGGCTGGCATCGGTGGGCAAACGCCAATCTTCCATGCGGTGACGCAGTCCGACGATCACGCCTTCCCGGCAACACAGTTACTCCTGGAACGTGGCGCCGATCTCAGCCTTCGGGTGAAGATTCCCGGGAGCTACGAGCGGCTGGGTGAGATCGTGGAGTGTACGCCCTTGGGATACGCGCTGCTGTTTGGCGGCGACAGCCAAAGGAGGACAGTTACGCTACTTAGGGAATGGGGCGCTGTGGAGTAACGTTTCGCAGATGGCTGGGGACGCCTTCGAGGCAGGACATCCACGGATGCGTCCCGCCTGCTCTCCTTCGATCATCGGCTAACGCTTCGCCGTGTCGCGGACCGCGCTCGGGTGTCAGCATAGTTCTGAACTTTATATTCCTCCACCGTATAATTGTAAGCATCCGATGAACACCGTTGCCGATAAAGGCTGAGAAAATGGTGATATGCCAGTGGCAACGGAAATTGATGAAGTGCTCCGGACGGCCATCATGCAGAAGCATTTGATTGAGCTCGTCTATAAGGGACGGCGGCGAATCGTCGAGCCACACGACTATGGTGTCCACAAAGGGTCGGTCAAGCTTCTTGGATATCAGCTCGCCGGGGCCAGCAGTGGCCCGCTACCAAACTGGCGATGGTTTGAGATCGATTTGATTACCGAGATGCGTTTGCTCAACCGAAGGTTTCGCGGCGGGCGCGGCGGAGGACCCGGTTCATCAGGGGACCATAATCAATGGGACGAACTGTTTTTGAGAGTCGAACCAGCTGAGGGTGCAGATTAGGAAGAATGGGTGATGGCAAGAACCCAGCGATGCGGCAGCAGTTCATCCAACTTGGTGAGGGGGTGATCTGCGATGCGCAAGAGCACGTCGCGAAACCAGGCGAACGGATCAACCTTCACCAGTTCGCAAGAGGTCACGAAACTACGCAAGACAGCCGCTGTTTTGCCGCCGCACTCGCTGCCGAAAAAGGTCCAGTTGGCGCGGCCCACGGCGAAACAGCGCAGCGCGCGTTCAGTGTGATTGTTATTGTTGGATAAATTCGGATTCTCCGCCTCCAATACAAGTACTTAATTGCATAAGTCAGAGTACTTCCGCTTTGGCGCGGACGGGAAGACAACGGCCTTCTTCCATTCAAACGGCGCAGCCTTTTGGTTGTACACCACGACAAAATCGTCAATCGCTTGGCGGAGCTGCTGTGGCGAAGTAAAACTGGCCCCGCGCAGCGCCTGACGGCTTAGAATGCTGAACCAGCACTCGATCTGATTGAGCCACGACGAATACGTGGGCGTGAAATGGAAATGTACATTGGGATGACGCTGCAGCCAGCGGTCCTCCTTCGGCTTGTGCGTACTTCGCGGAGATGCTCCTCCGCGCCCGTCGTGAACCGGCCCAACTCCCGGTCTCACCTCTCGCGTAACCCGCGCCATCTCCCGGGACCCAGCCTCGCCCTTCGCCGAGCCGCCCCGCGCTCGACGCGAATACCCCCCGGTCTCACCATCGCTCAAATCCGCCTCGCCGCCGCTCAACCGCCGCTCGCGAAGGGAACCCGTCTCCCCAACCCCGGCATCTCGCAAGACCCAGCCTCGCCGCGCTCGACGCGAACACCCGCCGGTCTCACCATTGCTCAAATCCGCCGCGCCATGAACCGAGCCGTCCGCCCAATGTTGCCATCGCCCGAGCATCCGGCCTCGCCGCCGCTCAACCAGCCGCTCGCGAAGAGAACCCGTCGCCCGACCCACGCCTCTCGCAAGACCCAGCCTCGCCGCCGCTCAACCGCCGCTCGCGAAGGGAACCCGTCTCCCCAACCCCGGCCTCTCGCAAGACCCCGCCTCGCCGCGCTCGACGCGAACCTCGCGGCGAATCCAACCACAGGCCGCGCCCTCGCTCAAACCCGCCACCAGCGGCGCGAAACCGATCATCCAATCCGTCACCGCGTGCCAACGCCGGACCGCACCCAACAGCCGCACTGCGCTCGTCACCAAAGATTCAAGAGCTCTCCGCCGGCCAGCCGCTAAAATATGAGCTGTCGCACATGAGAATCGGTATCGACGCGGGCGGAACATTCACCGACTTTATTGTTCTAAGAGACGACGGCGCAATAGAAACTTTCAAAATGCGGTCCAATCCCTCCGCGCCCGCAGCCGTCATTCTCGAAGGCCTCAACCGCGCCGCCGGCCGCTCCCGCGCCGACGTCGTCCATGGATCCACCGTCGCCACCAACGCGCTGCTCGAGCGCAAGGG
Source organism: Bryobacterales bacterium (assembly GCA_963838885.1). Taxonomy (GTDB): domain Bacteria; phylum Acidobacteriota; class Terriglobia; order Bryobacterales; family Bryobacteraceae; genus JAICMB01. Next base: position 13,334 of record CAWITB010000013.1, on the reverse strand, counting down.
CGCCCGCACCGCCCTAGTCACAACCGGGGGCTTCGAGGACATCATCCAAATTGCGCGCCAGAACCGCGCCGAGCTCTATAATCTGACTCCCTTTCCGCGTCCGCCGCTCATCCCCGCCACCCTCCGCTTCGGCATCGGCGAGCGCGCCCACTACGACGGCGAGATCGCGCGCCGGCCAACGGCCCGCGAATTGACCGCTCTGGCCAGCCGGCTCAAACGCGCTCGCGTGGAATCGGTCGCGATTTGCTTCCTGCACGCCTATCGCGTCCCCGAAAACGAGCAGGCCGCCGCCGCCGCGCTACGGGAACTCGGCTACGTCTCAACCTCGCACGAGATCTGCCCCGAGTTTCGCGAGTACGAGCGCGCCGCGACTACCGTCGTCAACGCCTACGTTGGCCCGCTCATGGACCGCTATCTCGGCGAGCTTGAGGCCGGATGCCGCCATCGCCTTGCGATCATGCAGTCGAACGGCGGCTTTATTTCTGCGCGCCAAGCCCGCCGTCATGCTGTGCGCACCGTGCTGTCCGGGCCCGCCGGAGGCGTCGTGGGCGCCGCCAAGACCGCGTTGCGCTCTGGCTATAGCCGTATTCTTGCCTTCGATATGGGCGGCACTTCCACCGATGTCAGCCTATGCGACGGCGATCCTCGCGAGACTATGGAGGCCTCCCTCGACGGCTTTCCTATCCGCGTTCCCATGCTCGATATCCACACGGTCGGCGCCGGCGGCGGTTCCCTCGCGCGCGTCGATGAAGGCGGCCTTCTGCGCGTCGGCCCGCAAAGCGCCGGAGCCGATCCCGGTCCCGCCTGCTATGGCGTGGGTGAACGTCCTACGGTGACCGACGCCCACGTCGTGCTGGGGCGCATTGCGGCGGATCAACTCGTGGGCGGCGAAATGCGCCTTAACGCCGCGCGCGCCGCCCGCGCCATCGATACCATCGCGCAGGAATTGCATCTTGATCGCGCCGCCGCCGCCGCCGGAATCGTACGCGTCGCCAATGCCAACATGGAGCGAGCCATCCGCCTCGTTTCCGTCGAGCGCGGTCACGACCCGCGCGATTTCGCCCTGCTCGCCTTCGGCGGCTGTGGAGGATTGCACGCTTGCGAGATAGCCGCCGAGCTCGGGATCGCAACTGTCATTGTGCCCGAGCATGCCGGCGCCCTCTCGGCTCTCGGAATGTTGCTGGCGCGGAACGTCCGAGACTACGCCAGCGGCGTTCTGAACCGAACGGATCTGGCCAATGCCTTCAAAGAATTGGAGCGTACAGCGTTACGCGAGATGCAAGGCGCCAAACTGACTCGCCTCGCCGATATCCGCTACGCCGGACAAAGCTACGAGCTCACCGTCCCCTGGATCCCCGCCGATCCGGGACAGCCGTTCCACCGCGAGCACGAACGCGTTTACGGCTACGCTGTTCCGCTTAAACCGATCGAGATCATTGCGGCGCGTGTGCGCGCCACATTCGAAACGCCGGAGGTCGGCATCTCGCCCTCTCGGCGGCCGAGCGCCAAAAAGCGCTCCCCGCCGGTCTCCCGCCGCATCTACTCCTCCGGACGATGGCGCGATACGCCGGTTTACGCCCGCGCCCAGCTTACGCGCGCCGATGGCCCCGTCCTGGTCGTCGATTACGGTTCGACAACCCTCGTTCCGCCCGGTTGGCGCGTTTCAAGGGACCGCCACGGGAGCCTGATTCTGTGTGCCTGAGGCTTTCGCGTATACCTCGATCCATTGGCCGCGCTGCTGCCAGCGCGCCACCCGCGCCAGTCCCAAAATGACGCGGCACTGCTCCGCCGTCATCTGCGGCTCGTAGTCGTAGAACTTCGTCAAGAACCGCGCGATCCAGTCGAGCCGTATGACTCCCCAGCGCGGCTCCCAGGTCCGCGAGTACATTACGAGCACGTCCACGGCCCGGGGGTCGAGCCGGGCCAGCGTCGAATAGCGCAGGTCGCCGGTCTCGTGGGTTTTCAAGCGCTGTTGAACGTAGCCGTAAACCGGCCGCCGCAAGGCCGCGGTCAGCGGCCATGCTGTGTAGACGATGCTGCGCGGATAGTTGCTTTGCAGATATTGCGCGGCGCTCTGCTGCAGCTCCACGAAATCGGTCATTGCGAGGTTGTCCTCGTATGGGAAAGGAAATACGGGGTTCACGAAGAGGCCGGCGATCAGGCCGCCGCACATCGCCACGACCACCGAAATTGCGGGCGAAGCGGCGCCATTTTCGAGAGTGCCGCCGCGGCCGCGATGTAAAAAATCGGAAGCGCCGGCAGAAGATACCGTTCCAACTCCGCCCCGCCGAGAATGCTGACCAGAAGGATGTGCGCCGCCGCGAATATCATGGTGATTCGCCACGCGCGCGCGGCGAAGATGTCGAAGCGCCGCCAGGCGAGCACGATCGCCACTGTCCCGACCCAGCGGAAGTTGTCGATGAAAAGATAATAGATGCGGCGTGCGATCGACATCGCCGCGCGCACCGGATTGAGGGCGTAGCCGAGGTTGTAGTGCGCGAAGCCTCGGTTGCCGAACGGCGTTCCGGTCGCGCTCCACAGTGCGACAATCCAAACAGCCAGCGCCACAAACGGGATTACGTAGTACCTGGCATGAGGCTTGAGCCGTCCTTCGCGGAGCAGCACGGCCGCGAATACCAGCGGCAGCAGGATGCTCGTTTCTTTCGACAGCACGGCGGCGGTGGACGCAACCGCGGCGGCGCCGTGGCGCCCGTCGAAGAACAGAACGAGCGCGAGCAGGCAGAAGACCATGGCCGGCATATCGAGCTGGGCCATCATCGCCTGGGTGTAAAAGAGCGGGTCGCAGAGTAGAAGGAGCACCGCCCAAAAAGGAGCATTCAGCCGCTTGGCGAGCAGATACGTGAACAGCGCGCCGAACGCGGCCAGGACGAGCATGGCGGAGCGGGTGGCCGCGATGGAGTAGCCGAACACGCGCCAGATCGCGGCCAGATACGCCATGATGCCGGGCGGATGCACGTTGGGCGTCGCCGAGCGCGGAATCCAGGCGTTGTCGCGCAGGATGTCCAGAGCCGCGGGCACGAACTGGCCCAACTCGTCCCAGAAATAGGGAAGCCTCAGATAAAAGATATGAATGCCGAAGAGCAGGGCGGCGAAGCATAAGAACAGAAGGGCGGCCCGGAGAGGCTTCGCGGGCGCCGCGATCATTGAATAACGTTGCCCGAGCCATGCGGTTCGAGCTTAATTTCGCCGAATGTGGCCTCGTACTGCGAGATGTTCTGCTGCAAGACGTTCAGCAACGCCTTGGCCTGTTGCGGGCTGAGGTAGACGCCTTGAAAATTCTGGATGGATACGCTGTCGTGGCCGGTTTGATTGATGGTTCCGAAGAGGAGAAAAAAGTCCCACAGGTTCACCCGAATCTGCACGCTGTTGGCATAGCTCTCGCGGTAATCGCTCGCTTGCGTGAGCTGAATTTTCGGGGGTGTTTGCGGCGGCGTCATAGATGACCATGATGTCATACGCCCTCGCGAGGCGCCTAGCGGATATCGGAGAATGGCAAAGAATGCAGGATGGAGTTGCTGATGTTGGAGACGATCTCGGCGTCGCTATTGCCCGGCTGGGCGCGCAATTTTTGCCATTCGGGATCGGCTCCGAAGGCTTTCCAGAGGCGGTCGCGCGCGGCGAGATCCTCGTAAGAGAGCATGTAGACGAGATTGGGCATCTTCGCTCCCACGATGGTTTCGGCGAAGAACACGGGCTGCATCCCGAGCCGTTTGAAAATGCCGGCTTCGCCCTCATTGAACATTTTGACTTTGCGGGCCAGCGTTGTGCTGTTGTTCGACTCGTACATACGCAATTCGAAGATCCGCGCGGGGCGCCGGCCGCCCGCAGGCTGCGGAGCGACGTTGGGCATGACATCGAAGCAGCGCAGCAGCGAGCTGTCGAGCCGCTCGTAGCCCGGCTCCGGGCCGGAGTTGTAGGCGTCGCGGCCGCGCACGTATTCGGGGTCGGCGGCCTCCTTGGCGCGGGCCTCTTCCATGGCCGCGACGCTCGGGAACGCCGCCAACGCCAGGATAAACGGACTTTCCGGCGCGATGACGCTAGCAAAAAATCCGAGCGTTCCCACGCCGGCCCGCCGCAGCGCCGGAACCGCGGTGTTCTTGAGAAAGTCCGTCGTCCGCTGCATCTGGTTGCTCGGGCTATTACGCATCCGCAGCCAGCGCAATTCTATGATGGACTTTTGCGGTGGAGTCGCGGCCTTGCTGTCGAGAAGAGCCATGCTGGAAAGAGTCCCCATGAAGTATCGTCGATCCATTCAGTTCGAGCGTACAACACCCGTCACCCGTGTGTCGCAGCCGGCCTGTCAGCGCGCGATTGGACCAGCCCCGGTCAGCCGGGGAGGAGGCGTGCGACGGAGCATGATCAGGGGGATCCAAACGGCCAGGAGTAGAAGAAACGGGGTTGCGTTGAGGAGCAGCTGGCGCGGCGCCGAGGAAGCATCCTCGATGTCAACGTCGACGCGATGGTCCTGCATCGTCAGCAGGGCGTCGCGATAATCGTAGGGCAGAATCGTTCGCACGGTATTGCCGTCCTTCAGGCGGCAAACGGCGTGAATAGAGCCGGAGTTGCCGGTCATGACAACCACTCCGGCGACTTGCCCAGCTTGTACTTGCTCGAGGAACTGGGAATACGTCAGCTTGGCTTGACCGCCTTCGCGTCTGGCGGCCATACAAAAGAGAATTAGACAAACTGCCGCGACGAGAATCAATTTTGTTTTCATATTCGATACGCAATCCAGATCGCCAATAAGAGAATCGCGACCGCAACCATAGCGGCATTACCGCCCACGGCTGGGAGGTTCCGCGGGGTGTGTGCAGCGGCTCCTTGAAGGCGATGAATAACCGGAGGAAACAACATCCGGATGGCGGAAGACAACAGCAGACTCATGCCGCACCCGTACAACGCGACCAAGGGTGGAAGGGAGAGAGCGGGGTTACCGGCCCAGAGCGCGCACTGCGATAGAAGAGCCGTTGCAACGCCCAGCAGCGGACCACGGACGAAGCTCGGCGGCGAGCGGCGCGTTGGGTTCGCGTAAGCGCCCTCCAATATGAATCCGAGCAGCGCCATACTCGCGGGAATGGCAAGGCGCGCGAGCCCCCACCGTTCGCTCAGAAGGGGGCCATCCTGGAGCCAGGCCGCCGCCAGGAACGATGCGTAAAGAGCGAATGCCTGGATCAGGAGTAGTTGGGGGTCGGCGGTGCGGCGTATTCTTGCGATAACGATTAGTGGAATAATTCGCAGCGCATCCGATCCGTACTGGCGTGGGGAAGCGTAGCGTTCGTGCAGATCGCCAAGTACCTCCTCGCGGCAAGCAGGCGGGAGGAGAACGGCGACGATGGCCTCGGCGGCTTTTGAGGGGCCGGAATGCATCAGCCGATTTCCTTTCCCCACCGCTTGCCCCATTGTTTGGCCCACTCCTTGCCCCAGACTTGCGCAATACCGTCCCAGATGCGCTTCGCGGTGAGGGCCGATTCCTGCAACGCTTGTTCACCTAGAGCTTCGAGGCGGTAGCAGCGCTTGGCCCGGCCGCCGCGCTCCGGCGTGGGATCGGACAGCCAGGATGCGATGAGGCCTTTGTCCTCCAAGCGATCGAGCGTGACGTAAACGGCTCCGAGAGAAATTGCCTTGGGCCGGGCCAGCTCCTGAATCTTGGAATGAATCGTTACGCCGTACGCATCGTCGCGGAGCGTCAAGATTGCTGTAAGGACAAGCTGTTCAAATTGGCCGAGGGAGCCGGGGTGCGCCATTTGTATAACATAGTATGAGAAATGATGGAGGATGTCAAGGGGCGGCTTGGCTGTGCTTGCCCGTCCGGCCATTTCAATGAACGCTGATAGAGGCTCGGCGGCGCGACGGACCGAAACGAAAACCGCAAAATCGTCGCCGGGAGAGGCTGTCCGGGCGATGCGGAGACGGAGCATAACGGCGAAGCTCTGCCCACAAGCGGAGGACGCCATCGACTTCTCCGTTGGCATAACACGGCCATCGGCCTCTCTCTGGGGCGTGCGGTCGACAACAGAAATCCTGGTCACGGTAGGTTACGCGATGTGCCAGGCGGCTTCGAGATCCGCCGCGCGCATGGCCGAGGCATGCTCAGGCTAATCACATGATTCGCGTGCTCCCGGCTTCCACCTACAGACTATCCAAATCGGGCTACCCGGTTCGGGCGGGCTCACTTACTGAGAGATTCCGCGAACAACCCACCCGGTCGTCGCTTGGTTGACCTTACACCGGGAACTCCGGATCGTGGTTGTCGTTCCCGTTTCGATATCTATTGCCTGGAGGGTTCCGGAATAAGGTCCGCAGAAGAGGAAGTCGTATTTCTTAGTGCCGAGGAGATATCGGGAATCAGGCGACCAATCTACGTTCGACTCGGGAAGCGTGCGGCGCGGTGTCAGAGTGGCCGCGTCCATCAAAATTGTCTTGTCCTTCTTCCAATCGATTGCGGCTAACCATCTGCCGTCGGGCGACCAAGCCCCAAGCATCAGGTTGGCAGGCAGTGCCGTGGTGGTTCCGCGCGCTAGATCGATTATTACTAGCGTTCGATGACGCATCGCCGCGACGCGTAGGCCGTCCGGGGAGGCACTCAGATGAGACCACGCCCATACAGCATCACGCCTACCTTCATGATTCGGGATGAGGAGCCGCGATTTCCCGTCCGTTAAATTTAATTCAAAAAGGCCCGATTCCATTATCGCGCCGCGACCATGGTTCCCCGAGATGAGGATTCGATCCCGCGCGGCGGCCAGGCCGACTATCCCAAACGACTCCGAACCAGCTATCGCCCTGGCACGAACCGGACTAAACTCTATTTTGAACACCCCGGGTTCGCTGAGGCCCAGCGGACTTGATCGCGCGGCTGCATACAGCGCTTCGCCGTCGGGGCTGTAAATGAATGTACCGGGCGCAAACGGAAGCGCTATCGTGAATTCTGCAGCACGGGCCGGAAACACCCGCAATCGTGGGCGATTCGTCTATAGTCGCCATTGACGAGTAGAACGCCGGGCTGAAACGTTGCAGCGTATCGCCGTGCTTGGGCTTCTCCCCGTTGATTCCGCCGGCAAGTAAGGCCGCGATTCCCAGACCAGCGATGTTCTTGATACTCACAGACCGGATACCGACTCCCCCAACCAGGCGGCCAGCCACTCGGGGCTCCGAAGTACCCGAGTAATCCGAGAATCGCTCAACAGCGTATATGTGGAGCTGTTGCTATTATATCCGATGATACCAAGCGGCGTACACCGCCCCCCTGTTGCCGCCGTAATCGTAGGCCGTACGTCCACAACATGCTCGCAATGTCGTCGCATGCCTGTGCCTGAGTAAAGCAGGCCCGACCTGACTTCTGGAGAAAAGGAACGGATCGATGTCGGCGTGTCTGAAAGAACGTCCGCCAAGCTGGCGTCGCCGAGCGACGGGAAGGCCTTCGGCCATCACGTTCTCGTCCGTTGCGATGTTTAGAGCCGCGGAGCTACCGAATCGAAGACGGCTGCCTCATTCGCCTCGGTTCGCGCGCTTCCAAGATCACGTGATCCCAGATCGGCTCGTTGGTGATGCGGCAGTGTATCTCAGGCTTGGCCGGGTTGCCCTCGGCGCGGCGGGGCGCTACGCATAAATACAATGGCGGCGATCGTCGAAACGCCGAAGAACCAGACCAGCCAGTGCACGCGGAGAATCGTGGCGGGCGGGTAATCGAGACGGATGGAGGCAATGGCGGGATCGGAGAGAGGCGGCTCGACGGGATGCAGGAGGAAGGCTGCGAGACCGGCGCGGTCTTCGTTCAAGAAGCGCAAGCCGCGGCCGGACGCGATGGTCTTGGCGACAACGCGATTGGCGCGTACGATTTGAAGGCGACCCGAAGATGCGCGCGTGGGCCGCAATCGCCAACTGATTTGGCGGGCGGCGGGGATACGCATGGGCGGTGTTTCCACTGCGATGCCGGCCGGGGCTCGGAGTTGAGGATCGGGCATTACTGCGGCGCTTTTAAGCTGGACCGTTAAAACAGCGGGTTCGTGCGCGGGCAGCGGCGCGTGGGCGTAGAGGGCATCGAGTTGCGCCAGCAGAAGAATGAACGGGACGACGAGAATTAGAGATGGGAGGGCGATTTGGCCCAGCAGGCGCAGGTTGGCGCGTATCAGATCGCGCTGCGCGCGAAGAACGATACTCGGCTCATCGAGGAAGAGCTGGAATTCAAGCAGGTGCGCGACGATGTGGTTGGTCGTGAGGCGCAGGACGACGCCGTTCGAGAAGCGGCGGAAGACCCACGCCATGGCGCAGCCCCAGGCGGCGCTTACGGCGACGAGCATGGGAAGAGCTTGCGCGCCGAGATCAACTGGAATCAATCGAGATAACCCAGGCCCTTCAGTTTTTTTACCAGCTCCTCTTTCGACTCGGCTTCCTCGAGCCGCGCGAGGTCCTTTTCAAGCACGTGCTCGATGAATTCTTCGAGCGAGCTGTAGCCCGCCTTTTCGGCCACCTTGCGGGCGCGCCGGCAGAGAGATTTATTCAATTTTACGCTGGTCTTCGAAAGCACTGCGCTGTGGCTAGTATATCGAGCGACCTCGCATCCCGGGCGCGGGAGAGACGCCGAATAAGCGCAGGATCGTGACAGCGAGATCCTCGAGACCGGGCTTGGAAACGCGCAGTTTTCCGGTTGTGAAGAGGACGCCAGGTACGTCGGCGGCGTTGATGCAGTGGTCGCCGATCCAGGGGTCGTCGTTGTTTTGCACCACGGCCGCGGGCGTATCGCCAAGACCGGTTTGCCAGGAGGCGCGGTAGCCGCGAGCGTAGCCGACGATGAGATCGGGGGCGATGCGGGCATTGGCGGGCGCAGCGTTCGTTTCGTCGACAGCCTCGACTACCTGGCGGCCGTTATCGGGGTCGCGGAAGGCGAGGAGCTGTTCGCGAATCGTTGCGACGATCTCGCGACTGCGCTCGCCGGGCCTAACGATGCCGTGGCGCTCGCGACCGGAGAGATTGAGATACAACCCGTTGAGGCCGAGGGCGTAGGCTTCGGTGTTGGCCCAATCGATATTCCCGAGATGGGCGTCCTCGCCGGGCGGCACGTTCAAAGCGAGGAAGCCGCGATCGTACAACCAGGCGTTGAGATTGACGGCGCGGTCGAAGGCGGTGAAGCCGTGGTCAGACATGACGATCAGATCGGCGGAAGGCTCGCGGCGCGCGACGTCGCCGATCGAAGCGTCGACGGCGCGATAAAAATCGAGCAGCTCGGCCTCGTGCTTACCCCACAGAATGTGCGAGTTCTGATCGACAACGGAGAAGTAGTAGAAGAGAAGGCCGTCGTGGAAGCGGCTCAGGGAATAGGAAAGCAGGCTGCGTTCGCCGTCGAGCACCAGGTGTGTTTGAGAGAGGAATTGCGCGAGGTCGAAAATGTCTTGGCGAAGCGCGGCGGTGTCTTCGGGAGTACCGAGGGTATAGAACCGGCGGCCGGTTTCCTGGACGATGCGACGGCTGAAGGAGGCTGGGGTGGAGATGGGAAGACCGGGGGCGAGCGGGTCGACGTTAATGGGCGAGATGTAGAGATCGAGGGTGGGATGAAGTTGTTTGGCGAAGGCGCGAAATATGCCATGGGCAGAGGCGATGTGCGGGAACAGAGGGAAATCGGCCGCGATCCAGTCCGACCACTCGCCCGGGCGCAGGATACTTTCGTGGCCGCCGATCGAAAGCCGCGCGAGGGGTCGTTCGGGATCTACGTCGACGGTGAGGGTCGCGTATGACGTCGCGTGATCCTTGCGCAGAGGATTGGGAGGACCGGGGATTTGCAGAACGGCTCGGCCGTTGACGATCTGAGTTGTGAAAATGTGACCGCCGGGGACGGAGCGCTCGAGCTCCGTGGGTTCGGACGTGAAAAAGCTGAACGTGCCAAGCGTACCTTCAAGATCGGGCGTGCCCATGCCGGCGAGCCCCTGGCCGGCGGCGATGGGCGGATAATTCGCTGGGATACGCATGATCGTGACCGGGATGCCGCGGTCGTCAAGCAATTTCCAGAAGGCGGCGCCTTTGCGGAGCAGGACCACGCGGGAGCCGGAGAGCGGCAACAGATAGGGACCGAGCGGCAGCGCGAAGCGGGCGTCTTCGGTCCTGCTTTCGGACGAATAGGGCTGCATGGTCGAAGGATCGCGCTGCACGAAATCGAATATGCCGTGAGCCGCCGGGGGGAGGCCCGTTATGAACGTCGACCATGCGACGGGGCTTTGCGGCGGCGTGGTGGTGCGAAGGCGCGAGAATCCGCCGCGAGCGCGAATGGCGGCGAGGTTGGGAAGCGCGCTCCAATGGCGCTCCACGAAGCCGGGGTCCATGCCATCCACGCCAATGACGACGACTTTCTTGCCGCGTGCGCCGTGCGAGCACGCAGTGGAAAGTGAGAGCGCAAGAGCGATGAAAGCCAGTGGGCGGGCGAACCGAACAACCGCTCCCTGGCGATCGCGGCTTGGTATGGAGGCTCGCATGGTGGTGGGGGCTCTCGGGGGGATGGAGGATCGCGTGAGGAGGGGGGATCGCGTGGCGATGGGGGATCGCGCGGGAATGGTTGCTCGCGAGGGGATGGTGGAGCGGGTTGTTTCAGGACTGGGCTTAAGCAAAGTTGACGAGCGGTTTTCCGTCCATCCAAGCGGGCGGCTCGATTCCAAACAATCGCAGCGTGGTGGGAGCTAAATCTTCAATACCGGGATTGTTGTGCGAATCGAACTTGCGGTTTGAGAAGAGCACCCCCGGAACGAGCAGCGGATCGACGCAATGATCGCCGCTCCAGGCTTTCTCGTTATCCTCGAACACGCGAGCCGCGACCTTGCCCACGGCAGCGCCCCAGGACGCGCGGTAACCGGCTGCATAGCCCACAATCATGTCGGGCGCCGCGGCCAGGTATGGACCGTTATAAATTTCGGAGCTTTCGTAAACGTTGTCGATGGCAATATTTCCCGGCTTCTTCATCGCGTAGATTGACGAGCTGCGCGATCAGTTCTTGCTTGAGGGCGGACGCGTCGCCGGGGGCAACGACGCCCTGGGCCTCGCGGCCTTCAAGATCGGATAGAGTCCGCCGAGGCCGAAGGTGTAGGCGCGGGTGCGGCTCCAGTCGACACCGCCGAAATAGTCGCCGCCTTCGAGCGCGGCGTCGTGGAGCGCCAGATAGCCGCGCTGGCGCAGCCAGGCGTTCAGGTTCACGCCGCGGCGGAAGGCGCGGAAGCCGTGATCGGAGAGAACGTACAGGACGGTCTTGGGACCGGCGTAGCGCATCGTATGGCCGACCACACGGTCCATGTCGCGGTAGAGATCCTCGATTACGCCGCGGTGAAGATGGTTGGGCGAGCGCGTGGGATCGAGGTGGCGGAAGAACATGTGCTGCACGCGATCGGTGGTATCGAAGACGCAGGCCACCACGCCGCGGCGCGTGCGGTCCAGCGCAGCGAAAAACATGGCTTCGCGTTCGTGTTGGATCAGCTTGGCCTGCTTCAGGAAGGCGTCTTCGTCGATGGCCCCTTCATTTAAAGCCCACGTGTCTTCGGCCATGCCGAGCGTGGCGAAAGATCCGAGAAGCTTCGCCAGATAGACGGCGTAATGGCGGGGATGGCTGATGGGGAGCGCGGGATTTTCGGGGTCGATTTCGACCGGCGTGGCGTAAAGCGAGAGATCCGCGCCGGTGTTCGTCAGCAGGAAACGTACGATGCCTTTTATGCGTGCGGCGGGAGCGGCATGAAAGGACAATCTAATCCAGGGCGTGTATTCGCCGCGGCGAAGGGCATACGTTTCGTCCTGGATATCGAGAAAGGCGCCGTCGCCATCGGGGCGGATGCGGAACGGGATTTCGAGCGGCGGAGCATCCACGACGAACCCGTTCGCCGGACCGCTCAGCGCTCCATGGAATCCGTCCTGGCTCGGCGTGAGCGGCAGGCGATTGCCACTCTCGCAGGGGGCCGTTTCGGAGCGCGCCGAAAACCAGGAAAACGTACCTTGCGTCCCGCGCAGGTCGGGCGTACGCATAGCGGAGAGCAAGCGGCCTTTGAAGCGCTCCGGCGGGAATGTAATTGGGATGCGCAAGATGGTGCTTGCGATGGCGTGGCGGCCGAGAATCTTCCAGAATGGCTCGCTTTTGCGGCGCAACTCGACGGCGGCGCGGGACAGCGGGATGCATAACCTGCCGAGCCGCAAGATGCGATGCGGGGGGCGGACTTTGGCGGACGATATCTCGGGAACGTCGGTGCGCGGATCGCGATTGAGAAAGTCGAAGATGTTGTGCTTGGCAGGATTGACGCCGGTGGCGAAAATGGACCAGGCTACAGGCGAGAGCGCCGGGAAGGTGGTGCGGAGGCGGCTGTAGCCGCCCTCGTCGCGCAGTTTGGCGAAGTTCGGGAGCTTGCCTTCCGCCATGAACTGCTCCGTGAGGTTGGGATCGAGACCGTCGAGTCCGAGAAAGATGATCTTCTTAACGTGCGCTTGGGTGAAGGCTCCTTTGCGGCGCAGGAACAGCCAAGCGATGCGGAAGGGCCAGAACAGAATAGATGCGAGGCTGGCGAGAAGGAAGAAAGCAACGTTAGGAACGAGCCGAGAAACGCGAAGCCCGCGCCCGGACCGATGTAGGCGAGCCGCGGCCCGGCGCTGTTATGCGGATGGCGCGCAAGGACGGCTAGGGCATGACCACGCAGATGATTGCGGCGGCGCGAATTGCCGTGGCGTCAGGTTGCGGAAGTTGGCGAAAACCACTTCGTTGAAAAATCGGCCTCCGTCGGAAACCGCTTTCCCGCGGCCGTGGCTCTGAAGACGTTGTGACGTCATCGGATCTTGCCCTCGAGAAAGGGCACTTCAAGAACCTTCTCATGCTGGATAGGCCCATGGCCGAAATATCCGTCTTCGCCGAAGAGCTCGCCATGATCCGACGTGATGGTTATGTAGGTGTTCTTCGGGACGAGATCGAACAGCTCTTCGACCACGGTATCGAGATATTTTACGGCATCGATCTGGCGCCGGCGCAGGATGCGGAGTTTGGCGGGATCGAACATCTTGCCTCGGGCGCGGCGTAGTTTGCCGCCCACGACGTGATCGTCAAGATGTTTGAAGACGCCGTGCACGCCGCTGATGCGCGGCCACTCGTCTTTGGGCTCACCGGGCAGAGCGTAGGGATAATGCGTTTCACCGGCGTTCAGCAGGTAGAACGAGGGCCGATCGGCGGCGAATGCGAGCTTGGGCAGCATGGCGCGCATGTCGTTGTGACGATCCATTAACCGGTATGTGTCGAAGCCGGAGTTCAGGACCGTGGAGGGATTCAACACCGGCAGCGACACCATGGCGTGCGTGGAATAGCCGAG
>CAWITB010000012.1:0-58087 GCA_963838885.1 Bryobacterales bacterium | reverse complement strand
ATATAGTTGACAAAATAGACGATCTCCGCTATTATTGAAGCATGGAAGTCGCCGAACCCAAGACCCTTCAGGAAGCGATCCTTTACTTCGCCGATCCTGCCAACTGCCGCAAATACCTCGTAGCGCGCCGCTGGCCGGATGGCGTCACCTGTCCGAATGTGGTATCGTCAAATGTTCTGTTCCTGGAAAAGTACAACCGCTGGTATTGCCGCGAAAAACACCCCGCCCCGCAGTTCACCCTGAAGACCGGGACCATCATGGAAGATTCGCCTATCGGTCTGGATAAGTGGATCATGGCCATGTGGCGGATCGTGAACTGCAAGAACGGTATCGTCGTCTGAGGTTCACCGCGCCATTGGCGTGACCCAGAAAACCGCTTGGTTCCTGGATCATCGCATTCGCTTCGCGCTGCGATGGACTCGGCGAAAAGCCTCCGGCCATGTGGAAGCCGACGAAACTTTTATCGGCGGAAAGGCGCGGAACATGCACGCCGAGAATCGGGCGCGCAAGATCACGGGCACCGGCGGCAAGGATAAAGACCAGGTGATGGGCATCCTTGAGCGCGGCGGCCAAGGTCCGCACAAAGGTGTATACGAAACCGCAAGAAGAAAGCCCTTCAGGCTGAAGTACGGCAGCATGTTGAAGCCGGATCCGCCCTCTACAGCGATGCTCTGAAGTCGTACGAAGGTCTCGAGGATTCGAGCATCACGTTGTGGATCACGCCGTCGAATACGTGGATGGCAAGTCCATACGAACGGCCTTGAGAACTTCTGGAGCTCATGAAGCGCGGGTCATGGACTTACATTTCAGCGTTGAGCCGTTCCATCTGTTTCGCTACCTGGATGAACAGGCCTTTCGGTTCAACAATCGCACGATGAACGACGCGGAGCGATTCGACTTGCCGTACGGGGCCAGTTATCGGCAAGCGGCTGACCTTCGATCAGCTGACCGGTAAAAAGCAGGAGAATCGACCGGGAGAACTGAAAAAGAATCCAAAGGCAGCGTCGTGGAAAACGCAAGTAGCAACCGTGGGCGAGTAATCAGTCGAGTACTCGCCCGCTTCTCGTATACCTTCAGATGTCTCAGATAAGCTTCTCATTCGAAACGCCTTCTGCGCTACTTACGCCGGACGAGATTTTCGACCTCAGCGATAACGAAGAGCTAATGAGGCGATTGGCAGAGAGCCGCTGCTGGGAGCGAACACCAGCCCGGGATTCATCCGAAGGCGCTTGGAGAGTACTTCTCAATGTGGTCTAACACCGCTCCAAGCGGAGGATTGCTTGCCGTCGGAATCGAGGACGACGGCAAGATCGCTGGCTGTCACCAGTTGAGCCAAGACCAGCTTAACGCGATTGAGAAGGCCGCATTTATCTACTGCTCGGAAACTCGCACGCAAAGCAAATTGGTCGCGATACGCGGACGTGACGGCAGGCAAAGCTTCATCGTCTTATTCAGGGTCTTCTATCACGAAAACAAGGTTGTTTTTGATACCAGCGGGAATGCGTTTGTTAGAATTGGGGATTCCAAGCACAAACTCACTTCCGAAGAGATCCGAGAACTCCAAAACGATAAAGGGCAGTTAGCGTTCGAGCAAGAACTGTGCTCTCTCGAATACCCGAACGACTTCAATCGAGACACGCTTATGCGAAGGTTCTTGGACGGGCTGAAGACCCTTCGCAAATTAACTGGAGAACACAGCGACGTCGATCTACTCTCGCATCGTCATCTCGGGAAGATACACAACGGTAGATTTGTTCCAAACAATGCGTGTGCGCTGTTATTTGCTAACGATCCTTTACTATCTTTCCCGGGTTGCAAAATTTTGTTTCTGAGGGTCAATGGCGAGGTCGAGCTTTCAGGAGACAAATACAATATCATCAAGCGTATCCCAATCGAGGGTCCGATTCCGTTTCTGATAGAAGAGTCCGCAAAAGTCGTAGAGAGCCAGTTAAGAGAATTCTCTAGGCTTGGGAACGACGGCAAGTTTTTCAGCGCACCCGAGTATCCCAAACCAGCATGGGATGAGGCCCTGGTCAATGCGTGCGTCCATCGCTCGTACGGACTGCGCAACATGAATGTCTTTGTAAAAATGTTCGACGACAAACTGGTTATAGAGAGTCCCGGTGGATTTCCTCCAACGATCACCTCCGAAAACATATACGGCAGTCATAGCCCAAGAAATCCGCATCTAATGGACGCGATGTTTTATCTCGATCTCATTAAGGGACACGGCGAAGGAACGCGCCGTATGCGAGACTCAATGACCGGCATGAGTCTCCCGCTCCCAGAATTTAAGCAGACGATCACGGGAGCTGGCGCGAGCACCGTTCGAGTGACCCTTAGAAACGATCTGAAACAGCGAAAGTTTTTCATTGACAAAGATGTAGCCACAATATTTGGCGAGCTTGTGGCCCAGTCGCTCACAGCAGAGGAAAAGCGCATTCTAAACTTCGTCGTCGAGCACAGCAGCATAAACGTCAGCGAGTGTCTACGGTTGGTTCCCACTCTGCCCAAATGGCACGCAGCGAAAAGGCTTTTAGAAAGCATGAGACTGAAGGGCTATCTCATCCATCAACACAGTGCTAACGTGCTCCGCGATGCTCATGCCCGCTATATCCTGCCCGCTCGACCTAGAACAAAGACAAACGAAAGCGAGAACAATTCATGAAGCCACAGCCAGCGCCGCCGGTTCCCGGCAACACAGAAGCGGAGCGGTTCGATACCGCCGTCCCTAAGCTGTTCACGGTCTCAAAAGCAGACTATTTGAAGGAAGAAGAACGGCTGAAAAAGGTCCGGGAGCGGAAGAAGGAGCGAAAAAAGACGACCTAACCGCTTTTCGCAGGAGCGGGCGCGTCCGGGTTGGGTAGGGTGATTTGTTCCCGCACGACGCGCACTTGAATGCAATCTGATCCCTGCCGCTGAAGTCCTTCTTGGTCACCAAATTCAGTTTTGTGCAGTGGGGGCAGCGAATCGTGAGCGTCGATCGTCCTTCGTCTTTAGCCACGCCTTAGATAGTAGCCGTTCGCGGCCTGCTTTGTCAACTATATAGTTACCCAACCTTCTTTGGCAACTGCTTCGGCAAGTAAACGCTGCCGCCGTGGCGAGGGCGTCGCCATCGGCTGGCGCGAAAAAGGACGCAACGTACCACATGATTGCAGCCTCCCTCGCGCGGCAATCTGAAGCGGCGTATGAATCCGAGTAACAGTTTTCGCGCTGGTCCGTCGAATGATCTGACACATATGAAGATGAAACGTTGTGCGCGAGGACCGGAGGCGGGCGGCTGCATCGGTTGCGTTGTGCCATGCGCCGTGGCGGTGGCCATCGGCGGCATCGGTTTCCTCGCCGGCGTTTCGCTGCTTGCCGAAGCGATCTGGCGCCTTGCCGTGCGTTGAGATCGCCCCGCCAACCATCGCCTCCCGCGCCTTTTTCCTGAGAATATTCCCTCCCCGTTCACACGGATATACGTGAGCCGAGAAATCCGTCCCCTGGCCAGAGGTCCCGTCGCGATCGTGCTGGCCGCGTGCGTCGTTGCGGCCCTTGCCAAGGGCGCCGACACCGCTCCTCCCGTCGTAATTCAATTGCGCATCATCGAGGGCGATGGCGCGGTTTCCGCCGTGGGATCTCGCGCCACGCGCGGTCTGGCCGTGCGCGTTACCGACGAGGCGAGCAAGCCGGTTGAAGGCGCGACCGTCAGTTTTCAACTCCCTGGCGACGGTCCCAGCGGCACGTTTCCGTCGGGCGGGAAAAACGAAATCGTAACTACGAAATCGGACGGCATCGCGACCGTCTGGGGCATGCAATGGAACAAGAATCCGGGCGCTTTTGAGATCCGCGTCACGGCTTCGAAAGGGCAAGCTCGCGCCGGGTTGGCCGTTGCTCAGTTTTTAAGCGATGCCGTGAAAGCGGGCGGGGAAGGAACGTTCACGGCCTCGCACGCTTCGCGCAAGAAGTGGCTCTGGATCGGCGCGATCGGGGCGGCGGCGGGCGCGGGATTTGCGTTTCGCGAGGCTACGGTGAAAGGGGCGCTGCCGGCCGGTCCGACGACGACTCCGCTGCAGATCGGTACGCCGACTCTCACCATAGGGCATCCGTGATGAAACGGAGATTCTTTATTTCCCTGATTGCGCCGGCGTTGGCGTTGGCGCAGCCGCTGGTGACGGCGCCGTCGTTGGGAGCGGTACGGGATTCCACGGGCGCGGTGAATGCCGTGGTCGGCATTCCGGGGACGTTCATCCTCTCCGGCGCGGGTGTTCAGAACGCGGTTGCGGCGGCGTTTTCGGGCACAGCCGGACTGGTCAAAACGGATGCCGAAATCCTGGTTCTGGACTCGACCAACCAGATCGCGGCGCGATATCCGGCGGCGGGCGGACCGGCGCAATTCGCATTCGATTCAACGGGGACACCGGCGCTGGCATACTATTCCGGCAGGCTGCTGCAGTTTGCCGGCGGCCAAGCGCAAGCGGTGGATTGGGGCGGCGACGTTTTATCCATTGCCGTCACAGCTCCGCGGACCGCGTCGGCCATCGTGCGCCGGGGCGAGCGCATATGGAGATCCGATATTTCTCTGGCGGATGCGGACCCCGGTAAGGAGGTCTTGCTTGTGGGTGTGCGCTCTCCCGCGATGCTGCTCGGAAACGGCGATGTCTTGTTTGCCCGGAAAGGCGAAATCGTGTTGCGCGATGGGAACGGCGTCGAACGCGTCGCGAGCGCGGGTTTCGAGGTCAGCTCATTCGAGAGCATGAGCAAGAACTGGGTGGTGGCCCGTACCTCCGGCGGGGGCTTATTCGCAGTACAGATTACGCCGCAAAGCCTGAACGTGTTTCAGCTTCCGGAGGTGGCGCAATGATTGGCCGCGCAATGATTGGCCGCCTCATTCTCGCCGGCGCGCTCCTGCAACTCGGGGCATCGGCGCAGTTGCAGATTTTCCAGTTTGACGGCAGCAACGACACTCTGGTCGGATCAATCTACAACGCAGGCGCGTTCGCGCCCGGCGATACCGCGAGCATCCGTTTTCATGTCAAGAACACCGGGCCGGGTCCGGTGTCGGTTCTGATCGGCGTCAAGGGCACGGGATTTGCGTTCACGACGAATTGCACCAATCCATGCACGGTCTCGCCGCTGAACCCGGAGCTATTTACAGTTGCGTTCAGCCCGAATTCGCCAGGTTCGTACAGCGCCGTCGTTTCCGTGAATACCATGACGGCGATCATTAGCGCGCAAGCAGTGCCGGCCGCTCTCGTGAGCTTTGGGCAAGCGCAGCTCGCCGGCGGAGCAACCGCCGATTTCGGTCCGGTCGAGTGGGGAACGAGCTTGACAAAAACGTTCACGCTCATGAATCCGAATAGCGTGCCGGTCTCGGTTGGGGCGATTGCGGTCACGGGAGCGGCGTTTAGTCTGCAAACCGGCGTTTCGATGCCCCTCGCGATCGCGGCGGGCGGCTCGAAGACCTTTCAAATCGCCTTCGCCCCGCAATCCGCGACTCAGTTCGCCGGAACGTTAACCATCGACCAGCGGACGTTTCCATTGACGGGAGTAGGAGAAAATCCGCCGCTGCCCGCGGGCGCGATCGTCGTGAGCTCCGCAGCGGCCTCCAGCAGTCAGCAGATGAACGTTTCGATTCAGCTTGCGTCGGCTTCCAAAGTTGCCGGAGGAGGCACGCTGACCATGGCCTTTCAGCCCGCGCCTGGGTTGCCGAACGATCCCGCCATCGCGTTTTTATCCGGCCCGGCGAATAATACCAGCTTCACGGTTGCGGCGGGAGACTCGATCGGCAAGTTCAATGCCCAGCCGAACATCGCATTTCAGACGGGGACGACCGCTGGAACCATTGTGTTTACGCTGACCCTGGCCGGCGCGACGTCTCAATTGTCGGTTCCGATCGCGCCCTCGATGGTCAATGTGACCACCGCCTCGAGCATCAGGCGAATCGACGCCGTGGACGTGAATATCGCCGGTTTCGATAATACTCACTCTGTCTCGCAGCTCGGCTTCACGTTTTACGACGCCAAGGGCAACACGATTCAGCCGGGTCTGATTGAAGCCGATGCCACAAGCCAGTTCAAGACTTATTTCGCGGCCAACCAGGCCGGCGGAATGTTCACGCTGCTCGCGACGTTCCCGATCCTGGGCGATGATTCGACCATCGCGAGCGTGGCCGTGCAAGTCACAAATTCGGCCGGCGTCACCTCCGCTCAGCGTATTACTTTGCAGTGATGCGATTCTGAGTACGTGAGCGCGGGAACTCCGGTTGCCCTGACCATCGCCGGCTCCGACCCCAGCGGCGGGGCCGGCATTCAGGCCGACCTGAAGACCTTTCATCGCTTCGGCGTCTACGGCGCGGCGGCTATCACGCTTCTCACCGTCCAGAACACGACCGGCGTGACGAGGGTTCATTGCCTGGCGCCCGATTTGGTTGAAGAACAGATTCGAGCCGTGCTCGAAGATATTCCGCCGGACGCGATCAAGCTGGGGGCGCTCGGGAACGCCGCCATCATTGAAGCGGTGGGCGCGGCGCTGGAGGGGTGTGAAGCGCCCATCGTGATCGATCCGGTCATGATCGGCAAGCATGGCGCCGCGCTGATGGATCCCGCGGCGGTACAAGCGTTCAAGCGCATCCTGATCCCGCGCGCCTTTCTGATCACGCCGAACCTTCCCGAGGCCGCGACGCTAACGGGCGGGGAAGTGACCACGCCGGAACAGATGAAACAGGCGGCAAAGATCCTGGTCGATCTAGGCGCTCGCGGAGCGTTGATCAAAGGCGGCCATCTTGCGGGAAAAGAGGCGCTCGATGTTTTGTTATTCGACGGCTTCCACGTCTACGCGAGCGAGCGCCTGCAAAGCACGCGCACGCACGGAACAGGTTGTGCGTGCGCGGCCGGCGATCGCGGCGGGTTTGGCTCGCGGCGAGGACGTGCGGCGGGCGGTCGGAGGCAGCGAAGCGATATGTCACCGAAGCGATCCGTACCGCGCCGGATCTAGGAAAAGGCCGCGGGCCGCTTAATCACTTTGCTTAGCCGCTAATACTTCGGAACGCTGGGGTCGACCTTATCGCTCCACGCCAGAATGCCGCCCTTCATGTTGCGGACCTTCTTGAATCCCGCCTGCTTCAGGAACTCAACCGCTTTGGCGCTGCGCGTTCCGCTCTTGCAATGCGCCACGATCTCGTCCGCGCTATTGAGCTCGTTCACGCGCTTGGGCAATTCGCCGAGCGGAATCAGCCGCGCATAGGGAATATGGCCAATCTGGTATTCGTGAGGCTCGCGGACATCAATGAGCGTGAACGGCTCATGGCGGTCGATTTTAGCTTTAACCTCCGTGGGGTCGATGTCGCCGTCGGTTGAAGCGGGCGCTTGCGGCTGATGCGGAACGCCGCAGAATTCCTGGTAATCGATCAACTTCGTAATCGTGGGATGCTCGCCGCACACCGGACAATCCGGATTCTTGCGCAGCTTCAACTCGCGGAAGCGCATGCCGAGGGCATCGTAGAGCAGCAGGCGTCCGACCAGCGGCTCGCCTATCCCGAGAATGATCTTCACCGCTTCAGTTGCCTGAATCAGTCCGATGGTGCCCGGAAGTATCCCCAGGACGCCGCCTTCCGCGCAGCTTGGAACGAGCCCCGGAGGGGGCGGCTCGGGATAAAGGCAGCGATAGCAGGGGCCGTCCTGATACGCGAAAACCGTCGCCTGACCCTCGAAGCGGAAAATCGATCCGTAAACATTCGGCTTTCCAAGCAACACGCAAGCATCGTTCACCAGATAACGCGTGGGGAAATTGTCGGTGCCGTCGATGACAATGTCGTAGTTCTTCAAGAATGTCGAGGGCGTTTTCGCTCGTCAGCGCGGTATCGTACTTCTCGACCTTCACATAAGGATTGATGTCCGCGATCGACTCGGCGGCTGAGTCCAGCTTTTTCTTGCCGACGTCCTTGGTGCCGTGAATCACCTGGCGCTGCAGATTGGTAAAGTCGACTACGTCGAAATCGACCATGCCGATGCGGCCAATGCCGGCCGCCGCAAGATATAAGCCCAGGGGCGCTCCCAGACCTCCGGCGCCGATCAGCGCCACGCTGGCGTTCTTCAGTTTGAGCTGGCCCTCCATGCCGACTTCCGGCATGATGAGATGGCGGCTATAGCGCAGGATCTCGTCCTTATCGAGCGTAACCGCCGCTGGAGGCGGCGCGACGGCGGTCGATCCGCCCGCGATACTCGGAACGATCGAGACGGTGTCGCCGTCATGCAGCGGCGTCGCATCCTTCTGGAGATAACGAATGTCTTCGTCGTTGACATAGACGTTCACGAAACTGCGCAGCTTCCCCTGATCGGTGAACAAATGGCGCTTGAGGTCGCCGTATTGCGACGTGAGCGCGTTCAATACTTCGCCCACCGTCGCGCCGCTCAGCTCGACCGAATCGTTTTTATCCACGTATTGCCGCAATGGCGTAGGAATCAAAATCTTAGCCATAAATCAATTCTTCCTTATCCGCCCGCGTCTGGTCCAGGTCGGGGATGAAGCTGTTGGCGTGATCGAAACGGCCGTTCTTCACCGAGAGCACGACGAAAGAGTACCAGGGGCAAGAATTTTTAAGATCGGTTTCCGAAAAATAGGCGTCGCAATCGGGATGTGAATGAAAGATCCCGACCAGCTCCATGCCGCGGCTGCGAGCTTCGCGTTCGGCCGCCAGCAGATCGCCGGGCTGAATTTCATAACGCGCCTGCTGCGCGCCGGCATACGCATTCTCGATGGGAACGGCCAGCGTGACAATCTTCCGGCCCTCGTCCAAGCGGCCCAACATCGCTCCGCAACATTCGTTCGGAAACGTATTCCGGGCGTGGGCAACCATCGTCTCCCACGCCGTCTTCTCGATTTCAATCATGCCAGAAAGGTTCGCTCAGGTATTTATAGGCGCTGTCGGCCAGGATCGTCACGATCACGCCCCGCTCGCCGGCGTTGACGAGGCGGCGCCCAATCTCTCGCGCGGCTACGAGGTTCGCTCCCGAAGAGATGCCGACCAGAAGCGCTTCGTCGCGCGCCATTTGGCGCACCATTTCGTAAGCGTCCTCGGTTTCGATCCAGATGTTGTCGTCGGCCAGATCGGCATCGTATATGCCGGGAACGATCGCGGTCGGCATATGTTTCAAGCCTTCCAAACCGTGAAAGCCGGACGAGGGTTGGGCGGAAATACACCTGACGCGCGGCGCATCTTCGCGCAGGCGTTTAGACGTCCCCACAAAGGTGCCGCTGGTTCCCATGCAGGCGACGAAGTGCGTGATGCGGCCGTTGGTCTGGTTCAGGATCTCGATCGCCGTGCCGTCGTAATGGGCTCGCCAGTTCGCGGGATTGTTGTACTGGTCCGGGTAGAAGTAACGATCCGGATCTTCGGCGTAGACTTCGCGGCATTTCCGGATCGCCCCGTCGGATCCCTCCGCTGGGTCGGTCAGAATCAACTCCGCGCCGTAGGCGTACAAGATGTTTTTGCGCTCGTGAGTGGCGTTGGCCGGCAGGCACAGGAGCACGCGATAGCCTTTATACGCCGCAATCATGGCGTAGGCGATTCCCGTGTTTCCGCTGGTTGCGTCCAGGATTACCTTGTCGCGAGTAAGCCCGCCGGAGCGCTCGCCATCGATAATCATATTCAGGGCGGCGCGGTCCTTCACGGAGCCCCCGGGATTGAAAAACTCCGCTTTTGCGAAGATTTCGACGCCCGGCAGGTCCGCCGCCATACGCTCCAGCTTCAACAAGGGCGTATTGCCGATCTGGTCCAAGAGGCTGGTCGCCTCGGTGGAACGCACCTCGGGCGGGGCTAGTGTCGAGAGCGGCATCGGGCCTGTCCTAGCAATTGTAGGCGGTTTGCGGGCAGGGTGCACGACTTATAAGATGCGGCCGGCATCGTGCAGGACTCAGGCGGGGGACGCAGGCGCGGACCATTGTTACCATCAAGTAAAGTGCAGTCGATAGAAGTGGCCGAAGCGACCGATCGAGCCGAGCAGCTCTATTCCGAGCTGGCGCAGAAGGTTCGCGCGCTGCGGCCGAACGAAGACCTGGCGGAGCTCGAAAAGGCCTATCGTGTGGCTCGCGAGGCGCACAAAATCCAAAAGCGCGACTCCGGCGAACCCTATATCCTGCACCCCCTGAGCGTGGCCCATATCCTCGCCGACATGCAAATGGACGTGGTCTGCATCGAAATCGGCCTGCTGCACGATACTGTGGAAGATACCGGCCTGACGATGGAGGACATCAGGAACGGCTTCGGCGAAGAGGTGGCGCGCTGTGTCGATGGCGTCACGAAGTTGAGCAAGGCTTCCGAGTACTCGCGCGAAGATCTGCAGGCCGAGAGCGTCCGTAAGATGCTGCTGGCCATGGTGGATGACATTCGCGTGATCCTGGTGAAACTGGCCGATCGTCTGCACAACATGCGGACGCTCGAAGCGCTATCGCAGAAACGTCAGGTGCAGATCGCGAAAGAAACCCTCAAGATTTACGCCCCCATAGCGCATCGCCTCGGCATGGGCAAGATGCGTGGCGAGCTCGAGGACCTCTCGTTCAAGTACCTGGAGCCCGAAGCGGCCGCCGAATTAGAGCGCGAGATCGAATCGAAGCGCGAGCAGAACGAGGAATTTTTGAAAACGGTGCGGCACACCATTGAGGTGAATCTGGCGCGCGAGAACATTCCGGCGCGCGTGGAAGGGCGCGTCAAGCGGGCCTACTCAGTGCATCAGAAGCTCAGGCGGCAGAAGATTGAGCTCGACCAGGTGTACGACCTGCTCGCGATACGCATCATCACCGATTCCGTCAAGAACTGCTATGCCGCGCTGGGAGTGATTCACAACGATTGGCATCCCATTCCGGGCCGCATTAAGGACTTCATCGCTATCCCCCGGCCGAATCTGTATCAGTCGCTGCACACCTCCGTCATGGGACCGGGCGGCAAGAGCTTCGAGGTGCAAATACGGACGGAAGAGATGCACCGGTTGGCGGAGGAAGGCATCGCGGCACACTGGAAATATAAGGAAGGACGCAAGGGCGTAGGCGCGGACGACCAACGCATGAAGTGGCTGCGGCAGCTCGCCGAATGGCAGCGCGAGATGCGCGACCCAGGGGATTTCATGTCCACGCTGAAGGTGGACCTGTATCCGGAAGAGGTCTACACCTTCACGCCGCGCGGCAAAGTGATCGCGCTTCCGCGCGACGCCACGCCGATCGACTTCGCCTATGCCATCCACAGCGATGTGGGCAATACCTGCGCCGGCGCCAAGGTAAACGGGCGCATCGTTCCGCTGCGCCATGCCCTGAAGAACGGAGAAGTGGTCGAAATCCTGACCCAGCCGGGACACCAGCCGAGCAGAGACTGGCTGGCGCTGGTCAAGACCTCCAAGGCGCGGAATAAGATCAAGCATCTCATCAGCACGGCGGAACGCGTCAAGGCTGTCGAGATCGGCCAGAAGTATCTGGAAAAAGAAGCGCGGCGGCTGGGCGTTGGGCTCAGCAGAGTATCGCGGACGGATCTTGAAGCGGTGGCCGCCGACTATGGCTGCGGCAAAATGGAGGACCTGTACGCGGCGCTTGGGTTCGGCAAGTTTTCCGCGCGGCAGATTTTGCAGAAGGTCGCGCCCGATCGCGTGCCGCAGGCCGAGGCAGCGGTCGAGGCGCCCAAGCCCGCGCCGCCGGGGGCGCCTGGCCAACCCGATGGGAACGGCGACCTCGTTATCAAGGTGAAAGGCATCGACGATCTGTTGATCTACCGCGCCAAATGCTGCAACCCGATCAAGGGCGAGGCCATTGTCGGTTATGTGACGCGCGGCAAAGGCGTTGGAGTCCATTCGGTCAACTGCGCCAACGTTCAAAATCTGATGTACGACGTGGAGCGAAAGATCGACGTGGAATGGGCCCGCGCGAGCAGCCCCAACTTCCCGGTCAAAGTGGTTGTTTATACCGACGACCGTCCCGGCATGTTGAATCAGCTTACTTCGGTGTTGTTCGCTGAGCAGTGCAATATATGCAGTCTGGAAGCGCGCGGCGACGAGCACCGCAACGGCGAAGGAGCGGTGATCGACATGACGGTTGAGATTAAGGACAAGAAGCAACTGGAGCGCGTGGCCGCGGCGATCCGGCGGATCTCCGGCGTACGCGACGTGGAGCGGGCGCATTGACATCGGCAATGGTGAGCGATCCCGAACATATCGCGATCTCCAAATCGAAGGGCGTCAAGATCGATTGGAAGGACGGTCACCGCAGCGAGTATACGGTCGCGTATCTGCGCGACGAATGCCCCTGCGCCAGTTGCACGGGCGCGCACGGGACGGAGCCGCAAAAAACGAATCACTCGGCGTCCGAATCCGCGTCGCCGTTTCCGATGTTTAAGCCCGCTTTGAAAATGACGAGCGTGGAAGAGGTCGGGCATTACGCGATCCGGATACTTTGGAGCGACGGTCATAACACGGGGATTTATTCATTTGAGCACTTGCGGAATATTTGTCCGTGCGAGGGGTGTAAGGCGACGCGCGGGATGCAGGGTTCGTAATTCAGGGCCGTCACGTCGCGGCGCCGGCAAGCAATGTAAGCTACAAATAATCCGCTCCTGTCGGCAATCGATCCATTGAAGTCCTCCTCCGTGGCGGAAAGGTATGCGCGCCTTTGTTCCAGATTCTTTAGCAAGGCGCGAATGGGATCTGCGCTCCGGCAACCCTTAAGGTCTTGTTCCAATGTTGAACCGGTCGTGGTCATCTGTACCGACGATTCCCCCGGCATGTCTAAGCAGGTTGCTTCGGGGTTACTCGCGCAGCAGTGCGATATCCGCAGCGTCAAAAGAGCGCTGTGAGGAGCATCGCAGCGTGTGTTGTCGGCGATCCGGCGGATCTCCGGCGTGCGCGATGTGGAGCGGGCGCATTGACATCGGCAATGGTTAGCGATCCCGAACATATCGCGATCTCGAAATCGAACGGCGTCAAAATCGATTGGAATGACAGGCATCGCAGCGAGGAGACGGCCGCATATCTCATAGTGCGCGACGAATGCCCTGCGCAGTTGCACGGGCGCGCGCGGAACGGAGCCGCGGAAGACGAATTACTCGGCGCCGCAGCCCGCGCGGCGAAATTCCAGATGTTAAGCCCACCTTGAAGATGATGCGCAGCATTTGCCGGTGCGCTGAGTGTAAACCGCCCCGGCGTAGCCCCGGATCTCAGCTACTCATGCCGCAATGCCGTCACTGGATCGACCCGGGATGCTCGCGTTACCGGATTAAAACCGGCCAAAAGCAAGGCTGCGATCAGGATGCCAGCCGCCAACAAAATCGCGAGCGGGTCGGCAGGTTTGATGCCGAACACGAAAGATTTAATCGTGGACATGGCGCTCCAGGCGCACACGAGACCGATGGCGAGCCCCGCGGCAGGCGAGCGCGAGCACTTCGCGCAATACCATCCAGACAATACGATGGCGTGCGGCCCCCAGCGCCACGCGGATGCCGATTTCGTTGGTGCGGCGCGACACCGCATAGGCCGTGCTGCCGTAAAGTCCGACGCACGCAATCGCAAGCGCAAGGATTGCGAACGCGGTGCAGAGATCGGCGAAGGTGCGCTCCTGGACGATAGCGCTATCGATGCGCTGCGTTTGCGTCATCATGCCGGTGACGGGGACGCTCGGCGCGGCTTCATGGACGGCCTTACGAACCGTCTGGGCAAGCGCAACCGGGTTAGCCGCAGTGCGCAGTTCGAAAATCATGGCGACTGGCGGACGTTCAACGATGTTCTGCAGATAGGAGATGTATACGACGGGGGGAATCGCCTGCTTCAACGAGCTATAGCGCGCGTTCTTCGTGACGCCTACGATAGTCAGATCGCCAGCCTCCGAGTTGCTCAGCCCGAAGCGCCGTCCGATGGGATTCTGGCCGGGAAAATACTTTCTCGCGAAGATTTCGTTGACCACGGCGGCGAGAGGCGCGCCATCCACCTCGCGCGAGTCGATAGGCCGGCCGAGCACGATCGGAAGCTGCATCGTTTCGAAAAACGTGGGGCCGACTGAAGTGTACGACGTGCTCGGGCCGCCGCGGCGTTCCTGTTTGGGAGCGCCTGGGAGGTAGACGACGGTCCCATGGTTATAACCGGCAACCAGCGGCATATCGGTCACAGTGACGGCGCGAACACCCGGCAGAACGCGGAACCGCTCCTCCATGCGGGAATAAAATGCCTTCAGGGCCGCCTCCTTGTAGCCCGCCTGGCTGGCATCGAGGCTAAATGTCAGAAGGTTCTCCTGGTTGAAGCCGATCTCCACGGAATGAAGATTGGCAAGGGTGCGAACGAAAAGCGCGGCCCCCAGCACCAGCAGCAGCGAAAGGGCGATCTGGGTTACGACAAGGAACTGGCTCAGTCCGATGCGGCGTCCATGCTGGCTCGGGGCGCTTGCGCGAGTCTCCTTGAGCGCCGGGGTGATATCCACGCGCGTAGCTGCAATGGCCGGCGCGAGTCCGAAAAGAATGCCAGTCGCGAACGCGACCGCGATTGTGAAGACGAGAATGCGCCAGTCAAGCTCCGCGTGAAGACTGAAATCCTCGCGGCCGCCCGCGAGCAGCCAGACGAGAAAACGCGTCCCCGCGGCGGCAACACCCAGACCGAGAATGCCTCCCGGCAGCGCGAGCAGCACACTCTCCGTGAGCAATTGCCGCAGCACGCGAAGGCGGCTGGCGCCCAGGCTGAGCCGCACGGCCATCTCGCGCCGCCTGCGCGGTGGCGCGGGCCAGAAGCAGGTTCGCAATATTGGCGCAGGCGATCGCGAGTATGAACGCCACCATGGTCATCAGCACAAAGAGCGGCTTCGAATACTCGCCGCCGCAGCGAGTCGAGGCCGGAACCGCCTTCCTCGACCCACAGCGCCGGAAGGCCGGCCCGCTCCTTGTCGTTCGCTGCCGAGGCGAGCGCGAATTGATGGAATCGCGCGGCCAACTCGGCCTGGGCGCGCGCCAGCGTGACGCCGGGGCGCAGGCGGCCCATCACATCGACCCAATAAAAATGCGGATCGATGAACATTGTGTCGTGTTCGTTGCCATAATTCCGGGCGAGCGAGGGCCGGTTCGATGATCGGAACATAAACCAGCGGGGCGGAGCCGGGCGCAACTGCCGAAAAATTCCGGCGCGGCAACGCCTATGATCGTGAATGGGATGTTGTTGATGCTTACGGTCTGGCCGATGGCCGCCGGATCTCCCGCGAACCGGCCGCGCCAGTAGCTGTAACTGAGGACCGCCACCTGCGATGCGCCGCGCGAGGTTATCGCCATCGGCAATGAGCCGGCCCGCGGCCGGAACGATACCGAGACCGCGGAAGAAATTGCCGGAGACGAACTCGACCTGGCCGATTTCGGCTTGTCCGTGAACGATCAGATTGAGCTGACCGCGCATTTTGATATGCGAAAAGGGTCGAGAAGACGTTGTTCCGATTGCAAAGGAGTTCATAAGCGGGCCACGGGAAATCCGGGCTGGTAATACCGCCTCCCGGCTCGTCGTAACTGCTGCCGGTATGGTCCCGAACCACAGCGGGTTCCTGTTTCGCCCGCCAGTTCAGGATCGCCAGCTCGCCGGGATTGCGGACCGGCAGGGCGCGAATCATGATCGCGTCCATAACGCTGTAAATAGCCGTATTCGCGCCGATGCCCAGCGCGAGCGACAGCACTGCCATCGTGGTGAACAACGGGTTCTTGCACAAGGTGCGCCAGCCGTAGCGAACGTCTTGAGCCGAGCCGCTGCAATGAGGTCCAGCTCCAAATATCGCGAATATTCTCCTTTAGCAGTAGCGCGTTCCCGAAATCGCGGCGGCTGGCCAGTTCGGCTTCATCGGGCGGTATACCCGAGCGTATTCGCTCCTCGGCATCGGCCGCCAGATCGAACGCGATCTCGTCCTTGAGATCGGTCTCACGCTGTTTCCATTCGCCAAAAGCGCCACCGCATCGTTACGCTCCCTTGCGCCGGACGCATCACGCGCGCGATCGCTCTGACGAAAAGCTTCCATTTCGACTGCTCCGTCGCCAGTTGCTTTCGTCCCGCCGCGGTCAGGCGGTAGTACTTTGCCCGCCGGTTCAGGTCCGAACTCTTCCATTCCGAAGAGATCAGGCCGCGAGCTTCCAGGCGATGCAGCGCCGGATATAAAGACCCACGCTCGATTTGCAGCAAATCCGCCGAGTTCTGCCGGATGGCTTGGCCGATTCCGTGTCCATGCTGCGATCCCCACTGCAGAGTCCGTAGAATCAGCATGTCGAGAGTGCCCTGAAGCAACTCGATGCGATTTTCGCTAGCGTCATTATGAGCCATTGCGCTTAGAAGACATTCTAGTAGAAGATCTGTCTCTTGTCTACTAGATCGTCTGCTGGTGCTTGGGAGTACTGCCGCTCAGGCGTTCGGCGGCCCAGATAGGCGCCCGGTGGGCCGTACAGCGATGTTCCGGCCAACGCGATATCCCGCGAGCAGAGCCGCGGCGTCGTTAGGATTGTAAACCGCTCAGAACTAACTTAGGGCTGCAACGCGTTCTTCTTCTTGGCAGGGTCGACCTTGACCGCCACCGCCATCATCTTCAGATCCGTGTCCTCGCTGGCGTCCACGGTCACGGGCGTCTCCAGATCGATATCGGACCGTTTGATCTGATCCTCGCCTTTGAAAAACTTGGTCTGCTTGTTGCAGCGCAGGGTGATTAGCCGATTCTCGTCGGACTCGAGGAGGAGTTCTTTCTTGGTGAGCTTTTTCACGGCGCCGTGGAAAGAAACGATCAGGCCTTTATACGCTCCAACGCTCGCGGGAGAAGCCGGCGCGACGCCCCGGCGGGCGCGATATTGGGCGGACAACGGCGGCACGATGATGCATATCAGAACCGCTAAGATAAGCCGTCCATGCCTCATTGCTTACAGTCTCCCATAGTGTAACCGGGAGTGCCGTCCCGAGTAGGATTTGCGCTTATGGATTCATGAATCCCGCCATTTCGGGCCGGCTTCGCGCCGCACGATTCCACGTAAACGATCCACTTTCAAGACCTTTCGACGTTAACGTCCAAACTCGAATTCTACATGGAACCAAAGTTGCTCAATTGCCGCCGGAGGTTGTAACGATGCTTTATTATGCGTTGGTGTTCCTGCTTGTTGCGATCGTGTGCGCGGTACTCGGATTTGGAGTACTTTCGGCTGTTGCCGCGAGCATCGCCAAGGTTCTGTTCTTCGTGTTCCTCGTCATTTTTCTGGTCAGCCTCGTCATGGGACGCCGCAGGGTCCTCTGAAGAAAGGCGTACCGAATGTGGCCGCCTCAGGGCGACGTAGGCGGCCGCACCATTGTTTAGCGCAGGCCCGGAGTGCAAGATGTGACGGCAATCACGATTGCTGAGTATGGGGCCGGAGGCACCTTCCTAGTTCGATTGGACCGTTTCAGTTATGGTAAGCGCTTGAGGGTGTTTGGTCGGTCAGAAGGGACTGTTTGTTGGCTAGCGCATCGCTTGGAGTTCCAGAGCTTTCGTCATGGGACGATAATTCCGGTAGGTCTCGTCATCGGTTGAGTCCTCATTGATGAAGCCTAGCGCTGAAGCCCGCACCTTCACGGCAAAATGCTTCGGCATCCACACATTCGGGGCGACCGGTTCCTGTTCCAGTAAAAAACTGGTACCCGGCCCCACTTTCGCTAGAAAGCCGTAAAAACTCACCGGGCGTATCACCTCGGCCTGTACCTTGACCCATTGGTATGTCGCTTTGTCGACCCATAGCGTGCCCCTCATGCCAACGAGAACTTTGGTCTCACGGGTCTTAGGGACATAACCGGGTTTAGGAGTCGCCTCGAATTCGTAAACGTCGTGGCCGTCCAGCTTGGTCTCGGCGACCAGACGGTAGGCGAAGGCGTCGCCCATCTCAAGCATCATGGCTACGTCCTGGGTACGTTCCTTCTGGTATTTGGCGATCCGGCGAGCACGTTCGCGGGGGCTTTCATGATTGCGCTTCGAGATTTCCTGCTGCAGCTTGCCATCTTCGGCCTGTTGTTCCGCCTTTGAAAGCGGGTGGCCGTCGATGGCGGTCATTTTGTTGTATGGCGAACCGTCGATCATCAGGACTTCGTAGGTCTTGGCGGTCTTGCTCCGATCCTTCTTTGAGATAATGTCGTGCTCCAGGAAGGCGTAGCGGGGGGCTGCCTTCCAGTCCGCCTCGGTGGCGGCGACCGACTTGCGGATTATGTCCTGAACATTGAGGGTGCCAGCCGGGGCGCCATACACTGCGGCTACACTGAACAGAACCGCTGCAAATCTCATAGAGGCCATTCTATCTTGTTCAGTGAGCAATTACGAATCCAAACCGCCTTCTTCCTGAATTCAGAAAGGAAATTCGCGCCGCTGCGACCCCCGCAGCGTAACCGGTACACTGGACGAGAAGATTTTCCCAAAGGAAATGAAAATTCCACGCCTGCTATGGGTTATCGCCGGTCTTCTGTTCCTGGCCGCAGCCGTGAATTACCTTGACCGCCAGGCGCTCGGAATCGTTTCCTTACGACATCCGCAAAGAGTTCCGCATGGACGAGCGAGCCTACTCGGACGTGCTCGCGCTGTTCTTTCTGGCATACGCGATTATGTACGCGGGGTCGGGCTATATCATCGACCGGCTGGGCGCGCGGCGCGGGTTCGCCGCCTCCATGCTGGGATGGTCGGTGGCGCAGGTCCTACACGCGTTCACGCAGGGTAAATGGTCGCTGGCGGCGTGCCGATTCCTACTGGGGCTGACCGAACCGGGAGCGTGGCCGGCGGCGGCGAAGGCGGTCCATGAATGGTTTCCAGCCGAGCGGCGCGCTCTCGGCATGGGAATTTTCAACTCCGGTACGTCCATCGGATCGCTGCTCGCCCCGATCGTCGTCGCGACCGTAGCGCTGCGGTTCGGCTGGCGCTCCGCGTTCGTATTCACCGGCATGGCGGGGTTCGCGTGGCTGGTGGCATGGCTGGTCCTGTATGATTCACCGCATCGCAGCCGCTGGCTCAGGCCCGCGGAATATGCTCGCCTGAAGCCATTCCTGCCGGCTCCGGCCGAATCGAGGCCGGCCACGGCCAACGCGTCGGCATGGTGGCGGCTGGCGGGCGCGCGGGGATGCTGGGTGCTGATCCTGACACGGTTTTTCACCGACCCGGTCATCTATTTCGTCATTTTCTGGCTGCCCGAATATCTCCGCAAGGAACGCAATTTCGATCTCGCGCAGGTCGGCGAGTACTCCTGGACCCCCTTCGCTTTCGGCGGTATCGGCTACGTCTTCGGTGGCTGGCTGTCGGGGCGGTTGATCGAGGCCGGCTGGACGCTGCCGCGCGCGCGCAAATTCGTCATGGCGCTGGGCGCGGCCGTTATGCCCGTGGCCATTGCCGCGCCATTCGTTCCCACGGCCGGTCTGGCCATCGCCGCGACGTGTTTCACCACCTTCGGGCACGCACTGTGGGTATCGAATCTCCAAACCCTGCCGGCCGACATGTTCCGCGGCCCGGAGATCGGAACCGTTACGGGCTTCTCCGGAAGCGGCGGCGCCATCGGGGGCATGTTGGCGCAGCTTGGAACGGGCTATCTGGTCGTACATTTCTCCTATGCGCCGGTGTTCCTGCTGGCGGGAATCATGCATCCCATCTCGGCCGTCTTAATTTACGCGCTGCTTCCCGACCGCTATTTCGGCCATGCTGCGAGTCGCGTGGGCATACAATGAGGGGTGAAAAACGATTCGAATCATCGCTCGTTGCGCGCCCGCCGGGTTGACGAGTGTTCCACGCTGCATGAAATCTTTCTCGACTGCCTGCCCGCGTTCGGCGGCGCTTATCTGCGCCGCGTTTACGCGATTCTCGACCGCGCCATCGGATTGGGCTATCCGCTGACGCTGTCCATTGCGGGGCCGGTCACGGTTTCCGGGCAGCATCTGACGTGGCTGCTGCCGCTGCTCGAGACGGGTTGGGTGGCTTATGTCAGCACGACGGACGCGGTGTGCTACCACGACGGTCATCGCAGTCTGGGCCATGCGAGCGGCGCGATCCACGAGGTTCCCATCTTCGCCGACGACGGCAAGCTGCGCGAAGAGGGGACCATTCGCGTCACGGACGTCGGGTTCCCCGAACAAATGTTGCTCGATCAGGACCGCTTTTTGTCAGCGTGCCTGCGGCGTCCGGAATTGCAAAAGAAAATGACAGGGACCGAGCTGCGTTTCCGTCTAGGCGAACTCTACGCGGCGCAAGAAAAAATGACGGATGCGCCGGAAGGCCTGCTGGCCGCCTGTCACCGCATGGCGATCCCGGTGTTTGTGGGAGCGCCCTCGGACGGCAGCGTGTTTCTCAATTCTATGAAGCTGTGGGCCATGCGCGAGAGCGGCGTGGAGGAGCGCTACGATTTCGAGCTCGATCTGCACGCCGAGGTGTTCGAAGCCTGCGCGTACCATCGCTGGGGGCTCTTCGAGAGCGACGCCAAGGGGCTGGCGACGTTTATTCTGGGCGGCGGCGTGCCGAAGAATTTCAATTTGCAGCCGGAGCCGGCGCTGGGGCAGATCCTGGGATTGGAGAACGTGCGAGGCTACCAGTTCGACGCTCAGATCACGACGGCGCCGATCACCGATGGTTCGTTGTCGTCGTGTCCGCCGTCCGAGGCCGTTACATGGGGCAAGGTGGACAAAGATACATATCTGCAAACGACCGAGAGTTTACAGGCGGATTATACGACCGTGGTTCCGTTCCTGGTGAAAGCGCTTCTGGACAATCGGGAGCGGTATGCGAAGCGGGCGGCGGAAGCGGGCGAGGAGCAATTGTTCGCCGAAGTTCCCGAGGCTCGCGGATATTTGCGGGCGCGAGAAGGATACCGGTTGTTCGAGCGGCGTGGCGAGTTAACGGCGGCGTTGTTGGAGAATGTGCGGAGCAACGCGGAGTGGCTGCGCCAGAGCGTGGGGTGAAGGTTTACCCTGCGATCATGCGATCGATGCGCTCGAGCAGCGCGCGCGCTTCTTCGGCTTGACGCGGCATTTGCAACTCATTGAAGGTCGAGTATGCAACGGCCGTGAGTTCCCGTCCTAGCGCCAATTGAGGCTGCCGCTGTCCGATGTTTATCAAAGCCATGTTGCACTGGCATTCGGCGAGGCGGGGGCGGTTGCCGAGTTCCTCGCAGATGACTTCCTGTTTTTTGAGCAGCACCATGGCTTCATCGAGCTTGCCCGAGTTCATCAGGATAATCGCCTGGTTCTTGTACGCGCGCTCCAGCCCATCGCGGTTGCCGAGCTCTTCGCACAGGGACTCCTGTTTTTTGAGCAGAGCCATAGCTTCCTCAATCTGGCCCCAGTCTCGCAAGATAAGGGCCTGGCACCCGTACGCGCTCTGGAGACCAGCGCGATTGCCAAGCTCCTGGCACATAGCCTCTTTCTTCTTGAGCAGTGCCATGGCTTCGTCGAGCTTGCCCCAGGCTCGCAGAATGAGTGCTTGGTTCCCATATGACTTCTGGAGCGCGGCGCGATTCACCTAATTCTTTGCAGATGGACTCCTGCTTCTTGAGCAGGGCCATGGCTTCATCGAGCCGGCCCCCGTCTTTGTAGGATCAGCGCCTGGTTCCCGTATGATGCCTGCAAGCCGGCGCGATCGCCGAGTTCCTTGCAGAGGGCCTCTTCTTTCTTGTGCAAGGCCATGGCTTCATCGCGCTTGCCCCAAGCTCGCAGGATAACGGCCTCGTTCCCATATGCCATCGCGAGCCCGGCGCGATTGCCGAGTTCTTCGCACAAGGCCTCTTTCTTTTTGTGCAAGACCATGGCTTCTTCGATCCGACCCCACTCCTGCAGGATGGCTGCCCGGTTCCCGTACACGCGCTGCAGCCCATCGCGGTCGCCGAGCTCTTCGCAAATGGACTCCTGCTTTTTGAAGAGAGACACGGCCTCGTGAAGTTTGCCCCAGTCTTGCAGGATAATTGCCTGGTTCCCGTAGCAGGTTTGAAGCGCGACGCGATCGCAGAGTTGTTCGCACAGGGCCTCTTCTTTCCTGTGCAAGGCCATAGCTTCTTCGAGCTCGCCCCTGTTTTGTAGAATGACCGCCTGATTCCCGTACGACCCCTGGAGTCCCGCGCGATCGCCGAGCTCCTCACAAATCGACTCTTGTTTTTTGAGCAGAGCCATTGCTTCGTCCAGCTTGCCCCAGCCTGCAAGGATCACGGCCTGGCTCATATACGACGCCTGCAGCCAGGCGCGCTCGCCCAGATCCTCACAGATGCGCTCCTGCTTCTGCAGCAGGGCCATTGCTTCGTCGAGCTTGCCCCAGGTGTTCAGGATGACGGCCTGATTGCCGTATATGGCTTGGGCAACACGCCGATCGCCGAGCCTCTCGGCATGCAATCCAATACTCGAGACAAACTCGAATCCGAGCGTCAGGTACCCGGTGCGCTCCCCCAGATGGAAGCCATAGCTGCCCAACCGGCGCGCGAGCGGCCAAGCTTCCCGATCCGCCGAACCCAAGCGCCCATGTCAACGCTTGCTTAAGGTCGCCAAAATCCTCGACGCACTCGCGCCAGTTCTTTTCCCACTGCTCGAACGCCCTTGCCACGACGCCGGCATGCGCCTTGCGGACAGCCTCGTCCGGAGCCACGGCCTCGCGCGTCAAGGCATGAACCCGGTAACGCCCGGCGCGCCGATCCAACTCCTCCAGGAGCGATCGCGAACACAGCTCCTGCAAGGCATCGAGCGCCGTTTCATCCTCCATTCCGGCCGCACTCGCCGCGATCCGCAAACGGAAACCGTCCGGTGCGCAACAGGCCATCGCCGTTAACAGACGCCGGGCATCGGACGTGAGAGCGGCAATGGCTTTCTCGAACAGAGCCGGTATATTGTCCTCTCCGAACGCGAGTTTCTTGAACCCGGCCTTATTCCCGAAGGTCTCGATCGTGTAGCGACGGTCGTACTTGATCAGACCGGCCGCGACGGCAATCGCAATCGGCAGATTTCCCAGCTTGTGAGCCAAATCCCGCAAGGCCTCTTGCATCGGCTTCGCCGCATCCCCGAGCACCTTCGCAAACAGGTCCAGACACTCGGCATCGCGTAAACGCGCGCAATTCCAACGGCGGCCGTAGGCCCACAAACGCTAGGTATTCGCGCCGCGTGGTCACTAGAACCGAAGCCTGCCCATTCGGAACGAAGGCCTTCAGAGTTTCGTCCTCGACGTTATCGAGGACGACCAAGCATCGCCTCGCGGCGCAATAACGCCGCATCTCCGCCAGCGAAGTTTCCAGGTCGCCTTCGAACTTCAACCCGATCTGCCGCTCCATGTCGGCGGCCAGCCCCGCAAGCGATTGCCCTGAGCAGTCCAGCCAGTACACAGTTTCGAAATCGGCGCGGTACTCGTGCGCGAATGCCAGAGCCAATGAGGTCTTGCCGAGTCCAGGCATTCCCGGCACCGCGACCGTAACGCCGGGTTGCGCCAAACGCTTTCGCAATTCCAGCAGTTCGTCACTGCGGCCCACGAACATGCGCCGCTGCGGCAAATTCGAGGACGGCGGCGGGGAAGGTTTCAGTCCCAGCAAGCACGCCTTGATCTTCCGGAACCCGTCGGGATGGTTCGTCCGCAAATCGAAATATTTCTTGTTCCGCAGCAGAGGAGGGATATTGCAATCGTGGAAAAGCACCGGGAGAAGCTGCACGCGCCCCGAATTCACCTGCTCCCAATACTTCGCCGACCACTCCTCCGTGACCCAGCGCGACTCGACCGCCTCGGGCGAAAGAATCAGCAGTACCGCATCCGCCGATTGCAGACCGTCGGCGATGGACGACACCACGTTGCCGCCATAAGGGATGTCATACTCATCGAGCCATGTCTCGATCTCGCCGCCCTCCCGCAGAAATTCGCGCAGTTCGTGGACAAAATTCTTGTCCTTGCTCGCATGCGAGAGGAAGACACGGACCACGGCGCCAGTTTAACTTATTGGTTGTAACGCTTCAGCCACTCCGCGACCTCACGAAAGACATCGCGCCGCTGCTCCCATAGCACCGGGAAATGGGGCGACCCGGGATATTCCACCATGCGAGTGGTTTTCCCGCGTGCGGCAAGGGCCTCGAAAAGCTCCTGTCCCTGATAAGTGGGGACGCGATGGTCGTTCCCGCCATGCAGGATGAGTAGCGGAGTGGTCACCTTAACGGCGTAATCGACGGCCGAGAATTTGCGAAACGGCTCCGGCTCCTCACCGGGCCAGCGTGCGTCATAATCGATCTGCTGCACATCGCTCGTCCACATAAAACTCGCCCAATCCGTAATGCCTGCGCCCTCGATTGCCGCGCGATAGCGGCCGGTTTGCGTCACCGTCCAGGCCGTCATAAAACCGCCCGCGCTCCAGCCGAATATGGCCAGCCGATTCGGGTCCGCCCAGCCTTGCGCGATGGCGTAATCGGTTGCGCTATCGACGTCGCGAAAGGCGCGATCGCCGAAATGCTGGTAGATGGCCTCGAGAAATTTAGTTCCATAGCCCGTCGAGCCGCGATATTCGGGCTGCAACACGACATATCCTAAACCAGCTATAGTTCGCGAAAAGGGATCGAGTGCGAGCAAATCGCTCGCCTCTGGACCGCCGTGGGGCAAAACGAGAAACGGATATTTTTGCCCCTCGCTGTAATCGGCGGGGAAGGTAGCGATGCCTTCGAGCGGCGTCCCCTCCTTGCTAGTCCAGCGGACCGCGCGCACCGCGCCGAGTGCCGTTCTCGCGAGTTGCTCGTCTCCTTCGGACGTGATTTTCCGCAAGGCATTATCCCGCGGGATGGCAACGTTGCCGGCATGTTGGGGATCTCCCACCGTGAACGCGATCTGGTCCGCGGCCGCGGCGTACTCCGAGTGCACGGGCGTAGAGGCGATGTACCCGTCTGGCCAGCGGTAGGCGGCGCTCAAAGCATGATCGCGAAATTCGTCGATCTCCGTCCGCACGCCGCGGTTGACCTCAACCCATAGATGCCCGCGCGGATCGCCGGCCAGCCGCACGGCGCTGGCGTCCAGATCGGGAGTGCGGTCGACCGGTTGGCCGCCCGCGGCGGGCGCCGTCCAGACGTGATCGGGCGTGAGGACGGCGGTCGTAGTGCTGAGAAATGCGATCTCGTTGCCATCCTTGCTCCAGCCGATCCCGCTCGCCGCGTTCGGTATCTCTGCGACGCGGCGGGCGCCCGATGCAGAACAGACATCGATGAAGGAGCGCACGTAATGGAAGCCGATCTTCGGAGTGGACGAAAGGACCGCGAGCGAGGTCCCGCTGGACGACCATGCAATGTCCTCGCCGCCGCCAATGTCTTTGAGGCCGCTGCACCACCACTGTCCGCCCGTGCCGTCCCTCTTCACTATGTAGAGGCTGGTCTGGTCCGGCTCAATCACGGTGCGGGTCTCCGCGAGAGCGTCGGGTGGACGCGGATCGGCGAGAATTGCGAAGCGCTCGCCGTTGGGCGAGGCGACGGCGGAGCGCATGCCCCGAGGCAGCATGACAACGGATGAAGGCGTCGCCTTCGCGTTCAGCGATTGCAGCGGGAACAGCGCGAGCTGCGTGAGATTGTTCAGCTTATAAGAGCCATACAGAGAGTCGCCATTGCGCGTGAAGCCGATCGGCTCGAAATCGGCGGGCATTTCCAATTTGTGCGCGCCCGAACCGTCGGGACGGATGAGATGCCATTCGTGATTCGTGCGTCCCTTCTCCCCTCCGAAATCGACTTCGTAAAGAATGGAATTGCCATCGGGCGCGACCGCCACGGCATGGGCGCTGCGAATGGCGGCCCAGTCGTCCGCGCTGAAGGGATGTTTCTCGGACGTCGGGTTTTGAGCTGAAACGCCGGCAACGAGCAACGCAGCCAAGATCGAAAATCGCATAACTATTCCGTTCGGAGCGCCGGGAGCGGGTCTCCTGCCGCCGCTTTCCAGGCCGGATACGCGCTCGCGGCCGCTCCTATGGCTAGTAATAACGCACCTGCGCCCAAATACGTCACGGGATCGGTATTCCCGATTTCATAAAGCAGACTCGACAGCAAACGGGACAGCAGCACAGCCGCCACAGCGCCGGCCGTAAGGCCGGCCAACAAAGGCCTCATGGCGTCGCGCAGAACGATAGCGGCGATGTTTCCCGGGGTAGCGCCGAGCGCCACGCGGATGCCGACCTCGCGCACTCGCAGATTCGTTGTGTACGCGACCACGCCATAGACGCCGGCGGAGGTCAACAACAATGCCAAGCCGCCGAGCACGGAAAACAGCCACGCGGAAAAGCGCGGACGCCAGATGGAATCCGCGATCACGTCCTCCATGGTCTCGATCTTCACGACAGGTTCGTTCGGGTCCACGGCCCACACTTGCTTGCGTAACGTTGCGGCCAATGAAAGAGGGTCACCCGAGGCGCGCACGACGATGGTCGACAGAAATACGCCGAAGATAAATTGCCGGTAAGGGCGATACAGCTCTCCTTTGGCGGGCTGCGCATAGCTTGTCTGCGGCGAGTCGCGGACGACGCCGACGACGGTTGTTACTGGAGTTTTTAGACCCTCTGATGGCATAGGCACGGCCGATAGGGTTGCGGTCGCCAAACAATTGATGCGCGAGGTACTCGTTGATGATCGCCACGGCGGGCGCGCCGGATTGATCGGATTCCTCGAAGGCGCGTCCCGCCACCAGCGGAATCCCCATCGCTCGAAAGTATTGCGAACTGATGGTGCGGGTGGCCAGCAACACGGACCGGCCGTCGGGCAAATTGACCGGCACGCTGGTGTTGAAGCCGGATAGCGGCAGATTGTTGACGACGGCGGCGTTTTTTACCCCTGGGATTCGCGCGATGCGTTCGAGCACGTCGCGATAGAAAGCCATCTGCAGCGGCTTGGTATCGTACTGGCTCGGTTTGGGCTGCTCGCGGCTTCCCAGGGGCA
Organism: Bryobacterales bacterium; assembly: GCA_963838885.1. Classification (GTDB taxonomy): domain Bacteria; phylum Acidobacteriota; class Terriglobia; order Bryobacterales; family Bryobacteraceae; genus JAICMB01. The sequence continues at coordinate 31,235 of CAWITB010000012.1, read as the reverse complement.
CCCGCATGGTCAGCACGTGATCGGGATGAAAGCCGTGGTCGGCCTGTTGTAGCCGGATGAGGCTCCGGATCATGAGGCCGGAACCAACCAGTAGCAGAAAGGCGAATGCCGCCTCGGATGCGATCAGAACGGAGAAGAGCCGCGTCGAAGCCTTCGATCCTCCCGTTCCCTGTCCCGCGCGCAGCACCGCCTGCAGGTCTGTTTTCGAGGCGAGCAAAAGCGGGGCGACGCTGCATAGGCACGCCAGCAGAAAGCAAAGCGCGGTGGCGAACAGGAACACACGGCCGTCGATGGCGGCGTTGCGCAGATGGGGGATGACGAGGGGCAGCGCACTCATGCGCCGCGACAGATATGCGAGCGCGTAGTGCGCGGCCGCGACTCCGGCCACGCTTCCGCACAATGCCAGTACGAAGCTCTCGGCGAGCAATTGCCGCACCACGCGCCAGAATCCCGCGCCGAGGGAGGCGCGAATGGCGATTTCACGTTGCCGCTGGACGGCGCGGCTGAGCAGCAGACTGCCCACGTTGGCGCACGCGATCAGCAGAACGAGTCCAACCGCCGCCAGAATGAACACCAGCGTCAATTCATATTCGCGGTCCACTGTTTCCCGCCACGGCGAAATTTTAATCTCCAGACCGGCTCTCTTTTGCGGATCGCGCCGCTCCGCTTCATGCGCCATGATCACCATCGCGCCCCGCGCCGCCGCAATCGAGACACCCCGCTTGAGGCGAGCCAGCGCATGCAGATCGTAGGGCGAAGCGGGCGTGAGGCGCAGAGGCATCCAAAGCTCGAAGTTGGGCCAGGGAAACTCAAATTCGGGCGGCATCACGCCGACAATGGTAAAAAGCTCGCCGGAGAGCGTCAGGGAACTCCCGATGGCGCCGGGATTGGCGTGGAATAAGCGGCGCCATAGCCGGTCGCTGATCAACTGCGGGATTGGGGCCGCCGATCTGGTCGTCGGCCTCGACGAGGGTGCGTCCCGTTTCGGCACGAACTCCCAGCATCGAAAACAGTCCCGGCGACGTCCGTATCGCGGTGAGCTGGTCCGGGTCGCCCGTCCCCGTCAACGTGACCACGTCCATGCGGTAGGCGGCGATTTTTTCAAATAGATCCGTGCGGTCGCGCCACAACAGATAATCGGCCGCCGTGGCCCCCACCGTCGGACGCTTCACGCTGCTCTGTTCGACGCGGACCAATCGGTCCGCGGAGGCGTACGGCAGCGGCCGCAGCAGCACTGCATCGATGATGCCGAATACCGCGGTATTGGCGCCAATGCCGAGCGCGAGGATGGCGACGACGGCCGCCGTGAACAGCGGATTCTTGCGCAGACGGCGCACTGCCCAGAGGAGATCCCGAGTCATACTAACGAATTAGTATAGAACTATTGGCCGGCTGGAATCGGCAGCTCGCCGGATTCGTTCCTTACAAACATCCAAAACGACAACGGGCGGCGGTCTTCCCGCCCTTCCCAGCGTGGCGAGAACACTCCGTTTGAAACGCCATGGATCTTCTGTCCCGGCTCTAGCCCAGAGAACTCAACAGCCGTGGATGCGGCTGCCGGACTGAAAGCGACCTCGCGTCTTTCACCCCTGTTCGTTGCCAGGCACACATATTGCGGCTTGCGCTAATGTTCGGCAGATGGCTGCCAACTTCAATTGTGAGCCGGAGGCACGCCTGCTGCACCAGGAGTTCGCTTTGCGGCGCCGGCCAGACGTACCCGGCCACTCCCGAAATACAGCAGCCGCGGTGGACGCGCCATGAGAGCGGTCGCGGTCGATTTTGAGTCCCATCGTGTCGCGCTGAAGGAACTGCCCGAGCCGCCGCCCCCGGGCCCGGGTGAAGCGCTGTTTCGAATCCATCAGACGGGCGTGTGCGGGACGGACCGCGAGATTGCGGCGATCCGTTTGATCTATCCGCCGCCGGGCGAATCGTTTCTGACCTTAGGGCATGAAGCACTGGGCCAAATCGTCGAGACGGGACCCGGTGTTGCCGAACTGCAAGGCGGCGACTGGGTGCTGCCGATGGTACGCCGGCCATGCGCGGGTCCCTGCAAAGCGTGCGCAAGCGGCCGGGCCGACCTATGCGGCACCGGCGAGTATCGCGAGCGCGGCATCGTTCGCATGCATGGCTACTTCACCGATTATGCCGTCGACGATTGCCGCTATCTCGTGCAGGTTTCCGAGGACACGCTCGACTACGCTATTTTGATCGAACCGCTCAGCGCCGTCGAGAAGGCCATCGAGGTGGTGCGCCGCGCTCATAACGGGTACTTCGCATCGGATCCGCCGCGCGCGCTGATTCTGGGCGCGGGGACCATCGGCATTCTCGCCGCTTTAGCGCTTCGCGAGCGCGGATTCGAGGTCGCGATCTGTTCGCGGGAGGAACGCGATCATCCGCGCGCCCGGCTAGTGGATCTCGCGGACGTGCGTTATATCGGCCTCGATCGGTTGTGGCCCGCAGATATCGTGATCGAAGCCACCGGGTCGGCTGAAGCGATCCTGACGGGGACGCGTTCTCTGGCGCGCAACGGCGTATTGATCGTGCTCGGCGCGCCGAATGCGAACCTGGATTTCCCGTTTCACGATATGATCTTCAAGAACCAGGCGCTGATCGGAAGCGTTAATGCCACGCCCGCTTCCTTCGAGCAGGCCGCGGCGGACCTGGCGCGATTCGACCGCCGCGTCCTGCGCGGCATGATCCACCGGGCGGCCTTCACCGATTTTGAGAAAACGCTGACGGGTCCGTTGGGCCCTCACCCCAAAGTCGTGCACATGATGGCCTGAGTTTAGGGCTTCCGGCCGAAGCCGCCGCCGCCGGGCGATTCAATCTTGAGGACATCACCGGCCTTTATGTCGAAACGTTCTTTGGCGCCGATGCGACGGGCCTTGCCGCCGCGCAGCAGCATGTTGCTCCCGGGCTTGCCCGGAGCGCCGCCGGCCAGCCCGTACGGCCCGCGCGCGCGGCGGTCCGACAGAATGGTCGCGTCGCAATCCGTTAGAAATTCGAACTCGCGCACGATGCCGTCGCCGCCTCGATGCGCGCCCTCGCCGCCCGACCCGCCGCGAATGCGATAGGAGCGGATGCGCAAAGGATACTGGTGCTCGAACGCTTCGACAGGCGTGTTCCAACTGTTCGTCATATGGCTGTGCGTGGCGCTAAGGCCGTCCGCATGCGCCGAGGCTCCCATGCCGCCCGCGATCGTCTCGTAATAGGCAAATGGCTTGTCGCGCGCGCGGTCCCATCCGCCGAAGCTGAGATTGTTCATGGTGCCGGAGCTGGCCGCCGGAATCAGCTCCGGCGCGGCCTTCGATAATGCGCCCAGCACCACGTCGGTGATGCGTTGCGACGTCTCGACGTTGCCGGCCGCCATGGCCGCCGGCGCCTGCGCGTTCACGACGCTTCGTTCCGGCGCGATCACTTCGATGGGGCGCAAGATGCCCGCCGTGTAGGGAACGTCTTCGCGGATGAGACAGCGAAACACATAGGCCGTCGCCGAAAGCGCCACCGCATAGTTCGCGTTCACTGGACCATCCGCCTGCGGATCGGAGCCGCTAAAATCAACCGTCGCCCGATCGCCGTGAATCGTGACGGCGGCGGCGATGCGCACCGGCCGGGTTCCGATGCCGTCGTTGTCCAGAAAATCCTCGAATTCATAGCGGCCGCCGGGGAGCCTCGCGATCGCGGCGCGCATCATTCGCTCGCTGTAATTCTTGAGCGCGATCATGTTGCGCCGCACGGTTGGAAGACCGTACTTCGCGCTCAGCTCGCGCAGCCGCTCTTCGCCACGGCGGATCGACATGCACTGGGCCATCAAATCGCCCTCGCGCTCCCGGGGCGTGCGCACGTTCGCGAGTATCAAATCGAGCAGCGGACGATCGTAAACACCCGCGCGCAACAGCAGGACCGGAGGAATGCGGATGCCCTCCTGATAGATCTCGCGCGCCAGCGGCATCGACCCGGGACTCACGCCTCCGACATCGGCATGGTGCGCGCGCGCCGCCACGTAAAAATCCGGGCGACTGCTTTTGCGCGTGAAGACGCCCGCCACGGCCGTGATGTCCGGCAAATGCGTGCCGCCGCGAAAGGGATCGTTGAGGATGGCGACGTCGCCGGGCTTCAGATCGAAGGCCTGCATCGCGTGGCGCACCGAAAGCGGCATGGCGCCGAGGTGTACCGGCATGTGATCGCCCATGGCGACCGTCTCGCCGGATTCGTCGTAGACGGCGCAGGAATAATCGCGGCGTTCCTTGATATTGGCCGAGAACGATGTTTTCCGCAGAACGGCGCCCATCTCTTCGGCAATGGAAGAAAGCAGATGGCGAAACAGCTCCAGCTCGATCGGATTCGGATTTTTCATTTGCAGACCGCCGCTTCAACGAGAAAACTCGCCACGCGCTCCCACGCCGCGCCCTCTTTTTTCTCGACGTCGTAGGAGCGGGTTTTGGCATTTGGACGGAGACGCCAGCCGCTTGCCGCGGCGCCCGATCCCGGCGTGGGCTTCTGGGCCGGGGGCTTCGAGCCGGTCTGCTGCAGTTCCCAGCTTTCCCCGCCCGTGATCGTTTGGTAAACCTCGGAAGCGCCTCCACTGGGCGCCAGGAACAACGTTCCTACATTGGGCGATTCGAACCGGAAATGGTCGATGCTTCCGGCGTGCATGTCTTCGAAGATCGGCCGCCGCCGCCAGGCTGTTCCGCCATCGCTTGTGATGAGAAAGAACGGATCGCGCGGCAGCGTTTGGATCAGCGACCCGGAGATCCAACCATTATCGGCATCGATGAATTGGATCTGATCGAGCGCTCCGTTCGGAATTCGCTCGTAAGGTTCTGTCCACGTTTTCCCGCCATCGAAGCTCCCGAGAAGGATGGAGCTGACGGTGGCGGCCGCGCCGTGAATGTTGCCGGCGATGAAAAGCCGCGGGCCGGCCGGCTCGATGGCGCTGAATTCAACGTACAGGGGACACGGCTCGTCTTCTGAACAGCTCATGCCGAGCGATTCGAGCTCGGTTTGGGAGCACGCGACCGCGACGCGCATCGGCTTGCCGTCGTTTACGAGCGCGGGAGCGTCCGCGTGCAGTGAACCGGCGAATAGAAGCAGGCAGGCGCGCGCGACCCGAACCATACGCGAATTATAAAGTATCGGAGCTTCGCAACCTGCGGCGTTATCATGGTTGCGGTCATGCGTTACCGCAAACTCGGCAAGACCGGCTTCGAGGTAAGCGAGCTTGGCTACGGAGCATGGGGAATCGGCGGAACACAGTGGAAGGGCGGTTCCGACGAGGAATCGATTGGAGCGCTGCGCCGCGCCATCGAGCTGGGCGTCAACTTTATCGATACGGCGCTGGCGTACGGCGACGGTCACAGCGAACGCCTGGTGGCGCGCGTGGTTCAAGAAACGAAGAACAGAATTTACGTTGCGACCAAAGTGCCTCCCAAGAACCAGGTCTGGCCGGCGCGTCCGGGCATCGGTATCGAAGAGGTGTTTCCGTACGATTACATCGTCCGCTCGGCGGAGAAGAGCCTGCGCAATCTTCAGGTCGACTCAATTGATCTGTTACAGCTCCACGTCTGGAACCCGGAATGGATCGATCGGGATGAATGGCGCCGCGCGTTTGAGGACCTGAAAAAGACCGGTAAAGCGCTTTTCGTTGGGGTCTCGATCAACGATCATCAGCCCGATTCCGCGCTGGATATCGTGCGCAGCGGCGAGATCGACACGGTTCAGACGATCTATAACGTGTTCGATCAAAGTCCCGAGAAAGACCTGCTTCCTCTAGCTCGGGAAATGAACGTCGGGATCATTGCGCGCGTCCCATTCGACGAAGGCAGCCTGACCGGCTCCATCCGGGAAGACACGCGCTTCGAGCCGGGCGAATTCCGCGAATTCTATTTTCGAGGCGACCGGAAAAAAGAGGTCGTCGAGCACGTGAATGCGCTCCGCAACGAGATCCAGGGCGTGGAGGGAACTCTCGCCGAAATAGCGTTGCGCTTCTGCCTCTCGCATCCCGCCGTTTCGACGGTAATTCCGGGCATGCGCAAAGTCAAAAACGCGGAAGCAAACGCCGCCGCGGTCGACAAGGGGCCGCTCGATGGGCCGGTGCGCGAGATGCTGAAGCGCCACGCCTGGGACAAGAACTACTACAGCTAATCTTATGGCCAAGCTCGCTCTGATTTACGGAATGCGCCTCCTGCCCGCGGACGAAGTGGAGGAGTTGTCGGAAGCTGAAGTCAAGCTCAAGAACGGCCGCAAGGCTCACGTCACGATGCATCTGATCGAAGGTGGAGAAGCGGAGATCAGGGCGCAGCTCATGCAGTCGCTCGACGCATTTTTTGAGTTCTATCCCGAAATCTAGGCGCCCAGCTCCAGCAGGTAGCCCTTTTTCCCGACATTCACGGCTTGCGTACGGCCGATGCGGTCGGTAACTCCGCCCGCTTCGTGGATGTGTCCGCAGAAGAAGTATTCGGGCTGTTCCCGCTCGATGAATTCGCGCACCGCCGTGCTTCCGAAATGCTGCGTCCCGGAGCGGTCGAGAGCGGACCCCAACGGCGGACAATGACAGATGGCGACGAGACGCGGCAGACCCGTAAAAGCCGCTAACCGCGAGGCTAGTTCCTGCTCGCTCATCTCGCCGGGAGTGTTGAACGGCGTCGGATTCGAGTAGCCCAGGCCGGCCAGCGTGTAGGCGCCCACTTGCATAATTTGTCCCTGGAAATCATGCAGACGGTAGGTCGCGCAGAAACGCGCGATGTCCGCTTCCGACTCATGATTTCCCGGAATCACATAGACGCGATCGGCGCGTTGTTGAAGGATCGGGCCAACCTTTTCGAACCCTTTCGCCCAGTTCACCAGATCGCCGGCCGCGAAATACAGGTCCGCCTCTCTCTCCATCAGTTTCGACAGGGCGGCGGTGTCGTTATGGATATCGGAGAACACCAGAATGCGCATCGACATTTCGGGACAAAAATGTTACCATATTCCTTAAGGCAGTAACAATAAACCCATGGCCAGCAAACCAGCTTTCGCGCAAGGCGCTCAGATCGAACACAATAAGTTCGGTCTCGGATCGGTGCTCTCCTGCAACGAGGAACACATCGTCATCAAGTTTGACGAACACGGCGAAAAGAAATTCGTGCTTTCGATCGCCATGCCTGCCCTCAAGAAGAGCGATCGCCAGCCGCCTGCGGAAAAGAAGCGCGCTACTCGTAAAAAGGCCGCTCCAGCCCCCGCTTAATCCGGCGCCGTCCTGCTACAATCCGGGATATCCCGATGAGATTCGGAGTCGTAGTGTTTCCAGGCAGCAACTGCGACCACGACGCTTGGTACGCGGTTTCGAAGAACCTCGGCCAGCAGGCCGAGTTCGTGTGGCACGATTCCACCAATTTGAATAATCTCGACGCCGTAATCCTGCCCGGAGGTTTCGCCTACGGCGATTATCTGCGCTGCGGCGCCATCGCGAAATTTTCGCCCGTGATGCAGAGCGTCAAGACATTCGCTCGCGGCGGCGGCTTGGTTCTTGGCATTTGCAACGGATTTCAAATCCTGACCGAGAGCGGTCTGCTGCCGGGCGCGCTGGTCCGCAACCGCGGGCAGAAGTTCATCTGCCGCTCCACGCCAATTCGAGTCGAAACGGCCGATTCGCCATTTACGAACGCGGCGTCGCCAGGACAGTTGCTCAAGCTGCCGATCGCGCACGGCGAGGGCTGCTATGTCGCCGAGGAGCGTACGCTCGATCGGCTCGAATCGGAGAATCGCGTCCTTTTCCGTTACATCGACAACCTTAACGGCTCGATGCGCGACATTGCCGGCATTTTGAACGAAGAACGCAATGTCATGGGGATGATGCCCCATCCGGAGCGCGCCACCGAGCCGCTCATGGGATCGACAAGCGGCCTGGTAATTCTGCAATCGGTGGTTGCGGCCGTCGCGTCCGCTCTTGTTCCCGCCGCCGTCCGATGACTCCCCAGGTCGTCGAAGCGCACCAACTCACCTCTTCGGAATACGACAAGATTGTTGCGCTGCTCGGACGCGAGCCGACCTACACCGAGCTCGGCATCTTCAGCGTCATGTGGAGCGAGCACTGCTCTTATAAGAGCTCGCGTCTGCACCTGAAAAAGCTTCCAACGCGCGGAAAAGGCGTGCTGCAAGGGCCGGGCGAGAACGCCGGGATTATCGAGATTGGCGGCGATTTCGCGATCGCGTTCAAGATCGAATCGCACAACCACCCCAGCTTCATCGAACCCTTCCAGGGCGCGGCCACCGGCGTCGGCGGCATTCTGCGCGACATCTTCACCATGGGCGCGCGGCCCATCGCCGTCATGGACGCGCTGCGATTTGGCGCGCTCGACAACGCTCGCAACCGCCGCATCGTTGAGGGCGTAGCCTCCGGCATCGCGCATTACGGTAACTGCTTCGGCGTTCCGACCGTGGGCGGGGAATGCGTCTTCGAGTCCTGCTACAACGGCAACCCGCTCGTGAACGTTTTGGCGTTGGGCGTCTTCAAGAAAGACGAAATCTTCTACGGCCGCGCCAGCGGGATCGGCAATCCGGTCATTTACGTGGGCGCCAAGACCGGACGCGACGGCATCCACGGCGCGTCCATGGCGTCCGCGGAATTCACGGAAGAATCCAAGCAGAAGCGGCCCAACGTGCAGGTCGGCGATCCGTTCATGGAGAAGCTTCTGCTGGAGGCGTGCCTCGAAGCCATGAAAACGGGCGCGATCGCCGGCATACAGGACATGGGCGCCGCGGGTTTGACGTCCTCGACTTGCGAAATGGGCAGCCGCGCGGGAACGGGCGTCGAGATCGACCTGCAGTACGTCCCGCAGCGCGAGACCGGCATGACGCCATACGAGATCATGCTCTCCGAATCGCAGGAGCGCATGCTGCTGGTCGCCATTCGGGGCCGCGAGGACGAAGTCTTTCGCGTCTTCCGTAAGTGGGGATTGGACGCCGTCACGATCGGGCGCGTCACGGACGATGGCCTGTTGCGCGTGAAAGATCGCGGCGCGGTCGTGGCCGAAATTCCGAATCGCGCGCTCGCCGACGAAGCGCCGCGTTACGATCGGCCGCACAATGTCGCGCCGTACCGCCCCGCGCCGCTCGATCCGCCTACGAACGTCCGCTATGACGCGCCGCTCGATGCGGCCTTGAAAAAGCTGCTAGCGAGTCCGGATATCTGCTCGAAGCGTTGGATCTGGCAGCAATACGACTACATGGTGCGCACCAACACAGTGGTGGGACCCGGCGCGGACGCTGCCATCGTACGCATTAAGGAAACGGGAACGTCCATTGCCATGTCGCTCGACGGCAACGGCCGTTATTGCGCGCTCTCGCCGCGAGAAGGAACGAAGCTCATTGTGGCTGAGTGCTGCCGCAACTTGTCCACCGTGGGCGCGCAACCGGCGGCGGCGACGAACAACCTGAACTTCGGCAATCCGGAGCGCCCGGAGATCATGGCGCAGCTTGTCGAATCGATTGAGGGCATGGCCGAGGCATGCGAGTTCTTCGAGACCCCGATTACCGGCGGTAATGTCAGCCTGTATAACGAGACGCTCGGTGAAGCGATCTTCCCCACGCCGGTCGTGGGCGTCGTCGGGCTGATGCAGACCCAGCAGCCCATTCCCATGCACTTCCAAGCCGCGGATCGTACTGTGATGCTGCTTGGCGGAATCGGCGATTGCGAGGAGCGGCGCTTCGGCGGGACACAGTACGTCAAAGTGGTTCTGAACAGCCTCTGGGGCCTGCCTCCGGCGCTCGACATGGACTATGAAAAACGCGTCCACAATGCCATTCGCGGCATCCTAAAAGAGGGCGCGGCGGAGTCGGCGCACGACCTGAGCGATGGGGGTCTGGCGGTCGCTTTGGCGGAATGCTCCTTCGGCGATGCGGGCGTGGGAGCGCGGGTCGAGCTGGATTCGAATCTCCGGCAGGAGTTTCTGTTGTTTCATGAGGGGCCGTCTCGCATCCTTGTCTCGACGGCGCAGCCCGAAAGAGTTGAAGAGATTGCGCGCGAAGCCGGGACGCAAGCCGCCCGGATCGGCGTTACGATAAAAGAGCGAATAGAGATTGGCAGCCGCTCCCGAACCCTGATCGCCTCCCCCATTGCCGATCTGAAAACAGCTTGGGAAAACTCACTCGAGGAAATGCTGCACGGCCATGATTGTTCCGTCCGATAAGCTCCACGAAGAGTGCGGAGTGTTCGCCATTTACGGGCACCCTGAAGCCGCGAATATGGCCTATCTGGGCCTCTACCAATTGCAGCACCGCGGCCAGGAGAGCGCCGGTATTGCCACCAGCGACGGCCGCGATATTCACTGCTACAAGCACATGGGCCACGTCGCGGACATCTTCACGCCCGGCGTGATCAATCGAGCTCCCCGGCAATCTCGCGATCGGCCACACGCGTTATTCCACCACCGGCGACACGGTGCTGCTCAACGCGCAGCCTTTCTCGGTGGCCTGCAATAAAGGATCGATCGCCATCGCCCACAACGGCAACATCACGAATGCCGGCGATCTACGGCGCGATCTCGAACGGCACGGATCGATTTTTCAGGCCTCGAGCGACACCGAAGTGGTTCTGCATCTGGTGGCTCGCTCGTTTCATAAAACGCTGTCCGGCGCTTTGCGCGACGCCCTTCTGCAGCTTGAAGGCGCCTTCTCGCTCGTTTTTCTGGCGCAGGACCGCATCATCATGGCGCGCGACCCGCACGGATTCCGCCCTCTGGCAATGGGCCGTCTCGAGCAGCCGGACGGCCGTATCGCGCACGTGTTCGCGTCCGAGACCTGCGCCTTCGACCTCATCAATGCGACCTACGTGGGCGATGTCGAGCCTGGGGAAATGGTCTGCGTCGGACCGGAAGGCGTTACGCGCGAACGCTTCGCATCTCCCGCAGCCGCGCTCACAGTGCGTCTTCGAGCACGTCTACTTCTCGCGCCCGGACTCTATCGTTTTCGGACGCGCGGTACAGGAATCGCGCGAGAATCTGGGCCGCCTGCTCGCCCACGCCGCGCCTGTCGAGGCCGACGTGGTTGTCCCGGTACCCGATTCCGGCACCACGGCCGCCATCGGTTATGCCGCCGAATCGGGTATTCCGTTCCGCCACGCTCTCATCCGCAATCATTATGTAGGCCGCACCTTCATCGAGCCGTCGCAAGCGATCCGCGATTTTGGCGTCAAGCTGAAGCTCAACCCGGTGCGCCATCTGCTCGAAGGCAAGCGCGTCGTTTTGGTCGACGATTCGCTTGTGCGCGGGACCACCAGCCGCAAGATCGTCCGCATGGTTCGCAACGCCGGCGCGACCGAAGTGCATCTGCGCATCTCTTGTCCGCCGACCATTTCGCCCTGTTTCTACGGCGTCGACACGCCCTGCCAGGAGGAGCTGATCGCGTCGGCGCACAGCGTCGACGAGATTCGCGAATATGTCGGCGCGGACTCGCTGGCCTATCTATCTCTCGACGATTTACGCAAAGCGGTGGCCGACAAAAACGGCGATTATTGCTATGCCTGCTACACTGGCGACTATCCCACCGAGTTGGTTCAGATCGCGGCCCTGAAGGACAACAAGAGCCGCCTGTAAGCGACAGAGGCGCGGCATTGAAAATACAAGTGCCGTTTGCCGGGAGAGCTATAACGACCCAAGAACGTCTACGAAATTTTGAAGGCCCGCGGAATAGGTCTGGTCACCGTGACAGACCACCATTCCCTCGATGCCGCCGAGAGTCTCCGTTCGCGGCCGGATTTTGTCTTGAGGAGGAAGTAACGGCATCGACCCCGGCGGAGCGGAAATTCGGGTCGGGGTTTATGGCATCGGCGGCGCGCAACACCGCGAGTTGCAGTCGCGCCGCGATGATTTCTTCCGTTTCATCGCATACCTGAACGAGCACAAGCTGCTGTTCAGCGTCAATCACCCGTTCTCCGGCCTGACTGGCCGCCGCGTTGCGCAGGATTTCTCCTTCTTCGCCGATAGTTTCCCGGCGGTAGAGACGCTGAACGGCTGCATGCTTCGATCCGCAAACGCGTCGGCAGCCATGTTCGCGGAGCAATGGCGCAAGATCGCGTTGGGCGGCAGCGATGCTCACTCGCTCAACGGCCTCGGATGCGCGTATACGGAGGTTTCGGGCGCGCTGACCTCTCGGGAATTCCTCGACAAGCTGCGGATGGGACATGGCCGGGCGTGCGGGCGATCGGGGAGCTATGCGGGGCTGACGCGCGCGATCTGGAGTGTCCGTTTTTCAATGATGCGCGAGAACCCGCTTACCGCGCTGCTGGCGCCCCTGTTGCTGCGGTTCCATTGTTACATTCGGTAACCTGGTGAGTGAAGCGGTGTTTAACTGCCGCTGGTCGCGCTGCGCCGGGAGAGTCCGAACGGCATCCATCGAGCCCCGCTGCATTGCGGATTCAGTATGACGCTTTCGCGCACCGTGTCGAACATCGCGGCGGCGGATCGGCGGCTGATGAAGCGCGTGAACGGCTGGCGTCCGCCGCGCTGGATCCGCTGGTGGATGCTCGCCTCCACCGCTGCGCGAGGATGGTTTTGGGTTTTCTGCGGGATCGCTGTGCTCGCCTCGCACGATCCCGATAAAGGCGCCGCCGTTTTTGCCGCCGCCATCTCGGCCGCGACCGGCATCCTGATCTTCACGGTGCTCAAGAAAGCCGTCGGCCGCCGCAGGCCGTGCGCGCTCGAACCGCACTGTTGGGCCACGCTATTGCCTCCCGATCGATTCTCGTTTCCGTCCGGGCACTCCATCACGGCGTTCGCCGTCGCCGTGCCTCTGAGCGTCTTTTCCCCTCCGCCGCGCCCGTTTTGCTTACTTTAGCGGCCAGCGTTGCGGTCCCGAATCATGCTGGGGCTCCATTTCCTCACCGACGTGGTCGCAGGCTCGGTTCTGGGCGCCGTGCTGGGGTGTATTGCCTACGCGGGCGTAACCGGACTGCGTTAGACTAGCGTAAATTGCTGTCAACCTATTCCGTTTTCCGCCATGTTGCGGGCCTCACGGCGCTCGCTCTACTGCTTCCGATAGGCGCTCCGTGCCAGGCAACCGCTCCACACAAGCAGATCGAACAACTCGTCGATCTGCACGGACCCGAGTACGTCCAAACGTCGAAGACCATTTGGGGTTACGCGGAGCTCGGCTATCACGAAGAGAAAAGTTCCGCGTTACTGCAGAGTGAGCTGAAACAGGCCGGCTTCAGCGTGCAATCCGGCGTAGCGGAGGAACCTACGGCTTTCATCGCCAGCTATGGACAGGGCAAGCCCGTCATCGCAATACTCGGTGAATTTGACGCCCTGCCGGGGTTGTCGCAAGCCGCCGTGCCGGACCGCAGTCCGCTCGAAGCCGCCATGCCGGGCCATGGCTGCGGGCACAACCTGCTCGGATCGGGGGCCGCGCTCGCTGCCGTGGCGTTGAAAGAATACATGGAGAAGAATCGCGTGGACGGCACGCTGCGATTTTACGGCACGCCCGCGGAAGAGGGCGGCTCTGGCAAAGTGTATATGGTTCGAGCCGGTCTGTTTCGCGACGTCGATGTCGTCTTGCACTGGCATCCAGGCGACCGGAACGAGGTCAACAATGGCGGCATGCTGGCCGTTACGGACGCGAAATTCCTGTTCCACGGCGTGGCGGCGCATGCAGCCTTCGCGCCCGAGCGTGGCCGCTCCGCGCTCGATGCCGTCATGCTGATGGGCAACGGCATTGAGTTCCTTCGCGAGCACGTTCCCAGCAACACGCGCATCCATTACATCGTCACCAAAGGAGGGGCGGCGCCAAACATCGTGCCGGATACGGCCGAACTCTACCTGATGGCTCGCAGCCCATCCCTCACCGCCCTCGAAGGAATTTGGGCGCGCATCCGGAAAATCGCTCAGGGAGCGGCGATGATGACCGAGACTACAGTTGACGTCAAAATCGTCGGCAGCGATGCCAATATCATTCCCAACGATGCGCTAGCCAAAGTCGCGCAGCGAAATCTGGAGGAGGTGGGCGGCTTTCATTACAATGCGGACGAAATGCATTTCGCGGAGACATTGCAGAAAAGCTTGCCGCCCGAATCCGTCCGCGCGCTCGATTCCACGGCCGCCGTGAGCCCACTTCGTCCCTTCGACCCCAACGCCCCAAGCGCCTCAACCGATGTCGGCGACATCAGTTGGAACGTCCCAACGATCGGATTCGAAGCCGCCACATTTGTCCCCGGCGTGGCCGCGCACACCTGGCAAGCGGCGGCGTGCGCCGGCATGAGCATCGGTCAAAGAGGGATGCTCGTCGCCGCAAAAACGCTCGCAATCACGGGAGCCGATCTGTTCTCCAACCCGCGTCTGGTCGAGGATGCCAAAGACGATTTTCGCCGCGAGCTGAACGGAAAAACCTATCAATCCCAGATTCCAGTTGGGCAAAAGCCCCCGCTGAACTATCGCAACGAGTAATTGCGACGTCGCCCAATCGTGCCGATGGCGCATCGATCCGATGTACCGGGCGCGTCGAGCCTGCGGCTGTTCATGCGTCGGCGAACGGTGCGCCCTCGGCGGCTGCTCTCACGAGCGGGCCTCATGGCCGACTTTTGCGCGCCATATAGAACCGGAGGACGTGGATGGCATCACCGGCGATTCGGTAAACCACAAGATAGGGCAGCGGCGAAATCACAAGCTCCCGCGTTCCTTCCCTCTTGCCAAGAGGCCCGTTCGAGTTCCTTGGCGGGCTCCTCAGACCAGCGCAATGGCGGCCAGCTTCACGACTGCTTTTCGGCAATGAGCTTTTCAAGCCCCACGTCCACTTCCGCATGGGTCAGAAGTTCACCCCGATCGGCGGAGGCCAGCGTTTTTCAACCTCGCGGATAAACCACTCGTCGTACTCCACGAAGCGCTCTATCACCTCTCGCGCAAGAGCCTCAGTGTTGCGGCGTTCTTCGGCAGCGATGCGTGCGAGCTTGGCTTGTGTGCCGGAGGTTAAATGTACTTCCATCGCCTTCAGAGTGGAGTTTACGGCGGCTTCCGTCAACGGCTGCGGCTGCACAGAATCGCGGCCATTTTCGCGTCGGCGATGCGGAGCCGGTCCGCGCCAAGCGACTTCCCCGCCGGCCCATGATGTCAATCAGAATTTTCGATTGGACGCGCGGCGGTCTCCCGCGTAGGCTGGAGGCATGGCAACATCGTTCGCATTGGATCCTCCCGGTTCGCAAATTGCGCTTTTGCATCGAATCAGCAGCATCGTGAGTTCCGAATTATCGCTCGACGAGATGCTGGGCGAGATCCTCGGCCTCACCGTGCAGGTCACGGCGTGCGATGCGTGCCTGGTTTATCTGCTTGAAAAAGAGGCGCATGAGATCGTACTGCGCGCCTCTCAGGTTCCGCACGCCGCCGACCTGGGCAATCTGCGGATGCGCATGGGCGAAGGCGTGACGGGATGGGTAGCGGAGCATAACTCCGTCGTCGCGCTCGCCTCCAACGCCGCCAGCGACGCGCGCTTTAAGTATTTTCAGGGCCTCATCGAAGATACTTACGAGGCCTTCGCGTCCGTGCCGTTGGTGAGCGGCGGAGAAGTGGTCGGAGTCGTCAACGTCCACCATCGCCGGCGGCACGATCACACCCCCGAGGAGATTCTGCTGCTGACGTTCATCGGCGAGCAGATGGGCATTGCGATCGCGAAATCCATGCTGGCGGATCAGAACGCGCGGCTGATTGAAGAAGCGCGCGAGGCCAGGCGGCAGCTCGAAATCCGTAAGATCGTGGAGCGCGCGAAAGGCATTCTGCAGCATCGCCACAATGTGACGGAAGAAGAGGCCTATCTGCGCCTCAGAAACGAGAGCCGCCGTATGCGGCGCCCCATGAAGGACTTGGCCGAGGCCATTATTCTGGCGGAGGAACTGCATCGCAAGAACGAGGCCGCGTCCGTCGAGGGCTGAAAACGCCTCACGCTAACATGGTTGCTTGAGGCCGTTTGTCCCGATCGTCAAGAACGCTCATCTGCTGACGATCGCCGGCAATTATTGGCCGCGCAAGCTCGACCTGATTCGATTTCCAGTCGAAGAAAAACTTTTCCAGACCGAGCCGGGCGTGCAGGTGCTGGTACATTCGCAACACCCTGCGATTGAAGCGCGCGGCCAACTGCTCCTGGTCCACGGACTCGAAGGGTCGAGCGCTGCCGGATATGCGCGCAGCCTGGCGCAAGCGGCGCTTGAGGCGGGATATTCCGTTCACCGCTTCAACATGCGCAGTTGCGGCGGTACCGAAGCAATTTGCGGCAAGGCGCTCTATCATTCCGGCCAGACCTGCGACGCGCTGGCGGTCGCGAAGGAGCTTCGCAAAGAGGTGGACGCGCCGCTCTACCTGGTGGGCTTTTCGCTCGGCGGCAACGTCGTGTTGAAACTGGCGGGCGAACTGGGCGATCGGGCAGCCGGCCTGATTGCGGGCGTGTGCGCGGTTTCGACGCCGATCGATCTGGCGGCCTGCGTCCGGTTATTGGATCGCCCGTCGAATTTTCTCTACGCGAACCGCTTTTTGAAGCGGCTGCGGCAACGGATCAAGCTAAAAGAGCGCCTTACACCCGGCCTGTTCGATCTTTCGAAACTGGACTCCGTCAAAACCGTTTACGATTTCGACGACACTTATACCGCGCCGGCGTTTGGGTTCGGAACCGCGGACAACTATTACGCGACGCAATCGGCGCAGCGTTTTCTGGGTCGCATCCGCGTTCCAACTCTACTGGTACAGGCCAAAGACGACCCGCTAATCCCGTTCGAGATTTACGATCAGCCGGCGCTTGCGTCCAATCCTTGCCTGCAGCTGATCGCTCCGGAACATGGCGGTCATTTGGGGTTCATATCCAAAGTAAAACCGCGCTTCTGGCTCGATGGGCTGCTGTTACAATGGTTACAGGTAACCGGGAACAAACTGCGAGCAGGCATCGTTTCCTAAGTAAATCATGGCCCAAACTGCGTCCTTTCGCGAGGCTGCCGCTGTCGCGGTGGATTCCTTGCGAAGCAGCAAGCTGCGCAGTTTTCTAACCCTGCTGGGCATCATTCTCGCGACTACCACTCTGATCGCCGTCATGGCCGTAATTAGCGGCATGAATCACTACATCGCGGACAACGTCTCGAGCATGGGGTCGGACGGTTTTCGCGTCGTGAAGATGGCGTTCATCGGTAATTTCGATCCCAAGAAGTTCCTCGAGATGCAGAAAAGGAACCCGGAGCTCACTCCCGCGGAGTACGATTTTCTAAAAAAGAACTCGACGCTGGTGCGCGAGATCGGGATGCGCGATGGCCGCACCGTGAGCGCCGCGATGGGATCGCAGACGCTGACGGGCATTCAACTGAACGGCGTGACCGCGAACTTCGCGGAGCTGAACAACACGCAGATCGCGATGGGACGGTATATCACTGATATCGAGGTATCGCGGCACGCTCCCGTCGCGGTGATCGGCAACGACATCAAAGACAACCTTTTCGGAGACGCCGATCCGACCGGCAAGACCATCCGGGTGGACGGAGCCCAATACACGATCATTGGCGTGGCGAAGGCCAAGGGCAGCGTGTTTGGCCAGTCGCAGGACGCTTTCATCGACGTGCCGATCGGGTTTTATTTCCAGACTTACGGATCGAGAACCGGCATTTCCTATGCGGCGCAGGCCAATAGCCAGAATGTGCTGGAGCAGGCGCAAGATGAAATCCGCATGCTGCTGAGGGCCTACCGGCATTTGCGCCCGCAACAGGACGACACGTTCTCCATCATCTCTTCCGATTCGCTGGTGTCGGCGTGGAACAACCTTACGGGCGCGATCGCCGCGACGGCTATCGCGGTTGTATCCGTGTTCATGGTGGTCGGCGGCGTAGTGATCATGAACATTATGCTGGCGGCCGTGACGGAGCGGACGCGCGAAATCGGAATTCGCAAATCGGTGGGAGCGAGGCAGTCCGACATTTTGAACCAATTCCTGGTGGAATCGTCCATGCTCGCGGGCATCGGCGGACTCATGGGAGTTCTGCTGGCGTGGCTGGTCGCAGTCGCGGTGCGCACGCTGACGCCGGTTCCCATGGCGGTCCCGATCATCTCAGTGCTCATCGGCGTGGGGCTTTCGACAATAGTCGGCCTGTTCTTCGGAATTTATCCGGCGCAGCGCGCCGCCAAGCTCGACCCTATCGAAGCCTTGCGGGCGGAGGCTTAGTCGCGATGTTCGCTCTCATGGCAGGCATCCGGCTCGCGCTCGAGACCGTGTGGGCGCACAAGTTGCGCTCCGTACTGACCGTGCTTGGAGTGATCATCGGCACCGGAACGATAATCGGCGTGGGGTCGATTATCGCGGGCCTCGACGGCGCTGTGACTGCGGTGCTGCGCGGATTTGGGACCGACACGGCGACGATCTTCCGCATTCCCGTGGGCTTTACCCGGGCCGATGCATCGGTGCTGCAACGCAAGCCGTTGACATGGGAGGACGCAGTGGCGATTCAGGACCGCTGTCCGTCTGTGGCCCATGCCAGCGCTTACCTGTTCTCGTTCAATTTTGGACAGAACACGCCGGCCATCAGCATAGCCAAATACAAAGGCAACGACATTTACAACGCCAATATCGCAGGGACGCAGGAGTCCTATGCCGCCGGCGCGAATGTCGAGATGGCCGAGGGGCGATTCTTTACCGATTCCGAAAATATGCATCACATTCCGGTGTGCGATATCGGAGAGGATATCCCGCGCGCGCTGTTCGGACACGGCGAGGATCCGATCGGCAAGTGGATTACGGTGAATGGGCACGAGTTTCAGGTCATCGGTGTCATGAAACGGCCGGCCAATTCCTTCCCGGGCCAGGACGATCTGCGCGTCATGCTGCCGTACTTCACAATGCATAAGCTGTTCCCCAACGCCAAGGAGAACATGATCGTGGTGGCCGCGAGACCGGGGCAGCTTCCCGCGGCCATCGACGAGGCGCGGGCGATTCTCCGTTTGCAACGCCACGTGCCGTTGACTAAGCCGGACGACTTCTTTATCTCGACTTCGGAGCAGATGGTGGAGCAGTTTCACAGCGTCACAGCGATGGTCGCGCTGGTTATGGTCGTGCTCAGCTCCATCGGCTTGCTGGTGGGCGGCATCGGCGTCATGAACATCATGCTGGTATCGGTGACCGAGCGGACGCGCGAGATCGGAGTGCGTAAGGCCATCGGCGCGCGGCGCTTCGACATCGTGCTGCAATTCCTGACCGAAGCGGTGGTGCTGACCGGACTGGGCGGGTTGATCGGGATGACCTTCGGCTGGCTGATCTCTCTTGTGTGCCGTCTGGTATTTCCCAGTCTTCCAACGGCCGTCCCGCTGTGGGCGGCCGCGTTGGGCGTGGTGGTGTCCGTCGCAATCGGGCTGTTTTTCGGCATCTGGCCGGCGAACAAGGCCGCGCGCCTGGACCCCGTGGTCGCCCTGCGGTACGAATAATTCTTGTTCGAGTGAGTCTCATGCGTAGATTGCTTATGACTTTGCTGGCGTCTTCTGTTGTGTTTGCCGGCGCGGGCGGCGTACGGACCGATACGCTCGCCAACGGGATGAAGATCCTCGTCCAGGAGGATCACAACATCCCCAACGTCGCGATGTATTTCTTTTACAAGATCGGCTCCCGCAACGAGCGGCCCGGCACGACCGGTATTTCGCATTTTTTCGAGCACATGATGTTCAATGGCGCGAAGAAATACGGCCCCAACCAGTTCGATATCCAGATGGAAAAGAACGGCGGCAACAATAACGCCTACACCAGTGAGGACGTCACCGTCTACACCGACTGGTTTCCGTCCGCCGCTCTCCCCTTGATGTTCGATATGGAAGCGGACCGCATGCGCGATCTGAGTTTCGATCCGAAAATTATCGAGTCGGAGCGCGGCGTGGTCTACTCGGAGCGGCGGACCTCGGTCGACAACAGCAATTTCGGACTGCTCTCGGAGCAACTCCAGGCAGCGGCATTCATTGCGCACCCCTATCACTCGCCCGTCGTGGGCTGGCCGTCGGACATCGAGTCTTGGACGATGGAGGACCTGAAGAACCATTTCCGCATGGGATATGCGCCGAACAATTGCGTCATGGTGGTGGTCGGCGATGTCTCGGCCGACAATGTATTTTCACTGGCAAAGCAGGATCTGGAGCCGATTCCGCGCCACGATCCTCCTCCGCCCGTGCGTACCGTTGAGCCGGAACAATTGGGTGAGCGGCGCGTCGTGATCAAGAAAGAGGCGCAGTTGCCGATCGAGATGGTCGCCTATCACGTGGGGAACGCGAAGAGCCCGGACGATACGGCCCTCACGCTGCTCGAAACCCTACTCGCGCGCGGTCAGAGCTCGCGGCTTTATAGCCGCCTGGTGGATAAAGAGCAGCTCGCGCTGTCCGTGAACGCCTCCTATGGGGAGACGCTCGATCCGGGACTGATGAGGTTCACGCTGCAGCCGCGCAGCGGCATCGATCCGGAGCGCGCCGAAAAAGCGCTGTTCGAGGAACTGCGGCGCATGGGCGAAACGCCCGTGCCCGATAAGGAGTTGCGCAAGGCCAAGAACCAACTGCTCGCGGAACATTACCGCGAAATGAAGACGATCGCCGGCCGCGCCAATCTGCTGGGAACGTATGAGGTGTTCCACGGCGATTATGGAATGCTGTTTTCGTTTGAGCAGCGAGTTGAGGCGATCACGCCGGCGGACGTTCAGAGGGTCGCTCAAAAGTACCTGACCGAAAAGAATCGCACCGTGGCCGTGCTGCTTCCGGAGAGTGCGAAATGAGATCCGCTATCCCGGCATGGGCCGCCGTGATGGCGGCGGCCGCCACCATTCCCGCGGTGCCACAGGAAGTGAAGCTCCCGCCCTATACTCGGGAGATCCTGCCGAACGGCATTGTGCTCGACCTGATGCCGAAGCGGGGTGTGCCGCTGGTCAATATTCGCGTTCTCGTGAAGGGCGGGGTGGAGGCGGAGCCGCCGCAACTTGCCGGACTTTCCGGCATCACGGCGCAACTGCTTCGCAAAGGCACGAGCAAGCGTACCGCGCAGCAGTTTTCAGAGGAGCTCGATTCTCTGGGAGGGACGTTCGGAACCGGATTTGGCGATCCATACGCCTCGGCCACCAACATCACTTCGGAATTTCTGACGAAGGATTTCGACCTCGGCCTCGATCTTGTGACCGATGCGCTGTTGCGGCCGGCCTTTCCCGAGGATGAAGTACAAAAGCTGCTGGCGCAGCGAGTCGATGCGATCAAATCCGTTAAGGACGAGCCGCGGCGGTCGATGGGGCTGTATTATCAGGCCTTCTTTTTCGGTCCGCGGCATCCTTATGGGCATCCCGCGGACGAGGCCTCGCTAGGGCGCATCCGGCGCGAGGACATTGTCGAGTTCCACCGGCGGGTTTACCGCGGGAAGAACATGGCGGTGATCGTGACGGGGGAGTTCGATACCGCGCAGGTCCGCTCGAAGCTCGCGAACGCATTTGGGGATGTCGCGGCGGGAACCGCGATTGTTTTTCCCACCGCTGCGTCGCCGAAAACGAAGACGAAACTTCTGCTGATCGACAAGCCGGATGCGACGCAGACCTACTTCTACATCGGCCAACCCGGTATCGACCGGTTGGATCCGGACCGTACCACGCTTCTGCTCGTGAATACGCTCTTCGGAGGCCGCTTCACATCCATGTTGAATGAAGCGCTGCGCGTGAAGTCGGGGTTGACTTACGGCGCGTTTTCGAGCGTCCAGCAGGTCCGCTTGCCCGGAAGCATTTTCATGTCCACCTATACGAAAACCGATACGACGCAGCAGGCCATCGATCTCGCTTTGACGGTGCTGAAAGAAATGGGCGAAAAGGGAATCGCGCCCGAACAGCTCGCCTCCGCGAAGGCCTATCTGAAAGGGACCTTTCCGCCGCAGCGGCTGGAGACCTCCGACCAGCTTGCGGGGGTGTTGGCGGACATGGAATTGTACGGACTCGGACGCGAGGAGATTGATGGGCTGTTTTCGCGCATCGACGCAGTGACGCTCGATCAGGCCAACGAGGCCGCCCGGAAATATTTCAAATCCGGCGGCCTGACGTTTGTGGTCATGGGCAATGCGTCGAAGATTCGCGAGGCGGTGAAGAAGTACTCGGATCAGATCGTCGAGGCCCGAGTGAGCGATCCGGGATTTGCGGCTGGCGGCCGCTAAGATCGAGGCGCCGAGCGGAACATCCCTCGCGAGATGAGCCATCTCTTCGTCTGGATCGTCGCGGCCGCCACAATCTTACTCATTCTCATCAGGCCCAAGGAGATTCCGGAGGCCATCTGGGCCGTTAGCGGCGCTTTAGTCCTGGTCGTCTTCCGCCTCATTTCCCCGCGTGACGCTCTAGGGGCTGTCGGCCGCGGCACGGATGTCTATCTTTTTCTCAGCGGCATGATGCTGCTCGCCGAGCTGGCGCGTCGCGAAGGATTCTTCGACTGGGTGGCCGTGATTGCCATTGATGCCGCGAAGGGCTCCCGTACGCGATTATTCGCCATTGTTTACGCAGTGGGGACAATCGTCACGATCTTCCTGTCGAATGACGCGACGGCGGTAGTTCTGACTCCGGCGGTACTCGCGGCATTGAGGAAGACGCGCGCGAAACCGCTCCCCTACCTGTTGATCTGCGCCTTCATTGCGAATGCGGCCAGTTTTGTTCTGCCCATTTCGAATCCCGCCAACCTTGTCGTGTACGGATCGAGGATGCCGCCGCTCGCCGTCTGGCTCACATCGTTTGGATTGCCTTCGCTGGCGTCGATCGGAATCACATTCGCCGTCCTGCGGTTTGCGGTGAGGAAGGACCTGAAGGGGAAAATCGAGAGTAACCCCGCCGCGGTGAAACTCTCTCCCGCGGGAAAGCGAGCGGCCTATGGAATCGCCGGGGCGGGCGTGGCGCTCATTCTGGCGTCGGCCTTCAATATGGATCTTGGGCTTCCCACGTTCCTGGCTGCGATTGCGGCGACGATTGTGGTAGCGCTCGAGGACCGCGCTGCGCCGCTTGGAATCGTTAAGGGCATCTCCTGGAGTGTGCTTGTCTTGGTCGCTGGTTTATTCGTTCTGGTGGCGGCGGTGGATCAGGCCGGCGCTTTAATGTGGAGCGAAGCCGGGCTTCGGGCAGCGGCAAACTCAGGTCCGCTGCGAGGCAGCTTGGCGGCGGGGTTCGGCGTGGCGTTGTTATCGAACGCCGCAAACAACCTTCCCATCGGGCTGATCGCCGCCGGCGCCATTCACGGCCATACGGTGTCAAACCTGATCAGGAACGCGGTCCTGATCGGGGTCGATCTGGGGCCTAATCTTTCGATAACCGGATCGCTGGCGACGATTCTTTGGTTAATTGCTTTGCGGCGTGATTGTGAGAATGTCAGCTTCGGGAAATTTCTTCGCTACGGTCTTCTTGTGATGCCTCCAGCCTTGATCGCGTCGGTGCTGGCGTCTCTTCCGGCCAGCCGTTAGGGGACTTCATCAGGAGCGCTCGTACAAGTAAACGGGGTCATCGAGGCGGCTCTCCCCGCCATCGTTGACCGCGAACTTGAAGCGAGCTCCGCTCTTCGAATTGCGCTTGTCCCACAGCGAGGCGCCGGCGTAGGTCCCGTCGTTCCGAAGCGCATAAAAGTCAAGATCGAAAAGGTTGAGGCGCGACTTGTCGTTATTGAAATTGCGCGCAACGCGTTTCAGGGCATCGAGACACGCTTCCTTGGGCGTCATGCCCCGGCGCATGTTCTCGACGACGGTGTGCCCTCCGGCGATGCGGATGTTCTCTTCGCCGCGGCCTGTCGACCCCGCGCCGCCGACATCCTGATCTAGGTAAAGACCGGCTCCGATAATGGGCGAATCGCCGACGCGCCCCGCAATCTTCCACGCCAGGCCGCTGGTCGTCGTCACTCCGGACATCTCGCCGTTTGAATTCAGGCACAGGCAGTTGATCGTGCCCGTGGTCGGATGGACGGCCATTTCTAACGCCCATGCCAGTGTTTTGTCGTCCGTTCCTGGGAACATCTCGCGAAGCTCTTGAAGCTGCGCCGTAGACTTAGCGGGACCGTCGACCTCATTGGTCCAGTTGTTGTGACCCTGCTTATCGCGCAACGATTTCTTCCACACAAGCCAGGCCAGCCGCGATTCGTCCGTGAGCAGATCCTCTTCCTGGAATCCCATTTCCTTGGCGAACTTGAGTGCGCCGCCGCCGGCAATCATGATGTGGTCGGTCTCGGTCATGACGAGCTTGGCGACCTTCGACGGCGTCTTAATGCCGCGAATGGCCGCGACCGATCCGCATTTCCGGCTGGGGCCATGCATCACGCTCGCGTCAAGCTCCACCACTCCATCCTCATTGGGAAGTCCGCCATAGCCGACGCTATGGTCTTTCGGGTCGAGCTCGACGATGTTGACGCCTGCGATGACCGCGTCCAAGGTGTCGGCGCCGGAGTGAAGCATTTCGTTGGCGCGCTTGCAGGCCGCAAGCCCATTCGCGCTGGAGATGACGATGGGCTTCTTGCCGCCTTGCGCCTGAGCCTGCCCGCCGCTCGCCGCGGCCGCCGCTAACGCCGCCGATCCCGTCATCAGATGCCGTCTGCTGATCATATTTTCCCTATTCAGTTACACTATCTCTGTTTCCATGCAAGAGCAAATCTCGCCGGCGCGATCGCTGAGTGGAACCGTGCTGCCGCCGGGCGATAAATCAATCTCGCATCGTTACGCCATGCTGGCGGCGATCGCGGACGGGGACACGAAAATAATTAATTATTCGACTGGCGCGGACTGCCAGTCGACCCTGGCGTGCGTGCGCGCGCTCGGAATCGGCATAGATAAAACAGACCACCAGATCGTGATTCACGGGCGCGGACCGGAGGGGCTCCGCGCGCCCGAAGCGCAATTGGACGCGGGCAATTCGGGGTCGACGATACGAATGCTATCGGGCATTTTAGCGGCGCAGAAATTCGATAGCGCCATCGGGGGCGACGAATCGCTGTCCCGTCGGCCGATGCAACGGATCATGCAGCCGCTGGCCACAATGGGAGCTTCTATCGAGGCACGGGAAGGACGCTACCCACCGCTGACCATTCACGGGAAGACGCTCACCGCGATTGAGTATACGCCTCCCATGGCGAGCGCGCAGGTGAAAACGTGCGTGCTTTTCGCGGGACTTTTCGCCTCCGGGCAGACGATCGTACACGAGACCGTGCGGACGCGGGATCACACGGAGCTGGCGTTGCGGGATTTTGGAGCCGACATCGAAATCCATAAGCGCACGATTACGCTGCATGGGCCGGCGCGACTGCGGGGACGCGAACTGGCCGTGCCCGGCGATCTCTCCGCCGCGGCATTCTTCCTGGTTGCGGCGCTGATCGTGCCGGAGTCGAACCTCGTCATCCATGGCGTGGGATTGAATCCAACGCGGACCGCGCTGCTCGATTTTCTCGCCGGCATGGGAGCGGATCTGAAAATTCTGGATGTAAAGCAGGCGGGAGCGGAGCTGACCGGCGCCATCGCGGTGCGCAACTCGCGCGTAAGAGGAGGAGTACTCGAGAAGGCGCAAACGGCGGCGCTGATCGACGAGATTCCGGTTCTGGCCGTGCTCGGGGCGGCGAGCGAGGAAGGCTTAGTGGTGCGCGACGCGGCGGAGCTGCGCGTGAAAGAGACGGACCGCATCGCGACCATCGCCGAGAACTGCCGCCGCATGGGGATTGCGATTACCGTTCGCGAGGATGGTTTCGAGATTCCCGGCAGGCAGACGTTTCACGCGGCGAAACTCGATTCCTTCGGAGACCACCGCATCGCAATGGCGTTCGCAGTGGCGGCGCTGGCCGCCGACGGGCCGTCTACCATCCAAAACGCGGACGCGGCGTCGGTCTCGTTTCCGGAATTCTACGATACGCTACGCCGCGTCGCGGAGTAGCGGACAGCGTTTATTCTCTTCAATTCCCGCGGGGTTTCGCTGGCGCAGGCGGTGGCGGAGGTGCGGCTAACGGCGCCGTTACGGCATCACCGAAGTACTCGCCGTTAATCGTGACCGGCGTCTGCTTTTTGACTTCGTCCATGGCCTTGCGCGCAAGCTCCGGTTTCACCTTGGCTTCGATCTGGGGTTTGACCTCCTCGAAAGGCTTCGCGCCGCGGCTCTCTACCTCGATAATGTGGTAGCCGAACTGGCTCCTGATTGGCTCGCTGATCTGGCCGATGGGCAATGAGAAGGCGGCCTGGTCGAATTCTTTGACCATGCGGCCGTGTCCGAAGCTGCCGAGGTCGCCGCCGTTAGCGCCGGAGCCGGCGTCGTCGGAATCGGCTTTGGCAAGCGCCGCGAAATCGGCGCCTTTCACGATTTTCTCGCGTATGTCCTTGGCCTTGGCAAGAGCCTCTTCTTCGGTGAGGTCCTTCTCTCCAGGCCTGACGGGCACTGGCGATCCTTTGAAGCGGATCAGGATGTGACGGGCCTTGGCCTCCTGATAATCGGCCTGGTGCGCGTCGTAGTAGGCTTTCAAATCGGCGTCGTCCGGCTTCACGCCGGCGGCGACATCCTGAAAGAGCTGGTTGGCGAGGACCTGGTCTTCTTGCAGGGCCAGCATCTGCCGCACCTCCGGCTTTTGGTCGATCTTGCGCTCGCGCGCGATCTTGGCGAAGGCCTCGAGATCGGCGTACTGCTCGGCCAGCTTGCGCTTCTGCGGACCGTTTGCGACGGCGCGGGTTTGCGGCGGAAGGGTGGCGAGGAACTCTTCGTATTGGGCGCGCGTGATCTTACGGTCTCCGATAACGAGGACGACGGCATCGGGCGCGACGTTCACCACGGGCGCAAGCGAGGGCGCGGCAACGCCAGGCATCAGGCGCGGCGCCGGAGGGGTCGGGGCCGGCATGGCGGATACCGCGGAGTTGGGCGGCGCAGGTACGGGAGGCGGCGGATTCTGCGCCACAGCGGCGGCGCACGCGGCCAGAATCAAAATGTTCGAAATGGTCAGAGCTTTCATGAGTTAAATGCTGGATTGAACCCACCCGGGAGGAGCGTTCCGAGCGCCCACACGCTCCGAGCGTCAACACTCCCAGCCGGTCCAGTTTGAAATATAAGAATAGGGTACCGCAAATTGGGGCCAATTAGCGCTTTTCCAGTTCCTCAAGACGCCGCCGCAGCGCGGCCAGCTCCCGGCGCAATTCGGGAAGGCGGGCGAGATTGGCGAGCTGCTCCAGGTACTGCTTGAGCGGGCGCGCCGGAGTCCCCCACACGACTTGGCCTTTTCGGACGATCTTGGAGGTCAGGATTCCGGAACCCGAGCCGAGCATGGCGCCCGATTCGATGCGGGCCCTGTCGCCGATGCCGACCTGGCCTCCAATGACGGCATAATCCTCGATCACGACGCTCCCGGCGAATCCCGTCTGCGCGGCCACGGCGACGTGGCGGCCGATGCGGCAATTGTGGCCCACGTGGACCATGTTGTCGAGCTTCGCGCCGTCGCCGATGGAGGTAACCCCCAACGCAGCGCGATCGATGCAGCAGTTGGCGCCGATCTCGACGTCGTCGCCGATTTCGACGCGGCCGATCTGCGGAAATTTTTCATACCGGCCGCCCGAGAAGACGAAGCCGAAGCCATCGGCGGCGATGACACAGCCGGAGTGCAGGATGGCGCGATCGCCAATGGTCACGCCGTCGTAGATCGTGACGTTCGGATGGAGCGCGCAATCGGCGCCCAGGGACACGTTTTCACCGAGCGAGCAACCGGCCGCGATGCTGGTATTGGCTCCAATGCGGGAACCGGCGCCGACGGTGACATAGGGTCCGATGGAGGCCGAAGGATCGATGGCGGCGAGCGGCGAAACGACGGCCGAGGGGTGCGCGCCGGGGCGGGGAACTGGCTTAGGGTACAGCGCCGCGATGGCGCGAGCGAAATCGGCGCGGGGATCGCCGGAACGAATCAGCGTGCGGCTTTGCGGGAATTCCGGGGGTGGGAACTCTCGAGGAACGATGAGGCAGCCGGCGTTCGAGGCGTGAGCGGCGGCGAATACTTTGCTATTGGCGACGAAGGAAAGCTGGTCCGGAGCGGCGTCCTCGAGCGCGGCGGCGCCGCGCAGATCGAGGCTGCCATCGCCCTCCCACGCGACGTCGAGCAGGCGCGCGAGATCGGACACAAGCACCCCTGTATCATACAAATTTATGCCCATCGATCCCTCGGCGGCGGTCGCGCCGACCGCTCGCGTCCACCCCGATGCGCATATCGGCCCCCAGGCGGCGATTGGCGAATACTGCGTCGTCGAGCGGGACGCCTCAATCGGTCCGTTTTGCCGGCTCGAGCCGTACGTCTACGTGAAGCGCTGGACCACTCTGGGAGAACGGAACGAGATTTCGGCGGGAACGGCGCTGGGAACGGATCCGCTGGACAAGAATTTTAGCGGCGCGCGGAGTTATCTACGGATCGGGAATGGCAACAAAATTCGCGAGCATTACACCATCTCGCGGGGAACGGAGCCGGAGAGCGCGACTACGATAGGCGACGGCAACTACATCATGACGTCGGGACATATCGCGCATAATTGCGTGATCGGGAATCAGACGGTGATCGCGAGTTGCGCGCTGGTTGCCGGGTACGCCGAAGTGGAGGACCAGGCGTTCATTTCGGGCGGAGTAGTGATCCATCAATTCTCGCGAATCGGACGTCTGGCGATGATTGGCGGGAATTCGCGAGTGAATCACGACGCCCCGCCTTTTTTTCTCTATTCCGACTTCAACATCGCGCCTAAAGGCTTGAACATCGTGGGATTGAAGCGCGCCGGATTTACCGCGGAGCAGATCGCCGGGCTGAAGGTGGCGTACCGGCTGCTGTATCGCTCCGGGCTGAAGCTTGATGAGGCCTTGCGCCGCATCGAGACGGAAGTCGGAACGGCGGAAGCCCAGCGCCTGGCGGCTTTCGTGCGGGCGAGCAAGCGCGGGATCTGCCGCGAATAATCAGATCCAGCCGCGCGCGTAGTAGTAGACGACCTTGAGTGTTTCCCGGCAGAGGCCTATGAAGACGCTCCAGCGGTTCAGTCTGAGAGTCTCCTGTTTATAAAAATCGGGGAAGGAGCAGGACTCGACCTGCAAGCCCGCTTTGCGGAAGGCGCGAGAGGCGCGGAAGGTATGGAAATCGCTTGTGAGCAGGACCTTTTGCCCACCGCATTCCGCAAAGCCGCGGTGGCGTTGAGGGCATTCTCGCGCGTGCTGTGCGAAGCGGCGTCGATCTGAATGGCCGATGCCGGGACGCCTTCGGCGGCCATGAACTCGCGCATCGGGATGCTGGCCGGCATTCCATTGGCGCCGGGTCCGCCGCAGATGAAGACCTCGTGGAAGCCGTCGCCGCGCCACGCCCGCACGCCATAGACGGCGCGCCAGTAGGAGTCGTAGCCGATAGCGTCGGACAAAGCTTCGGCGCTGAGCAGGATGAGAATGTCGCCGTGGGGATTGCACATGGGCCCGCTGAGGCCGCCGATCCACCATTTGTCGAGCGGCGTGAAGGTGACGATGAGATAGAGCGCTCCGATGCTCATGAGCACGCCGCGCAACAATCTCAGGATCATAAGTTGTACTGTAGCGGCTGCGTGGCGCGGGAGTTGTACTACCTTTAATTGGAAGGATGCGCGGTTGCATACTCTGAAGAACGTGGGTGTGCTGGTGACGGGAGCCGGCCGCGGGATTGGCAAGCGGCTTGCGATCGGGTTCGCGAACGCCGGCGCCCGCGTGGGCCTTCTCGCGCGCAGCAAGGCGGAGCTCGATCTGGCGGATCTTGAAATCGAGCATGCCGGCGGAACCGCGCTGCGCATTCGCGCCGACGTCACCGATTTCGAGCAGATGTGCGCCGCCTCCGACCGCATGCGCGTTCATTACGGCGGCATAGGCGTGCTGGTCTGCGCGGCGTCTATCCAGGGCCCCATCGGGCCCTTTGTCGAATGCTCGCCCAAGGCGTGGGCCGAGACCATCGGCACCAACCTCATGGGAGTGATGCACGCCTGCCGTGCGGTTCTGCCGGGAATGATTGAAAGGCGCGCGGGCAAGATTATCGTCCTGAGCGGCGGCGGAGCGGGGAGTGCGCGGCCGAATTTTTCGGCGTATGCGGCATCGAAGGCGGCCGCCGCGCGGTTCGTCGAGACCCTCGCCGAGGAGGTCCGCGACCATAACGTTCAGGTGAACGCCATGAATCCGGGTGGAACCTACACCAGCATGACCGACGAGATCCTGCGGGCGGGCGAGCGCGCCGGCTGGAAAGAGGCCGAAGGCGCCATGGAGGTGCGTCAAACCGGAGGGATCGCGCCCGAGCGGCAGATTCAACTCGCGCTTTTTCTGGCCTCGGAGCAGTCCAACCATATCAGCGGGAAGCTCATCCACGTCAACGACGACTGGAAGAAGCTGAAATCGGAAAACATACACCAGGAGATTTACACTTTGAGGCGGGTGCAAAAGGTATAAGCAGGGCGCTTCCGGTATTCTGTAGTCATGCGAATGCGAACGTTGATTTCGCCCCTTCTGGCGCTCTCCTTGGCCGGCCTCGCGCTCTCGCAGGACCCCGCGGACCATCGAAAACACCTTCTGGCCATCGGCGAGGTGAAAGGATTTCAGCACGACTCCGTTTCGCACGCGTTGGCGACCATCGAGCGCCTGGGGCGCGAGTCCGGACTCTACGATACTTACATTCGCACGGACACGCAGCTAGTAACGAAGCAGAAAATTGCGGCCGGCAACGCGAGAAATCTGAACTATTTCGATGCCGTGGTGTTCTACACGACCGGCGAGCTGGATATGGACGATCAACAGAAAAAGGATCTGCTTTCCTTCGTCCACGACGACGGCAAGGGATTCGTGGGCGTCCACAGCGCCACCGATACATTTTACAAGTGGCCTGAATATGGCGAAATGATCGGCGGCTACTTCGACCAACATCCCTGGGGCGTGTTCGATGCGCCGGTGATCGTGGAGCAACCGGGATTCCCCGCCATGAAGAGCTTTCCCAAGACCTTCACGATCAAGGACGAGATTTATCAGATAAAGGATTGGTCGCGCGATAAGGTCGACGTCTTGGCGCGCCTCGATGCCGGCAAGCTCGACCTGAGCAATCCGCGCGTGCATCGTACCGACAAGGATTTCGCGGTGGCATGGGCGAAAATGTACGGGAACGGTCGCGTCTTTTATTCAACCTTCGGCCATCGCGATGAATCGTGGGATCGAAAGGACATTCAGGACATGTACCTGGAGGCGATCAAGTGGGCCATGGGCCTGACGCAGGCGAAGATCGGTCCTCATCCCATGACCGCGGGTGAATAGC
>CAWITB010000011.1:0-141392 GCA_963838885.1 Bryobacterales bacterium | reverse complement strand
CGGGCCTGAATAGAATGGGACCGGAGCATTAGTATGGCTCAAAATTGTCTCACCCGGTTGTAGGAAACATAGATTCACGTAAGTTGTCGAACCCGTTGAATGCGGGTACCCCCGACGCCACATCCCAAAGCGACCGCTTCAAGATGCGCAAAGCGAATGTCGTCGTAAGCCATGACTGGCTCCAGCCCGACTCGGTGCACCAGGCGCCCCAGCCTGAATCCGAACTGCTGGCCCAGTAGTCCCATTTTTCAAAATCGAATGCTCGAAACCAGGCGCCGTTAAACTCCGGATATACCTCCGAGCGGACCTGGACGCGAATCAGGAAGTCCGACATTTTGTCCTCCGCCTCTTTGTATTGCGGCTCGCCCGTCGCCGCATAGGCCTCATGCATGCCGATGAATGCGAAGTTCATCGTGTAGAGCAGATCGGCCGCCGGATCTCCGTTCGTCTGGATCAATGGAGCTTCTGCCATGCCATACTTCTCGTTCGAAGTTGGCGGCTCTTGCACGCCCGTGCCGGGCGGCCCGGTCCACTCGCGGATGGCCCCGCTGGCATGCTGATGCGAGAGAAGGCCGGTCGCTATGAGCCGCAGCCAGCCGCGATGCTCTGCAGTATCGGACACGCGCACCAGCCATGCGAGAGGTAGTAGAAGACGCGCCTGCTGCGATGTGATGCTTTCGGTCCATCGCCATTTCCCCCGCAACACGGTGTCCGCATCGAAATAGTGGCGCCAGCCATCGGCCAGTAATGGCGCACCATCGTGGCGCGATTTTTCAAAGCCTTGTCTTCCGACCAACCGGAAATAGGCGAGTACCGCCAGCCAAAAGCGCTCCAGCCACCGCGTCTCGCCGCTGACCCGCATAGTCGCGAGAATCCCGAGCAGACACCGCGCATTGTCGTCCCCATAATAAACGTCGAACCCGTTTTCGCCCTTGTAATAGTTCGGCGTGTTGTTCCATCCGGTCAGACCGAATGCCGGCGACTGCGGGTCCATACGCGGGCCTGATGCCATGTTAGACCGCAAGAGCAAATAATCGATTAAATTCACGGCCACGCGTCCGTCCTTGGCTTGCCCCGTCACCTTCTCCGCTAGCGACAGCGTCATCGAGGTTTCGCCAATGCAGTCGGCGCGCGTCCACGAACGCATGTTCTGCGATCCGTCGGGAAAAATCCTCGAGTCGTGGCCTTCCAGCATGCCGAGCGACCCATCGCCCACGGGAAGCTCCTGCGGCGGGCCCAGCCGAGACCCAGATCGACGACGGTGCAAGTGCCTTTCTCCCTTGTTCCATCCCTTGACGGTGATTGGCGATAAAGCTAATAATCTGACTAGTCTGACTAGATCGTGAGGCGGCGAAATATGCCGAAAATGCTCCACAAACCCGATAGTGCGGCGACACCCTCCGGCCGCGGCGAAGGATCGACGAGCCATTCCTGGCAATTGCAGACAGCCAAAGCTCGCTTTAGCGAAGTGTTCCGCAAGGCCCAAACGGAAGGGCCGCAACGCATCACCCGGCAAGGGAAGGAAGGCGTTGTGATGATTTCCGACGAACAGTATAACCGCCTCGTAGCCAAGTCGCGCCAACCGAAAAGCATCGTCAAGTTTTTCCGGGAGTCGCCCCTTGTGGGCGTGGAGCTTGATTTGGAACGGGACAAAGATTACGGACGCGATATTGAGCTGTGAGCGGATTCCTGCTCGATACGAATTGCATTTCGGAGATCACCCGCCGGAAGCCGGAGCAGCGCGTCGTTGAGTGGCTGGAAACTACCGACGAAGCCCTGCTCTACTTGAGCGTCCTCACGCTCGGAGAAATTCGCAAAGGATTGGCTGGGTTGGTTCAGGAGAAGCGGAGGACACGCCTCGAAACATGGCTGGAAGTTGACCTGCAGGCCCGCTTCGCCGGAAGAATCGTGCCGATTGACGCTGCGATTGCTGACCGTTGGGGTTTACTCGCGGCGGAAGCGAAGCGTAAAGGAAAACCTCTGTCGATCGCCGATGGCTTGCTGGCGGCCACGGCGATTCACCACAGCCTTACGGTCGTGACCCGCAATACTGGCGATTTCCCCGACACGCAGGTCCCGCTTTTGAATCCCTGGCAAGCGTGACCCGTCGATCACTCCTATGGCCGGAGCGCAATCAGCACGCGTTCGGTAATCTCGTCGATCAGCGCCGGCATCGCCGCGTCTAGCGCAAGCGTGATCGCCGCCCGCACCCGCTCCGAATCCATTTCCGGCGCGGCGGACGGCTGAGGAGCGGCCGCCGGCTCATCGATCGGTTCCGGCGCGGCGGGCGCGAGCGGAGCAGCGATCGGTTCGTCGGCCAACTCGGGCGTGGCTACCGTTGCCGCTTCCGCGGCCAGGAGCCCGCGTGCGAACCGTGCCTCACCCGCCAGCGGCTTGATCGTTCTTACTAGAACCGAAGCCTCGAAGGGCTTTTTCAATATCCCATCGCAACCGGCCCGCGCCGCTTCCGCTTCGTCGAACGGTTCCAGAAGCCCAGCCGTCATTACGACGCGAACATGCTTGTGCCGCGGATGGCTCTTCACATAACGGCAAATGTCGAATCCCGATTTGCCGGGGAGAAAAGCGTCCGCTACGATCACGTCCGGATCGGCATCGTCGAGGCGCAGTAACGTTGTTTCACCGTCGGTCAGACTGACGACCTCGAATCCTTCCTCGCGCAGAATGCGTTCGCCCATGCGCTGCGCGTGAGGGCTGTCGTCCGCCAGCAGAATGCGGCTCATTGGTTGGCCGCCGGCCCGTTTACGCCCGCTATCTCGAGTTGAGAATTCCCGGCCCGCTCGACGGCGGCGAAGCGCGCCGCGATGCCCCTCATAACCTCACTGTTTCGCCGCAGGGGGGCTTTGCGCCGGCGCGGCCGGAGGAGTCGCGGCAGGAGCGGCCTGCGCCGCACCCGTAGTCGTTGTCGTACCCGCGGCCGCGGGCGCAGCCTGTTTATTCTGATCCTGCTTCTTGGCCTTTTTCTTTTTCTGTGGTCTGGCCTTATACGTGGCGTTCATCGGCAACGGCTCGGCCGGCGTTTGCGCCGTCGCCGCGGGTGTCGAGGCGGGCGCCGCGGCGCTCCCCGCAACCGGCGGATTCCTGCGCGCATCGGGCTGCGTATCGAGCGCCGAAGGCCCGCTCACCGTCTGGGCGGTCACATCCGTTACGCCGGCCGCGCCCGCCGGAATCGGCACGCTCGCCGGAATCGTCGGATTCAACGTCGTCATGGCCGGATTGCCCGTCTTGGCCGCCATCCGCACATCCGGACCTCTCTTGAGAAAATCCGTCGAGCGGCTTAGAATACTCGCCTTGTCGCGATGTTCCCGATCGTAGGTCATGCGCGCCACGGCCGCCGGGTCCGCCTGCGGAATCGGCATTTCCATTTCCTTGAGCCTCTTCTTCGCCTCGTCGGCGTAGCCGCTCAGCGGATAATCGCGCACGATGCGGGCGTAAGCTTCGCCGCTCTTGGCGCGAAAGCGGCTGCCCATCTTGCTGTAGGAATCGCCCAGAAACCACAGCGCCTCGTCGGCCCTGCTGTACAGCGGATATTGATCGACCAGACGCTGCAAACGGTTCGCCGCCGCCGGATTACTGCCCTTCTTGTGATAGAACGCGCCGACGCGATACTCGCCCTCGCCCACCGACTCCTGAATGTTGCGGAGCAATTGCTGTACTTCGGGGACGAACTTGCTGTTTGGGAACTGTACCAGAAGCTGCCGGCATTCATCCTCGGCGCGCAATTCCTGCGATGGGTCGCGGTCCGGCTTGTCCATCTGCCGGTAGTGGATGCGGCAGATCTTCATCTGCGATTCGCTCGCTTCCTCCATGGTCGGATAGAACAGAATGAAATCCTTGTATTCCGCCTCCGCCTGCGCCAGTCCGTGCGCGCCGCCCTCGCGATACCAGCTATCGGCAATCGCAAGCTTCGCCTTCGCCAGAAATTCGCTCTGGTCGTAGGTGTTGATCAGCGTGTTCAGCGTGATGCGCGCGACCTCGTAGCGCCCATGCTCGATGTCGTTGATGGCGCGGTCGTACAGCACCTTGTCCGGCTGCTTGGTGTCCTTTGAAATGGGGTTGTCGTACTTGTGCCGCTTGAATCCGCACGAACTGAGCAGCGCCGTAATCGCGATGAAAATAGCTAGATGACGAACCATTCCTCTCACTTCCCGATTAAAATCGCCGGATCTTTGTCAAACCCGGACTAAATTCGCTTCCCGCGCCGCGCGCCGCATCTCCTGAAACGCGGCTCTCGGATCCGGAGCGTGAAAAATCGACGACCCTGTGACGATCCAGTCACACCCCGCGCGCACCGCCTCGGCGACATTACCGGCGGTGATGCCGCCGTCGATCTCGATCGCGAAGCCGCGGCCCGCTTCCCGCCGCAGGCGCGCCAGCGCACGCACCTTTTTGAGCGAATTCGGTATAAACTTCTGTCCTCCAAATCCTGGATTCACGCTCATCACAAGCACATAATCGGCCACGTCGAGCACGTCTTCGAGCATCCCCACCGGCGTCGCCGGATTGATCACGACGCCCGCCAGCGCCCCTTCGCTTTGGATCGCCCGCAGAGTTCGATCCAGATGCGGACAAACTTCCTGCTGCACCAGCACCTGGTCGGCGCCAGCCTGGATGAAGATGGGCGCATAGCGATCCGGATCGGTAATCATTAAGTGTAAATCAAGTTTGAGCCGCGTGGTTTTGCGAATCGCTTCGACCACCGGCGGCCCGATCGTAAGATTCGGGACGAAATGGCCATCCATGATATCCACGTGCAGCATGGTGGCTCCGGCCTGCTCCACGGCGGCTATTTCCTCGCCCAGCCTCATGAAGTCCGCGGCCAGGATGGATGGAAGTATTTCAACCATTTGGCGGGGCTAAAGTCATCCTAACACGGCTGCGAAAAAGCCCTCACCGGCGTCGATGGAGGGCGTCCGGCGCGTCGTGGTCCAGGCGCCCGGCGCATTCGCGATCACGTCTTCGTTCTCTTCCCGCTCGAGCGAACAAGTGGCATACACGATGCGTCCGCGCGGCGCCAGATGCGCCAGCGCATTACCTAAGATGGCGGTCTGCCGCCGCTGTAGATCGTCCAGATCGGATGGTTCGAGGCGCCATTTGATCTCCGGGTTGCGGCCCAGCGTCCCGGTCCCGGAGCACGGCGCGTCCACCAGGATGCGATCGAATTTTGCGTCGAACGGCAGCGGCGCGGTGGCATCGAGCGCCACGCGCCGGCAGCCCTCGGCCGGAACATTGCGGAGCCGGTGCAAATGCAGGTCGCACGCGATCGCGTTCACGCCGTATTCGAGCGCTTGCGCGGTCTTGTTTCCCGGCGCCGCGCACAGATCCAGAAACGTCTGCCCCGGCTGCAGGTCAAGCAGCGGAACAATCGACTGCGATCCGATATCCTGCACGCGCCCCGTGCTCGCGATATAAGTCTCCGGCGGACGCAGGAATGTCCTCGCGATATTTTCAGCAACCGCCCTCCCAAACTCCCGCTCCCAGCGCCGTAGCAGCCACTCCGGGCACGAAAGTTCCGTGGCGCGATCCGGCCACGCGACCTCTTCGCGGTCCGCCCGCCGCAGCACCGCATTCACCAGCCCCGCAGCCGATCGCTTGCGCGCCCGTTTGGTCAGCTCCACGCTTTCCGCGACGGCGGCGTGCATGGGAACACGCTCCAGCCAGCGGATCTGGTACAGTCCCATCCGCAGAGCGATCCGCACCTCGATATCGAGCTTCGCGTTTTTAGCCGCCGCTCCGATCAGGTAGTCCAACTGCAACTGCCGCCGCAGGCATCCGAATACGATTTCGGAAGCCAGTCCCGCATCGCGGCTCTCCAGCTCTTTCGATTTCGCGGCCAGAAGGTCGGAAGCGAAGGCGCCGTCGTGAACCCGCCGCAAGACATCGAACGCAACGGTGCGCGCCGGACTGATCTTCGCCGCCATGCTGCTTCACGATTTCGATGGCGAGCGGGCGGAGAAAATCGCCGCCCGTGCGTTCATGATCGTGCGGAAGCGGGCTATCAGGCGTTCTCTCGCCTTCAGGTTCATGCACTATTATCGGCGCTTTTTGAAAGACAAAATCCGCCCACGTTCATATGAGCTGGCGCTTTGTCCCTGCGTCGCCGGGAACTCGCTGTCCCTTTTTTGAGATGCAAAGGAGCGATGCATGGACTTGCGCGCCAGCATCGCGCGGCAGACATTCCCGCGGTCTCAAAAAGGGTCCTTTGCGCCCCGAGCCGTGATCGCCTTGGGAAGGCGTATACTGTTCGTAAGGAGACTGCACATGGGAGCGGCCATATTTGTATCCATTTTCGTAGCCATTCTTGTAGCCATTTTGCTTGCGTTAATGTCGGGAATGCAATGGAGAGCAGCGCAGGACCGGGCGCGCGCGCGCCGTATGGCTGAGCATAGGATGAATGCGAGACTCCTGCGACTCAACATTTGATGCGTTCCTAAACGCTCTCCTCAACATCTCGCAAAGGGTCCTTTCGGACACGACACGATTAAATATTTCAGCGCCTCCGAGCCAACTCCATCGCCTCGGCTTTTCGGCTACGCCTGGTAATGTCTGAAAATAATGTGTTGAGTCTCTGGGTCTATCACTCGCCTCGGAAGATGAGCCTGCTGATCAGTAGAGCCAATCCGAATCCGAGGCACAATCCTGACGCTAGGAGTCCCATAACATCAGGGCCGTGCAGGGTTGCGATGCGCGGGTTGTCCATGGCGTTCAGCATATCGCGTCTAACGCCATTATGACGGCAAAGCGTGTTCAGCTCACAGTCTCACAAGGGTCCTTTGTGAAGCAATCGGTTCACGGGAGCCCTATCGACATTTGAAGGATGTAGGTGAAACGATGTTCCAGCCATTCGTGTAGGCCGCGGCTTGCGCGGCCTGATAACGATACTCGACGACCTCAAGCAGCGTGCGTTATTCTTCCCAGCACTTACGGAAGCCATCGACGCGCACACGCGGACAGGCCGCGACCATTTGGCGAGGATTGGCATGACCCGCCACATTACGGGCGTACGCCGTCGCCGCGATTCGCGATAAGCAAGGCTCGCGCCGCGCCTATTCGACCGGACTGAAGTTCACCTCAATTCGCGTGAGGACTTCAATAGCCCGCCCGTTCAGCAACGTCCGTTGCGGAGCCGCTGCGGATAGAGGTCGCAGGCAATCGCGTTCACGCCGTATTTCGAGCGCTTGCGCGGTCTTGTTTCCCGGAGCCGCGCACAGATCCAGAAACCTCTGCCCCCGCTGCAGGTCGAGCGGCGGAACAATCGACTGCGATCCGATATCCTGCATTCTCCCCGTGCTCGCGATATAGCCTCCGGCGGACTCAGGAACGTCCTCGCGATGTTGGCGAAAGCGCCGTCGTGAACCCGCCGCAAGACATCGAACGCAACGGTGCGCGCCGGACTGATCTTCGCCGCCATGCTTCTAGCCGCCACAATACGAGCGTACGCCGTAATCACCGGGCCTCTCGGCGCAAATGTCGGACGCCGTCGCCTACGCTATCCGGCGGGTACGCCCATGATAATCTCGGGATGTGGCCGGTGAATGCCGGCTCTCACTCCCGGCAGACGATTCCATGCCCGTTGAAGCGACCAAAGATTCCTTGCGGCAGCGCGGCGTGCGGCTCACGCGCCAAAGGAAGATCCTGCTGGACCTCATCGACAGCTCCGGCGAGCATCTCGACGCCGAACAACTGTATCGCCTCGCCAAGGACAAAGATCCCAAGCTGAACCGCGTCACTGTGTACCGCACGCTCAAGCTGCTCAAATCCGGCGGCCTCGTCGACGAGCTCGATCTGATGCACCACAAGGGCGACCAGCATTACTACGAGACGCGGCTGAAGCAGGAGCATGCGCATATTATTTGCCTGCGCTGCGGGCGTATCGAGGAATACTTCGGGGCGCCGCTGCAGAACATGCGCGAGCAAATTGAAACGCAGTTCGGCTTCGAAATCATGATTGCGCGCACCGAGATTGGCGGTTATTGTGCGCATTGCCGCATCCTGCGGAAGCGCGAGATGCAGGAGGCGGCTAACCATGCTCAAGCCGCGTCCATCGGCGTTCAAGCCCGCTCCGGCGGCGCGACGCCGGCCGCTCGCGCGCGAGTTCCGCGAGGACGAACATGACGGCGCGGCACGTAAAGGACACGCCGCGGCCGGCGCTCGTCGTGATCAACGCTTCGGGAAACCGCAGCCGCGTCACGCTGGACACGCTCCCGTTTCAGATTGGCCGCCAGGCGGACAACCAGTTAGTCCTGCGCGATAACCGCGCCTCCCGCGTTCATGCCCGCATCGTCGAAGAGAATGGGCAGTACTTCATCGAGGACCTCAATAGCCGTCACGGCGTTTTTGTAAACGGCGAGCGCATCGAACGCCGCCAGCTTGCCAACTCCGACCGCATCGACTTCGGCTTTCAGGATTCCTACAAGCTCATCTTCACGCTCGAGGAAGACGAGATTCATCGCATTATCGAGCAGATCTCGACGCCGCGGCCCGCCATGCCCGCGGGCGCCAGCCTGGCGAAATTGCGCGCGCTGGTGGAGGTGGCGCGCGCGCTGCAAAGCTCGCTATCGACGCAGGATGTTCTCACCGCCGTGGTGGATGCGGCGCTCAGCGTCACGAGCGCGGAGCGGGGATTTCTGCTCCTGCGC
Organism: Bryobacterales bacterium; assembly: GCA_963838885.1. Taxonomy (GTDB): domain Bacteria; phylum Acidobacteriota; class Terriglobia; order Bryobacterales; family Bryobacteraceae; genus JAICMB01. Next base: position 132,735 of record CAWITB010000011.1, on the reverse strand, counting down.
AAGGAAGAGGAGCTTGAGGTCGCGGTGGCGCGCGACCGCGGCGGCGCTCCTCTCGGAATCACGGACCTGCGCGTGCCGACGTCGGTGATCAACCGCGCGCTGCGCACCCGCCGGGAGCTGCTCTACATGAATTTCGATCCGCTCGAGCAGCAGGGCGTGCGGCCCGAAATGTCGGTTGCCGATCTGGAGCTGCGCAGCGTCATCTGCGTTCCGCTGATTCACGTTCGCCCCGGCACGGCGCAGGACACCGTGCTGTCGAGCATCAACGATACCGTCGGGCTTCTCTACATGGATTCGCGCGACAGCGCCGCGGACCTTTCGGCGGGAAATCGCGAGATCCTGCAGACGCTCGCCTTGGAGGCGTCCACCATACTCGAGAACGCCCGGCTTCTTCAGGAGGAGCGCGAGAAGCAGCGCATGGAGGAGGAGCTGAACGTTGCGCGCGAGATCCAGCGCAGCCTTCTTCCGCGCGGTCTACCGGAGAGCGGCTGGCTTCGCGCGGCCGGCTCCAGCGTGGCTTCCCGCCAGGTGGGCGGCGATTATTTCGATATGCGCCAGCTCGGTCCGGACACTTGGGCCGCGATGGTCGCGGACGTCTCGGGCAAGGGAGTCAGCTCCGCGCTGCTCGCGTCCGTTTTGCAGGGAGCGTTTCTCTTCGCCTCCGAGAGCCCGGTGCATATCGAAGACTACATGTCGCGCATCAATCACTTTCTGAGCGACCGTACCAACGGCGAAAAATACGCGACGATGTTCTACTGCACCATAGCGCGCGACGGAACGATGCGCTGGGCGAACGCCGGCCATCCCAAACCGCTGATCGTACGCGGCAATGGCGAGTTGCTGCCGTTAGCGCCGACTGGGATGCCGCTAGGGATGCTGCCGGTGGCCCAATATGCCGCTGAGGAGATGCCGCTGCAGCCAGGCGACAAAATCGTGATGTACAGCGATGGATTCTCGGAGGCTGAAGACGGCGAGGGCCATTTTTTCGATAAGAGCGGAATGCGCGACGCCATTCGCTCCTGCGCCCGGCACAGTTGCGCCGAGATGCACGCCGCGCTTTTAAAAGCATTCGAAGAGTACACCGAAGGCACGGTGCTCGCCGACGACGTGACGCTCGTGGTGCTGGAGTATGCCTCCCAATAACGCGTCCGCCTCGGGTACTCGCGACCGTTAATGGCTCGGAAAGTTGCCGAGCCGTCGTGCGGCGCTATAGCGGCAACGGTACGCCCGCCGGATCGCTCGCGACGCGCCAATGCGCGCTGGCAAGTCGGTTCTCTTCAGTCGGTCGCGGCTCGGAATGAACACTTCCGAGCCGCGCGCTTGGAAAGCAGTACGTGGGACCACACTGGTTCGCGGAGCCCGCCTGCGAGTAACGGATTCGCTAGCGTCCGCGGCGCAGCGCCACGAGCACGGCCGCGCTCGCCGCGATGGCGGCGCCGGTGGCAAGCTGCGGCAGAGGGTCGGCAGGCTCGGGCGGCAGCCAAACGACTCCGTTCTCGTCCGTTCTGGCCGGTTCCGGCACATAGCGTTGATGCCGCGGAATAGGGAAAACGCGCGCCAGTTCCGCCAACTGCAGCGCCGCCTCCGGGCCGGACATTGGCGCGCCATGACCGCACCCCAGAGTCCAAGGTTTCAAGCTGGATAAGAAGCGCACCGATTCACGAGCCGCTCTCCAATCGCAGGTGACGGGCGTGGGCGGCCCGCACACGCGCTGCTGTTTCGTCACCGATGCGAACAGCGAGTCGGTGTTCATGGTCGTTAAGGCGTCGCCGCCTAGCATCGTCGCGCCGGCGCGACGGAAAAATACGACGTGTCCGGGGGAGTGTCCCGGCGTGTGATGCCACTCCCACCCCGTCATGCCGGGCAGCTCCGCGCTTTCGATGGGCCGCAGTCGCTCGCCGAGGTCGAGTCCTTGGTGCTTAAAGAAGCGCATCATAAACGACATGAAACCGGGCGAGGTAGGGTCGCCCGGTGGATACTGCGATTTTCCCGTAAGGTAGGGCAATTCCAAACGATGCGCCAGTATTGGCACTCCCCAATGATCGGCCAGGTCGGAGGCGTTGCCGGCGTGATCGAAATGTCCGTGCGTGAGCACGATCGCGCGCGGGATGGATCCAACTCCGTAGCGGGCTTGGGCCGCCTCGATGATATTGTGCGCTTTGCCCGTCACGCCGGTGTCCACCAGGGACCACGGGCCGCCGGGAGCGCCTACGAAATAGACATTTGCGATGCTGACGGGCAAACATCCAACGCCCGCTGCGATCTCTTTTATTCGGTTTGCCATAATTCAGTAAGAGTGTAACGCCGCGGGGATGCGGCCAGGCAAGGAAGCGGCCAGGGCGATGCGCCTGTCGGATTGACGCCGCAGCCGCTCCCATAACGAATCGGGGTCGTCGTCAAAGACAATCGCGGCCGTTGCCGTCATAACGGACCAGCCGCCGATTTCTATTTCCTCTTCCAACTGTCCGGCCGCCCATCCTCCATATCCCGCGTAAACGTGGAAGAGCTTGGGGCTGGCGCCGGAAGCGACCGACTTCTCGATCACGTCCTTGCTGCCGGAAAGATAGACATCTCCGAAGAGCCGGATTGCGCCTTCGGGCTTTTCTTTCGCGCGGAGCAGCGCCTGCGCGGTTTCAATTTCGACGGGGCCGCCCTCATATACGGGGTCCAATTTTGCGCCCTTGAGACCGGGGAAAACCTTTGCGAGGGGCACACCGGTGCGGCGGTTCAGGATCAACCCCGCGGCGCCTTTATCGGGATCGTACTGAACGATTAGAATAACGCTTTCGGCGAAATTTGGATCGCGAAGCTCGGGTTTTGCAACCAGGAGCTTACCGGCGCCGATCTCCTGACCAGCCAACGAAGACGCCGCGATCGCGGCGCTTAGGAGCGCTGTCCGCCGCCACACGTCCGCTGTCACACGACAACATTCTAACGCCCCCGCTTAACGGCCGGCGGCGGAGGCGGACTGGGTGTTGACGTCGAACAAGACCTTGGTGTTCGTGCCGCCGAGCCGGATCTCCTGGAGTTGGCCATTAGCGTTATAGCCGACGCTGGTGGAGACGAATTTTTGCGGAGCGCTTTCGAGCTTGACGGCGGCGGCGGCGGAATTCTTGCCTTGCTTCAGGACGACTTGGTTGTCGTTCAATTCGATCTTGCACTCGCCGGGCTTGAACGTGGTCCCGTTGACGGTCGTGGTCTGATACAGATCGAAACGGTAATTGGCCGCGTTCGCGAAGGTAAACGCGGAAACAATCGCAAAGGCGGCAGCCAGCTTATTCATTCGTGAGCTTCTCTCCTCTAACTTGCTACGGGTATGGAGATGAAATTGTTCGCTCCGCCGACTCAAAATTCTCGAATACGCGATGTTGTACTTCGGGATTATCGCCGAAACCCGTGAGCCAGGCAACATCGGGCTCGCGCCGGAACCATGTCATCTGGCGCTTGGCATAACGACGCGTTTCCATTTGAGCGGAAGCAATGGCCTGCTCGAGCGACACTTCGCCGCGCACGACGGCGAGGGCCTGTTTATACCCCAGAGATTCGAAAGGCTTCGCCGCCGTGCTGATGCCCGAGGCCAGGAGCTGCCGGACTTCGTCAAGCAGACCGTTCCCGATCATGCGCGAGAACCTGAGGTCGAGTCGCGCGTAGAGCGCGTCGCGTGGGGGATTCAGGCCGATTTTCGAAACATGAAAACCCCGCAGCGGATCGCGGCCTTGCTCGAACAGGTATGAGAGAGGGCGGCGCGCCAGGAGGCAGACTTCGAGAGCGCGGATGGTTTTGTTTACGTCGTGGACATGAATGCGCGCGGCTGTTGGGGGGTCGAGGCGAGAGAGAATTCGGTGCAGCGAGCCGGGGCGCGCCCGGTCGCGGGCGGCAAGCCTGGCGCGCAGCGTTTCGTCCCGCGCGGGGCCCGGGAAAAGACCGTCGAAGAGCGCGCGAAGATAAAAGCCGGTGCCGCCAACCACGATGGGTACGCGGCCCCGCGATGCGATGCCGTTCAGCGCGGCGCGCGCGCGGCGGGCATAATCGCCGGCGGTGAACGCTTCATGTGGATCGGCGATATCGATGAGGTGGTGGGGAATGCCGCGGCGCAGGACGGTAGGAATTTTCGCGCTTCCGATGTCGAACCCGCGATAGATTTGGATGGAATCGCAGTTGACTATTTCGCCATTGAGCCGTTCGGCGAGAGAGAGGCCGAGATCGCTTTTGCCCGAGCCGGTCGGTCCGACAATGGCGAGCAGCGGATGCGGCACTGTGGACGATGATACAAGCTGTGCGATAAAACAGGTCGGGAGACTATTTTATTTGCCCGATATCACGATCGATCATGCCGCTCTTACGGATTTTGGACGGAACATATTAACGGCCGCGGGAGTTGCGAGGGAATACGCGGACCTGGTTGCGGTTTCGCTCGGAGCCTCGAACCTGCGCGGAGTGGACTCGCACGGCTTGCAGCTCCTGCCGTTCTACATCCGCCAAATCCAGGACGGCGACATGGACGTTACCGCCGAGGGGCGCATCGTCAACGAGAGCGGCGCGTGCGCGACCTACGATGGCGAGAACGGCATCGGACAGGTTATAGCGCGCAACTGCTGCGACCATGCCATCCGGATCGCGAAGGCGCAAGGCGCGAGCATCGTGGTATCGCGCGAGTCGAATCATTTTGGCGCGGCGGCGTATTGGGGGCAGCGCATGGCGGAGGCGGGCATGATTGGAATGGTGATGTGCAACGCTTCAGCGCTGGTGGCCCCGTGGCAGGGGAGAGAGGCGCGCTTCGGCACCAATCCCATTTGCATGGCGCTGCCGGGGCCGGAGCAATGGCTGCTCGACATGGCCACCACGACGGTCGCGATGGGCAGGATCTTCAAGGCGTTTCTCAGCGGCGACGAATCGATACCGGCGGGCTGGGCAATGGACGCCAACGGCGCGCCGACCACGGACCCGAAAGTGGCGGTGGAAGGATCGCCGATGCCGCTCGGCGGGTATAAAGGCTATGGACTTGCGATGATGGCGGAGATTCTGTGCGCGGTGTTGAGCGGCGGCGCGATGAGCACGGAGGTAGGCGGCATTCGCATCAAGGGACGGCCGCTGCGAGTCAGCCAGTTTTTCATGGCCATCGATGTGGCGCGGTTCATGCCTGTCGAGGAGTTTGCGGATCGGACGCGCAGATTAATTGAAATGATGAAGTCATCGGCGCCGGCCAGCGGCTACGATGAAATATTGGTCGCGGGCGAGCCGGAATGGAGAAACGAGGCGCGGCGGCGCCAGGAGGGAATTCCGCTCAGCGAAGGAGTTTGGAAGACGCTCACGGACGCCGCGGAAGCGCTGGGTGTGCGCGTGCCTGCCGTTACAATGGTGTAAATGCCTGACGAAACCCTAACACCGTCCTTCGAGACGGGCCTGCGGGAGCTGGAGCAGATCGTTAAGGAGATGGAGAGCGGCGATCTTCCGCTCGAACGCGCGCTCGAGCTGTTCGAGAAGGGAATGAAAGTAAGCGAGACCTGCCGCAGACAACTCGAAGAGGCCGAGACGCGCGTCGAAGTGCTGGTGCGTAAGGGCGACAAGGTTACGCCAGAGCCCTTCCGCACAGACCGATGACGGCGTTATCCGAATACCTGGCGCGGCAGCAGCGCAAGGTGGACGAAGCGTTGAGCCGTTGGGCGCCGGCGGAATCGCAGTCCCCGCAAACGATCCACAAGGCGATGCGTTATAGCCTCTTCGCGGGGGGAAAACGCATCCGGCCGATCCTGTGCATGGAAGCGGCGCACGCTGTATCGGATGCGCCCGAGGGCATCGAGTCGGCGGCATGCGCGCTGGAGCTGATTCATACTTACTCGTTGATTCACGACGATTTGCCGGCGCTTGATAACGACGATCTACGGCGGGGGCGTCCGACGTGTCACAAGGTGTTCGGGGATGCCATGGCGATTCTCGCGGGCGATGCGTTGTTGACGCTCGCATTCCAGGTCCTGGCGCGGATTCCCGCCGAGGCGGCGCGGAGGATCGAGCTGATCGATGAGCTTTCGACGGCGTCGGGCACAGTGGGAGGAATGATCGCGGGCCAGGTGAACGATCTGGAGGGTGAAGGCAAGCCTCCCACGGCGGCGCTGTTGGAGTCGATTCATTGCGCCAAGACGGGAGCGCTGCTGTGCGCCAGCGTTCGGATGGGGGCGATTTACGGAGGCGCGAATCGAGAGCAGCTCGCGGCATTGTCCTCATACGGGCGTCATGCGGGCCTGGCGTTTCAGATCGTGGACGATATTCTCGATGTGGAGCAGCCCTCGGAGGCGCTCGGCAAGACGGCCGGTAAGGACGAGCGGCAACAGAAAATCACGTTTCCCGCGGTATATGGGTTGGAGCGATCGCGCGAGATGGCGGAGGAGGAACGGCTCGCGGCGCGCGAGGCGCTGAGAGATTTCGACGAGCGCGCGGATCGTTTGCGGGAGATTGCGGATTTGATCGTTCATCGCCAGGCCTGAGGCGGCGCCCATGCCTGAAACCGCGGCGTGAAGGTGAAGCAGCGGCTCGACCACGCGATGGTCGAACGCGGCCTGGTGGAGTCGCGGGAGAAGGCGCGCGCGCTGATTCTCGCGGGCAGCGTGCTTGTGAATGGACGCCGGATCGACAAGGCGGGACAGGCCATTGATGCCGAGGCCGCGATCGAATTGCTCGAGCGGCCGAGGTATGTCAGCCGCGGGGGGTTGAAGCTCGAAGCGGCGCTCGAGCACTTCCATATCGATGCCGCCGGGCGCGTCTGCCTCGACATCGGTTCTTCGACCGGCGGATTCACGGATTGCCTCTTGCAGCACGGCGCGGCGCGCGTTTACGCCATCGACGTGGGCACGGGGCAGCTTGACTGGAAACTGCGCAACGATGCTCGCGTGATTGCGCGGGAGCAGGTCAACGCGCGATACCTGGACCGCGATCGCGTCCCGGAGCCGATCGAACTCGCGGTTTGCGATGTCAGCTTCATCTCAGTCACAATGATTCTGCCCGTGCTGCCGGATTTGCTCGCGGGGAACGGCGAGATGGTGATTCTTGTGAAGCCGCAGTTCGAGTTGCAACGGCGGCAGGTGGGCAAAGGAGGGATCGTGCGCGACCCGGAATTGCATCGCCTCGCTTGCGATCGCGTGGAGCAGGCGGCGCGCGCGATGGGTTTCGATACGGCGATTATTCCCAGCCCCATTCTAGGGGCGGAAGGGAACCGGGAATTTCTTCTACATGCCAAGCATTGAGGCCGTCGGCATCATATCGAAGCCGGGCATGGCGCATGCTTCGGCGATCGTGCCGGAGCTTCTGCGCTGGTTGACGGATCATAAGATCGGTGTCCGCTGCGATAAGGAAACGGCGCAATATGCGGGCAGAGGGGACGGGTTGCCGCGGGAGCTGGTTGCGGAGGGCACGCAACTTGTCATCGTGTTGGGCGGCGACGGCACGCTGCTTTCGGCGGCAAGGGCGCTCGATGGGCGCGATATTCCGCTGTTCCCGGTCAACTTGGGCGGTTTGGGTTTTCTGACCGCCATTACGCTCGAAGAATTGTATCCGCAACTGGAGCGGGCGTTGCATGGGGAGCAGCGCATCATCGCGCGGCGCATGCTGAAATGCCGGCTGGTTCGCAATGGCGAGACCGTGGCGACGTATCAGGCGCTGAACGACGTCGTGTTGGCCAAGACCGAGCTGGCGCGCATGCTCGACGTCAGGACGCAGGTGGATGAGCACTACATCTCGACGTTCAAGGCCGACGGTCTGATCGTGTGTACTCCCACGGGATCGACGGCGTACTCGCTGTCGGCGGGAGGCCCAATTATATTTCCGGCCGTAGGGGCGCTTTGCATCACGCCGATTTGCCCGCACATGCTGACGAACCGGCCCGTGATCGTGCCGGAGACCAGCTTGATCCAGATCGTGAATCTCGCGGGGGACAAGGACGCTTACCTGACCGTGGACGGCCAGGTGGGGCAGCATTTACTGACCAACGATACGGTTCTTTGCCAGAGCGCCGGGAGCGTGTCGCTGGTACGGCCCCCAAAGATGTTGTTCTTCGATGTGCTGCGGCAGAAGCTGAAGTGGGGCGAGCGTTGAGGCGGCTGTCGCTGACTGCGTGGATCTTTATCGGCATGGCGGCGGGGGTCGCGCTCGGGATGGCCGCCCCGGGCGCAATGAAATCGGCGGCTGTGCTGGCCATCGCCAACGTATTTCTTCGCTTAATTAAGTCGATCATCGCACCGTTGATTTTTGGAACGCTGGTGGCGGGAATCGCGGGCACGGGAAGCATCAAGGCCATGGGGAGGATTGGTCTGAAGGCCATGATTTACTTCGAGGCCGCGACTACGATTGCGTTGTTTCTTGGATTGGCCGCCGTGAATCTGTTGCGGCCGGGAGCCGGCATGACGCTCGAGAAGATCGCGGGGGAAACCGGGTTGGCGCAGGCGCCGCCGAGTTTCGCCTCCACGCTGGAGCATACGTTTCCGGCCAGCGTGATCGATGCCATGGCGCGGGGCGAGGTGCTGCAGATCGTGGTCTTCTCGTTTCTATTCGGCGCGGCTTGCGCGGCCATTGGGATGAAGGCGCGTCCGGTGGTAGATTTCTGCAATGCGTTGGCGGAGATCATGTTCCGCTACACGAAATACGTGATGTACCTTGCTCCCGTGGGCGTGGGGGCGGCGATGGCTTACACGATCGGCGGCAACGGCGTTGGCGTTCTGTTTGGTCTCGCGAAATTAGTGGCCGCGCTCTATGCGGCGCTGCTGGTGTTCGTCATCGTGGTGTTGGGCGGATCTGCCCTGATGGCGCGCGTTCCCGTGGCGGCGTTCTTGCAGGCGGTGCGCGAGCCGGTGGCCATCGCATTCTCGACCTCGTCGAGCGAGGCGGCGCTTCCGCTGGCGCTCGAGAACATGGAGCGGTTCGGCGTGCCGCAACATATCGTGGCGTTTGTGTTGCCCACCGGATACAGCTTCAATCTGACAGGAAGCACGCTCTACATGTCGCTGGCGTCGATCTTCGTGGCGCAGGCGGCGGGCATACGGATGAGCATGGGACAGCAATTGCTGATGATGCTGACGTTGATGCTGACGAGCAAAGGAGCGGCGGGCGTGCCGCGCTCCGCCATCGTGATTCTGGCGGGAACGATCGCGATGTTCGGGCTGCCGGTGGCCGGGATTTCGCTGCTGCTCGGCGCCGATGCCCTGATGGACATGGGACGAACGGCCGTGAATGTTTTGGGGAACTGCATGGCGACGGCGGTGGTGGCGCGCTGGGAGGGGGTCGATCTCAGTCCGGCGGAGCAGAGGCAGTTTCGAGTGGAATCCTTGTGAGCATAACTGCTCCGCCTGATCTTCGAAGTTAAGCCACCGCATCGCCGACGATATGCCTCCTGTCGGATCGAGTGCTTGCGTCCGAATCGTTGGGTAACAACTTCCTTGACTGCTCCTCGTCTGTTATGCAGTTCGTTAAAGTATTGGCACTCATCGAATGAACACCTTTTGGATTAACACCGAGCACCAGTTCGTCCGATGATTGGAGCCATTAATATCCTGGTAGAAGATCGATCCAAAAACGTAGAGATTGATTCGGTGAGCAGCCATATCGAGGACGTCCCGCACCGTGAGAGTCCCCGCTACCGTGATGAAGAAATGTTCTACTGGTGGTACAGAAATGCCTATATGCTCTTTGGGCGATGTCCTCGCGGCGTATGCCAGCGCCGTCTTTTGCCTGGAGCCAAAACGAAGTTCTTGAACGTACTGTCAATGTTTTTAGCGATTCCCTCGCCTCCGTTCACGAAAGTTATGTTTACCAGAACGGGGCGTCCATTAGTAATATCACCGGAATCGTATTTCGTGACCCAAATATATGGGCGTTGCTCGATCCTAAACAGTTCGGATTGAAGTTCGAAGGATTTTCGAGCGGCTTCGGTTTGTGCTCTCATCTTGTCAAACGTAAGGGAGAACGAACTGTTGCTATCAATGCGCGCCTTCTCGGCCGTAGCCGCTGCATCTATCGCGGCCCTAGCGGAGTTTCTCGCGTAGGCAGTCTGCTTCCGAATCTCCACAAGCGTTTCATTCATCGTTCGCGCTTGGTTCCGGGCATGGTACGTGTAGCAAATGACGACAACGAGGGCGGCAACTTCGAGCCATGTTTTAGGTTCGGACAAAAGAGTGCCACTTTTTTGGAGGAAGGATTCCTTCTCTTGGGAGGGCTTAGTTGTCTTGATTAGTGGATTGCTCTTGATCCGTATCGGTGTTCCCTCCTCGGCAACCGCGAGCCGTTCTGTTTTGTTCGGTCTTGGCGCACTGGTCTTGTTCTTCTTGGCTCAAATGATTCTACGGCGATTCATGGATATTTCTTCTCTTTAACGCAGGCGCTTTGACAACCTTTCGCAGTAGCGCCTTGAACTGCCTATACTCAGCGGGTTTCTTGAAGTCTGAATTTTCTTTTTCCTCTACCTTCTCTCTTGGCCTTGGGTCCGCCATCACCCCGCCTCGTGACCGGTCAGGTTATCCCAAGTCAAACGCTTCCCGGCGACCGATCCGAGAGCTTTATGGAAGCGTTCGGAGTCTGTATCGTGACGCTCATTGTAGCGGAACGACTTTTCATCAAGGTATCTGAACAAGTGGAACGGCTCAACACTAACGTATGTGCCTTTGATGGAGCGCTTCAGGAGGCTCCAGAAGTTCTCCGGCCGGTTAGGATGGACCGCGCCATCGACATAGGCTTCAGCATGGTCAATGACCTTGTGGGCATACTCGGAATCCATAGGCTTCAGGGCATCGCTGTACAGCGCCGCGCCAGTCGCCACGTTGCTGCGAATCTCCGCATGAAGGTGATGCTTGCGCCGCGTTCCAACTACCGATTTGCGAACCTTGCCGGTTTCCCTCTCCAGCAACCCGAACACAATGGCCTTGCCTTCCGGACCGCGCCGGTGGATCTTCTGGGCGCGCTTGTCAGCGTGCATGAAGCGAACCTTACCGCCCACAAAGTTTCGTCGGCTTCCACGTTCCGGTCATCTTGTCGATGGTCCCATGGTGCTGCGCATATCGAATACGGTGAAGCATAAACCACGCGTTTTCTGAGTCACTTCAAGCGCCCGCGCAACTTCGTAAGAGCTGACGCCGTTCTTGCAGTTCGCGAGCATCCACATCGCGCAGAACATGTATCCAGCCGATGGCGGAGTCCTCAAAGATCGTGCCGACCTTCACTGAGTACTGCTTCTTGCAGCCCCGGCAGTTCCACAGCAGCCGCTTCTTGAGAAACGACGCTTCTTGCTGGAGCAGCGCGGGCATACCGGTTCGCCCTTCGGCCATTTCACGGCTGCAACCTCCTGAATGCACGTAAGCGGGTTACTGTAGTGCCTTATGGCGCTCATCAAACCGCTGTGATTTGCTGATGTTGTCCGTTTCCATGATTCAAGTTATAAGCCTGGATGCCAGGTGAGTCAAGTGATTTGTTGTCCAGATCGTTGCCTCCTTTTTCCGCACGGACGGAGGCTTTCATTGTTCGCGGTCCGGGTCGCGCTTCATCTTCATGAGCACGACGTCAATCTGCTGTTTGAGCTTGGGCAGGTCGGCCTTTACGGTGGCCCAAAGCACATCGCTGTTTACATCAAAGTAATTGTGGATCATCCTGTTACGCATGCCCCGCATTTCGTGCCACGGCAGCGAAGGATGGGCGGCGGCAAACTCCGGCGCTTGTTTTTGAATTCTGTTCGCGGCCTCGCCAATGATCTCGATATAGCGGATGACGGCGGCTTGAGTCTTATGGTCTCGTTCGAGCGCCGCCGCGCTATCAGTCGCTTGAATATAGCCGGTGATGCGGTCGATGGCCTCAGCGATGTGTTGCAAATAGTCTTCGATGCGCGCGGAATGCTTCATAAAGGCTGCGCCGTTTGCAAAACCTTGTTGCGAAATTTCACCGGCAAATCCTTAGGCGTCAGGACCGATACCTGTACGCCGAGCAGTTGTTGAGCTTCATGCTCCAAGCCCGCCAACATAAAGAGCGTCGTGCGTTCCGTGGGGTCCACCAACAAGTCAAGGTCGCTCTCCTCGTCGTCCTTGCCCGTGAGTACCGAGCCGTAGACGCGCGGATGCGCGACGTTGTAGCGGCGGACAAGGCGCCGCAATTCCTCGCGGTGCGCTGCAAGGGCTTCGGACGGTTTCATGCGCGCTCTGTTTTTAGCATAAGTCGCGGAACAACACGCTCAAGGCGCTCCCGATGCATCCCGGTCAGGCGGCGCGGAATTTGGCGCGGATCGGATTGCCTGGCAACATTGCGCTGTCGCCGGTCATCTCTTGAGCATGGCGAAGTCGCGCCGCATGTCATTGATGCTGGTTTCAATATTGGACCGCTTTTCCTCCGCTTCAGCGAAGCGCGGCGGCAGTGGGACGTTTACCGCGGCGCGACCTGACGAGGCCCCACAACAACAGCGACGTGACCGCTACTGCCAGCGTGATCCAGGATATGTCGCCGGCGAGGGCGCTGATGGCCTGCACTTCGCCTGCGATCAGGCGGCCGAGCTCGACATAAAGGACGACCCACAGAATCTCGCCGAGGATGTCCCAGACGACGAACTGGGGCCACGGATAATGGGACGCTCCGGCGACAAGGTTGACGAACGGGCCGAGCGGCGTAATAAGCCAACGGGTCAGGAAAACGCCCCAGCCGCCCCATTTGCTCATGGACTGCTCCGCCTTGTGCAGACGATTGCGGAGCTTGGGACCGAAGTGACGAAGGGCGGCGCTGCCGGCCCAGCGACCGATGGCATAGCCGCTGAGATCGCCCGCGATGGCAGACACGCTCGCGACCATTAGCACGCCCCAGAAATTCATGCCTCCCAGCGGCGCTGAACGATCCCGACGCGATCAGCAGCAGTGCGTTCGGCAGCGGCAGGCCGAGGCATCCAACGAACACCACCGCGGCGAGGATGGGGAGACCATAGGACAATAATGCGGCGAGGAGTTGCTCGCCAATAGCGGTCATGGCGGGCTCCCGTTGAGAGGACGAGGCGGCCGGCCGTGAGCGCGCGCGATGGTATTTTCAATTGCGGCGAGCAGATCGCGCACGGGACGGTTTTGCTCGCGCGCAATGCGGCCGAGGGGGCGGCGGTCCCGGCCGCCGGGGGTCAATCCGAGCGCCTGATACAGCAGGCTCGGAGGGACATGGTGAGATCGCGCGATGTAAGGGACGCTCATCCAAGGCCGTACGGGTTCGGAGCCGCGGCGCAGCCGCATGGCATGGCGAGCGGTGTGCAGCCCGAGGAGGGCCAGGACGGCGAGCGCGAGCGTGAGCGCAATTACGAGCCAGGATCCGCGGCCTTTTTGCATCATCTTTTTCGCGCGGCCTTATTCCGCGTCGGCGGCGCAGCGGAATCCGATCGTGCCGGCGCGGTCCTTCGAGGGCGCCATCAGCAAATATTTCCCGTGTTCATCGAGCCGGTACGCTTGCGGGAAATACCAGTGCGAGCCTTGCGGCCGATAGTAGCTGCCGCCGCGCAGGATGGCGGCGCGGGTGTGATCGTCTTGGTACTCATCGGTCCATTGCCAGACGTTGCCGACGGTATCCATGACGCCGAACGGGCTTGCGCCGGCGGGATGAGCGGCGACGTCGGCGGGCTCGCCGGCGCCGCGTCCTTCGTAAGGCGCGGGCACGGCCGCGGCGTTCCATTCGTTGCCCCACGGATACAGGCGGCCGTCGTTGCCTTGCGCGGCATACTGCCATTCCCATTCGTGCGGCAAACGCCTGTTGGCCCACTTGGCGTAGGCGCGCGCGTCCTCGATCGAGACCCACGTCACGGGTTTATTCGCCCCGTTTGCCGGGTAGGAAGCATTGGTCCAGCTCTTCAGAAAATTATGGGAATCGCGAGGCTGATAATGACTCGCATCGATAAACTTCTTGAAGGCGGCATTAGTGACGGGGTACTTGTCGATGTAAAACGAATTGATCTGAACAACTTCGTGATGATGCCGGCGCGGCTCGTTCTCCCACGGATATTGGACGTCGACTCCGGCGCTGTCCCCGCCTTCAATCTCGATTCCGGCGACGTGGAAATCGAACGAAGCGGCGGGAATTTTCACCATGCCCTCGGGCGCCGAGGCCGGCTTCTCGGTGGGAGGGATCATTACGTTTCTTTGGGTCAGCGCGCGCCACTCGCTCGAGAAAGTGCGGGTCGAAAATCGCGCCAGGGCGCCCAGTTCGTAAAGGAAGTTACGAAGATCCTCGGGGCGCGTAGTAGAGACCAGAGCGCCGTAGCCGCGGCCCTCCACGGCGAAGCTCAAAACATCCTGGCCATCTTCGATTTTCGGCTTGAGCTCCACGCCGTGCCAGAGGTCGAGATAGCGGGCTCCTTCGCGATGCGGCACGTGAATCAGGCGGCCCGTAACGTCGTATTCGTTGCGATTGACGAATGTCCAAAGCGTGTTAACTGGACCGGGGAATTTTGTAGCGAAGACACCGAACTGTAAAACCGGAGTGTGCGGCTCCCACGCGGTGCTGATGAGCAGCTCCGCGAACTGCCGCTCGATGCGCGCAATGCGGCGCAAGGCTTCGGCATCGCGCGGCGTGAGCTGATTCCAGATGCCCCAAATGTTTTCCCAGCTCTCGAAGCCCACGCCGTTGAAGAACGCGTACTGCAGATCGTCGGTGTGGTCGCGCGCCCAGCGGCGGCAGACGTCGACCATGTGGCGCGGCTCGATCCATTTCCAGCGGCTCACAGTGGGAATGAACCCGTATTTCCAGTAGCCCCAGCTCAAGTTGTTCCAGGCGACAGCCTCATCGTTCGCGCCGGCGTTCTCGGGTTGGAGCGCCAGAGGATGGCCGTCGTTGTCCGAGGCGGTGCGGAAGGTGCGGGGTACGAAATCCATGGTGTCGCCGTTAATGCCGTCCGCGCCGATCTCGCCGAAGTATTTGGCGGCGGCCTCGGCGAGCGAACCATAATCGTTCGTGCCTGTGTCCCACGCCATTACGGGAAACAGAACGTGGACGCCGCGTTTGTGGAAATCGCTTACCATCTGCTTGAGGCCTGGGACGCCGCCGGGCATATCGTGCAGCAGATCGAATTGATTGCGATTGTCAATGCCGATGTTGGGGTAAACGGGCCAGATGAGAACGGAATCGATCCCGCCGTAGCGCCGCTCGAGATCGTCGACATAATGATCGACGGTGTAGCGCTGGGCGATGGGGTCGAAGAAATAACGTTCCTCGATCATCATTTGAGGTTGAACGAAGCTGCGCTGGGTCCACTTGAGATCGGGGCGGTCGTATTGCGAACCGTTGTAGCCGATGCGCGTGAGCCGCTCGGATCGCCATTGCTTCATCTCCGTCAGCCAGGAGGAGAAATCGGATGAAGTGGCGGGGCCGGGAATCTGGCCTCCTTCGGGTTTATAGCGCGTGTCTTGGCCCACGAGCGCCACGGCGAGCGCCGCCACACAGACGGAACGAAAGCGCATAGTCGATGTCGATGTACAGTTCCCATTATGCGTGAGCGGCCGCTCAAAACACTCGATCGCGTCATCTCAAAGGCCGGACTCGGATCGCGCACCGAGGCGCGTTCCTGGATCGGCGGGGGCCGCGTGCAGGTGAACGGGAAACTGATCCAAACTCCGGATCACTGGGTGGATCTGGAGCGTGACCGCGTCACGCTTGACGGCAAGCCCGTGCGCGGCGGCGAGAAGATTTATATTCTGCTCTACAAGCCGAAAGGTTACATCACGACTTACAAAGATCCGGAGGGGCGGCCGACTGTTTACGATCTCGTGAAAGACGTCGGCCAGTTCGTTGCGCCGGTAGGCAGGCTGGATCGGGATACGAGTGGGCTGCTGTTGATGACCAACGATACGCAGTTCGCCGAGCGCATTACGAACCCGGATTACAAGGCGCCGAAAACGTATCTGGTGAAGGCCTCGACGCGGCTCGCGCACGAACAGCTCGAGCGCTTGCGGAAGGGTGTGGAGTTGAATGACGGCGTCACGCAGCCGGCCGAGGTTGTACGGATTCGCGATTCCGCCAAATACAGCTTCATCGAGCTGACCATTCGCGAAGGCCGCAACCGGCAAGTGCGGCGCATGTTGGAAGCCGTGGGCAGCAAGGCCCTGAAACTGGTGCGTACGGGTATTGGGCCGCTTCGGATTGGGGATCTCGAGATCGGCAAGTACCGGACGTTGAGCGCGGCCGAGGTGAAACAGCTTGTGCGCGATAATAAGCGATACTTGTGAAATTGCCGATTCTTCTGATCCCGTTGACACTCGCAGCGCAAACGGCCGATCCGGCCGCTGAGGGCCGGGCGATCTTTCGCGCCAACTGCGCGTTTTGTCACGGGGCGGATGCCCGCGGAGGGCGCGGACCGAATCTGGTTTCGGCGCCGCTGGCGCACGGGGAATCCGACAATGCCATCGAGACGGTGATTCGCGAGGGCGTGCCGGGAACGAGCATGCCGTCGTTTTCCGAGTTTACGCCCGAAGAGCTGGCGCGGATTACCGGCTATTTGAAGGAGCTTTCAAGAGGCGTGCATCGGGAACAGAATGTTCCCGGCGATGTGGCGAAGGGCCGCGAGGTTTACGCTCGCAATGGATGCGCCGGTTGTCATC
The DNA here is from genome assembly GCA_963838885.1 of Bryobacterales bacterium. GTDB lineage: Bacteria > Acidobacteriota > Terriglobia > Bryobacterales > Bryobacteraceae > JAICMB01. Next base: position 116,158 of record CAWITB010000011.1, on the reverse strand, counting down.
GCGTGGGCGGCGAAGGCAGCGTGTTCGGACCGGACCTGAGCAGAATCGGCGCGGCCCGTTCGACTGAATATATCCGAGAGTCGGTGGTGAACCCGTCCGCCGATATCCCGGACGAGTATCACGGGGTTGTTGTCGTAAAAAAAGATGGCTCACGCGTGAGCGGCATCCGCATTAACGAGGATACGTTCTCGGTACAATTGCGCGATGCCGGCCAGAATTTTCGCATGTTTCAAAAGGACGAAGTGCGCGAGGTACGCGAGGTGGATACATCTCTGATGCCCGCGTACAAGAATCTTCCCGCGAACGATCTGCGGAATCTGCTCGCATATCTGAATTCGCTTCGTGGCTCGTTACAGAAAACGGACGTAGTGAACAAGGCCGCCGGAATCAAATGAGGTTTTTTTGCGTTGCGGCGATCGCGGCCGGCGCTTGCCTCGGCCAAACTCCCGTTCCGTTCGAGCGCATCTTGAACGCCGGCAAGGAACCGCAAAACTGGCTGACATACTGGGGCGATTACAGCGCGGCGCGCTATCGCGAGCTGGACCAGATCAATACCGGTAACGTGCGGAATTTGCGCGTCGATTGGATGTTTCAAACTGGCCAGCCGGGGGCTTTCGAGACCGTTCCGCTGGTGATCGACGGCATCATGTATCTCACGGCCGCAAACGGCTACGCTTATGCGCTCGATGCGCGGAGCGGGCGGCAGTTGTGGATGTACAAGTACGCGATTCCGAAGAAGGCGATTCTCCCGAACGGAACCGTGAACCGCGGGCTTGCGATTCTCGATGGATCGTTATTCATGGTGACTCCCGATGGCCATGTCGTGGCGCTGGAGGCAAAAACGGGCCACCGCGTGTGGGAAGTGGTGATGGCGCCGAACGAACAGTCGCATGGGGCCACGCTTGCGCCATTAGCAATCAAGGACAAGGTCATCGTGGGCGTGACGGGCGGCGAATACGGCGTGCGCGGATTCGTCGATGCCTACGATGCGAAGACCGGCAAACGCGTATGGCGCTTCTGGACTGTTCCGGGAAAAGGCGAAGCGGGCGGCGACACGTGGCTGGCCGATTCCTGGAAACGCGGCGGCGGCGCGGCCTGGATGACGGGCACGTACGACCCCGCGTTGAATCTGCTGTATTGGGGCATCGGCAATCCCGGTCCGGATTTGTACGGCGAATCGCGCAAGGGCGACAACCTTTATACGGCCTCGCTGGTGGCGCTCGACGCGGACACGGGCAAGCTGAAGTGGCATTATCAATTCACGCCGCACGATCAGCACGATTGGGACGCTTGCGAGACGCCCATGCTGCTCGACGCGAAGTTTCAAGGGCGCGAGCGAAAGCTGGTGGTGCAGGCGAATCGCAACGCGTTTTATTATGTGCTCGATCGGGAAACGGGCGAGTTCCTGATGGCGAAGCCGTTTGAGCGGCAGACCTGGGCGAAGGAAATCGACGTCAAAGGCAGACCGGTGCTCAACTCCGGGAGCGAGCCGACGGCCGAGGGCGCGCGCGTCTGTCCCGGCCTCGGCGGCGGATCGAACTGGATGGCGCCGTCGTACAGCCCCAAGACCGGCTGGTTTTATTTCACGTATTTCGAGGCGTGCGACGTGTTTTATCTCTCGCCGCCGGTGTATGTCGAAGGCAAGCCGTTCTGGGGCAGCATGGCGCGCGGCATGGATGAGGAGAAGCGCTGGGGCGTGCTGAAAGCGATCGATCCCGCGACTGGCGAATCGAAGTGGGAATTTCGTTTCTTCCGGCCGTCATGGGGCGGGACGATGGCGACGTCCGGGGGCCTGATTTTTACCGGCGACGAAGACGGTTACTTCATGGCTTTCGATGCGCGAACGGGGAAAAATCTGTGGCGCATCAATACCGGAAATCGCCTCGTGACGGCGCCGATCACTTATATGACGGGCGGGCGGCAGTATGTGACGATGCCCTCCGGCGCGGCGTTAGATCACCTTCGCGCTGCCGGAGTAAGGCGGCGTCGCGGCGTAGACGGCGGCGAGAAAAATGGTCGCGTCCGTGAAGACGTGGAACATCAAGAGGTGACGGTAGGTCTCGCAGGCATCCGCTAGCGATGCGATTGCGAATTCCGCTGCGCCCATAAAGGCCAGCGCGAAAATGGTCCACGCCAAGGCGCGACGCAGAGGAGATTTATTTCGACGCGCGAGTAACGGAGAAGAGAAGAGGAGCAGCGCATACCATGCAATAGCGTGAGCGGGCCAGAGGAGGAAAAGCCGGCTTCGCAGAGCGCTCCAGGAAGCGAATCGTTCGCTTCTCGCTCCCGCGGGCCGGCCGTAGGAGCGGGGAAAATTGGAGAGGTTCTGGGGACGGCGCTGCCAGGCTTCCTCCCGCATGACGCGCCACAGCTCGCCCAAGGCGATCGAAGGGTTGCGCGCGTAGAAACGCAGTACGCCGCCGTAAGTGCTGCGCGCGCGGAAGCGTTGACTGTAGGCGGGGTCGTCCATGGGGCCGCCGGGCACGAACGAATTCATGCCGACGTAGCGGAGATCGCTGTCGTTGAGCCCCAACTCGTGAAGCGTCCGCGCGGGGTTGGGTGAGTTCTTGGCGAGATAGAAGAAGATCAGGTTGAAGCGGGCCTGAGCTTCGTACCAGGCGGGCGTTGCGGCCACCGTCCAGACGGAAGCGGCCGCGACTGCCGCCGCGACCACGGCGGCGGCAGTTCGCGTGCGAAGGTCGCGCGCTCTCCACGCGAGCACGGCGGCGAAGCCCGCGGGAACGAATCCGAGCGCTCCGTGCTGTCCCTTGGATGTAACGAACAACAGAGCGGCGGCTCCGAACAACGCCAGCGCCAGCCAGGTCCTTTGGCGCGATATCGCCACATGAATCGCCAGCATCGTCGCCATCAAACCACCCAAGATTGCCGCCGTGTCGGAATAGAACGAATTGAAATATGCGAGCGTTCCGATGTCGGCGAAGATCCACAGCGCGGCGAGCGACAGGACAATGCGCGGGACGGTGGCAAGGGAGCGCAATAGCAGCAGCACGGCGCCGTAAAACGCGAAGAATAGGGCGGCGTGAAGCGCTCCGATCCAGCGTATATCGAAACGTCGCGGGTCGCCCGCGATGCGCTCCAGCGAGGACGCGAGCCACGCTACCGCGATCTCGGACGATGGCATTTTGGGATCGTAACAGTACTTCGGGCCGCGCAGATAATCCGGCTCGAAGTAAACGAAATTGTCCGCGCCGTTGTCGGCGCCACCCATGCACAGCGGCCCAGCGACTTTCGGGAAATCGCCATTATTGGCCATGCCGATGAAGCCGGGAACAAACAGCGCGAATAAGAGAATAACAGCGCAAAGCGGCAGGAAAATCGCAAACTGCCGGTCCAAGCCGATCACCTCCACAGCTACCGCACGCCGCTCTTCTCCCGCGCGGGCAAGAATTCATCCCCGGCGCGCCACGTCGGCAGATTGCGCTGGTTCGCCACGTCCATCCCAATGAGAAACCCGAACTGCGCCGCCTCCACCATGCCGTCGAAATTCCAGTCTTCGCGATATTCGTCGGAGGGCTGGTGATAATGCTTCTCGTTGAACTCTTGAAAGATCCGCTCGCCATAACCGGCGGGCTTGCCCGCGAACTGGCTTCCTAACGAAATGGAAAACGACGGAACGCCGGCGCGCGCGAACGAGAAATGGTCGGAGCGATAGTAGTCCCCTTGTTCGGGATGCGCTTCGGGCTTGATCGCGATGTTCATGCGCCGCGCGGCCTGCTCCACGATGGGCCACGCAGTGGTACGCTCCGCCCCGGTTACCGAAATATCCGCGGTGCGGCCGAAGGGATAAAAGGCATCGAAGTTCAGATCGATGGCCGTCTTGTCCAGTGGAAAAATCGGATGCGCGGCGTAATACTCCGAGCCTCGCAGGCCGGCCTCTTCGGCGGTGACGGCCAGAAACAGCGCCGAGCGGCGCGGCTTGCGGGGCAACTCCGCCCAGGCGCGCGCCAACTCCAGCAGAATACCGCAGCCCGTGGCGTTGTCGACCGCTCCGTTGTAAATGCGGTCGCCGTTTACCTCCGGTCCGATGCCGAGGTGATCCCAGTGCGCGGTGAAGACTACGTATTGCGATTTCAAATCCTCGTCGCTGCCGGGCACGACGGCCGCGACATTACGCGATTCGATCTCGCGTATTTTGCTTGGAATGTTGACGCGAATGTGGACGCCCAGCGGCATGGGCCGAAAATCGGGACTGTTCGCCGCCTCCAGCATTTCATTCACGGTCTTGCCGGCCATCGCAAAGAGCCGTTCCCCCGCGCTCTGCGTGATCCAGCCGGCCAGCGCCAGCGCGTGCTGGTCCGGCGCGAGTTTCACCTGGGGGTCTTCCTTGCTCCAGGAACCGCGCACGACGCCCCACCCATAGCCCGCCGTCGGGGTCGTGTGAACAATCAGGACCGCGCGCGCACCGCGCCGCGCGGCCTCTTCGTACTTGTAGGTCCAGCGGCCGTAATACGTCAGAGCGCGGCCGCCGAAAAATTTCGGATCTTCGGACGGCGGCTCGTTCGTGAACAACACCAGCACCTTGCCGCGGACGTCGACGCCTTTGTAGTCGTCCCAATGGAACTCCGGCGCGGAGATGCCGTGTCCCACGAAAATCGCATCGGCGTCGAAGCGATCTTCGGCGGTCTGTTGCTCATTGGCGCCGACGAAATCGTCCAGCCAGCGGAAGGATACGGACTTGCCATTTGACGCTTGCGCCGATAGCGACGCACCCGGCTCCGTCGTGATGCCGATCAACGGCACGGGCTGGAAATAGGTTCTATCGGCGCCCGCGGGCTTCGCGCCCAGCACTTGAAACTGCGTGGCGATGTACTCGGTCGCAAGCTCGCCGCCGCGCGTGCCCACGCCGCGGCCCTCCAGCAGATCGCTCGACAGAAATTTCACGTGCGCGCGAATCCTGTTCGCCTGGATATCGGCGGTCTGCGCGCTTACAAGAAATGAAACGAGGAGGAGCGTTCGTGAAATTCGCACGTCTCTATTATGTCGACATGGGCCGGGAGCGGGGCAGCGACCTTGAGCTTGACACGGGGCGTCACAAGCACGATATATCTGAAGTAGCAGGCTGACCTGCCGATTGCTTCGACCCTCCCTTTCAGGGGTGAGTACAGGAAAAAGGAGTTTGCGATGACGCTCCGTCGCGTGCCGTCTTCGATCGTTGCGTTCGCGCTATTGCTGGCGAGCGCTTTTGCGCAGGAATTCCGCGGCACCATTAATGGCCGCGTCACGGATCCCACTGGATCAGGCATTCCCGACGCCAAGGTAACAGTGAAAAATATCGCGACGAACGAACAGTCCGTCGTCGCCACATCAGCCGCGGGCGATTACTCCGCGCCCTTTCTCATACCCGGAAAATACATTGTCACGGCGGAGGCTCCGGGGTTTAAGGAAGAGATTCGCGAGAACGTCGAAGTGCGCGTCAACGAAAAGGTCACCGCGAATTTCGAGATGCAGGTCGGCGCGGTAAGCGAAAACGTCACGGTCACGGCGGCGCCGCCGCTTGTGGATGAAACGACCGCCGACCGCGGCGAAGTGATCGATAACGTTCGCGTGACGCAACTGCCGCTGAACGGCCGCAATCCCATCAACTTCACCAATCTGACGCCGGGCGTCATCTTCAACGGCAACCCGCAGTTCACGCGTCCCTTCGATAACGGGGATAACATCAATTTCTCGATCAACGGCGGTCTGCAGCAGACGAATAATTTTCTGCTCGATGGCCAGCCCGATAACGCCATCACCGATACGACTACCGACCGCACGCACGCCGTGAACAACATCGCGATGGTTCCGACCGTCGACGCCGTGCAGGAGTTCCGCGTGATGACGAACTTCTACGACGCGCAATACGGCCGCACCGGCGGCGGAGTCATTAATATCACGACGAAATCCGGCGCCAACGATTTTCACGGCACGGGCTACGAATTTCTGCGCCGCTACTGGCTCGACGCCAACAACATCGTCGCGAACGCCAACGGGACGCCGCGCTACGCCGTCGACCCCGCGACGGGCAAGAACGTGGGCGGCCATTCGCTCGATCAATACGGAACCGAGATCACCGGTCCCGTGCTGATCCCGCATGTCTACAACGGAAAAAATAAAACCTTCTTTTCGTTCGGCGTCGAGAATTACATCGAGAACGCTCCCATGGTGACGCTCACCAGCGTTCCCTCGCTGGCGGAGCGGCAGGGCGATTTCTCGCAGGCCGGCGTAAATATCTACAATCCCTACACGACGCAGGTGAACCCCAACTTCGATCCCACGAAGGCATCCAGCTCGAGCAACCCGCAGTACATCCGCGCGCAGTTCCCCAACAATCAAATCCCCCAGAGCCTCTGGAACAGCGTAGGCGCCGCGATCATGAATTCCTACCCCAAGCCGAATTTCGGACCTCCCGGCGCGGTCAACAACAACTACCTGGTCAGCCCCAATATCAGCCAGGACCATTTCCGCAACTGGATCGGACGCGTCGATCAATCGGTGGGCGAAAAGGAGCGGCTCTTCTTCCGTTACGGCCACAATCGCCGCAACCAGTTCGACAACACCGCTAACGGATTCCCGGTACCCGGCATGGACGCGCAAGACCCGCTCATCCGCCTCAACGACAACGCCGTGATCGACTCCCTCACGGTCCTGACGCCGAGCACGATTCTCGACATACGTTTCGGCTATACGCGTTTCATTCAGGCCGCCTATCGCACGCAAGTCACCGGCTACGACATCACGCAGCTCGGCTTCCCGCAATCGTTCGTGCAGGAGCAGTTCGTTCATCAGCCGCCGCGCATCGACGTCAGCGGCTACCCGAGCTGGGGCGCCCGCAATCCCAGTCAGAACACGACCAACGACCTGAGCTTCCAGCCGAGCCTTTCGCTGATCCGCGGCAAGCACTCCATCAAGGCGGGCTTCGAGCTGCAGGATCTGCGCCCCGACGCCAAGGGCGGCAGTTTCCTATGGGGCTCCGGCGACTTCAGCTTCGACTCCACTTTTACCCAGCAGTTGCCCGAATTCTCGAATGGCACCGGGGTGGGCATGGCCGCGCTGCTGCTCGGCGTGCCCAATAACGGCACCTCCAGCAGCAGCGTTCTGCAATACACGCCACAGCTGGCCTTTCACTGGCAATACTGGGGCCTGTATTTGCAGGACGACTTTCGCGTCAGCAGCCGGCTGACGCTGAATCTCGGCGTGCGCTACGACATCGAAGGGGCGCCCGCGGAGCGCTACAACCAGATGAATCGCGGCTTCGCCTACTATACGCCGAGCCCGCTAGCCTCCAACCCGCAGGTCAAGAGCGCCAATCCGAGCGATTGCCCAGCCTGCGCCAACCTGGCCGGCGGCCTTCTCTTCGCGGGACAGAACGGACAGCCCAGCGGGGCCTTCAACACGCGCTATAACGAAATACAACCGCGCTTCGGCATCGCCTACCGGCTTAACGACAAGACCGTGTTGCGGGGAGGCATCGGACGCTTCTTTCTGCCCGAGGCGGCCTACGGCGGATCGGCCGGCTTCGCTTCGAATACGCCTTTCATCGCCACGACCGGCGGCGGCATCAGCCAGTATCTTCCCATCAACACGCTGAGCAATCCCTATCCCAACGGTCTCATCGCGCCCACCGGCGCCGCCGCGGGCCTGAACACATTTCTCGGCCAAAGCATCATCTTCAACAACCCCGACCGCGACATTCCGTATGTCTGGTCGTACTCGGCCGGCTTGCAGCGTCAATTACCGTTCAACACCGTCATCGATGTCGAGTACGTCGGCAGCCGCAGTCACGATATCAACACCAACGACAACCAAACCGGCGGCGCGCGCAACCTCAACGTCCTCTCGCTGTCACAACTGGCGGTGGCGCAACAGAACCCCAGCTTCCTGACCCAGGCCGTGCCGAATCCCTTTGCCGGTCTGCTTCCCGGAACGTCGCTCAACGGCGCCACGGTTCCGCGCGGACAGTTGCTGCTGCCGTATCCGCAATTCACGGCCGTCATGGAGGGCGAAGAATCCGTCGGCCGCCTGTGGTACGACTCGCTCCAGATCAACGTCGAAAAGCGCTTCAGCAAGGGACTGGTCGCCGATGCCGCCTACACCTTCTCGAAACAAATCGAAGCTCTCGCGTTCCTGAATAATCAGGATCCCAGGCCGTCGAAGACGCTAGCCGCTACCGACCGTCCCGAATCGTTTCGCGTTCAGCGGCGTTTACCAGTTCCCCTTCGGCCGCGGCCGCCGGTTCGGAAACAATGTGGGACACGGCCTCAATCTACTGATCGGCGGCTGGGAGTACAACTTGCTTGGCGTAATGCAGACCGGCACGCCGATGAACCTGCCCGGCAACTTCAACCTGATCGGAAACCCGGTGATCAGCAATGCCACCTACGGCGAGTATTTCAACACCTGCGAACTGCTCTCGAACGGAACCACGCGTATGCCGAACGCCGCGAATAACGGCTTCGTCACGGGCTGCTCTAATCCCGTATGGCAGCAGATCGCCAATACGACGATCACGCTGCGCACCAACCCGCTGCGGTCTCCGAATCTGCGCAATCCCTGGGCTCCGTCGTGGGACATGTCGCTGGTCAAGAAATTTATCGCTTATGAACGCTTCAACGGCGAGATTCGCTTCGAGGCGTTCAACGTTTTCAATAGCGTGATCCGGGGCGGCCCGAACACGGACCCGACCAGCACACAGTTCGGACTCGTGTCGCTCGGGCAATCGAACTTCCCGCGGCAATGCCAGCTCGGCTTCAAAGTATTTCACATTTTCTAGCTGGGGTTGGATGGGGCGCGCGGGCGCAATTCGGCGCCGCGCGTTTTCAGAAAAGATTGAGAACAGCTTGACCCCCGGCCGATTCGATTTCCGAACCGGCCGAGGCGCCCTATTTCCACATTGGATGAAGGCTTACCAACTACGATTTGGCAGTGCTCTTCCAGAAGCGCTAGACGGGGTACAGGACGCATTGCCCATTCCCGCAGACCTCTCTTCCGATTCCAAGCTTCGTTGTCGGCGGCAATTTCATGATTGGCCGCCGGGAGGGCCTCCACCGGTTCTCCGCGTTTCGATGTGCGCATCCCCATGTTTGTGGGTTGCCCGCGGGCCGGTTTCTCAGTAGGTGAATTCGGTTGGCCAACCTATTTTTCCCTCACCTTACAGGGTTGCGCCGGGTTATCAGCCCGGCTCACGATCGAATAGTACAACGGGTGGCGCAAGGAGGGCGGCGGGGGGAACGGGTAAGTTGTTGAGATATATAGTTACAGTTTTCTAAAATTGTTGGGAATGATGACGACGCCCGACTGGACGCACCAGGGCGGATGAAAAGTCAGCGTCGGCGGAATGATGCTGGAGGTAAGCGGTCAGCGACAGGGAGGCAGTGCGCGGGTGGCCCAGCGCGGCGACGCCTCCCATTGACTTTGGTGGTGACCTTATCCTTCTTTTTTAGACCTCGGTTCAGGCTCATCTTGCATAACATAACATCCCTGGCGGGGCGCAGACCACGTCGGATATGATATTCACACCTATCTAATTGAGTCAGCCGGGGCAGGTTTCTGGTCCTGTTCGGAACCGGCTTCGGCCCGGCGGGAGCAGGCTCTACGACTGCGAGCGTACAGTGGATCAGTGTGCCGGTGACTTATGCCGGTCAGCAGGGGTCCTTTGCGGGATTGGATCAGGTGAATGTGCTGTTACCGCCATCGCTTGCCGAAACCGACTGCGAGCGTGTCTGTCTCGGTTGGAGGAGTCATCTCCAACACGGTTTTGGTGGCGATTCGATAGCGTCCGTCTGGCTCTCGGTCCTCTGCTCCTTTACGGATTTTTTACGTTTTCTTCGCGACTTGAGGCGGTGGGATTGCGAAGAATGGTCTGGATGAGAGGAGCAAGAATGATTCACACCGCAGCAACCTCGCTATTACTCTGCGTGGCGGCCGTTTGTCGGTTGACGGGCGCCGTTATTCAGAACGTCAATAATTTCACCAGCTTTCCGAATAGATTTGTCGCGGATATCGGAAACGCTTCGCAATTCCCGCTGCCGCTGGGAGGGGATAACATCGTTGGGCCATTTACCGTTGGAGGCGTAACAATAACATCCGGGAACGCTCCGCTCATCAATGGCCTGTACTTCGCGTCCGCGTCGACGGGCGGCGGGCGTGAAGTGAACTCGCCCGATATACCGGGGAATGCCGCGTCGGCGGTGGTGAGCGGCAATGCTACATTCTTTCAAATGCATCTTCCCGATCTGGTGGTGAACTTCTCGCAGCCGATTTTCGGATTCGGAACGACGTTCCTCCATGACGTTTCGGGCATGCCGCAGCAACTGGACGCAAGCGGGCCGGCAATGGTGAGCGTGTTCACGGGCTTGAACGGTACTGGGACGCTGCTGGGATCGGTGGCGGACAGAGGCGGCGTAAACGTACTCGATTTCATCGGATTGCTCAGCGATACAGCCGATATTCAATCGGCGATTCTGTCGAGCAGTGGGCCGTTCGGAGCTTTTCAAGCCGATGCTTTTGGCCTTTCCGTGGGACCAGCAGCGCCGCCGGCGAGCGCGGCGCCCGAGCCGGGGAGCTTCGGCTTGGTTCTGCTTGGTCTGCTGGGTTATGGGTTGGCGAGGAGAACTGCCGGCCATTGAAGTGCGGCGCTTTATTCTTGGCGTTCGTGCCTACGGCAGCTTTCGGCCAGTACGCGGGGTCGGCGGTTTGCAAGACGTGCCACGCGGCGATCTATGCGCGTTGGAGCAAGACGCGGATGGCGAATGTCGTGCGCGATCCGAAGATCCATCCCGAAGCGATTCTTCCCGATCTATCGAAACCCAACCCGCTGGTGAATTTCACGAAGGACGATATCGCGTTCGTGTACGGCAGTAAGTGGAAGCAGCGCTACTTCACCAAGAGGGGCGACGATTATCTATCCGTTGGGGGCGCAATGGGACATCACGCACCAAGTCTGGCGGCCTTACAAAGTCGCGCCGGGGACCGATTGGTGGGTTTCCTACTATCCGGCGGATAACATGCAGCGGCCGACCGGACCGCTGTGCGACGGCTGCCATTCGGTGACTACGACATTCGGACCAAGGCGGTGGCGGAGTGGAATGTGGGATGCGAGAAATGTCACGGGCCGGGCGCCGCGCATGTCGAGCATCCTTCGCGCGCCAATATCGTCAATCCCGCACGGCTCGATACGATACAGGCGACTAATGTTTGTATACAGTGCCACTCGCAGGGGCGGCCTTTAAATAACCCGATCGAGGGGAAGTATTACGACTGGCCGGTGGGATTTGAAGTGGGAATGGACCTGAAGAACTTCTGGAATCTGGAAGAGCACAAGTTGGGGGAGCAGTCGTTCACGCACTTTGCCGATGGGACCGCGCACAAGAACCGGATGCAGGGTAACGATTTCGTACAGAGCGTCATGTACAGGCATGGCATCAGTTGCTTTAACTGCCACGACGTTCACGGAACGGAGAACAACGCGGACCTGCTGAAGCCGGCGAGCGTGATGTGCCTGGAATGCCATGGGCCAAATACTTTGAATGGGCCGCGCGCGCCGACGATTGAGGCGCACACGCATCATCGGGCCGGGAGCGCCGGGAACGAATGCGTGGCGTGCCACATGCCGGATATCGAGCAGACGATTGCCGACGTGAACGTTCGGAGCCACACATTTCGTTTCATTCCGCCCAGCGAAACGGAGGCGCTGAAAATTCCTAATCCCTGCAATGTTTGCCATAAGGACAGATCCACGAAGTGGGCGAGCGACGCATTGAGGACGTGGTCGAATGTCTCGCCGTGGCGGGTGGCGAATCGCTGAATTCGTTTTCGGGCGGCGAGCGGTGGTTGGGCTACAATACGGAAATTCGGGATAGAAAAATCCCGGCTAACGCTTCGGCTCAGGGAGACCTATGCAGCGTTTTGCCCGCTGGACTTTGTCGTCCATCGCTTTCCTTTCCATTTGTTTCGCGCAATCGAGCCGCGGCACTATAACGGGAACCATTAACGACGCCACCGGGGCGCCCGTGCCGGATGTCAACGTTTCGGCGCTGAATCTGTCGACCTCGGTCTCCTATACGGCCAAGACGAGCAGCACCGGGAACTACGCCGTCCAACAGCTTCCGGAAGGCAGCTATAAGGTCACGATCGAGAAGACCGGCTTTAAGACTTTCGTTGACGACAACGTCAACCTCAGCGTGGCCCAAACGCTGACGCTGAATGCGACCCTGCAGATTGGCCAGGTGAACCAAAGCGTGGAAGTTACGGCGGCCGCGAACGCCGTGCAGACGAACACTTCGGAGCTGGCGACGGCGGTGACGCGGCAACTGGTGATCGATCTGCCGCTATCGATCACGGGCAACATGCGAAACCCGGAGTCGTTCATGTTCCTGACGCCGGGCGTTACCGGAACGACCGCCAATACGCAGATAAACGGCTCGCAATCGCGATCGAAAGAAGTGCTGCTCGACGGCATTGGATCGACCAGCCCCGAAAGCGGCGGCATTCTGTTCAGCTATCCCTCGGTTGAAGCCATTTCCGAATTTGAGCTTCTGGGCGCGGACTTCAACGCCGAATATGGACGCACGGGCGGCGGCTTTGAGATTTTTACGACGCGCTCCGGGACGAACCAGTTCCATGGCTCGCTGTTCGATTATTTGCGCAACAACGTGTTCGATGCGCGCGGTTTCTATGCGCCCACTACTCCCGTGAATCGCCAGAACGAATACGGAGTCGTCCTCGGCGGGCCGGTGTGGATCCCCAAGCTTTACAAGGGAACGAATCGAACCTTTTTCCACTTCGTGTGGAGCGGTTTCCGCTACCAGCAGGGCGCGGCGAACAATGTGATCAGCATCCCGCCGGCGGCTTTCCGGCAAGGGAATTTCTCGGGGCTGGTCAACTCCGCCGGTCAGCCGGTTACGATCTACGACCCCGCTACAACCACGATCGTGAACGGCGTGGCGACGCGCCAGGCATTTCCCGGTAATCAGATTCCGATGTCGCGCTTCAGCGCGGTGTCTCAGAAGATCCTGCCGTTGATTCCAGACCCCACGAACAGCAAACTGCTGAACAACTACCTCGCGATCGGATCGAACCAGGTGACCCGCGATCAGGTGGACGTCAAGATCGACCACAATTTTTCCGACCGCAACCGCATCAACGGTTTCTTCTATGAGGGCCGTTATCCGACGACGGCCGCGGACCAGTTGCCGCAGCCGCTTTCCTATTCCTGGGTGAACCAATACAACTCCTATTGGCTGCGCATCGGCGACGATTTCATTCTGTCGCCGAACATGGTGAATCACATCGGGCTGGGATTCACGAGGGAAGGCCAGTATTGGTCCAACCAGCAAACGCAACAAGACTGGGCGACGATGCTGGGTTTAACGGGGGTGTCCACGGGCGCGGGCCGCTCCTTCCCGCAGGTCACTTTTTCGGACGGGTACTCGACGTGGGCGAACACGGGCGGGGCGGGGAAGAGCGTGGGGGAACAGGTGAACGAGACCTACCAATTGACGGATTCGTTCAGTTGGCTGCGCGCGAATCATGCAATCAAGTTTGGCGTCGATATCCGCTGGCTGATGACCAACGGCGCGGATTTCTTCAACAGCGAGGGTACGTTCAACTTCAGCCCGCTCGAGACGGCGCTGCCGACGGCCTCCGGCTCGACCGGCAACTCTTTTGCGAGTTTCCTACTGGGGGCGGTCGATTCGGCCAGCCGCAACGTGCTCGGGTACGTGCCGAGCAACCGTTATCATTACGTGGCCGGCTACGTTCAGGACGACTGGAAAGCGACGCGGCATCTAACCATCAACTACGGCCTGCGCTATGAGATTTATTTCCCGCGCACGGAGCTGCACGGGAATCTTTCGGCGTTCGATCCGACGATTCCGAATCCCGGCGCGGGCGGATTGTTGGGGGCCATTGCATTCCTGGGGAGCGGAGCGGGACGCACGGGCAAGACGAGCTTCGCGAGCGTGGATTATAAAAACTTCGGCCCCCGGCTCGCGATGGCGTATGCGTTCAACGATAAGACCGTGTTTCACGCCGGCTACGGAATTTATTATGCGCCGGGCAATGCCGATTCGGACCTGCGCGAATCGCAGACGTACAATTACGGGTTTAGCGCATCGCCAACGTTCAGCTCCACCAACGCCGGGGTGACGCCGGCGTTTTACTGGGATAACGGGTTTCCCGACGAACTTCGCGCCACCGCCGCAGATCAGTCCCACGGTGGCGAATGGCTCGAACGTGCTGACGATGTATCCCGGCGATGGGCGGCCGCCGTATTTCCAGAACTGGACGGTGAACGCGCAGCGCGAGATCGGCGCTAATTTTCTGATCGATGTAGCGTATGTGGGGATCAAGGGCACGCATCTGGGCACCGATCTGTTCAACCTGAACCAGTTGAACCCGAGGTATCTGGCGCTGGGGTCGCTGCTGACGCTGCCGGCGAGCTCGGCGCAAGCGCAGGCGGCGGGGATCACGCTGCCTTATGCGGGTTTCAGCGGTTCGGTCGCGCAGGCGCTGCGGCCGTATCCGCAATATCTCAACATTATGGATCTCGCGAATCCGAACGGTGACTCCACCTATAACGCTTTGCAGGTGAAGCTGCAGAAGCGGCTTTCGTTCGGGCTTTCGATGATCGCGGCCTACACCTGGTCGAAGAGCATCAGCGATGGCGAAGTGCAGGCGGGCGGCGGACCCGCCGGGCAGGATTATTACAACCAGAAATTGGAGAAGGCCATCAGCCAGGACGATATCCCGCAGAATTTTCAGCTCAGCTATATTTACGAGCTGCCGTTCGGGCCGGGACGGCGATATCTGAATCACGGCAAGCTGGGGAAAGCGGCGGGCGGGTGGACGTTCACGGGCATCCAGCAATACGAGGCGGGAACGCCCATTGTCCTTACGGCCAATAACACGCTGCCAATCTTCAATGAGACGCTGCGGCCGAATATTGTGGCGGGAGTTCCGCTGACGAACAGCACATCCAACTTCGATCCGAATAAAGGACGCTACATCAACACCGGCGGCGTTTACCGTTCCGGCTCCTTTCACGTTCGGAACCGCCGCGCGTTCTTATACCAATCTGCGCAATTTCCCGTTCTACAACGAATCGTTCGGGCTGATTAAACGCACGGCGCTGACGGAGCGCTTCACCTTGACGTTTCGCGCGGAGTTTTTCAACGTGTTCAACCGCGTGCAGTTTGGAGCGCCCGCGGCGAATGTGAGCGCGTCGAACTTCGGGGTGATCAGTTCGCAGGCGAACACGCCGCGGCAGGGGCAAGTGGCGCTGCGGCTCGATTTTTGAGGGGCCGATGACGCGCAGGGAGGCCTTGGCATGGATTCCGGCCGGCACTTCGGCGGTGGCGGCGGCGATCAGCGGCGCCGAACTCAGCGGCATCGTCAAGCATTACGACAGCTCCCAGGCGAACACGCCGCGGCAGGGGCAAGTGCCGCTGCGGCTCGATTTTTGAGGAACCGATGACGCGCAGAGATGTATTGGCATGGATTCCGGCCGGCGCTTCGGCGGTGACGGCGGCGACAGAGGGCGCCGAACTCAGCGGCATCGTCAAGCATCACGACGCGGTTGTGGAGGCGATGCTGGCAAGGCAGGTGACGGATCCGAAGAGCCGCGGTTACGGGTCGCTTGCCACGGGGGGCGCCGCCACCTCCGATTCCGGCATTTATTCGGCGGGCGCGGCGGCGGCGGTGGTGCAACAGTGCGTCGCGGCGTATCTGCATCCGGAATCGAAGTTCCATGGCGATCGCCTCATGGTGGAGCGCATCGGCCTGGCCATCGGATTTTTGAATCGCGCGCAACATGCGGATGGTCTTATCGATCTCCTCGAAACGAATTTCGATTCGCCGCCCGATACCGGATTCACCGTCCACAACCTGGCGACGGGGGCGTGCTTGGCGCATCGGGCGGGCCATAGGGAACTGGTCGCGCTATGTGAACCGTTTCTACGCAAAGCGGCGGAGGGACTGGCTATAGGAGGCATTCATACGCCGAACCATCGTTGGGTGGTCAGCTCCGCTTTGGCGCAGGTGAATGAGCTTTTTCCCGATGCGAGCTACGTTCGGCGCATCGAGCAATGGCTGGCCGAGGGCATCGACATTGGGGAAGATGGACAGTACACGGAGCGCTCGACAAGCGTTTACAACATTGTTTGCGATCGGGCCTTCGTGGTTCTTGCGGTGAAGCTGAAGCGGCCGGAGCTGCTCGATGCGGTGCGGCGCAACTTGCAATCCATGCTGTACCTGATGCATGCGAATTACGAGGTCGTGACGGAGATTTCGCATCGCCAGGATCGCAATCGGCGCGGAACGATGGGCGGGTACTGGTTTCCGTTGCGCTATCTCGCCGTGCGCGACCACAACGGACAGTTCGCGACGATTTGCAATCACTTTACGCCTGCGTTTTCGAGCTTGTCCGCGCTGATGGAGTACCCGGAAATGGCGGGACCTATGCCCGAGCCGGAGTCGCTGCCCTCGGATTTTCGCAAAGAGATGCCTTCGCTTGGAATTGTGCGGTTCCGGCGCGGGCCTATGAGCGCGACGGCGCTTGCCGGCGACCCAATCTTTTTTGCGCTGCGGCAAGGGGATGCGGTGATTGAAGGCGTGCGGTTCGCGAGCGCGTTCTTTGGGAAGGGGCAGTTCTCGGGGGCGATGCAAAGTTCAGCCGGGAATTATACGCTGATCCAAAACCTGGAAGCTCCGTATTACCAGCCGCTCGATCCGCCGCGCAAAGTGACGCCGGCGAACTGGGGTGAGCTACGCGCGGAACGGAGGCGAAGCCAGATCTGCCGCCTGAGGCAAAGCGCTTCCGTTATGCAGACTAAAAATGGGTTCCGGGTGCGGATTCAGTCGGAGGGAACAGCGGGCGTGCCGGTTGCGATCGAGATCGGCTTGCGCGATGGCGGGCAGCTCGAGGGATGCGAAGCGGCCGGGGCGGGCGCGGCTGTGCTGGCGTCGGGCCGGGGCAGCTACACGGTGGGCGGAGATCGCATCCGGTTTGGTCCGGGGTTGTGCGAGCACCGCTATACGGAGGTGCGCGGGGCGTTGCCGAAGCTTGCGGGGCTGAGTGTGTACTTGACGGCGTTCACGCCGCTGGACCATACGATTGAGTTCGAGGTGGGGTGAAGGTTTGGGTGACCGCGGGCGATCCGAGGTGCGGAGTTACGACTCGCAACGCGACTACGCCGGCCGAGCGCGTCGGCTTCGTTTGGGCGCCATTCGTACAATCGGAGAAGTGATCAAGGCGGTCATCTTCGACCTGGGCGGCGTGATCGTGCCGTTCGATTTCAAACGCGGATACGCCAGGATGGAGGGGCGGTGCGCTTATGCGGCGGCGGAAATACCGCGGCGGCTGCGGTCGACCGATCTGGTCACGCGCTTTGAGCGTGGCCTGGTGGAGCCGCGGGAATTCGTGCGCCAACTCGCCGCGCTGCTCGAATTGAAAATCACGTACGAGGAGTTTTGTGAGCTGTGGACGAGCATCTTCCTGCCGGAGACGCTGCTAGGGGAAGCGCTGCTCAAGCGCATCGGGGAAAGGCGGCGGCTGCTGCTGCTTTCAAACACCAATGCCATTCATTTCGCGATGCTGGAGCGATCCTATCCGCTGCTGCGGCACTTTCACGATCGCGTGTTGTCGTTTCGAGTGGGAGCGCTGAAGCCTTCGCCCGCGATTTACCGGGAAGCGATCGCCCGGGCGGGATGCGATGCGGAGGAGTGTTTCTTCACGGACGATATTGCGGACAATGTGGAGGCGGCGCGCCGCGAGGGGATCGATGCCGTACGGTTCGAATCGGAGGAGCAGATCGAAGAAGAGTTGCGGGCGCGCGGCGTTTTCGATTGAGCGCGATCCTGCCAAGCGCATTCCGTGGAGACAGCGCGATTGCGGCACGAGCTCTATTGACGGCGTCATTGGCGTGAGCTGGAACCCGCGAAGCGCTGGTGTGGCGCAGGCGCGCCAGGGACGTCTCGTTATTACCTCGACCGGCCAGCAGCCCCGCGTTGTTGCACTCGATTCGGAACAAAAACGCGGCGGACATGCGTACTCCCAGTCCTCCGCGGAGCGCGTGGAATTGCGGTTGGAGGTTTAGGGGATGGTCAGAAATAGGACGTGTCAGACGGCGAGAACCGCGCGAGTACAGAGCTCAAGATGATGGACGGCGTAGCGATGGCCATTATAAAGAACTTCGACCATCCCTCTAAGCGAGCGCTTTGTGACAATCACGCGCGCGTTCGCCCTCACGCTCCAGATCGAACGCAAAGAGCGTGACACCTAAATATAATCCGATCGCCCGCGCTCGACGCGGCCGGCGACGTCGACTCTTCGCCGATGATCACTTCCGCGAATTCTGACCGCCTGCTGCCTCGGCCTTCTCCTCAATGAGGGTCGCCTGTTCGCGCTCGGAACGGGTTCGATCAGTATCCTTGGATTGAGCGGGAAACACGCGTGATTACGCGTTGCAACCAGCCGCTCGAAAACGCGGAACACTGAAACGATCGGGGCGCCGTTCCAGTCACGCAGTAGTGAACTGGATTTCTTATCTCCTGGCAACCGCCGCGGGCGCCGCAAATCCCGTGCAGGCAGGCGCAAACGCGGAATTGAAGAAGTGCCTGAACGATGCCGTCTGGGCGGGTCTCGCCGTCTATATTTCCGGTCTTTTGGGAATGATCCTGATCCAACTCTTCGTGCGTGGGCCCCTGCCCGCTGCCGCCGCTCTCAGCCGCACGCCCTGGTGGGCGTGGACCGGCGGCATAATTAGCATCGCTTCGACCATCGCGGGTTTAACCTTCGCCCAGAAGATGGGCTCGGGCCTATTCACCGGTATCAGCGTTACGGCCTCGCTCGCCGCCTCGATTCTTTTGGATCAGTTCGGCCTCATCGGATTCAAGGCGCACCCCGCCTCGCCCCTGCGAATCCTCGGGACCGGGTTAATGATTACCGGTTTATGGCTGGTAGCAAAATTCTAAGGATCGTGTAACGCTTCGGGTGTCTGGTTCACAGCAAAGCGAGGAGAACTCGAATGTCGACTCATGGCGTTGGAGTGGATCACTTTTGGGGCACGCGCGAGCACCCGATGCTACCCCGTGATCTTGTGCGCCGGAACCCAATCCTCGCGACAGCGGAAATGCCTTCCGAGTTGCGCCGGCTCAGGAGCACGAGAGCGGTCTACGTTTCGACGGCCGAGGGCGAAGAACCGCTGACCGAGGTCGCGAAGATCGAGACGGTTGGCAGGCGCACTATTTGGCAAATTAAAGTGTCGGACACCGGCGACGAGGCTGCCCACAGGCTCGGGAAGACGGCCGTGCGCTACGATCACAAGCACATCTGCCAAGCAATTGATCGCAATGTCAGTACCGAGGGCAACCGGCCTCCGTGGCTCAACCAGCTTTTCATCCCGCGAGGAATGCCACGCCCGGCGAGGCCGCGCATGCGCCGGTTCAACGGCCGCAGGGTGGAGCCCCTGTACGTCTTCGGGAATGACGATCGCCAAATTTATGAAGACACGAGCTATCCCTGGGGATGCGTGGGCAAAATCTACACCAGCGATGGCTTTCAAGGAAGCGGCGCCCTGGTTGGGAAGAATCTCGTGATCACCGCCGCCCACGTGGTCCCCTGGACCAGCGCCGCCGCAGGCTCCTGGTGGATGCGATTCGTACCGGCCTACTTCAACGGCGCTTCGCTTTTCGGTAGTGGCGTCGAGTCGTATGTTTCCGACACCTCGGCAATTAACAATGGCAACAATGTGAGCGGGTACGACTGGGCGCTTCTCAAGCTATACAATCCTGTGGGCGAGATTGCCGGCTGGTTCGGCTATAACGGGTGGTCGTCCGCTTGGGAAAAACAGAATTACTGGACCGTGCTTGGATATCCCACCGCGGTCGGCGGCGGTGAAATGCCATCATGGCAGGGAAGCATCGATTACCACGATGAGGACGGTGACTCCAACGGGGGAGAGGAACTGGAGAGCAACACCGCCGATATCACGCCGGGCAACTCGGGAGGCCCCGTTTTCGGAACCTGGAATGGAGATGCTCCTCGCGTCATCGGAGTCGTTAGCGGCCAGGAACATGAATACGTACCGCTCTTCTCCTCCGATGACAACAATATTTTCGCAAGCGGGTCAGGATTCACGAACTTGATCGCCTGGGGACTTACGAACTGGCCTGCTTCTTGAAAGGCCACGGCACGTCGCTGTGGAGCTTTCCATAGAACTTGGCGGAGAAGTGCTTGCGTCTGGGCGAATAAAAGGCGAATATAAAGGGAGAGGTTATGTGTTGTTCGAAGACTCTCCTGCATCGCCGCTGGTCGGTATCGCCAGACTCGCCGCCCGAAGTCCCCTGATCGAAGCGAAACAGCGCGTCGAATATTTCGAGATTGAAGCGCGCAGTTTCGTGGGCCGCTGTTCTGGTACGCGCATGCCTTTTGTGTGGACCGTCAACCCTTATCGCGGCTGCGAATTCGGATGCAAATACTGTTACGCGCGCTATGCCCACGAATTTATGGAGCTGCGCGACCCGCAACAGTTCGAGCGCAAGATTTACGCCAAGCGTTTTAACCCGGCTCTGTTTCGCGCCGAGCTGTCGAAGGTAAAACCGGGTCAATCCTTATGGATCGGCACCGCGACGGACCCTTATCAACCGGCCGAGCGCCGCTATGGGATTACGCGAAAAATCCTGGAGGCCATCGCGAAGGAGCGCGGCTTGAAAATCGGCATCACTACGAAATCGGATCTTATCTCCAGAGACGCGGCGCTGCTAAAGGCCATCTCGGAGCATAACGTGGCGCATGTCAATCTCACGATCACGACGATGGACGAGAAACTGGCCCGTCTGATCGAGCCGCTCGCGCCCAGGCCGGCGCTGCGTTTGAATGCGGTGCGCAAGCTTGCAGCGCAGGGCGTTGGGGTAACCGTCCTGGGAAATCCCGTGATGCCGTTCCTGACCGACAGCGAGCGCAACCTGGACGCCATCTGCGCCGCCGCGGCGGATGCCGGCGCAGTGGCCTTCAGCGCCCATTGTCTGTTTCTGAAGCCGTGCTCCCGCGCCGTGTTTTTGCCTTTTATCGAAGAGCGCTTTCCGCATCTCATCTGGAAATACAAAGGGCTGTTTGCGAATAATGCCTACCTGCGCGGATATTATCCCGAGATGCTGTCGGCCCGCGTCAAGGAAATTGTGGCGCGGCACGGCCTGCGGCCGCGGGATCCTTCGTATATTCCGGAACAGCTCGCGGACGCCCAACTGTCTTTGTGGTAACGCTGATAAGTGGTCCTCAAAATCGTTCAAGTGGGCGACCCGGTCTTGCGCCGTCAGGCGCGGCCGCTTTCCCGCGATGAAATCCGCTCTACCGCGGTGCGCCAGCTCATTGAGCTGATGCGCGAGACGATGTATGACGCGCCGGGCGTCGGCTTGGCGGCGCCTCAAATCGGCCTGCCGCTGCAGCTCGCCGTGATCGAGGACCGCGAGGAGTTGTTGCGCGGCATGAATCCGGAGGTTTTGGAGCAGCGCGAGCGCCGGCCCGTTCCTTTTCAGGTAATCGTTAACCCCGTCATCACGCTGGAAGAGCCGGGACTTGAATTCTTCGAGGGCTGCCTGAGTCTGCCCGGTTTCAGCGCCATTGTCCCTCGCGCCCGCCGGGCGCGGGTGGAATGCCTCGACCAAAACGCGGAACCGTGCATCATTGAAGCCAGCGGTTGGCACGCGCGCATCCTGCAGCACGAGATCGATCATCTCAACGGGACCGTTTATATCGACCGCATGATGACGCGCTCCTTCACGACGGCCGGGAACCTGAGCCGCTACGCGAACGACAAACGTTGCGGTAGTACACTGCGATCGTGAATAACAAACTGCGCTGGGGCGTTCTGGGCGTTGCCGCAATCGCCACGAAGAAAGTAATTCCAGGAATGAAGCAGTGCCGCCGCGCCGAGATCACCGCCATTGCCTCGCGCGATCGCACAAAAGCCGAGCGGGCCGCCCACGACCTCGGCATTCCGAAAGCTTACGGCTCCTACGAAGAGCTTCTCGCCGATCGCGACATCGACGTGGTTTACAACCCGCTCCCGAACCATCTGCACGCCCCGTGGTCGATCCGGGCGGCGGAAGCCGGCAAGCACGTGCTGTGCGAAAAGCCTATCGCGCTCAGCAGCGCCGAATGCGGCGAGATGATCGTCGCGCGCGACCGCGCCGGAGTAAAAATGGGCGAGGCGTTCATGGTGCGCTCGCATCCCCAATGGCTGCGCACGCGCGAGATCGTCCGCTCCGGCCGCATCGGCGAGCTTCGCTCCATTCTCGGCTTCTTCAGCTATTACAACGCGAACCCGGAAAACATCCGCAACATTGCGGAGTTCGGCGGTGGCGGCCTGATGGATATCGGCTGCTACCCGATCACCATTTCGCGATGGATTTTCGACGAGGAGCCCACGACCGCGATGGCCGCGCTCGATTACGATCCGGTTATGAAGACCGACCGGCTGGCCTCGGCAATTCTGGAATTTCCGTCGGGCCAGTCCATCTTTACGTGCAGCACGCAGCTGGTCCCCTATCAGCGCATGCAGTTCTTCGGAACGAAGGGACGGGTGGAAGTCGAGATCCCGTTCAATGCGCCGCCGGACGCGCCTACTCGTATAACGGTCGGCGACGGGAGCGGCATTGAAACCGAAGAGTTCCCGGCCTGCGATCAATACGCTCTGCAAGGCGACGATTTTTCGCGCGCCGTTCAAGAAGGCACGCCCGTTCCAGTGCCGCTCGAGGACGCCTTGAAGAATATGGAAGCGATCGAAAAAATCCTCGCCGCCGGCCGCCGCGTGGGCGTCGGCCTGTGAACCGAAAGGAGTTCCAGAACCTCTCTCGCATCCGGCTCAAGGAAGCACAATCCCTGCTCAAATCGGGTTTTTACAGCGGCGCGTTCTATCTCGCTGGATATGCAGTTGAATGCGAGCTCAAGGCATGTATCGCACGGCAAACCATGAGGCACGATTTCCCGGATAAGAGCCGGGTGATCCGCAGCCATACGCATAATCTGATGCGAGCTTGTCAGAATGGCCGGACTCGAAGAGGCCCATAGGGAGGCAATTGAGACGGATGACGTGTTCCATAACCTCTGGGAAGTCGTTGAAACCTGGTCGGAGCAAAGCCGGTATGCTACATATGACAAGAAGCGCGCTGCGGCTCTCGTGGAGGCAGTTGGAAATCTCGATCATGGAGTTCTGGCTTGGGTAAGGCGGCATTGATCGGCCCGGATCTTGCCATGGGCGAAAAGGTCCTGCAAGCTCTGGACCACGCCGGCCTGAAGGTCAGCGTAGCGATGTGGGCCATTCTTCCCGAGTACGAAGATTGGCGCTACGTGCTGGCGGCCCGCTCGCTCGAGACAGAACGCTACCAGGACGCATATGGATTGGTCCATAAAGCGTTGGATGCCGGCCAATATTGCTGTCCGCCAAACACCCCCTCTGTTCATCATGAGCATGACGGACCCTTTCATTCGCGCGCTGCGCCGCCATTATACGAAATACAAGATCATCGAAGGTACGCGCATTGGTGGACACATGATCGGCGATCGCTTTGTCGAGGATGCGTTCGCTTACAGAATTAAATGATTGATCTATTCCTGGCGCAGCGCGATGGTCGGATCGGTGCGCGTCGCCCGCCGCGCCGGCACGTAGCTCGCCAACAGAGCGACGGCGAGAAGTAGCGCCGGGATGGCGACGAACGTCAACGGATCGTGCGGTTTCACTCCGTAGAGCAGTTTCGAAACGGTGCGCGCCAAAGCCAGCGCCAGCACCACTCCGGCGGCAACTCCCGCGATCGCCAGTCGCGCGCCTTCGCCTAAAACCAATCGCAGCAGGTCGCCTTTTTGAGCGCCCAACGCCGCGCGCACGCCCAACTCGTTCGACCGTTGGCTCACGGAATAGGAAATCAGACCATATAGCCCGCTTACGGCGAGCACTAACGCGACGAGCGCGAAAATGCCGAGCAGAAATGCCCGGAAGCGCGGCTGCGCCACCGAGCCTTGCAGCAGGTCCTGCATGGTGGCGACCTGAAAAACGGCCTCCTCAGGGTCGAGCGCTTGCACCTGACCCGCGATGGCGCGCGCCATCGGCGCCGGCTCCGCTCCGGTGCGCACCAGCAGCGTCATCGTTCCCTCCACGAAGCTCATGAACGAAGGCGGCACTTGCAAATACGGATAATACATCTCGGCGTTTGTCTCGGCGTCCAACCCGGCGTGCTTGACATTGCCGATTACGCCGACGATGGTGCACCAGGGACTGCCCTCAAAGCCGCTCTGAATGCGCTTTCCCAACGGTTCCTCGTTGGGGAAGAAGCGCCGCGCCATTGTATCGTTGACGATCGCGATGGTCGGAGTATTCGCTCCGTCGGCGGCGGTAAAGAAGCGTCCCTTCAAAAGCGGAATCCCCATGGCGGCGAAATAATCCGCGCTGACGGCGCGATATTTCGCACGCGGCTGATCGCTCGAGGCCAGGGCCGGGCGATGCTCCACGATAAAGTTCAGGCTCGGATCGCTCCCGCTCAAAGGCAGATCGCGCGCGATGCCGGCCAGCAGCACTCCTGGAACGTTCCGCACGCGGTCGATCAGCCGGCCATAGAATTGACCCACTTTGGCCCCGTCGTAGCGCGATTCCGGCAGCGCCAACCGCATGGTCAGCAAATGATCCGGACGAAAGCCCGGATCGACGCCCTGCAGCTCCGCGAAGCTGCGGATCGTCAGCGCCGCGCCGGCCAGCAGCACCACTGATAGAGCCACTTCCGCAACCACGAGCGTGCGCCCCAGGCGCCGTGCCCGGACGCTAGCCATGGAACTGCGGCCGGCGGCCTTCAAGACCTCGTTCAAGCGGTTTCTGGCCGACACGATCGCCGGTCCGATGCCGAATAGCACGCCCGTGAGGAGCGATACCAGCAGCGTGAATGCCAGCACGCGACCATCGACTTTTACCTCGTCGAGCCGTGGCAGGTTAGCCGGGCTAAGCGCCACCAGCGCGCGCACGCCCCAGTAGGCCAGCGCCAGGCCCAGCAGGCCGCTAACAACGGAAAGCAACAGGCTTCCCGTCAGCAGTTGACGCATGATGCGCCATTTCCCCGCCCCCAGTGCCAGCCGCACCGCAATCTCCTTCTGCCGCGCGCGGCTTTGCGCCAACAGCAGGTTTGCCACGTTCATGCACGCGATGAGGAGCACGAAGCCAACCGCGCCAAGCAGCGTTAACAGAGTGGGACGGATGTCGCCCACCATCTGTTCATCCATGCGAACCACGTTCGCGCTCCAGCCCGCATTGATGTCCGGATACTCCCGCTCCAGTCCCCGCGCGATGGACTGCATCTCCGCGCGCGCCCGCTCCACGCTCACGCCGGGCTTCAAACGTCCCATCACCTTAAGCGTGTGCATCGCCGAGCGCGCCGCATGCGCCGGATTCTTATCGCCCATCTCCAGCAGTTCCTTGGCGTCGAGAGTGTAGGGAAGCCAGATCTCGGCCGTTGTATCAGGCAGCCGGAACCCAGGAGCGGTGACGCCCACGACAATGTAGTCGTTCCCATCGAGGGTCAACGACTTGCCGAGGACCGCGGCGTCACCGCCGAAACGTCGCTGCCACAGACCGTGACTCAGAACCGCGACATGATTGCGTCCCGGCACGTCTTCGCCGGGTTGAAAGGGACGGCCGAGCCATACGCGCGCCCCCAGCAGCTCAAAAATGCCAGGCGATACCAGGGCTGTCTCGAGGCGCTCCGGAATGCCGCGTCCACTCAGGATCGAGGGCTGGGCGCGAAAGGCCGCGATGCGCTCGAAAGAGTGCTGTAGCTCTTTCCAGTCGCGATAATCGGGAGCCGTGACGTCGAACTCGCGAATTCCTTTGCTAAGGTTCGTCTCCCAGAGGACCGCCAGCCTCTGCGGATCCGTATAGCGTAACGGCCGCAGCAACACTCCGTCGACGACGCTGAAAATGGCGGTGTTGGCGCCAATCGCGAGCGTCAATGCGAGCACGGCAATCAGCGTCGGGCCGGGATTCCGCAGCAGCACGCGGCAGGAATATCGAACGTCGCTCAGTAAGGATGACAAAAACGGATCCATTTATCGAGTCTATTGCATTATTAAGGGCCAAAATATTTTGGACCGCGTCCCCTGGTGGAAGAGGCCGCGGTCCAGATCTGTGGTCGCAAAAAGATGTCTCGCAGGAGCTTACTAAGTGCCCCAAACCGCGCTTCCGGACTTGATTCGAGTTTTGATTTTCATGGCTTCTCCTTTCCTTTAGTGGTTTTTTATTGGCGTCGTGCGTGTTCGAGCTCCGCGGGGCCTAATCGCCCCAAACGGCGCCGCCGGACTTTACATTCGTTTTAATTTTCATTTTTTTATTTTTCCTTTATTTTGTAGTGGCTGACGCTCTTTCTAAGGCAATCGCCTGACCAACTTTCGTACTACAGAGAACGCCTCAGTCCGATCTAGGTAAATTACTGATTCCGCTTGATCGCGACGCTTAGGAGCCCACGCAGGACGGCCCCGCGCAACGGTTCCATCGCCTATCCGATTGGATAGGTCTATCCGATCGGATATTCCAAACCGGCGCGCTCCCCGGGTCCTGGCGGTAAAATGACAGTTGAAGCCCAAACGCGAACCGTGGTTCTGGATTTATTGGGGCACCGCCATAGTTATGCTGTGCGCCATCGGGATCTTCGTCTGGTCGGTATTCCAATCGAGGCGGGAAGGAAACGGCATCACCGCGAGCTTTTCTCCGCGCCGGGGAGGCGGCCTGGCGGCGAATGGGTACGAGGAACTGGGGCGTTTCAATCCACCCACGTACCGCGACCTGGGTGGCGCGCCGGCCAATTCGCCCGATTTTCGAACGGCGATCTCCAATTATTCCCAGCGCGATTATCAAAGCGCCATTGACAGCCTCGAAGCCGTCGTCAAACGTCAGCCCGATGCGGCGGAAGCGCGGTTCTATCTCGGCATTTGTGATCTGTTCACGAAAAAGTTTGCCGCTGGAAACCGCGAACTGCGCCAGGTCATAGCCACTGGCGATACGCCTTACCTCGAACAGGCGCGCTATTATCTCGCGAAAGGCTTGCTGGCGGAGAGTAACCCTACAGAGGCTCGCGAACAGCTCGATGATGTGGTCGCGATGCACCGGGACCTGGAGCCGCAGGCCGAATCTCTTCTCGCGCAGCTTCGATAGCCTCTGGCATTACCTTTTTTCCGGCCCCGGCCGCTCCAGTTCCCGTATGTGCAACGCCGCATTGGAGCGCGGGCGTTGGCATCAGAAGTGCTCCCCCACACCACCGAAGCACGGAGGACAACCTGCATGCCTATTACGAACACCGCCACGCCGCGGCATCAACAAAGCAAGAATGTAAGTCAACCGGAGCGGCTGGCTTCGGTTCTTGGCGGAGCAGCCCTTGCAATCTATGGGCTCCAGAAGAACTCCTGGGGCGGGGTGGCGCTCGCGGTCGCGGGCGGAGCACTGGCGTACCGCGGAGCCACGGGTCACTGTCCCGCTTATCAGGCTCTGGGCGTGAGCACCAATCTCCGCGGCAAGGGCCGCAACGCGAGCATACCCTATGAGCTTGGCGTCCGCGTGGATGCCACTACCACCATTGATAAGCCGAGGGAGCGATTGTACCATTTTTGGCGCAATCTTGAAAACCTTCCACGGTTCATGGCGCATCTGGAATCGGTAAAGGAGATTGACAACAAGCATTCCCACTGGGTGGCCAAGGCTCCCGCCGGACGCAGCGTGCAATGGAAGGCCGAGATCATCAATGAGGTGGAAAACGATCTAATCGCCTGGCGATCGTTGCCCGGATCCGATGTAGACAACGCCGGGTCGGTACAATTCAAGTCCACGCCCAACGGCGAGACGGTTGTGCAGATCGCGCTGCAATACAACCCGCCCGGGGGCGCCGTCGGCGCAATGGTAGCGAAGCTGTTTGGAGAAGAACCCTCGCAGCAAATCGCGGAAGACCTGCGCAGGTTCAAAGCGCTTATGGAGACTGGCGCGATTCCGACGGCCGAGGCGCAAGCGGCAAAGGTTCGCGCCAACGCCGGACGCGGATGGCAGCGCGACGAGGTCGGCCAAGCCTCCGAAGAGTCCTTCCCGGCCAGCGACCCTCCGGCGTGGACGCCCGCGGGTCTGGCGCGTTAACGCGGGCCAGTGTTCTTGGCCCGCTTTCGTTCATCGGGAGCGGGAGCTACTGGATTTCCCCGTGGTCTTCCGGGCGGCGGAGCGGCCCGTCCGCTTGCCGGCCGGTGATTTGCGCTGAGACGCAGACGCACCACGAGAAGCCGTGCTTGCGCGCGAAGACGAAGCTGACTTTTTGGCCGTTCCCGCCCGTTTCGCAGCGCTACCAGCCCGTGAGGCCGATGCTTTCTTCGCGGTCGATTTAGTGGCTTGGCGCGCGCTCGTGGACGGCTTCGCGGCCTTCCGGGACCCCGAGGCGCCGGTTCCTTTCCCTCTCGCCGTTTTGGAGCGGCCGGTTGTGGCGGAGCGGCCTTTGGCCTTGCTTTCCGCCGCCTGCGCGGTTTCCCGGCTCACGAGCTTGTTGAAATTGCTCCGCGCCCCTCCCGCCGTCATCTCCTGATAAAGAAGCGCGAGATTGCGTTCGTCGAACTTCTCAAACCAGTCGTCCCAGCTGATGTGCTGCAGGGATTCTTCGCCGCTGAACCCCGGGAAATCGAGCCGCAGCATTCCAATGTCTCCTTCGTTACCGGTTCCCTTGACGCAGGACGGCTGGGCATCCCGCGTCTCCGCCCATTGCCGGATTTCGTCGTGATCGGTCGTGACGTTTGACTGAGCTCTCGTTGCCATGAACATCCTCCCGCGGTTAGACGCGTCTTACGGCCAGATTCGTTCAGAATGAAAAGCTTCTGGCGTCCTCTCTAGGATGGGGTGTACCTAATTTTTCCGCTGAGTATGCCAAGACCCGATTCCCGCCAAGGCTGTTTTTCGCGGTGGTTGCGCTGTTGCTCGCGGGCATCGGGTTCTACCGCGGGGGACTATTCGGTGCTGCTACGGCAGCGCGAAATCGGCATTAGCATGGCGACTGGAGCGCAAGCCGGCCATATCGCCCGGCGTGTCACCGTGGATATGTTCGCCATGGCGCTCTGGGAGCGGCCGCGGGGCTCGCGCTTGGAATGACGTCGGCGCGCTACATCGAGGCGTTGCTTTGTGGCGCGAAGCCTAAGGACCCGAGCATGCTCTTGCTCCCTGGCTGATTATCGTTGCGGCGGCGTCGCTGGCGAGGCTGCCAGCGTTGCTTCGCGCGGTACGCATCAACCCGGTGGCCATGCTGCGCCGAATAGCTTCTGGCCCGTTCGGCGTATAATTCGGCTATGGACCGGCGTGAATTCCTCGCGCTCCTGACGGCGGGCCTCGCCAAAGCCGCCGCTCCCGAGCCCGAAATTATCATCGAGCGCGACCGCCCTGGACGGCCCTATGCCGGCAAGGCACTGGCGGCCATTCAACCCCACGCCGACGATATTCCGATCTTTGCCGGCGGCACGACGCTCAAGCTCATGAACGAAGGCTACACGGGCTACCTGATCCGCATTACGAACGACGATTTGGCGGGCGCCGGCACGATCGCCGAGACGGAATTGTCCAACGACCGCGATGTCGCCGAGCTGGTCAAGGTAATGGGGTTCAAGCGCGCCTTCAGCCTCAATTACGGTAATCATCAAATGGACGGGATATCGAAGCCGGAGCTGCGCTCGCGGCTGATCTTCCTGTTCCGTTTGCTCAAAATCGATACGATCCTCTCATACGATCCGTGGGGTCATTACGAGGAGAATCCCGATCACTATGTCACGGCCGAGTGCGTGGAAGCGGCGTGCTGGATGGCCGGGATGGACAAGGATTATCCGGAGCAGTTCGCCGCCGGGATCGAGCCGCACTCGGTCACGACCAAATACTACTTCGCGCGCGGTCCGCAGCTGGTCAACCGCGTCGTTGATATCTCCTCCACGATCGACGGCAAAGTGCGCGCCAATCTCGTAAATAAAACGCAGGGACCGGCGGGTGAAAACGGAGCCCGGCTGCGCGCATCACTGGCCGCCCAAGGGCGCAAGCTCGCTATTCTCGGCAACGACGACGCCACGGCCAATCGCGAATACGTTAAGGAGCTGGTTTTAAAAAATGATCGCGATCTCGGCCGCAAGTACGGCCTGGAATACGCCGAGCAGTTCCACTATATCGGGCCGCCCGAAGATCCGATCCGCAAATTCGTTCAGGAGAACGCCGTTCCCATTCGGTAACGCGCTGTTTCGAGAACCGCTATCGAGCGGAACGCCCTAACGCGCTACCGTCACCTTGCCTGCATCCAGCTCGTAGCCCTCATTCGTAGCAGTCGCCACCGCCGCCGCGCGCAAAACTTCTTCGCTTGCGTCCTGGGCGGTATCCGCAAGCGGCCGCTTAATCACTTCCGAGCCGACCTGGATGTGCACGTGCCACTTCTTGTCCTTGGGGTCCCACTCCACTCTTGCGCCGCTCGCCCGTTCCAACATTTCCCTTCTCCTCGCGTTTGAAATCGCTCTGCCCGTATTTTAGGCTAAATTCGAGTCACCTGCGTTGCACGGCGCGATTTCGATCCGCAAAAACGCGCGGCTCTGATCGACTCGCCCCAATGGGGCGTTTTGTATTTAATTGGGTGTTGGGCCGGTGAAATGCGCGCTACGGGGTATCGCCGCACTTGCCCTTGCAGACGGTTTCGGAAAGTTGGCGGGGCGGTCCGAGTTTATTGGGGTCCGACAGCGAAGGGCTCTGGACGCTGAAGGTCTCGACGACCGCGCCGTCGGCGGCGGGACGGCGCGCGATAATCTCGTGCTCTTTCAGCCGCAGCGCTCCGGTGTCGTTCACGACCCCCGGTATATTCTTGTCGAACAGATCGACGGCGACATCCTCGCCGCCGCCGGGCCTCTTCTGAACCGTCTTGACCGTCTGCGCGTGTAGTTCGAGCCGGCCCGTTGCGCCGACTTCGTACTTGGCGGTGTTGTCCGTCGTCGTGTTTCCGCTGACGGTGCGGTCCGTGACGCTGCGCACGGCGGCATAGAAGCTCCCTCCGGGATCTTTGCGGTACGTAATGACCGCCTCTTCCTGGCCGTCGCCGCGCTTCGCGATCACGGCATTCTTTTTTTCGACAACGTCGAAACCGCCGTTGATGGTGGCGCGCTCGATGACGGTATCGGATGTTTGCGTAGTTCCCGAAAGCTCGTTGCGCGTGCTCGAGCGCTCGACGAGGCGCATATCCCCATTGATACCGGAGGCATAGGTGGTGGTCTCGACGATGGAATTGCCGTTCGGCTCCTTACGCTCATCGATCAAGAGTTTTTCAGTGCTGGCGAGATTGCCCGCGCCGTCATAGCGGCGAACGACACGCTCGACGAGCTTGCCCGCGGCATCGTCGCGCAACGTCTTCTGCTCCACGCGCTCGAGCGGCGACATGCGGCCGTTCATCGAACGCGCCCTCTCGGTCGTCTCATATCCGTTCGGAGCCGGCGTGGTCGTCACTTCCGGACCGGCCGGCGCGCGGTTGCCGTTGATGTCTATCACGGTGGCTTGCGAGGAGCTTTGAGCGGCCGCCGGTAATGCCAGAGCCGCCGCGAAAGCCAATCCCATGAAGAAAACCCGCATGATCTAGCGTAAGCGGCAACCACCTAGCGGACAATGAGGCGAAAACCTGACTTCCGCGCACTCTTTCGCCGCTTCCTGGGTCGCGGCGCGATTCCGGGTAACGATTTCGATAATTTTTGCGCGTCTGGGCAGGAGGACCACGCGACTTTTTTGTATTATGAGACCACGGGTCTTATGAAACGAAACATCACGCGGTTTCTGTATCTGCTTACATTAGCGGCCTGGTCCGTACTGGGCCAGAACGCGGCGGGCGTAGGAAGCATCACGGGAGTGGTCGAAGATGCCACGGGCGCCGTGGTTCCTAATGCTTCGGTCGTGGTTGCCAACCCTTCAAAAGGCATCCGGCGCGAGCTGACGACAAATGCCGCCGGCATTTTTACGGCTCCGGCGCTGGTCCCGGCGGCGGGCTATGAAGTCACGGTCTCGCTGCAGGGGTTCCAGACGTACCAGGTGCGTAACATCGAGCTGCACGTCGGCGAGACCGTCACCCTTGCGCCGCGACTGGCCATCGGCACGGCCACCACGCAGGTCGAGGTCACGGCCGAGGCTCCCGTGGTTGAGAGCGAGAAGACCGATGTCTCGCAAGTGGTGGACACGCGCCAGATTTTGGATCTGCCCATCAACGGGCGGCGGGTGGACAGCTTTATTCTGCTGACGCCCGGCGTGGTAGCCGACGCGTCCTTCGGTCTAATGTCGTTCCGCGGCAATCCGGGCGGCAACTCCTTCCTGACGGACGGCATCGACACCACCAACCAGTTTTATGACGAGAACGCCGGGCGAACGCGCACCTACAACATCTCGCAGGACGCAGTGCAGGAATTCCAGGTCGTTTCCGCCAACTTCCTGGCAGAATACGGCAATGCCTCCGGCGGCGTCGTCAATACCGTCACGCGCAGTGGAACCAACAGCCTGCATGGCACGGCGTACTGGTTTTTCCGCAACCGCACCCTGAACGCGACCGATCCAACGGCGGCCGGACTGAATCCTCCCGAATGGCGTCATCAGGCTGGCGCCAGCATCGGCGGCCCCATCAAGAAGGACAAGCTGTTCTACTTCTTCAACGGCGAGTTGCAGCGCCGCAACTTTCCCATCGTCTCCTCGAACATCAGTAATACGAACCTGTTCAATGCGCAGGGGCAGTATGTCGCGACGGGCGCAAACGCCTGCCAGACCCCGGCTACTCCGGCGCAATGCCAGGCGGCAATCTCCTATATTCAGGGCCGGGTGCAGCCGCAACTGGTCCCCCGCCAGTCCGACGTGAATCTGATGTTCGGCAAAGTCGATTACCAGATCAGCGACCGAAACCGTTTATCGGCGGAGTTGAATTATCTGGATTTCCGCTCGCCCAACGGCATTCAAACCCAGGCCTCTCTCAACACTGGAAACGCCATCGGCAATAACGGGAACACCAATGTCTTTGATCGCACCGGAAAATTGGGACTGACCACCGTCATTTCGCCGAACATGGTCAACGAGGCCCGTTTCGGCTTCTTCAAGGACCGCCAGTTCGACCCCGCCAGCCCCTCGCTCGAGGCCCCGTTCGGTCCCACGCAGGTCTCAGTGGGAAGTCCCGCGATCAATTACCTGGGTACTGCGACGAGCTATCCCCGCTTGCTGCCTAGCGAACTGCGCCTGCAAGGCTCCGATACGCTGTCTTATACGGTGGGCCGCCACAGTATCAAGTTCGGGGTCGATTATTCGCACGTCGAGGATTACATCGTCAGCATTCCGAACCTCTACGGCACCTACACCTATACATCGCTGACTGCGTTCGCGCAGGACTTTTCCGGCAACGCCGCGGGCGCGAAAGACTGGACGCGCTACTCGCAGACGTTCGGTACGCCCACCATCGACCTGAACTTCAACGCGATTCAGTTCTTTCTTCAGGACGAGTTTCATATCACGCCGAAACTGACCATCACGCCCGGGGCGCGCTATGAATACACCACGCTGCCGCAGCCCACTCAGGTGAACCCGGCGTTCCCGCAAACCGGTCACATTCCCGATACCACCTTGAACCTGGCGCCGCGCTTCGGCATCGCTTATTCACTAAACGACAAGACGGTGTTTCGCGGCGGCTACGGCATGTTCTTCAATCGGTATGTGTCGGCGGGAATCGAAAGCCTCTTCCTCAATAACGGCCTGTACCAGCCGGCCGTCACGCTGAACAACAACGTCGCCGCGCAGATCGCGGCCGGTCCGGTGTTTCCGAACTATCTCGCCGCGCAGCCGAATGTCGCGGGATCGGCCAATCTGGATATCGTCGATCCGAACTGGCGCAATTCCTATTCCGAGCAGGCCAACATCGCAGTCGAGCGGCAGCTCGCCAGGAACCTGAGCCTGACGGTTTCAGGTGTGTGGAGCCGCTCGCTGCACATCACCTCGGCCTACGATGCCAACGCCGCGAACCCTACCAGCTCATTCACCTATCAGATCCTCGATACAGGCGGTAATCCGGTCGGCAACTACACAACGCCGGTCTACACGCAACGCATCAATCCGGCATACGGGAAGATCCTCGATTTGACCTCCGACGCCAACAGCTATTATGACGCCCTGATCGTGCAATTGCAGAAGCGCTACAGCAGTTGGTTTCAAGGACAGATCGCATACACATACGCCCATGCCATCGATTACGATATCGGCGGCGCAGCGGGCGGCCCGGGGGGATCGTCCGGCGTTCTATATGCGCCTTTTTCTCCCACCTCGGTCTTCAACGGCAACTACTCGGGCGAGAAGGGCTCCAGTTCCAACGACGAGCGGCATCGCTTCGTAGCCAACGCCATTATGAACCCCACGTTCACGCACGGTTCGAGCTGGTTCGATAAGAACATCGTGAACGGCTGGCAGCTTTCAGTTATTGAAGTCTTGGGGTCGTCGTATCCGCTGCCTCCAACCGTAAGCGTCTCCGCGTTCCCGAGCACGGCGCAGGTGGGCGGCTCCGGCCTGTTAAGCACGGGTACGCTGAATGGACTTGGCGGCGCGACTCGCGTGCCGTTTGAATCCATTTCGGCGCTGAATGTCGGCCCTATTTACCGCACCGACACTCGTTTGACGAAAATCCTGCACATCAGCGAGCGCTTCCGCGCCGAGTTGATCTTCGAGGCTTTCAACGTGTTCAATCACACGATTGCGGAGGGAGGGACGCCGCGCATCACGGAGCAGTACTTCACGGTGAACTCCACCGCCGATCCGAAGTTGGCGGCAGGCCAGATCGGGTTGATGCCGTACTCGGGATACGGGACATTGTCGCAGACGCAGGCCCCGCCGGACGGCACCACGGCGCGGCGCGCGCAGGTCGCGGTGCGGTTTATCTGGTAGCGGCCGGCAGTGTAAGACTGGAGGCGCGAATAGTCCGCAAACGCTGACTTGAGGGACACTATCCGTCCCAGATGACGCAAAAGGACTCGCGAGATTGGCGAGGCAGATCCCTATAAAGCGAGGTGAGCGGCTGCGTGTGCTGGCACTCCGTTTCGTTTTGGAGATACTTTTCTGGAAGTGATCTCGAACGCCGGGCGCCTCCTAACGACTCCCGGGTATGTAAAGGGACATATGCGTTGTTTTCCGACGCGCGATCATTTGGAATAAATGGACTCTGCCAAGCAAGCTTAGGGCCGTCCGAGCATTCGTGACAATCGCCAGCATTGCAGTGGGGCTCATATGACCTATCCCCACGTTCATACGGCGGACGCGGGCCTTAGCGATAACGGACTGAAGGTTGTCGATGTCGCATCTATAGACCGACTCTCCAATATCACTGCTTTGCAGAACTTGACAAGCATAACTTAAAAAAAGCTGCGGGGATGACTTCGACGCCCGGCGTGCACGTTCCTGAAGCTGCCGGAAACATAAAGGCCTGCTGACCAGTTAAAGTACCACTCTCTGAGTAATTCGAAGTCGTTTCTTACCGACTCTTCAAGGAGGTCCAAGACCGCTGGATCTATGTACATGAGGGGCGATATGGCTAGCGAAGATAGGCGTACCGAGGCGCTAGAAAAATTCTATATTGCATTGTGCCTTATCGGTGTTGCAGGAGCGGTTCTGATAATCTCATCAATCTTATTCGGAGAGAAACAACGGTGAAGAGTCATTGCATGGCGATTCAAGCGGTTTTAGGCTTACGCTTGCGCCGTACGGCGCGCTTGCGCCCCGCCGCGTGCGGGTCTCCCTTGCGCGGCGAACTCTCTCGTGCTTCCGCTACCAACCTGTCGATGCGTTTCTTGGAAACCGCAAGGACGCCACGCATGACATCCTTGAAGTGTTGGAATTCTGGGGTTGAATCAAACGGTGCAGCCTTCATACTCTCCCCGTCGGGATGCGGAGTCTCTTTCCGCGTCCCTGGCGCTTTCGGGAAGGAGGGGCTTTCGTCCGCTCTCCTGGTTCTTCCCGGTCAGTTCTTTGTAAGTGACCCTGCGTCCGACAATCTGTTTCATGACGCCTACGAACCGCTCCGCGTCAGCCGTGCGGTTGTTATACCGAAACGCCTGTTCGTCGAGATAGCGGAACAGGTGGAACGGTTCGACGGAAATGTAGGTGCCGTGCAGCCCGCGTTTCAGGAGACTCCAGAAGTTCTCCATCGTGTTCGTATGGACGTTGCCGTTAACGTACTCGACCGCGTGATTGATAACCGCGTGCTGGAATTTGCTCTCCAGTCCATCGTAGGACTTCAATTCATCGGTGAAGATTGCGCTACCGGCCTCGACATGCTCGCGGACATGGGCCTGAAGTTCTTTCTTGCGTCGGGTGTCCACAACGAAGGCGCGGATGTTGCCGCCGCGTTCCACGATTCCGAGCGCAACGGCCTTATCCTTCCCGCCCGTGCCGGTAATTTTCTCAGCGCGTTTCGCCGGGTGCATGTTGCGCGTCTTGACTTAGCGCCGCGGACGGTTCGCTGGTGATAGCTGAGCGCACGCCAGATCTCAAATATAATGAAACGCTATCGTCGACCCCTTCACTTCTAACCAGGACGCCCGGCTGTCCGGCGCGTTCGAAAGGAACAAAATGGAAACGACTCAAGCGCAACACACTTGCTCGGTCAGCGCCGAGCAATTAGCGGCACTCGTCGGCAGACTCATCGATAGAGACGGGGACCGCGGTACTCGAGAACGGGAGCCGCAGCGATGGGACCACCTGATCCGCGCAGTTTTGGATCGTATTTCCGGACCTTTTCCAGAACCGTGGTTCGAGCCGGCTTCGGGACTGAGCTCGCTTGCTTCGAGAATTGCGAAGCATCCTCGACCGGGTTGCGCTTAACCCGCAACCGCTACCTCCGAGAGTCTTCTTGCTAAAAACCCTCGCGCAGGAGGTAGTCAGCCGGGCCGAACTGCTCGAAGAAGTTGCCAGTGCGGCAGAGCAACGTGGAATCATCATTGTCGGAGGCTACACCGCAAGATTTGCCGACGACTTTTGCGGCAATGGATTCAAGCTGCCATGGTTGCGCCCTGGCCCTCCACCGCATTGGTTTCACGGCGAACTCGACGGAGTGGATCTATTGGTGCTGGCGAGCCAATTCGCGCAAGCGGCAATACACGCTTTCAGCGCCGACCTCCAAGGAGCTTTCGCGGGCGCCGCTGCGAAGTTCGCCGAGGCTAGTGTATCGCGTACACAATCTCTTTAGCGAGCTCGGCGAGGTGTAGGACTGGAATAGGAGCTCAGTCCGAACGGCGGAACTCCAAGCCCCAGCAAATAGGTAGCGCGGCGATGACACGGCTATCCACTAACGTCGCACTCAGGGCATTAAGCTATCCCCGTATTAGCGGACGGCACAGGAAGGTCTTGGTAGATGTCCATCGATTGCCAGCTATCGGGAGGCGCCCCGGCAATCGAGATCACTTTCCACAAAAGCATTTCGTCAGTACCCAGAGGGTTATCCGCAATTGATCCAGTGCCTTGCGCCCCGACGTATAAGGAATTACCTTTAAGCCCGAGCAACTCGAACATGGTTTTCTGGCTATTGTAATCGGGACCTTCGCCCATAACCCAATGGATACTCGGATCATTAGGATCCGACCAAGGGATCATCAGAGGCGACTCCGGAATCGGCGGAGTACGTGCCAGCCGGCATGATTTGAAAAGAGTGGATTTGACTTCTCACAGCGGCGTCAAGCAGCAGAAGAAATTTCTTTGGCGAAGTCCCGTTATCACCGAGGGTTTTCACGAGTAAATTGGAGATAGGCATCGTGGG
This sequence comes from Bryobacterales bacterium, assembly GCA_963838885.1. Taxonomy (GTDB): domain Bacteria; phylum Acidobacteriota; class Terriglobia; order Bryobacterales; family Bryobacteraceae; genus JAICMB01. The sequence goes on along the minus strand of CAWITB010000011.1, from coordinate 78,340 downwards.
CTCCTGTTCAGTTGGTATTGTATCCGATTAATGTCCTATTGGATCAGAAATTTTTGCGGAGGGTGTAGCAGGCCCAAATTGCCTCATTGTTCATAACGAATAAGTACACCGCGCCCCTTCATCCTGGTCCGCTATGACACGGTGACCGCGAAAGCTCGCCGCTCTTGCAGACTGAAAGAGTTTTGTTCCGGACGTAAATGCGGCCCCCAAGATTGAGCAGGACGGATACCTGCCCGCCGGCGCATTAATACCGGTGCTCGTTCGGGCCCGAACGGTAAGCTAATACCGTCCATTGCCGTCGAGCGCAACCCACTGACCTACAGTCCGCTGCGATGCCCCAGGCCAGCGACCGGGGCGGCTCATGCGCGGGCTCGTTGCCTGCCGGAAGCGCTCCCTGCGCTACAGTGGAGGAGCTAACCGCCAACCGGTAAAGCTTGCAAGCCAAAGGAGCGCGAGAGTGTCTCCGTCGGCTTCATTGCGGTAACAGGCACTCTGATGAGCACGTCAGATAAACGGGTGAACCAAGATAGCGCACTCGCCGCATTGCTGCGCCGCGCCCGGACGCGGCACATTTTCCAGGTGCTACTGGACGAGGGAGCGTTGGCGGCCGCAATCGCGCTGGGCGGCGCTATTGTGCTGCTCGTCCTAGGAACGCAGATTCTCGATTGGTACTGGCTGGCGGCGCTGTGCGCGGCGGGGGTTGCGGTAGGAGGATGGCGCGCCGGCAAAAGGTTCGTTTCGCGATACCGGATCGCGCGGCGGCTAGACGACAACCTTGCGCTGAACGACGCTCTCTCGACAGCGCTCTACTTCAGCGAGCACCCGGAGCGCACCACGACGCCGCGGCGAGTGGTCGAGCAACAGCGCGCGATGGCGCAGCAGGCGGCGCGCGCGGCGGATTTGCGACGCGGGATGCCGTTCGTCTTTTCGGGCCGGGCTTATGCCGCGGGCGGATTGGCGCTGGCGGCGATGGGCGTGTTCGGATTGCGTTACGGCGTCAATCGCACCGTGGACCTGCGGCCTTCGCTGGTCCAGATTGCCTTCGACGGAATTTTCGGTACGCCCGATTCTCGCGCCGCTGCGGAACGCGGCAAGAAATACGAGCCTCACGCGAAGAACTGGAAAAATCCGGAGACCTTGAAAACGGATCCGTGGCAGGCGCAGACCTTGGATCAAAGCGGCGCACCGGATTCGGCGCTGAACACTATCGATACGCCGAATGTGGATAACAGTAATGCAACGGGTCCAGCGGCGGATCCTAAAGCGAACGGAAACAAATCCACCAACACGCCGGATTCGACGGCGGAGAGCGCGGACGACGCGGAGCGCAGCGCGGGCACGCCGAATGAGGCTCCCGACGGAGGGCCGGCGCCATCGAGCGACAATAAATCTGGCGCGCCTCCGCCCGGAGCGGACCAGAAGGGGCAAAGCGCGGGCGAGAACGCCAGCCTGGCGGAAAAAATGCGCGACGCTTTCGCGAATTTGCTTTCGAAGTTGAAGATGCAACCGAAGGGCGGCAGCGACAAATCGGGCGGCTCGCAAAAGAGTCAAGCCGGCTCGCAGCAACAGTCCGCTCAGAACAAGCAGGCTGGCGACCAGAACGGCGCGCCCACGCAAGGAAAGCCACAGAGCGACGCGAAGTCCTCGCCCGACGGCCAGTCCAGCCAGGACGCGCAAAGCTCCGAGCAAGCCAAGAACGGTCAGGGCAAGAGCAACGGCAAGAGCGATGGACGCAGCGATTCGCAGCAGGGCAAGAGCGGGATCGGTAGCGAGGACGGCGACAAGAGCATTAAAGAGGCCGAGCAACTGGCGGCCATGGGAAAGATCAGCGAGATTATCGGCAAGCGTTCGCAGAACGTGACCGGCGAGGTAATGGTGGAGGTTGCATCGGGCAACCAGCAGTTGCGCACGCAGTATAGCCAGCGCAAGGCCGCGCATGCGGACACCGGCGGCGAGATCGGCCGCGACGAAGTGCCGCTGGCGTACCGTCAATACGTGCAGCAGTATTTCGAGGAGATCCACAAGCTGCCGGCGAGCGGCTCGAAGAAGACGGGCAAGGACGCGGCGAAAGAATAATGGGGCGTGTTATGCTTCTGAACGGACGCGCCCGTAGCTCAGCTGGATAGAGCGATTGGCTTCGAACCAATAGGCCGGGGGTTCGAGTCCCTCCGGGCGCGCCATTGTTTTCCTTGTCCATTCCGGACACATAGGTAACAGTTCGTTCCTAAGACATAGGTAACACTTTCGGTCCAAACGGGGTTTCGAGCGGCTGGCTGGAGAGTTTTCTCCTCCAGGTCGACGTAGCCCAGGTCGTATTCCATAAAGCTGACCAGCCAGATACCGTTTTCTACTTCCTTGATGCCGACGGCCTGGCCAGCGAGAGAAGTGCTCAGATTGATCTTTTTGCGGTGCAGGCAGAGGCGGCCGCAACTGGTCACTACAACAGTCCTGTCGTGAAAGGGATAATGCGGTTCCGGAATGCCCTCATAGCGCCTCAGTGAGGCGGTGTAGATTTCGGCGGGGCACTTCCTATCGAGCGCCTCGTGGGGTCGTTCTTGTTGAACTCCTCGATGAAGGCGTCGAACTTGCCCTGCTGTTGCAGGATGTTGGCGCCAGCCGGCCGCGTGGCTTCTTTCTTGAGAGTCAGGTGCATGCGTTCGTGGCGGCCGTTCTGCTGCGGATGGCCGGGCTTTATGCGTTCGATGCTGATGCCCAGGCGCAACCACCACACCGAAAGCTTAGAGAGGTTAAAGAGGCCGTTGGGAGAAGCGAACGGAACACCGTTGTCGGAACGAATGGCCCGCGGCAAACCCCTTTCTCTGAATAAGCGCTCAAAGGCCGTAAACGCGGGCATTTCCGCGTTCGACTGCATGGCTTCACACAGCAGCAGGTAGCGCGAAGCGTGATCGGTAACGGTAAGCGGATAACAATACCGCTTGTCGCCGAGCATGAACTCGCCCTTATAGTCGGTGCACCACAGGTCAGTGGGAGCCAGACCCTGGGAAAGAGGCGTGCCTTCGCTGCGCGTCCTCGACCGCGTAGGCCTAGTCACCAACCCATGACGGTCTATGGCTCCCCCCTTTGACGGCGTGCGGCAATCGCGGCAGCAAGCGCTCGCGGATCTTGCGTGCTCCCCAGTTCGGTTTCTCGCGCTTGGCTGCTACGATTGCCGCTTCTATCTGCTGGGGCAGCTGGTTGGCATAGCGGAACGGCCGTCGAGTGCGATCACTCAGACCCTCCAGACCGCACTCTTGGTACCGCTCATAGATCTTGTATCCGGTCTTGCGGGAGATTTGGAACTCGCGGCACAGCGACGCCATGCTCTCGCCGTCCTTGAGCCGGATCACGAAGCGCATTCGTTCGTCCATCACAGAACATTTCCTCCATGGCATGTTTTATCCTGCCGCACTGGCAAAATAAAGTGTTACCCATGTCTCCGGAACGTTCTGTTACCTATGTCTCGGAACGCACACCGGTGCGCGGAGTCCCATGGCATCTGCGATCCTTAGGAGATGATAATCGGCCAATTACGCGCTGACACCGCGATGGCGGGGATGCGCGGGTACTTTATGCTTGCCAAACGGGACCGCAATTGATGCGAGATGTTCTCGTCCAGCAACACCCTCAGGCTGCGACTGTGGCCGGCATGAATGAGCGAAGGCGCGAATTCGAACGGTCATATTAACGGAAAGAGCCGGAAAGCTTTCGTGTGTCTGCTTCGGCTTCCCGTGGAGGGCGCGCGCAATGGGACCAGGGTCGCTCCTGGTTCAATATAAATCCGCTTCTCCCGGCGGCCGCGTTTTCCAGCGGCGATGGATCCACAGCCACTGTTCCGGATACTCCCGAATCACTTGTTCCAATACAGCGTGGATGCGCTGCGTGTCCCGTTGGGCGTCGCCGCTCATAGGCGGCGGCGGATAAAACCGCAGAACGTATTTGCGCTCCGCCTCCGACCATAATGCAAAACCGGGAACGACGGCTGCGCCCGTTCGCGCCGCGATCTTGGCGAAAGCCGCTCCGGCGCACGCTTTGCGGCCGAAAAAGTCGATAAAAACGCCTTCGGACGGCGTCGTATTCTGGTCAATCAAGATTCCCACGGCTTCGTTGGCGTGCAGCGCCCGCAGTATTCCGCGCGCCGCATCCCGCTTCGAAATAATCCTGTTCCCCGAAAGACCGCGGTAGCGTTCGACCAATGCGTCCACCCGCGGGTTATCGAGCGGGCGCACGACAATGTTCATCGGCTCGGTCATGAGCCCGTGCGCAAACGCGCTTAATTCCCAATTCCCCAGGTGCGCCGTCGCAAACAGGACGCCGCGGCCCCGCGCCTTAGCTTCCTCAAAATGCTCCAGCCCTTCGTAGCGGATCCGATCCGATATGTTTTGCGCCGTGAGATCGGGAAAGCGCGCAAACGCGGCGAGCAAACGAGCAATCGATGCGAAAACGCCGTCCACAATTTTTGCGCGCTCGCGTTGCGGCATGCCCGGAAAGGCTAGCTCCAGATTCCGCATCGCGACGCGGCGCAGGCGCGGCATGGCGATGTCGAGGAGAGCGGCGTAAATGCGAGCGAAACCAGGCGCGTGTGTCGCAGCGTCCACAATACAAATCGTGCGATCAGAAATTGTGCGATCAAATGTGCGATCAAAATGTGCGATCAGAGTTGAATGCCGTTATTCTATCCAACCGCCGCCGAGCACCAGATCGCCATCATAGAACACCGCGCCCTGACCGGGAGTAACGGCGCGCTGCGGCTCGTCGAAATGAACTTCCACGCGGCCGGGATCGGCAGTGGGATAGAGAAGCGCCTCCGCGGCGGCATGCTTGTTGCGTATCTTGACGCAAGCACGGCGAGGCGCTTCGAGAGGCTCGATTGAAATCCAGTTGACATCCTTGGCGAACAGGCGGGCGCGTAGCAGATCGGGGTTGCGGCCGACCACGACCTTGCGCTCGCCGGGATTCGTCGCGATGACATAGAGCGGCTCAGCGGCCGCAATACCCAGGCCGCGGCGCTGGCCTACCGTGAAATGGTGCACACCGGCATGCTCGCCCAGCACGCTTCCGGCGGTGTCCACGATAACGCCTCCGGTGCGCTCCGGCTCTATTCCCTTCTCGCGAAAATAGGCGTCGATGAAGGCCGCATAATCGCCGTTCGGGACGAAGCAGATCTCCTGCGAATCGGGCTTATCGGCGACCGGCAATCCCAGCTCACGCGCCAGTTCCCGCACTTGCGGCTTCGTATAAGCGCCGAGAGGAAACAGGGTGCGCGCGAGCTGCCGCTGCGTCAACCCGAAGAGGAAATACGTCTGGTCCTTGGCCCAATCCACGCTCGTCCGCAATTGAAATCTGCCGCCGAGCTCGTCGAACGAGATGCGGGCATAGTGTCCCGTGGCGATGCGGTCCGCTCCCACGCCCGCCGCCATGTCGAGAAAGCGGTCGAACTTGATGAAGTTGTTGCAAAGCGTGCAGGGAATCGGCGTGCGGCCGGCCAGATACTCGTTCACGAACGGCTTCACAACCTGCTCTTCGAAGCCCTGCTCGAAATTCACGACGTAATACGGAATGCGGAGATGCTGCGCAACATGGCGAGCATCGTAAACATCGTCAAGAGAGCAGCAGCGCCCGGTAACACCACCCTCGGGCGTCAGCTCCGGGAGCCGCCGCTGATTCCAGAGCTGCATGGTCAGCCCCACGATATCGGCCCCATCGCGCCGCAGTAATGCCGCGACGACGGAGCTGTCCACTCCGCCAGACATAGCGACAGCGGTGATATTCGAATCAGACACGGGCGGATACCGCGGGCGCGATCTTACGTAGCCGCGCGGCCGACTCCTCCACGGCGTCAAGCAAAAGGTCGACCTGCTCGCCGGTATTGCCACGGCCCAAGGAAAAGCGAACGCTCGATTTGGCGCGTTCCTTATCGAGGCCCATGGCCAGCAGCACGTGCGACGGTTCGACGGCGCCGCTCGAGCAGGCCGACCCGCTCGAAACCGCGAATCCCTGCAGGTCGAGCGAAATCACCATGGCTTCGCCTTCGATTCCGTCGAAATAGATATTGCTGGTATTGGGAACGCGGCGCCCGCGGCTTCCATTAACGCCCGCGTCCGGAACGCGCTCGAGAATGCCGCGCTCCAGCCGGTCGCGGAACGCGGCGATATGCTCTGCCTCGGCCTCCAGATCGCGCCGCGCGATTTCGGCCGCGCGGCCCAGCGCCATGGCCCCTGGAACGTTTTCGGTGCCGGCGCGGCGGTCGCGCTCATGATGTCCCCCATATAAAATCGCGCTGAGCTTCAGTCCCTTGCGGACGTAGAGAACTCCGATTCCCTTCGGCGCATACAGCTTATGTCCGCTGATCGCATACAGGTCCACGCCCAGCGCCTTCACGTCTACGCGGATTTTCCCGCACGCCTGCACTCCGTCGCTGTGAAATGGGATGCCCGTTTCGCGCGCAATGGCCGCGATCTCCGCGACGGGCTGGAGCGTGCCGGTCTCATTGTTCGCATGCATCACCGAGATCAGCGCGGTATGGGGCCGCAACGCGCGGCGGACGTCGGCGGGGTCGACTACGCCGTCGCGGCCGACGCGCACGTACGTCACCTCGACGCCCTCGCGCTCAAGCTGCGCGAAGGCGTTTAGAACCGCAGGATGCTCAATGGTCGTGGTGACGGCGTGCCGCTGGGAACGCGCAGTGCCGAAGATGGCGAGATTATCGGCCTCCGTGCCTCCGCTCACGAAGACGATTTCGCGCGGATCGCAATTCAACAACGACGCAGTCTCACGGCGTGAGATTTCGAGCCGCTGCTTTGCGATCTGGCCGGCATAGTGGATACTGGAGGCGTTGCCATACACTTCGGCCGACGCCGCCGCGAGGGTTTCGAGAACCTCCGCCGCAAGCGGCGTCGTCGCATTGTGATCGAAATAATATCGCTGCTGCACGCTCTAATAGAAGTTTATCAGCTATGCCCGCTCGAACCATCACTTTAACGACGGATTTCGGCCTCTCGGACCACTTCGTTGGGGTCATGAAAGGCGTCATTTTGGGGATTGCGCCGGATGCGCTCATCATCGACATCACGCACCTGGTTCAGCCGTTTGAGATCGTGGAAGGGGCCTTCGTCATTGGGCAGGCACACCGCTATTTTCCGAAGCGGACGATACATGTTGTCGTCGTCGACCCCGGTGTGGGATCACAGCGCCGCGCCATTCTGGCGGAAATGGCCGGGCAGTATTTCATCGCTCCCGATAACGGCGTCCTCTCCATGATCTTCGGACGCGAACCGAAGAAAAAGGTCCGGCATATCGTGAATGAGAAATATTTTCTGAATCCCGTCAGCCGCACTTTCCATGGACGCGATATTTTCTGCGCCACCGCCGCGCATTTGGCCGCCGGAGTTCCCGCCGCGCGATTCGGCAAAATCATCGAGGATTACGCGACGCCGACATTCGACAAGCCCACGCGCACGGGCAAGCGTACCTGGGCCGGCATTGTGCTCAAAATCGACCATTTTGGCAATCTCATCACGAATCTCCCGGCCGCCGACTTCCCGGACCTTAAGAAGCGCGTGTTCGAGCTGAATGCCGGTCTGGAACGCATTTCGCGCCTCGCGGCAACGTTCAGCGAGTGCGCGCCGGGCGAGCTGTTCGTCGTTCCGGGTAGCTCCGGGTATCTGGAGGTGGCGATAAACCAGGGTTCCGCGGCCAAGCTGCTCGGCTGCGCCACGGGCTCGCCGGTCGAATTAACGGTGTATTGAGAGCTCGTCCGTTTTACGGGGCCGTTGAAGACGGGAACAGCACAGTGCGCTTACTGCGCCAAATTCTCGCGATCGCGGCGATTGCGGCGAATGAATTTCGATGTATCCTGCTGCACCTACAACAATCCCGAGCATTTGAGACGTGTCAACCCGCATTTTGGCAGAGCCGTGGGAATATTGGATCCGCCAAGCGCATTGCGCAAGGCTTAGCGCATTGCATTCCATTAGACGGTCTTCTCAAGGATAAGACCAGTATTAAAGGGGGCGAGCCCTTTACAGCCCTTATTCTCTTCACTAGATCGCCATATCTAATATTGCTGGGCAGCATGCGAAAGAAAGCAAGATCGGAGGGTGACATGCTTCAAGGGACGCTCGCCATGCTCATCCTGAAAACGCTGCTGCTTGGACCTGCTCACGGGCACGCTATCGCACACGCCATTGAGCGCCGCTCCAGCGAGATCCTTCAGGTCGAACATGGCTCTTTCTATCGAGCCTTATACCGGCTGGAAGACCGCGGCTGGATCGCCTCCTTTTGGGGAACATCGGAGAAGAACCGCAAAGCGAGGTATTATCGCCTGACGCCGGCCGGCCGGAAGCAGCTCGCGATCGAGGTGTCCAGGTGGGAACGCCTAGCGAGCGGCATCGCCCGAATTTTGCGGCCCGTTACGGAGTAGGAATGGCATGATCTGGCGCCGCTACTTCCATCGTGCTCGCCGGGATGCCGAACTGGAGAGCGATATTCAGTTCTATCTCGATGCCGAAACGGAGGAGAACATCGCGCGCGGAATGCGCCCTGATGTCGCTCGGGAACGAGCGCTCCAAAAATTTGGAAACACGATGCTCGTTCGTGAAGAGGTCTATCGTATGAACAGCCTCCCATTCTTAGAGACTCTTTGGCAGGATGTGATTTATGGGATGCGCCAATGCGGCGCAGCGGAAGCTTACCGCTGTCGCAGCGCTCACACCTAGCGCTTGGAGTTGGCGCGACCACCGCAATCTTCAGTGTTGTAAACCAGATCCTGCTGCGGCCTCTGCCATACCGTGATTCCAGCCGACTTACAGGGATCACGGAACGGTTCGCGGCTTCTCGCGGGCCGGGAGGCGTGCTGGGACCCGATTTCGCCGAATGGAGGCGGCTGGATACGGTTTTCCAGGAAATCGAAGGTTTCCAGGCCCGTTCGCAAGGGCCTAGCACCAGCCTGGCCGGCCCTACGGAACCCGTACCTGTACGCGTGACCGAGGTGTCTACGGGATTTTTTCAATGTTGGGCTTACAGCCTGTTGCGGGCCGGCCATTTAGGGCCGATGACGGCAAGCAAGGTGGGGTCTTGCTTATTAGCGAACATTTATGGCGGACGGCGTTTGGCGGGAACACGGCGCTGGTGGGGAGAAGCGTCCGTCTCGATAAGTCCTCATACACGGTTATCGGTGTGATGCCAAATGTGGCGTATCCGCAAGCGGACGTATGGACGCCGATGCTTCTCAATTCGTCGCTGTTCTTGCCACAATCGAGGCCGTTGGCGTTGGTTTCCGTAATTGGCCGCTTGAGGCCGGGCGGTACGCTTGCACAGGCCGAATCGGAGTTGTCGATAATCACTCACAACATCGACCGGCAATACCCTGCACAGATCGTGAGTTCGCGGGATAGACGCGTCGACCTGGCGCCATTGCACGAACTGCTCGTCCGCAACGTGCGTTCCTTGCTCTTCATTTTGATGGCTGCCGTCAGCTTTGTCTTTTAATTTTATGCGCCAATGTGGCCAACCTGTCCTTTTCGCGGGCTGCTGCCCGGCTGCGCGAACTTGCTATCCGAGGGGCTTTGGGCGCAGGACGCTGGCGCGTTGTTCGGCAGTTGCTCAGCGAGAGCTTCCTGCTGGCTGCCGCGGGAAGCGCACTTGGGGTGTTGTGCGGACTCTGGTCTGTTCGGCTGATTGGGAGTTTAATTCCGCCGGGCCTTTCCCGGGATGTTGGATTGGACCCGCGACTTCTCGGATTCGCTCTCGGCATAACGATCGTGGCGACACTGGTGTTCGGCCTCGCTCCGGCGCTGGTGGCGTCGCGGATTGACATAATCGAAGCCCTGAAACTTAGTGCTGTACGAGCGGGACCGCATGGGAACCCACCATTTGCGGAACGTACTCGCCGCATCGGAAATCGCGCTTTCGTTAGTTCTCCTTGTAGGAGCGGGGCTGCTGGCGCGATCGTTCATTCGGCTCAGCAACATCAAACTGGGATTCAGCCCGGACCGCCTCCTGATTGCACAGGTCTTGCGCCCCATGACCAACGGGTTTCAAACTCCTTCCCAAGTTCCTTTCTTTGATGAGGTGCTTCGGAATCTACGAGCGTTGCCAGGAGTTCAATACGTGGGCGCAATCGATCGCGCCCCATTCAGTCCGTGCGCCGGCGGGGCCCTCCGCCCGCCGCATGCGACGACCGACATTCAGACGCTCTGCACAACCACGATCACGCCGGACTATTTCCGGACAATGGGAATTCCGATATTGACAGGCCGGTCTTTCACCGATTACGACTCGAGCATTGCGCCACCAGTCGTGGTTCTCAATGAACTATTGGCGCGTGAGGCTTTTGGACAGCATGACCCAATTGGCCGGCAGGTGGGCGTTTACGGATTGAACGGCCTGTCATGGCGCACCGTTGTTGGCGTTGTCGCAGTCTGCAAGAACAGCGCATTGGAAGAGGAACCCTGGCCGGAGATGTTTGTTCCCTACGCACAAGCTTTACTGCCGCTAAGCGCGAATTTCGTGCTGCGCGCCTCGGGCGATCCGGCAGCCTTGGCCGGTAATGGTTCGAAAGGCGGTCGAAGCCGTAGATCGAAATCAGTCCGTTTCGAGCCTTCAGACCCTTGATGAAATTATCGCCAAGTCCAGTGCGCCGCAGTGGTTCAGAATGACGCTCATGGGTCTTTTTGCGTTACTCGCGCTAGCGTTGGCCGCCATTGGCGTTTTCGGAGTAATGGTCTATTCGGTAAGCCAGCGGATCCACGAGATGGGTGTTCGGGTCGCGTCAGGAGCAAAGCCCAGAGACATCCTCCTGCTTACCGTTCGGCAAGGAATGAGCGCCGCGACGATTGGCGTGGGCGTAGGAGTCGCAGGGGCGGCGAGTTTAACGCGTTTTCTTTCGCGCTTCTTGTTCGATGTCAAGCCGATGGATTTGGCCACGTTCGCGGCCGCAGTAGCACTCCTAACTGGCATAACCTTGCTCGCGTGTTTTTTACCGGCGAGAAGAGCGGCGCGCGTCGATCCGGTGGTTGCGCTGAGGAACGAATAAGACTTAACGCTGGCTCCGCCCAAGCGTGATTGGCCGCTCTTCATTTTTGCGGCGCAAGAGCTACAGGATCGGTGTGGTGCACGCCGGGCCAGTATATTTGCGCCGCCCCTGTCGCCAGGATTAGCAGCAGCGCCCCCGATAACGTTACCGGATCAGTTTCTTATCGCGGCGTATCTGGCCGCCAGAGTTCCCGTCGCGAGATTCAACAAGATCGTCGAGCGTTACGTTGCGCCCGCATTCGATAAGCCAAGCGCACGGGCAAGCGGCAACGTTCAGCGAGTGCGCGCCGGCGAGCTGTTTGTCGTTCCGGGAGATCCGGGTATTTGGAGGTCGCGATAAACCAGGGTTCCGCGGCCAAGCTGCTCGGCTGCACCACAGGTTCGCCGGTCGAATTGAGGTGTATTAAAAAAAGAGGGCGATTCGGAAGTAATGCCACCGCATACTATCTATCGCCCATCAGCCAAATCTGGTTTAACATGTCCCGTTTAAATGCGCCGCGAACTCGCGGCCTCACTTAAATCCCAAGGAGGAGGGACGTAGACGATGTTAGATCCAATCAACGCGAAATACAATTCACCGCTGAGGGTAATTGAGAGGTAGTACCGCGCCTAATAGGAGGGCTGCTCTATTTCCTGGGTGTAACGAGAGCGGCCGCGAGGGCGGCGGCCTTGCCAATCGAGACGCATGTCATGGCTAATCTCGTCGAGCATATCAATTGTTGCGACCCGGGTTTCGAGCGCGAAACAGGTCAGCAATAAGTTATCGCAGATGCCGTTGATCAGCCGGGGAATGCCTTGCGAACGGAGGTGGATTTCAGAGAGTAAAGCGGGCGGAAAAACCTTTTGTGCAGGCATTCCGGCCTTATCCAGGCGGGAATTAACGTATTCCACGGTGTCCTCGAGCGAGAAGGGCTGCAAGGCGCAACGCAGGACAATGCGCTGTTTCAAGTTGCGAAGATTGGGCGCTTCGAGCTTGCGGTCGAGCTCAGGCTGGCCCGCGAGGATGATCTGAAGAAGCTTGCCCTGGCGGTTTTCGAGGTTGCCGAGCAAGCGAATTTCCTCGAGCACCTCCCATTCGAGATTGTGCGCCTCATCGACGATCAGGACGGTGGTGCGGCCCTGGTCGGCCTGATGAAGAAGGAGTTGATTGAGGGCGAACAGGACCTCGGTTTTGGAGGTGCGGGCGCAGCGCAGATCGAGGTCGTATGCGATCATCTCGAAAAATTGGTCGCTGGTGATGCGGGAATTGAAGATAAAAGCGAATTCTATATATTGCGAATCGAGGAAATCGCGCAGGCACTCGAGCATGGTGGTTTTACCCGTGCCTACTTCTCCGGTAAGCACTATAAAGCCCTTACGGCTTTGCACGCCGTAAATAAGATTCGCCAACGCTTCTTCATGTTGAGCGCTGCGGTAGAAGAATGCCGGGTCGGGGCTGAGGTTGAAGGGGCTTTCCGAAAAGCCGAAATAGGCGTTGTACATGAGAAGCAGCCGCGGCCGGCTAAAGTTCCTCCAAGGGACCGAGCGCCCCAATATTGCCGGTACTGTACCGACTCAATCTTAACATGTAACTTATCGGATCTTCGGGCAAAGAACAGTATGGCTAACGTGAATGCTCGGCGGCAAATTCCGGCGTGCGGTGGGCGGCTTCCTGATCCCATACGCGGCGAAGCTGGTCGCGGCTATAGCGTAGGTAGTCTCGGTCGGGCGTGAAGACCTCGAGCGTTATTGTGTCATTGTAGCCGCAGGATTGCAAGGCGCGGAGAGCGCCCGGAAGGTCCACCGAGCCTGCCCCCAGAGGTAAATGCAGATCGGCATGGCCGCCCTTATTGTCGTGAAGATGGACGTGGCGCAGGCGGGAACCGTAGATGCCCAGGATTTCCTCGGACGTATTATAAGGCACGAGGAGATTGGCGTGGCCGATATCAAGGTGCAGGCCGAGCTCGGGAAGGGGATCGAGCAACTCGCCTAGTTGGCTCGCTGAGTTGTAATCTCCGGGGAGATTCTCGATCATCAAACCGACGCCGCAGCGGCGCGCTTCGGGGAGCAGCTCCGAGATTGTCTCGATGTTCCTCCTGATGAGAAATTGGCGATCGTGCATGGGAGCGTGCCGGTCGGGGTGGAGATTCATCCATTTCGCGCCAACTTCGCCAAAAACCTGGAGGCAACGGCGCAGCTCCAGGACGGATGCACGGCGGAGCTCCTCAAAAGCGCTCGCGATAGGGAGGTAGAAAGCCGTGTGGCCGACGACTCGCAATCCGGCCCCTTCCAGCGCGCGACGTATCGCGGAAGCATCCACGAGCCACGAGGCGGCCGCCGGCGGCTCCAAGGTCAAGTCGATAAAATCGAGCCCCAACTCCCCCATCCAGGCGATCTCGTTAAGGATCTCCCGGGCGGGGTGGTTCATGGCCCCGATCAGCATTCCGCCGAAGGCTCCTTTTCGCGATCCGCGGCAGCTTCGAGCGGACGGAACCAGGGACGGGTGTCGAGCAGGCGGACGCGCTCGCAACCTGCCGGGAGCCGCGGCTTTTTCCTTTTGCGTTTCCAAAGCCACGACGGGAGCTGCGCGGCGCGGTCGGGGACCAGCCAGCGGAACACGGATAGAATGCCATCGAGCAAGGGAGCGTCGGAGTTGAGGCGGTGAAAGAGGCGTTCCCAATCGAGCTCCGGGCCGATAGCGTGCACAATGTTCAGAACGTCCGGCCAGTCGCAGCGGTCCCTTTGCAAAACGTATAGTTTCGACCAGATGAGCTCTTCGGGCGGTACGACGTGAACGTTTTCGCCGCCGAATTCGACCACTGGGCCGCGTGTCAGCCAAGCGCGGTCGACATCGGTGCGGTGGTTCGCCATCGACCAGATGCAATCCACGATGACGTCCCCGGTATGGGCGCGGTAGATCCAACTACGGTCGTAGTCTTTGACCGGGAAATAGTCCGTGAGACCGGCGGCGGCGAGGGCGGCTTTCATTTCTTCCCGGTCCCCGGGAAGAATATACAAGTCCATGTCTTTCGTATCGCGCCATTTGCCGGTATAAGTGGCAACCGCGAACGCGCCGCCGAAGGCGAAATCCAGCTTTTTTGCGCGCGCTTCCTCTAATACACGGCGGAAAACGGACCACTGCTCGCGGGGGATGAGTTCTTTCCAGCGCCCATGTAGGAGCATATCGTCCTCCTTCGCCGGGTGTAGCATTGCGGAAGTGCCGGGAAGGCCGGCCACCATTACGCCGAGATCGTAGAACGCCGCCATAAGGGCTGTTGGCCTCGATGCAATATGTCGGCCAAACGCGAAAAATGGCAGGGTATGCGCGGCGACGCGAGATTTACGTGAAAAAGTTTCTTGAGCCAGTAACTTTTGCGATTGTGGAGTCGTTATCTAGTCAAATCCCCGTTACGACGGCGGGCGCTTCACCCCCTTCACCCCATAAGCGTCCGCCACTCCTCATCCGAATCTAATCCCCGCCCAGTCCTTCAAAGAGTACGCTGCTCAAATAGCGCTCGCCGGAATCGGGCAGCACGGCGACGATCACCTTGCCTTCCATGCCGGGTTGATGAGCGATGCGGACGGCGGCGGCGACGGCGGCTCCGGCCGATACGCCGCACAGCACGCCATCTTCGCGCGCCAGGCGGCGCGCCATGTCGATGGCTTCCTCGTCCGAGACCTGTTCCACTCGGTCGACCATCGCGAGGTCCAGGGTGTCGGGAATAAACCCCGCGCCGATGCCTTGAATCGCCGTCGGACCAGGATCGAGCGGCTCGTTGGCGAGGCATTGCGTAATGACAGCGCTGCTGGTGGGCTCAACCGCAACCGACAACACGTTCTTCTTGCGTACTTTCTTGAGATAACTGGATACGCCCGAGATGGTGCCTCCGGTGCCGACTCCGGCCACGAGCACGTCGACGCGACCGCCGCTATCGTCCCAGATCTCGGGGCCGGTGGTTTTGAAATGAATTTCGGGGTTGGCGGGATTCTTGAACTGCTGCAGCAGGACATAGCGGCTCGGGTCGGAAGCGACCATTCTCTCGGCGCGCCCGATGGAGGCGCCCATGCCCAGTGAACCTTCGGTGAGGATGAGCGTCGCTCCCAGTGCTTTCAGGATTTTGCGGCGCTCCATGGACATCGTCTCCGGCATCAGCAGCGTGATAGGATAGCCGCGCGCAGCGGCGACGAAGGCGAGGGCGATTCCGGTATTGCCGCTGGTGGGTTCAATCAGCTCCTTTCCGGGCCCGAGGATGCCGCGTTTCTCGGCATCCCAAATCATGGCGGCGCCGATGCGGTCCTTCACCGATGCGAGCGGGTTGCGGCTTTCGAGTTTCGCCAGAATGGTGACGGGGGCGCCTCCAGCTACACGGCGAAGCTTAATCAGCGGCGTACGGCCGATGCTGAGGGAATTGTCTTCAAAGAACATCAAATCTCCCAATTAGGTACATACGTCGCCTGCTTCTCCCGCCAGTGCCGCGCGAGTTCGGCCAAGGTGGTGTGGTCGATTACGCCGGAGACGGCATCGTCGACGGATTTCCACATTTCGGCGAAGGGGTCGTTAGCGGCGGCCGGAGTCCGTTTACGTTTGCCCGTTTCTACGTGACGAAGGACCTCGCCGACGGTGATTGCATCGGGAGGACGCGCCAGGAGGTAACCGCCCTCCGCGCCGCGGCGGGACTCGACGAGACCGGCATGCTTGAGACCGGCCAGGATGAGCTCGAGGAATTTTTGAGGAATGTTCTGGCGCTGGGCGATATCGGCAATCTTGACTGGCTCGGCGCTCCTCTGGACGGAGAGGTCGAAGAGCGCGTGCAGCGCATATTCGCCCTTAACGGAAATGTTCATGCGATGAGGAAGGGAATCTCCCCGGTTCCCCTAGAGATTGTACTCGCTCGGGGAATGAAACGTTTAGAGCGAATCCAGGAATTCGCTCATGGTCACCCCAGCCTGCCGGTGAATTTCTGCAGCGTGGTCACGGCCACGAACCGATGCTGGGAACCGTAATGCGCTTGTCCGCCTTCACCAAGCGAACGTGGGAACCCCTCTGGCGCACGACGAAAGCCAGTCTGTGAGCGCTTGACGATTTCCGTCCCGGAAATTCACAGGAAGCTTCACGGCTGAACGAAAATGGGATCACTCACAAAATGAAGGCGGATCCGGCGCGGAACCTCGCCTGGATCGAAGTGTGCCGCGACTGCATCGGTCACCTGCTTCCTGCAAATCGCGAAGGTCTTCGCCTTGTGTGCTGATCCCGCCTGATCCGTCGGGCGCGTCCCAGCAGGCGACTAGCCGGCCCGAATCGTCGTCCCGCAGAACCTGGAAAGCGCAGCGCGTCCCAGGACGCGACGAGCCACCCAGTATCATCGTCACGCTGCACTTGGAAAGCGATTTCGTCCATCGTACTTTCAATCTTACGTCACCGGTCGGCCCCCGTCAAATGCTAAATGCGTGTCCTTGGCGACCTTAGCGGGACTAGTACGTCGTCCCAGTGATATCGTTAGCGTACTCTGATCCGCCGCTTTACATCGGCATAAGTCCACTTTATCGGTTTAGCAGTCTTGCCGTAAGCCTTGATGTAGCGCATTAGTTTCCTTTTCAGATCGGCGAGTGACGTGAAAATCCCGCGGTCGATCACGTCCCGCTGGATCTTAGAAAACCAGATCTCGACCTGATTGAGCCAGGAAGAATAGGTGGGCGTGTAATGCAAGCGCACTTTCGGATGGGCTGCGACGAACTCCTCGACCTTCTTCGTCTTGTGCGCCGAGAGATTGTCGGCAATGATGTGGATCTGCTTCGCCCAGCGGCTTTTATCCAGCAGCCGCTGTAGAAAATCCACAAACTCCGCGGAGGTGTGGCGTGCCGCCGTCTTCCCTTCCACCTGTCCGCTTTTGACGTTTAAAGCGGCGTACAGCGAAAGCGTCCCGTGCCGGTAATACTCAAATCCGTGCCGCTCGGCCCGGCCCGGCGACAATGGCAGGCAGGGGTCCGTTCGATCTAGCGCCTGAATCGCTGTCTTCTCATCCACGCAGAACACCGCCGCGTGCTGCGGAGGATTCAGGTACAGGCCGATAATGTCGGTCGCTTTCTTCTCAAACTCAGGATCGTCGCTGGCCATGTACCGCTCCAGCCGGTGTGGCTGCAGCCGGGCCGCAGCCCAGATCCGTTGCACCGTGGATTTACTCACGCCCAACTCGCGAGCCATTTTGCGGCAAGACCAGTGCGTGCTGCCGTCCTGGGGAGCTTTCTGAATCTTCTTCAGCACCTTGGCCTGCACCGAAGCAGTCGCGGCCCGCGGCCGACTGCCTTTGTGCCGTGCTTCCAGACCGTCTAATCCGCGCTCCTGAAAACGCTTGCTCCAACGCGAGATGGTCGGAGCGCTCGTATGCAGGGTGCTGCAAATTGAACGGTACGATTTCCCCTCCGCCAAAGCCAAGATTAAGCGTGCTTTGAACACGTCCCCGGCGGGAAGCGTTCGAGATTGCGCCCAAGAGCTCAGATCCTCTCTTTGCTCTTCGGTAAGCGATAGGACAGCCTGTATTCCCATGCACATTAGACGCTGCCGATCTAATAACGTTATCACTGGGACGGCGTACTCAGAACCCGCATCTCCAGCATTTTGAAAGCAAACGATCAGTTTGTAGCTAGTCTAGCTTGATCCCGAGATCGCGGTCAACGCAATCTCACGAGAGCCTCGCTCGAAGGTTGCATGACGCAAATCAAACCAACCGCGTCTAAAGGACCCCAAAGCGTTCGCCAGCCCGACCGGACTCTTGGCGTAAGCAGCAACTTTGCCGCCAGCCGGCGTAGTAAAATCATTCATCCACCGATATGTACTAGAGAGCAGGCGCTAACCAGAACGGTAGAGGAATCGTCGAGAGATTTCACACATGTTGCCAACGAAAGAAGAGAACCTGCGGAGCGGCCAGGGGAGGCTGACACAAGTATTCCGCTATCTTGAAGCCCTTAACCACCATCGAAACCCCGCGAAGCGCCACCTCGATGACCAATTGTGGAAGTTGTGGTTCCATGATTTGCCGGACCACCCATCAATTCGGCTTGCGACGTTCAACGAACCTCCCGCGACCGACGACGGGGGCGGAAGCAGCCGCGACACCACCGAACGTAAGGCTTCGGACGATGCCATTTTGCGGGTACGGCGACCAAAACTCACCGCCTGTCCTCCACCAGCTGACGCAATCCTGCCGTGGATTGAACGCGGATGGCAAGAACTAACCAATGACGTAAGAATAAAGCCATCCCGAAATGAGCTAGACGCGGAAGGTCGTACAGTGATCGTTCGGTTCGAGGACGACCCGAGCCGCGAGCCGATGCTGGAGCGCTGGCAAGTACAACGTCAGGCGTGGGTCGTCAACGAGAAACCGGCGCGGGATGCGATGCGTATTTTCGAGCAGTTGTACGAAGTTCGCGGCAAGGTTGAACGAGAAGGCGAAAAGATCGAGCTTGTTCTCGGGGATGGGATTCTTAGCTGGAGGCGCGTTGATGGCGGGGTCTATCATCCTATTCTCTTGCAGCGGCTCCAGCTTGAATTCGACCCCACCGTTCCAGAGTTCTCGATCATCGAATCGGAACGTCCGGTCGAACTCTATTCGGCATTGTTCCAGTCGATGCCGGATGTGGAAGGGAAGGTTTTGGCGCGTATTCGCCAGGAGCTTGAGCAAGGCAAGTTTCATCCGCTGGGTCAGGATGATACGTCAGGGTTGTTGCGTAGCTTAGTTGTCCAGCTATCGCCTCGCGGTGAATTCAATCCGGCGTCGGCTCCCAAAGCGCAGAATGACGACCCGGTGATGGGTCGATCCCCTGTTGTTTTCCTTCGGAATCGGAATCTCGGCTTTGCCGTAGCAATCCAGTCGGTCTTGGAGGACTTGTCGGCCAGCGGAGTCATACCATCATCCTTGTTACGGATCGTCGGAATTGAAGATGCTGTTTCAGCCCCCTCCGAATCGGGTACTTCGACGTGGGTTGAGGATTGTCATCCGATCGACGTATTGCTGAGTAAACCAGCGAACCCCGAACAAGTTCGGATCGCGCAGCGCCTCGAACAGCATGGATCGGTCCTGGTTCAAGGGCCACCCGGTACAGGGAAAACGCACACCATCGGGAATCTCATCGGGCACTTATTGGCGCAAGGCAAGAGCATTCTTGTTACGAGCCACACAAGTAAGGCGCTCAGGGTAGTTCGCGATCAGGTCGTGCCGCAGCTTCGCCCACTCTGCGTCAGTGTTCTTGATAGCGACGTTGAGAGTCGAAAGCAACTAGAAAGCTCCGTGGACGAGATAGTGAGCCGATTATCGCGGAACGATGCTCTTCAATTGGAGCATTCGGCAGCGGATCTTCAGGGAAGACGTGACGCGCTAATTCTCAGGTATCGGGAATTGGCCGACGCGATCCTAAACGGTCGCGCCGACGAGTATCGAGAAATCGCTATTGGCGGTGCGGTCTTCACTCCATCCGAGGCCGCACGCCGGGTTCACGCTGGCCGTTTCACGTCGGACTATATTCCTTCTTCCGTCGAACCCGGTTCACCGCTGCCGTTGAGCGAATCCGAGGTCGCGGAACTCTATCAGACGAACGAAAGTGTCTCTTTGGCGGATGAGGCAGAACTCCGTGGGGCCTTGCCGAATCCGAAGCTGCTGTTGTCAGCTTCAGAATTTGCTTCCGTGGTTCTGGAACGGGCTGAACTCACAAACCAGAATCTCAATCATCGAGCGGACCTGTGGGAGGGCGTGCCGAAACTGGATCAGCTTTTGGCACTGGAAAGCCTATCCGAGAAACTATGGAGGGCGGCAGCGCATATCACCGGTTCGGAAGGGTGGCAGGTAGCAGCTATTCTCGCCGGATACTACGGCGATAACCATCGGAAGCCTTGGGAAGCTCTTCTCGTTCAAATAGAGGAGACCTGGAAATCTGCTTCGAATATTCAAGATGCGCTGATCCAGCACGATCCTAAACTGCCGGAAGACTTTTCGCTGGAAGAATCCTCTGCGGTTAGTCTGCAAATATCCACTCATGTGGAACGGTACGGGAATCTGTCGTTCTTGACTCTGTTGACGCGAACGACATGGAAGAGATTTATCCGGGCAAGTCGGGTCCGGCAACAAGAGCCGAGTTCTCCCGAGCACTTTGTCGCGCTTCACGGACTCGCTGCGATCACTGTTCGAAGGCAGGAACTCTTAACCCGATGGAAAAATCAGATGCTCCCGTTGGGAGCGCCAGCACCTGAAGCGCTTGGGCCTGTGCCTGAGCAGCGGCGATTGCCCTGAGTTCCGTTGAAAGTTAGCGACCCTCGACATATAGGCTAGGCGACTGCGGCTCGTTTCGCAATCGGCTTCTTTGAATCGTCGTTGGCCATCGCAGCAAGCAGCAATGGAATATGGCGATAACCGATGACCTTACGGAACTGCCGCTCGGCAACGAGCAGCCCCGAACCGACCCACCGCTCAATTTGATCGCCATTCCGCCAGCGTTTCACATTCCGGCAAACGTTCTCGACGATAGAAAAAGCGGACTCAATGACGTTCGTACAACTGAGAGTGCGCCGGAGTTGGTCCGGTACGCGTAGCCTGTGTACAGTGAGAGTTTCCTCCATGCCCTCTTCCAGGCTGCGCGCCGCGCTCGGATTGAGATCCTGAGCTCGCGGCGCAAACGCTCCAGCGCGTGCTTAGCGTCAGCGTAGTCTGCCATCGAGTAGGCGTTCTGGAGTTTTCTCCTGACGTCGGTTTTATGTTCGTCCGGCAAATGATCCACGACGTTGCGTCTTTTATGAACTTGGCAGCGTTGGATGAACGCGGCCTCGCCCGCATGCTGCCGTCAATTCAGCGTCCCGACAAGAGATGCCTTGATTGGTACAGCGAAGGAATGGGAACCCCTTGAGGCTGAACTGGTGGCAATGGGGTTGCGCTTCCGGCAACTCCTTGAAGAACAACCCGCCGACCTAGCTGGCGGGGAGTTGTCGCGATTGGCGAAACTTTTGGCGGGACCAATTCAAAACGTGTTGGCGGCTCGATGTAACGCGATCCGCTGGAAAGAGATCGAACGGAAAATCGCCGCGACAAATGAAGTCCTGGAACAATCAGGCGGGGACGATCAATCGGCAGGCGTGGTTGAGCGGTTGCGACGTGCGCTAACGACACTTGATCCAGCGCCTTATCGAAGCGCACTCGAGCGATTGGATGATCTGTTCACACGGCGAAGAGATTTGGAGCGGCGGCGGGAACTCTTGAAGAAGTTGGAGGCTGTTGCCCCGCAGTGGGCAGGGTCCATTCAGAGACGAGCCGGAATTCACGGTCAGGCTCTGGCTCCCCAATCGGTGCGGGATGCGTGGCTATGGCGTCAGTTGAGCGATGAACTCGACCGCAGAGGACAAGTCTCATTGAGGGACTTACAGGATAAATCTGACCGATGCGTGCAGGACATTCAGATCGTAACGGCTGAGTTGATCGAACGAAGATCGTGGGCAGCGCAACTTCACCGAACCGAACGGAACTTGCGTCAGAAGCAGGCACTGGTCGGATGGCTGGATACGGTCAAGAAGATCGGAAAAGGGACCGGGATTCGCGTTCCGAAGCTCAAGGAAGAAGCCAACCGTCTCATGACGGAATGTCGCGGCGCCGTTCCAGTTTGGATCATGCCGCTGTCGCGTGTGGCCGAAAGTTTTGACCCACGAACAACCAAGTTCGACGTTGTGATTATTGATGAGGCGAGTCAAGCGGACGTGATGGCTTTGCTTGCGCTCTATCTCGCGGAGAAGTCAATTGTAGTTGGCGATCACGAGCAGGTAAGCCCATCTGCGGTGGGCCAGGATCTTGGGGTTGTTGCGCACCTGATCGAGGAGTACCTGGAGGGAGTTCCGAACCACCACCTGTATGACGAAAAGACTTCGATCTATGATCTGGCTCGTCAATCGTTCGGCGGAACGATTCGTCTAGTGGAACACTTCCGTTGCGTTCCGGAAATCATTCAATTCAGTAACCAACTTTCCTACGACGGTGGCATCCGGCCATTACGCGATGCCAGCAAGGTCGCCCTCAAACCCCATGTGGTGGCCCATCGAGTAACGGGGGCGCTATCGCCAAGCCGGCAAGGAAAATACCGAAGAAGCTGAGGAAATCGCTGCACTGGTCGTTGCGGCGACTGAAGAACCAGAGTACGCGGACAAGACTTTTGGAGTGATTTCCTTGGTTGGAGAGGAACAGGCGTACAAGATAGATGTGCTCCTGCGAAAGCACCTATCGGAAGAAGAATGAGGATGCCCGGTAATTCGTAGAAAGTAGCGACTCTCACACCCTCAGCCATAATGAGCCGAGGGTGAGTTTTTCTGCCAAGAAAAAGGAGAGAGTCGCTATGAAGAGACAATACCAAATCGAACAGCAACGAGCCGTGCAGCATTCGCCGGATCGCCACCGAACAGAATCCGAACATTCAAATGACGCTCCCGTTGGCTGACATCGTCGGCTTGTTGAAGGAGGCGTGGGTAACCTGCTGCGGCAGGCTGGGTTGGAGTTGATGCACCTGGTCATGGACGAGGAAGTAAAGTCGCTAGCCGGCGAGCGCCATCAGCAGCAGGAAACGGCGCTTTCATCGCTGCAAAAGACGGATATTGCGTGGTGGACGGGCAGAAGGTGCCGATCCGCAGGACACAGCTGCGCACTGCCGAAAACCGCGAGCAACGTTTGTGCATTTACGAAATGTTCCAGCGTAGTGGGCCGATGCAGGCCAGCGTATGGGACAAGATGATGCGCGGTTTGTCGACGCGCAATTACGGCGCAGTGGTGAAGGATTTCCAGGACGCCTATGAAATCGAGAAGTCCGCGGTGAGCGAGAACTTCATCGAAGCCAGTCGCGAGAAAGTGAAGCAATTGATGGAGCGGCCGCTGACGGGCCTGCAGCTGTGCGCGGTGCTGATTGACGGCACGCCGTTCAAGGATCGACAGATGGTTGTAGCGCTTGGTATTGGCTGCGATGGACGCAAAATGGTGCTGGGTATCCGCGAAGGAGCAACGGAGAATACAACGGTGGTGAGCAGTCTTCTCAATGAACTGGTGGAGCGCGGCTTGGACTTCTCGACGCCGCGGCTTTACATTTTGGACGGAGGCAAAGCGCTGCAGGCGGCGGTGCGCAAGCATGCGGGCGAGGCCGCGTTCATCCAACGCTGCCAAGTTCATAAAAGACGCAACGTCGTGGATCATTTGCCGGACGAACATAAAACCGACGTCAGGAGAAAACTCCAGAACGCCTACTCGATGGCAGACTACGCTGACGCTAAGCACGCGCTGGAGCGTTTGCGCCGCGAGCTCATGGATCTCAATCCGAGCGCGGCGCGCAGCCTGGAAGAGAGCATGGAGGAAACTCTCACTGTACACAGGCTACGCGTACCGACCAACTCCGGCGCACTCTCAGTTGTACGAACGTCATTGAGTCCGCTTTTTCTATCGTCGAGAACGTTTGCCGGAATGTGAAACGCTGGCGGAATGGCGATCAAATTCAGCGGTGGGTCGGTTCCGGGCTGCTCGTTGCCGAGCGGCAGTTCCGTAAGGTCATCGGTTATCGCCATATTCCATTGCTGCCTGCTGCGATGGCCAACGACGATTCAAAGAAGCCGATTGCGAAACGAGCCGCAGTCGCCTAGCCTATATGTCGAGAGTCGCTAACTTTCAACGAACTCCGAGCTATCTCAGAAGAATTCAAGCTGCAATACAATATCCTGTGTGGAAATCCGGCACAGTTTCAGGGCGACGAGCGGGATGTGATCTTTCTGAGCGTTGTGGACACATCCGATGGCGGGGTACTTCGGCTTCGCGAAGAGCCAATGTTCAAACAACGATTCAATGTCGCTGCAAGCCGTTCGCGAGATCAGATGTGGGTAGTTTATTCGATAGATCCCCGCAGCCATCTCAAGCCAGGAGACCTGCGGCGGCGGCTAATTGAATACGCGGAAGATCCGTACCGGGTACTGAAGGCGCTTGAAAATGTTGGAGCCGCCGCAGAATCGCCGTTCGAGAAAGATGTTGCAAACAGGCTCGTTCGATTGGGCTACAAGGTCATCCCTCAATGGCGCGTCGGCCACTACCGCATTGACTTGGTGGTGGAGGGAGACAGAAAGCGGATCGCGATTGAATGCGATGGCGACAAGTTTCATCCCCTCGAAAAACTCGCAGACGACATGGCTAGACAAGCGGTGCTAGAGCGGCTTGGATGGAGTTTCATTCGTATTAGAGGAAGCCAGTTTTTCCGCGACCCGGATCGGGCTATGACGACGGTTTTGGAAAAAGTCAGGGCCGCTGGAATTGAACCGCAACCTGAAGAATCTCTAGCGGAAACGGCGATGGTGCAAGGGCAGGAGCTTGTAGAACGCTTGGTGCGGAGGGCGCGTGAGCTTCGACGACAGTGGCAGGAGTCTGATGGACTCCCCGTTGTCCGAACCAGCGCTCCCGTTAGCTTCAAAACTGCTGAGCGGATCGAACCTCTCACGAACGAGCCTTTTGATGATCTCGGTGGCGACGATGAGTGCGGCGATGATGACGACAGCGTTTCGGCGGTAAATAGATCAAGATTGCTGACGAAGGACATTGACGCGGAGAACATCCGGGGAGCGATCTACTCAATTCTGCCTGTTGCGGGGCAGATCGAGCGCGATGCCCTTCTTCGTCAGGCTGCTCGGAAGTTAGGATTCGCGAGGATAAGCAAGAAATTGCGGAGCCGCTTGAACAAGACCATCGGCGCGGAGGTTCGGTATGGTCGCATTCAGATGGATTCTGACTGGCGCTACCTGTGGAAACAGGAATCGAGGTAGCATTGCCCGTTGCGCCTGCGCCACCACCAGGGCGTTGACAGATCTCAGTTCCGTGCTGCAATGATACCGCCAGTTGATACTTCGCCACTCCAGCGGAATGTTGGAGGCATTGCGGATGGCCGACTGGACCCATGCGATTCCCGCAGCAGCGCACAAACGCCGCTGTGATGTGATTCAGTAAGCGTGTGGCGGTTCTCACCGTCGTCGGCCAGCCTGATCCACGCCGACAATGCACCCGCGGAGCGGACTGCCGCCCGGTCTATTACAGCGATCGAAGGCTGCCTACCCCTCTGTGCCGACGTGGCTGAGACACCCTCCCCGCCCGATGTTGACACAGAAGCCATGCCCTCTAGCTAGCCGTCCCAAGGTGATAAGATCTCATTTCGCGCCATGAGAATCACTGAAATATTACTGATAAGCCTGTTATCATCGGCCGCGCTGGCCGCCCAAGCGCAGAAGCCGGAAGAAAAGCCGGTGCCCCCCAAGACCACCGGGACCGAGCAGCAGCAAAAAGAACAATCGGAAGATCCCATGTTCAAAGGTCTGCGCTACCGCTCTATCGGGCCGTTTCGCGGGGGCCGCTCGCTGACGGCGGCGGGTATTCCGGGCGACCCCGCGACGTACTACTTCGGATGCGTGGGCGGAGGCGTCTGGAAGTCGACCGATGGCGCGAACACCTGGGCGCCGGTCTTCGACAAAGAAGGCACGTCGTCGATCGGCAGCCTTGCAATCGCGCCTTCGGACCACAACATCATCTACGTGGGGACCGGCGAAGCGGCGCTGCGAGGAAATATATCGCATGGCGATGGAATTTATAAATCTCTCGACGCCGGTAGGACCTGGAAGAACGTCGGGCTACGCGACAGCCGCGCCATCGGGAAAGTAATCGTCAACCCGTCGAATCCCGACATCGTGTATGTCGCCGCGCTGGGGCATCCCTATGGACCCAATACGGAGCGCGGCGTTTTCCGCACCATGGACGGCGGGAAAACGTGGGAAAAAGTGCTGTACAAGGACGAGAACACGGGAGCCATTGACATCGCCTTCGATCCCAACAATCCCAATGTTTTATTCGCGGCGTTATGGCAGGTGCGGCGGACGCCGTGGGGCTTCGACAGCGGCGGTCCGGGGAGCGGGTTGTATCGCTCGGGCGACGCCGGAACGACGTGGAAGCAGGTGCAAGGCGGCGGGCTGCCGAAAGGGCCATGGGGCAAAGTGGGCGTAGCCGTGGCGGCAAATTCGGATCGCGTATATGCGTTGATCCAGGCGACCGAGGGCGGCCTGTACCGCTCCGACGACGGCGGTCAGAAATGGCAGCTTATCAATCCCGACCGCAAGCTGATCCAACGGGCCTGGTATTACATGGACGTCTTCGTCGACCCCAAGAGTCCCGACGTTCTGTACGTTCTGGACGTGCAGTTCTTCAAATCGACCGATGGCGGCCACACGTTCAACAAGCTGCGGCCGCCGCACGGCGATAATCATGCCCTATGGATCGATCCCATGAACACGCAGCGCATGATCACGGGCGACGACGGCGGCGCGAGCGTCACGCTGAACGGCGGCAAGACCTGGACGGCGCAGCTCAATCAGCCGACGGCGCAGTTCTATCACGTAATTACGGACAATCGCTTTCCGTATTACGTTTACGGCGCGCAGCAGGACAACACCACCGTAGCGATCGCGAGCCGCAGCGACAGCGGCTCCATCGACCGAACCGACTGGTATCCGGTGGGCGGGGGCGAGTCCGGCTACATCGCGCCGTATCCGCCGGACCCCAATATCGTGTACGCGGGCGGGTACGAGGGCGAGCTGACGCGCTTCGACAAAACGAACGGGACAGCGGCAAAATGTTTCGCCGTGGCCGGAGCTCACGGACGGCGAGGGAGCGGCGAAGCTACGGCACCGCTTTCAGTGGACGGCCCCGACCCTGATTTCGCCGCACGATCCCAACGTGCTCTATCACGGCGGCGAGATGCTGTTCAAGAGCGTGGATGGCGGGATGCACTGGGAAGCGATCAGCCCCGATCTGACGCGCAACGACAAATCGAAACAAGTTGCGCCGGGGGGATCGATCGACAAGGACGATACGGGGACGGAATATTACGACACGATTTTCGCGGTAGTGGAATCGCCGCTCGCTAAGGGACTGATCTGGGTTGGCACCGACGATGGGCTGATCCAGTTGACGCGCGACGGCGGGAAGCATTGGGAGAACGTGACCCCGAAGGACATGCCGGAGTGGAGCCGCATCAGCTTGATCGACGCTTCGCCGTTCAGTGCCGGAACGGCCTACGTGGCGGTGGACCGGCACGAAAACGACGACATGCGTCCGTACATCTATACGACCGGCGATTACGGCAAGACGTGGACGAAGATCGTCAACGGAATTCCGGATCACGATTTCGTGCGCGCGGTGCGGGAAGATCCCAAGCGGCGCGGGTTGCTGTTTGCCGGGACGGAAACTACAATTTATGTTTCCTTCGACGATGGCGCGAACTGGAAAAGAATGCGGCTGAACCTGCCGACCACACCCGTCCACGATCTGGTCGTGAAAGATAACGACCTGGTGGTGGCGACGCACGGACGCTCGTTCTGGATCCTGGACGATCTTTCGCCGCTGCGGCAATACAAGCCGGAGATTGCAAACGACGCCGCGTATCTTTACGCGCCGGCGACCGCGATTCGTGTGCATGGAGGCGGCCGCGGTGGTGGAGCGGGTCGCGGGGCGGCTACGGCGGGCGAGAATCCGCCGAATGGCGCAATCGTTTATTACTACGTCAAGGCCGCGCCCAAGGGCGTTACGACGCTTGAAATCGTGGATGCGGAAGGCAAGCGCGTCCGCGAATATTCGAGCGCGAAATACAATTTTGAAACCGAGCCGCCCGATCCCGATTCGCCGAAGCTGACGAAACAGATCGATCCGCAAGCGGGCCTGAACCGCTTCGTGTGGGACCTGCGCTACGATCCAGCGCCGCGGATTCCCGGTTACTATCTGTTCGATTATGAGTCCGGCACGCACGGTCCTTTAGCAGTGCCCGGCAAATATCAAGTGAAGCTGACAGTAAACGGCAAGACTTACACGGCGCCCCTGGAGTTGAAGCCGGACCCGCGCGTGAAAGCGACGCAGGAAGACTTCGAGAAACAGTTATCGCTGCGGCTGCGGATTGAGAAGGACCTCACGAACGTGTACGATTCCGTGCTACAGATGCGCGATGTCCGGACGCAATTGAAGGATTTGCGGGAAAGAATGCCTGAGAGCGACCCCGCAAAGAGGCTTGCCGCGCAGGCGGAGGATCTCGATAAAAAGATCGCGCTGGTCGAGGACGATTTGGTCGATTTCCGGATTACATCGAACGAGGATTCGCTCGCGTACCCCCTAGGTCTCGACGGGAAATTAGCGGGGCTTGCAATGTCGGTCGAAGGATCGGCCGACGCCGCTCCCACGCAGCCGGATTATGATGTATTTCAGATCTACAGCCGCAAACTCGATACGGATCTGACCCGCTGGTCGGGCATGACCGCGAAGGATATTCCGGCGTTCCAAAGGCTCACCGACGAGCAGCATTTGCACGCCGTCGTGGTGAAGGACGTGGGGACGCGCTAGCCGCTGGGCCCGCGCGCCGCCGCCGCGACTGCTTGGGCAAGCCGCGGCCGAACGCCGCGCCAGGTATTATCATTTTGACCTCACGAAACATGCTTGCGGGAACTGTTGATGGGATATTGAATCAGACGGCTCTTCGAGGTATTTTCGGTAAATGGCCGATCGAATAACGGTTGATGCAACCGTGGAAGAAGACGAGGATAGCGCTGCTTGCGGCGTCATCATCCGGACGGCCGACGTCGTACGCTGGTTTGGCCGAAAAAGCCGCGTCCCGGTGCTTGTAAGCATCAAAGACTATCTATCGCAGTTCGCTTTCGCCGATGGGGGGGCTGCCATGTCCTGCCGGTCAATGGGGAGGTAGCGCGGTCGTCGGACCTCCAAGCCGGATCGAACGGAGCGAGCGGTCGATGTGTCTGACGATTTGGCCCGCGCGGCTTGAAAGCGCCCATGTCCTCCCGCTGTTTGACAAATGAGCTTCACGCACCGCAAAGAGTGGACGAAGGCCGTTCTGGATGCAAAGCGCCCTGAAACCCGCGGCAAGCGCATCGTAAACTGCGACGCGTGCCGCGACGAACGATACAACAACGAAGCATCTGGAACCACGGTAGATCGCTCAGTCGACTGGAATTGAGGAGACCCTTCCCGAACCATCCCGCCCCCAGTGTACGTGCGGTTGCTGCAGCGGCCACGCGAAGCCAAATCCGGAAAAGCCGACCGGCCGACTCGGATCATGTCGAACGAAGATTGGCTCGCCCGTTCCCCTTTAATGTTCAACACATCCGCCGGCGCAACCGATTACGAGGACGTTTCACGAACCAGATTTCCCCGCTTCTCATCTTCGAAGGAGCCTGCCGTCCCGCAGCCCGCGTGACCACAACCACAGGCAAGCTCGAGCGTCGTACCAGCATCTTCGCAGTACGTACTGCAATATTTGCTTTTCTCCCGGGGCGCACAGCTACAGCCCGTATGCGCGCAAACTTCGCGACCCTGTTCGTTTTTCATGCTTTCCTCCACGCCGCGCCATAGCGGCGATAGGCAGTGATATGCACGTCACGTTCCAATAGGCCCGCGTCCGCTATGTTAGCCTGTTCCTTTTACTAAAGTGACACGCGCCTTGCTTGTTTTGGTGATCGCCATTGCCGGATTGTTTTTCTTGTTGCTGTTCCTGTCCACAACTCCGAAACTGGAGCTCGATCCAGCGCTGACCAGCATTGGCTCCGCCACGCCGGTGAAGATCCGCTTGAGCGACCCGCACGGTATTCGCAAAATTTCGGCATGGCTGGATCAGAACGGTTCTCGTTACGACGTATTTAGCAGTAAAAATCCAGCGACAAGAATTTTCTTTTTTAAAAATGCGGCCGCTCGCGACCTGGCATTCAACGCCGGGACGACGAATGCGCCGGCATTAAAAGACGGCAAGGCGCGGCTTACCGTCGAAGCAACGTCGAACGATCTGCGAGGCTCCACGGCAGCGGCAATCCGCGACATAGACGTCGTCACGCGGCCTCCCGTCATCACGCCGGATGGCGAGCAGCACTACGTCAACCAGGGCGGCAGCGAGCTCGTCACTTTTTCGGTCGCGGGCTTCTGGACCGATGCGGGCGAGAAGTCGGGCCGCTACAGGTTTGGAAGCTTTCCGCTGCCGGGAAAACCGGGCCGGCGATTCTCTCTTTTCGGCTATCCGTGGGATGTGCCGCCGGGCACCGCTCCATTCGTCTACGCCACGAATCTTGCCGGGAACGAAGCGGTTGGGCATTTCTCGTATAAGATTTTCCCGAAGCGCTTCCGCAAACGCGATCTCGTGATCGACGATGCTTTTATGGAGAAGGTCGTGAACGATATCGACCCCGGCGGCAGCGGCGATCTGCTCTCGCGCTTTCTCAAGATCAACGGCGAGATGAGGCGTGTGAATAATAAGACGCTCGCCGATCTGCGAAACAAGACCGCCGAACGTTTCCTGTGGTCGGGTCCGTTCCTGCGCATGAACGCGAAGGCGGAATCGAATTTCGCCGACGATCGCACCTATATTTATCACGGCAAGAAAATCGACGAGCAGGTGCATCTCGGCTTCGATCTCTCGAACGTGAAGAATACGCCGATCCCCGCCGCCAACGATGGTAAGGTGGTGTTCGCGCAACGCCTGGGGATCTACGGGAACTGTATTGTGGTCGATCACGGTTACGGCCTGCAGTCGATCTATGGGCACCTGAACCGCATCGGCGTGAAGCCCGGAGACATGGTCAAGAAGGGCCAAACCATGGGCCTGAGCGGCGCGACCGGTTTGGCCGGCGGCGATCATCTCCACTTCAGCATGCAGATCGACGGCGTGCAGGTCAATCCCATGGAATGGTGGGACGCGCACTGGATTCACGACCGTATTACGAGTAAGGTCCCGGCTGCGAGCGAGTGACCGCGCTCACCACAGGTGATAATAGCCGTCGCGGCGCGCGATATCGACGGGCACGCCGAATACGTCGCGCAGCATCGAAGTCGTGAGCACCTGTTCCTTCGGGCCGTCGGCGACGATGCGCCCGTCCTTTAAGATGATGACGCGCTCGATTTCCGGAATAATGTCGGCGAGATGATGCGTCACCAGCAGGATTCCGATGCCGCGCGCGGCCAGCTTGCGCATTAGCTCCCGCAATTCGCGCTGCGCCGACACGTCGAGGCTGTTGCTCGGCTCATCAAAGAGCAACGCGCGCGGATCGTGTACCAACGCCCGGGCGATGAGAACGCGCTTCGCTTCGCCGGAAGACATCTCGCTGACGGCGCGGGTGGCGAGATGAGGAATCTCGAGCAGCGCGAGCGCCGCGGCGGCCTTCGAACGCATCGGTTCCGTTACGTCCTGATGCGGCCAGACGCCGACGCTGCTGAAAAAACCGGAAAGCACGATCTCCTCGCCGGTGAACTCACGCGTGCACATGGCGAGGAGGTCGTTCGTGACGATGCCGAGGAGCGAGCGCAGCGTGAATACATCCCAGCGCTCCCGGCCGAGAATGGCCAGCGAGGAACCTTCGCGTTGTAGCGGATAACACTCCCGCGTGATGCTCTTAATGAGCGTCGATTTGCCGCAGCCGTTCGGTCCTAAAATGGCCGCATGCTCGCCCACGCCGATGCTTAGATCGAGATCGCGCAACGCTATCTTATCGCCGCGCATTACGGAGACGCGATGAAGTTCGATCAGCGGTGGCGTCTGCATTATGCTCCAGAGGCGGGGAAAAGGTACGCCAGCGCATCCGCAAAACGGGCTCCCCACGCGGCCTCGCAATGCCCCGCGCCCTGCGCTTCGCCGTACCTCAGGTTCTCGCCTTCGCGCCACCCTTTCGCGATCAGCGAATCGCGAAGTGCGCGCGTATCGTCGACGCATTGCCGCGGAGCGTCCCCTTCCTCCGTGCCGACGTCCAGCCAAATGCGCGGCCGCACGCGGGCGCGATAGGAGGAGATGGTTCGCAAGATGGCCCGGTTATCCCACCATACCGAGGGAGATACGATGGCGAGCTTCCCAAACACGCGCGGGTAGGCCAGGCCCGTCACAAGCGAAACCAGAGCGCCCAATGAAGACCCGCCGACGCCAGTGTGCGGCGCCCCTTTGTGCGTGCGGTACTCATGATCGATGAACGGCTTGATCTCTTGCGCCAGCATCTCGGCATAGCGGTCCGCCTTGCCTCCTTTGCGCCGGCGCGGGCAGCGCGTCGGGGTGTACTCGGATACCCGCCGCGCGCCCGTGTTGTAGATCCCAACGATGATCAATGCCTCCACAATTCCGCGCTCGATTGCCTCATCCGCGGTTGAATCGGCGCGCCAGTCCTGGCCTCCGAACGCGGTCGCGGGATCGAACAGGTTCTGACCATCCTGCAAGTAGAGTACGGGATAACGGCGATCGGGATTCTCATCGTAACCCGGCGGGACGTACACGATCAGGTCGCGGCTGCTGGACAAAAAACGCGATGGAAAGCGTGGGTGGAAACGAAGCCGGCCTTCGTCTTTCGCGCGAGACAAAAACTATTGTAACGGGCGACTATTGTAACGGCGCTGTTGTTACGATGCAGGGGACCGCTATGCGTCGCGACTACATCAAATGGTACAGCCCGTCGCTTCACCGCGATATGGAATTACTTGCTTTCGGGGAGCGCGGTTTTCCAGTCGCGGTATTTCCAACCTCCGGAGGCCGCTTCTGGGAATATGAAGAGCGCGGCATGATCGCGGCTCTGGCTCCGAAGATCGATCGTGGCGAATTGCAGGTGATTTGTCTCGATACAGTCGACCAGGAGTCCTGGTACAACAAGCGGGCCGGGCCGCGGGATCGTCTCAATCGCCAGAACGCATTTGACGCCTATCTCGTATACGAGTTGACTCCGTTCGTGAAAAACCGCACAAGCTGGCCGCAAATGGGAACGACCGGATGCAGCTTTGGCGGCTATCATGCGATCAACTTTGCTTTGCGTCATCCTGATGTTGTGACCTACGCCGTCAGCATGTCCGGAGCGTTCGATATTCCCAAGCGTTTCTTGAATGGCTTTCATAACCAGGATGCGTATCTGCATTCGCCGCTGGAGTATCTGCCAAACCTCACGGACAACTGGTTCCTAGAGCGCTTTCGGCGCAATTACTACGTGCTGGCAACCGGTAACCATGATCCGTTGTTCGATCAGAATGTCAAATTGGCCCATGTTTTCGGGATCAAGGGGATCCCGCATGTGATGGATGTTTGGGAAGGCTTTGGACACGATTGGCCGTGGTGGCAAGAAATGGCAAGGAAGTTTTTCGGGTAAATGGAGGCGAGCTTATGATCAAGATCGGCGTTCTGTATGGCATGGAGGAATCCTTTCCACCGGCGCTTGTCGACCGCATCAACGCAGATGGGCGTGCGCAACATCGCGGCCGAGCACCTGAAGACCGGAGCGGTCGAGATGGCGGTTCCGTGCGGCTACGACGTAATAGTGGACCGCATCTCGCACGATATTCCGTTCTACCGTTCGTATCTCAAGAATGCGGTATTGACCGGCGCGAAGGTAATCAATGATCCGTTCTGGTGGAGCGCCGACGACAAGTTCTTCAATTTCGCGCTCGCGATAAGCTCGGCGTCGCTGTGCCGCCCACCGTGCTGCTGCCGCATAAACAGCATCCGCCCGGCACCACCGACCGCTCCATGCGGAACCTGACTTATCCGCTCGACTGGGAACGCGTTTTTTCGTATATCGGCTTTCCGGCGTTCCTCAAACCGCACGATGGCGGCGGCTGGAAAAGCGTGTATAAGGTGAACTCGCCGGATGAGTTTTTCAAAGCGTATGACGACAGCGGCGACCTTTGCATGACGCTGCAGAAGGGCGTGAACTTCGAAGAGTATTTTCGCTGCTATGTCGTCGATCAAAACAAAGTACACGTCATGCGCTACGATCCTGGGCAGCCGCATCACCTCCGATACGTGCCCGGCAACCCTCCGGCCAGCCCGGAACTGCGCGATCGCATGGTGCGCGATTGCCTGACGTTGTGCCGCGCCCTTGGCTATGACTTAAACACAGTGGAGTTCGCGGTTGAAGATGGCATCCCGTATGCGATCGACTTCATGAACCCCGCGCCCGACGCCGGGATCGAATCCGTCGGACCCGACAACTTCAAATGGATTGTCGATGCGGTCGCGGAAATGGCGGTTGAGCGCGCGCTCGCTCCCAGGCCGGCCGCGATACCCTACAATTGGTCGGCGTTTCTGTCGCAGTCTCGTGTTGGCCACACCGCGGCGGCGCACGGAAACGACTAGGAGGCGCGCAATGAATGTCGGCGGTTCACGCCCCAGTCTCAGCATCGGGATCGAGGAGGAGTACCAGACCATCGACCCGGAAACCCGCAATCTGCGCTCGCACATTCAAGCCGAAATTGTGGAGAAAGGCAAGACTCTGCTGGCCGAGCGGGTGAAGCCGGAGATGCATCAATCGGTCGTCGAAATCGGCACCGGAGTCTGCAAAAATATCAAGGACGTCAAAGAAGAAATTCGCGGCATCCGGCGCGACATCATCAAGCTGGCGCACGATAATGGCCTGCGCTTGGCGGCGGGCGGAACGCATCCTTTCGCGCAGTGGCGCGATCAGGAGATCTACCCCGACGACCGTTATCGCACCATCGTCGAAGACTTGAAGATGGTTGCGCGCGCGAACCTCATCTTCGGCCTGCACGTTCATGTCGGGATCGAAGACCGCGAGACCGCCATTCACATCATGAATGGCGCCCGCTATTTCCTTCCGCACCTGCTGGCCTTGTCCTGCAATTCGCCGTTCTGGCTCGGCATGGATACCGGCCTGCGATCCTACCGCTGTAAAGTATTCGACAAGTTCCCGCGCACGCAAATCCCGGACACTTATCAAAGCTGGTCGGAGTTTGAAAACTACGTCAATCTCCTGATCAAGACGAATTGTATCGACAATGCCAAGAAGATCTGGTGGGACATTCGGCCGCACCCCTATTTTCCGACGCTGGAATTCCGCATCTGTGACATTCCCATGCGCGTCGATGAAACCATCGCGATCGCGGCGCTGTGCCAGGCCATCATCGGAAAGCTGTACAAGCTGCATGAGCAGAACCTGACCTTCCGCCACTACAGCCGCTCCCTGCTGATGGAGAACAAGTGGCGCGCCGCGCGTTACGGCCTCGGCGGCAACCTCATCGACTTCGGAAAACAGAAGGAGGTGCCTGTGCGCGACCTGATTCGCGAGATTATCGACTTTGTCGGAGACGTGGCCGAAGAACTGAACAGCGAGGAAGAGATTGGCTATGTTTATCGCATGCTCGAGGAAGGAAACGGCGCCGACCGCCAGCTCCGCGTTTTCGCCGAAACGGGAGATTTGAAAAGCGTAGTGGACTACATGATTCAGCAAACTGGGGAAGGTCTTTTCGAGCCGGCGCAAGCCGCCGGGGGCAGTCACAATGACTGAAACGAAGGACGTCCTTCGCGATGTCGCGTTCGATTCCGAGCTCACGCCTGGCGCCCACAACGCCGTCCACTGCTGCCTGCGGATTCAGCCGCATGAAAAGGTCACTCTCATAACGGACCGCGCCTGCCAGGAGATCGGCGCCAGTCTCGCGCAGGAGCTGGAGCGCCTTGGCGCCCCCTATAACGCGTTTATTCTCGAAGACCTCGCGCCGCGTCCTCTGAAAGACATGCCGCGGCCGGTTCTCGACGATTTGGAGACCAGCGACGTTAGCATTTTCGCCGTGAAGGCGCAGAAGAACGAGCTGCCCACGCGCATGCAAATGACCGATGTCGTCAACCGGCGCAAGATGCGGCACGCCCACATGGTCAATATCGAGCGGCGCATCATGCTCGAAGGGATGCGCGCCGACTATGATGAAGTGGATCGCATCAGTACCCGTATCTGGCGCATGGCGAGTGCCGCGCGAGAGATCCGCGCCACCAATCCAGCGGGTACCAACCTGACGGCCCGCTTCTCGCCCCGCCTGAAGTGGATTAAAACGAGCGGCATTATCAGCCCGCACAAATGGGGAAACCTTCCGGGCGGCGAAACATTCACCACGCCCGAACGCGTCCATGGAGTTTTTGCGATCGACGGCGTGGTCGGAGATTACCTCTGCGAGAAATACGGCGACCTGCGCGAAACGCCTCTGACCATTCGCATTGAGAACAGCCGTCTGATAGAAGCCTCTTCAGATAATAAAGAGCTGCGGGACGATTTCTGGCAGTATTGCCACACCGACGAGAACAGTGATCGCGTAGGCGAATTCGCGATCGGTACCAACATCGCGTTGCACGGCGTCATCGGCAATATCTTGCAGGACGAGAAGCTGCCTGGTCTGCACATTGCGTTCGGCAATCCTTACGGAGCGCACACCGGCGCGGATTGGTATTCCTCCACGCACATCGACGTCGTGGGGCGGCAGTTCGATTTGTGGATCGACGGCCGCCAGATCATGCGAAGCGGAGCCTTCCTGCTTGATTCCATCGCGCCGCCACTGGTTTAATCGGGAGTTTTCGGAAACAAAATACGCGTGGTTTTTGGAAGTATTGTCCCACCGCTGCGGCGAGCCCCCGCAATTCCGCCACAGCGAGACGCCCGTATTCCTGCCCGGCGAACTGGTTCAACGCATGGCGCGATATGGCCGCGAAATGGTGGAGATGCTTCTGGCCGATTCCGAGTACCAGAGCGACTCGCGCGCGGCGATTCCCGAACGTTATCGCGTGCCGAACGAGGACCCCGTTCCGCTATTCGTGCAAGCAGATTTCGGTTTGGACCAAAATCTCGAACCGAAGCTGGTCGAGATTCAGGGATTTCCGTCGCTCTACGGCTACCAGCCCGTGATGTCGGAAGCGTACCGCGAAGCATACGGCATCCCCCAAGATCTGTATGCGCTGCCGGGCCGTTTGCCTTTGACGGAATATTATGCGCTGCTGCGGCGAGCCATTCTCGGCGGCCACGCGGCGGAAAATGTCGTTCTCACCGAAATCGATCCATGGCATCAAAAGACGCGGCACGACTTTCTCATCACGGAACAGGAGATTGGCATTCGGACAGTCGACATTACATCTTTGAAGAAGCAAGGAAACCGCCTCTTCTACGATCGCGACGGTAAACTCACCCCCGTCCACCGCATCTACAACCGCACCATTGTCGACGAACTCGAGCGCAGGCGCATCCAGCTTCCCTTTGACTTCCGCGATGAGATCGAAGTCGAGTGGGCAGGCCATCCCAATTGGTTCTTCCGCCTTAGCAAATTCTCGCTGCCATATCTCGATCATCCCGCCGTCCCACGAACGCAGTTCCTCAACCAGGTCGCCCGCGTCGAGCATCCCGAACGCTACGTGCTCAAACCGCTGTACTCGTTCGCCGGCGCGGGCGTCGTGGTCGGCCCCACCCAGGAACAGATCGATGCCGTACCGCGGGAGCGCCGCCACGATTACATCCTGCAGGAACGCGTCGATTTTCGCCCCGTTATAGACACCCCGTTCGGTCCCGCCAAGATCGAGGTCCGCATCATGTATATTTGGCTAGACCGGCTGCGGACGGTCAACACAATCGTTCGCATGGGCCGCGGATCGCAGATGGGCGTCGATCACAACAAGGGCATGCAATGGGTCGGCGCGTCCGCGGCCTTCATCGAAGGGGACTCATGACCATTCTCTGCCTCGCCAGCTACGAAAAGGGCCACGACTTCCTCCGCGAGTGCAAGCGTCAGGGAGCCAATGTCGTCCTGCTCGCGTCCGCAAGCCTGCGCGACAAGGCGAAGTTTCCCATGGACGCCATCGCCGAGGTATTCTACATGCCCGACGAAGATCACAAATGGAACCGCGAGGATACTATCGACGCGGTCAGCTTTCTCTGCCGCACGCGCGTCTTGGACCGCATCGTCCCGCTCGACGATTTCGACGTTGAAGTCGCCGCCATGCTGCGCGAGCATCTCCGCATCCCGGGCATGGGCGAAACTACCGCGCGGCATTTCCGCGACAAGCTCGCCATGCGCATGAAAGCCGAGGAGGCCGGAGTCAAGGTTCCGGAATTCGTACACGTCCTGAACTACGATCGACTGCGCGAGTTCATGGAGCGCGTTCCCGCCCCGTGGGTCTTGAAACCGCGTTCGATGGCGGGCGCGATCGGGATCAAGAAAGTCCATACCCAGGAGGAGTTCTGGCCCTTGATCGACGCGCTCGGCGATCTCCAGTCGCACTATTTGCTCGAGCGCTTCGTCCCCGGCGATATCTTTCATGTCGACACCATTGTCTATGAGAAGAAAATCCTCTTTGCGATCGCGAGTGGCTACGGCCGTCCGCCGATGGAAGTCTCGCATTCCGGCGGCATCTTCACCACGCGCATTCTGGAGCGCGAATCGGATATTGGGCGCGACCTCTACATCGCCAACGAGCGCGTCATGTCGATTCTGGGAATGCTGCGCGGCATCTCCCACACCGAGTTCATCAAATCGCAAGAGGACGGCCGCATTTATTTTCTCGAGACCTCCGCGCGGGTCGGCGGCGCGCACATCGCCGATCTTATCGAAGCGGCGACGGGCATTAATCTCTGGGTCGAATGGGCGAAGATCGAGATGGCCGGCGGAAAAGGCCATTATGTCCCGCCCGTACCGAAGGAGGATTACGCCGGTCTGCTCGTCTCCCTGGCGCGCCAGCCGCATCCCGACACCTCGTCCTACAACGACCCCGAAGTCGTCTGGCGCATGGACAGGGAACATCACGTCGGCCTGATTGTGAAATCGCCGCGCGCGGATCGGATAAAAGAACTTTTGTCGAGCTATGCCGGCCGCATCGAACGTGATTTTCACGCTGTCTTGCCGCCCAAAGATGCGCCGTCGAGCTGACCCGTCCGTTAAAATCAAGAGTGGCGCGTAATGTCGTAACCTCGATCGCGAACTCAGCGCTGTTGGCCGCGTCCCAAGAATTCGTCGCGGAGTGGGCCGGCAAGAGCGAGGTGATCGTGCTCGGAGCGACGAAAGCCGCGGCCGATGAGTTTGTGCGCGCTTCGGGGAATCCCGGTCTGCTGGGCGTCCACGCTCTGACGCTCACGCAACTTGCCGCCTCTATCGCCGGCGCCGCCATGGGCGAAGCGAACTTGGCGCCGCTTACGCGTCTGGGCGCCGAAGCGGTCGCAGCCCGCGCTGTATTCGGCGCGATGCAAGCGAAAAAGCTGAAATATTTCAAGCCCGTCGCCGATATGCCCGGCTTCGCTCGCGCCGTTGCGGCAACTTTGAGCGAGCTGCGCCTCGAAAGTATCGCTCTGCACGACCTGAACAATGCCGGGAAGCCGGGCGCCGACCTGGCGCACCTGTTGACTTTATTCAACGAGCAAATCGAACAGCGCGGCCTCGCGGATCTGGCGGACGTGCTCGCGCTGGCAACGCATGAAGTCGCCAATCGCGGCCACCGCTTTGCGGGATTACCCCTCATCCTGCTCGACGCGCCGCTCGATTATCGCGCTCAGCACGAATTTCTCGACGCGCTCGCCGCTCGTTCGCCGGCCGTATTGATCGCGACATTAGCGGAACGGCCGGAGAATGCCGGGCAGGAGCCGATCTCCACGCCGCTCGATCGCGTCCGCCGATTTCTGTTTGCGCCCGATGCGCCCGAGGGTGGCGAAGTCGGTCCGGATCTGATTTTCTCCGCTCCCGGCGAAGCGCTGGAGTGCGTCGAGATTGCGCGCCGTATAATCGTGCTGGCGCGGAACGGCACGCCATTCGATCGCATCGCCATCCTGCTGCGGGACCCCGCGCGCTATCAGCCGCTCATTGAAGACGCCCTGCGCCGCGCGGCGATCCCGGAGTATTTCAGCCGCGGCGCGCTGCGGCCCGATCCGGCGGGCCGCGCCTTTCTCGCGCTGCTTGCGTGCGCCGGCGAAGGTTGCACCGCGACGCGCTTTGCGGAATATCTGTCGCTGGGCCAAGTGCCGCGTCTCGACGCAGCAGGCGCGCCGCCGCGACCCGAGCGTAGATTCGTCGCCGCAGAAGACGAGCTGATTCCGGCAATCGAAACGGCGCTCCAGCCTGAAGGCGAAACCGAAACTGAAACCGCCGGCTCGCCTGCGATTTCGGGCAGCCTAGCCGCCCCATCCAATTGGGAGAAGCTCATCGTCGATGCCGCCGTGGTCGGTGGTTACGACCGTTGGGCGCGCCGCTTGCGCGGACTCGAGAACGAGTTGCGCCAACAACTCGAAGAAGTGCAGCGGGACGACGAGCCCTCGCGCGAGCGCATCGAGCGCCAACTCGCGCAATTAAGTAATCTGGAGCGGTTCGCGCTGCCGCTGATCGAATATCTCCATTCGCTTCCCGTATCCGCGCCGTGGGGGACGTGGATCGGGAATCTGTCGGAGCTTGCCGGCATGGCGCTGCGCCGCCCCGAATCCGTGCTGGCGGCGTTGGCCGAACTTGCGCCCATGAGCGAAGTTGGTCCCCTCGAGCTGGACGAAGTTTACGGAGTGCTCGCCGAGCGGCTGGGCAACCTGCGCCAGGAGCCCGCCCGCCGCCGCTATGGCCGCGTTTTCACCGGCACAATCGAAGAAGCCCGCGGCCGCATCTTCGATGCCGTTTTTCTGCCCGGACTCGCCGAAGGCGTTTTCCCGAAACGCGCTTTCGAGGATCCGTTGCTGCTCGACAGTCGTCGCGAGCAGGTGAGCCGTCGCCTGGCCCGCCAACACGAGCGCGATCAACGCGAGCGTCTGCTTCTGCGCATCGCCGCGGCCTCCGCAAACGAGGCCTTGACGGTCTCCTACCCGCGCATCAATGTGGAGCAGTCGCGCCCGCGCGTTCCGTCGTTCTATGCGCTCGAGGTTCTGCGCGCGGCCGAGGGGCGTTTGCCCGATCTACAGGAATTCGAGAAACGCGCCGCCGCCGCGTGTCCAACACGGCTCGACTGGCCCGCGCCCAAGCTTGCCGCCGCCGCCATTGACGACGCGGAATACGATCTCGCATGGTTGCGCGAATCGGGCAATGCCAAGGGGAGCGGACGTTACCTGCTCGACCAGAACGCCGCGCTGGCCGATTCCCTGCGTACCCGTTGGAAGCGTTGGGATCATCGGAAATGGCGCGACACCGACGGGATCGTCGACTCCGACAGCAAAACACTGGCCGCCCTCGCCTTCCATCGCCTTCGCGCGCGCTCCTATTCGGCCTCGGCGCTGCAACAGTTCGCAAGCTGCCCATACAAATTCCTGCTTTACGCAATTCTCCAAATCCGCGCGCGCGAGGAGAGCGTCGCCCTCGAGCACATGGACCCGCTCACGCGCGGCGCGCTGTTCCACTTCGTCCAGTTTGAATTTCTCGCGCGCCTCAAGAGCGAGGATCTGCTTCCATTCTCGGCTTGGCGCATGGAAGAGGCGCTCGCGATCGCCGACGCCGTGCTCGATCGCGTTGCCTCCGAACAGGCCGAAAAGCTCGCTCCCGCGATCCCTCGCGTTTGGGACGACGAAATAGAAGGCATCCGCACGGACCTGCGCGGCTGGGTGCGGCGCCTCGCATCGCAGCCGGAATGGACGCCGCAGGGCTTTGAATTTTCGTTCGGCATGACCGGACGCGGCGGCGCTCGCGACCCCGCCAGTACGCCATACGAAGCTGTCATCCTCGACGGCATCCGCTTGCGTGGGTCGATCGACTTAGTCGAACGTCATGCAAGCCGCGCCGCGCTGCGAATTACCGACCACAAGACCGGAAAGCGTCCGCCCAATGCGCTTGTGTCGGTCGGCGGGGGCGCGGTGCTGCAACCGACTTTATACGCGCTCGCGGCGGAGCAGTTGCTCGGCGAAAACGTCGAGACCGCGCGGCTGTTCTACTGCACCCAGCGCGGCGACTATGCCGAATGCCACGTCCTCATCGGCGCAGATGCCCGGCAGCGCATCAAGCGCGTTCTCGAAATTGTAGACGACGCCATCGCGACGGGATTCCTGCCCACCGCGCCTATCGCGGGAGCCTGCAATTTGTGCGACTACAGACCAATCTGCGGACCATACGAAGAACAACGCACGCGGAGAAAACCGAAGGACCGGATCGAATCGCTCAACGCGCTGCGCTGCCTGCCATGACGCCGCAAACTTATTTCACGTTGGACGACGCCGCCGCGCGCGAGCGCATTCACAAATCTCTGACGGAGAGCCTTCTCGTCGAAGCCTCCGCCGGAACGGGCAAGACCACCGAGCTTATTGCTCGAATGGTGCGGGTGCTCCAGACAGGCATGGGCCACATCGAGAATATGGCCGCGGTCACGTTCACGCACAAAGCAGCCGGCGAGCTCAAGATTCGCTTGCGCCAGGAACTCGATCGCGCTCGCCGCGAAAGCCCCGATCAAGGCGAGCGAAAAAATTTGGAAGACGCTCTGGAGCGCCTGGAGGAAGCCTCCATCGGGACGATCCACGGTTTTTGCGCGCAAACCCTCCGCGAGCGTCCAGTGGAGGCGGTCGTGGACCCGGCCTTCGAGGAACTGACCGAAAGCCAAGCCTACGCCATCTACTCCAACGCCTTCCGCTCCTGGTTCGAGCACAAGCTGGACGAGCCCTCTCCGGGATTGCGCCGCGCCTTGGCTCGCATCGCCTCCACGGCGGATTCGTGGAATGGAAGCAGCGCGGTCGGGCAGCTTGAAGCGGCGGGATGGAAGCTGGTTCAATGGCGGGATTTTCCCACGCATTGGAAGCGGCCGGCATTCGATCGAGAGGCCGTGTTAGACGATTTGATGGCGATCGTCCAGCAGGTCGCCGAGCTGAGCGCCCTCGCCAGGAAGCAGACCGACACGCTGTACGAGAGTCTTCGTCCCGTGCGCGACATGGCTGGGGCCGTCGAGCGCTCGGAGCAAGTGCGCGGGCGCGACTACGACAGCCTCGAGGCGCAGCTTCTAAACCTCCTGGGCGAGATGAAGCGCCGCATTAGGAAGGGCTCCGGCGCATTCAGTGAGAGCGTCACGCGCGAGGAGATGCTGAATCGCCGTGATACCCTGGTGCTCGCCCTCCACAGATTCAAGGATGTCGCGAATGCCGATCTTGCGGCCGCGCTTCGCGTAGAGATGTGGGACATCGTGGCGCGATACGACGCCCAGAAACGCCGCGCCGGCAAGCTTGATTTTGTAGATCTCCTGATCCGAGCGCGCGACCTGGTCCGCGACAACAGCGAAGTCCGCCGTTTTCTGCAGGACCGCTTCACGCACATTTTCGTCGACGAGTTTCAGGACACCGATCCCTTGCAGGCCGAGCTGCTTCTGCTGCTCGCCGCCGCCGATCCCACGGAAACCGACTGGTTCTCGGCAACGCCGAATCCCGGCAAGCTATTTCTGGTGGGCGACCCCAAGCAGTCGATTTATAAATTCCGCCGCGCCGACATCGGTCTGTACCGGGAGATTAAACGAATTCTTCGGGACAACGGCGTGGGCTTCGTGCAATTGACGTGTAGCCATCGCTCGCTCGCTCCCATTCAGGCGTGCGTCAACGCGGCCTTTGCCACCGCGATGCTGGAGGACGAGGATGCCGCTCAGACCGCCTATTCGCCCCTCAGTGGGGGCGCCGATGCGATTCCCGGCCAGCCGGCAATCGTCGCTCTACCCGCGCCCGAGCCGTACGGCAGCCACGGCGGGTTCACGAAACAGGCCGTCGAAGCGTGCCAACCCGCCGCCGTCGCGGGCTTCATCGAATGGCTCCTGCGGGAAAGCGGATGGAAAGTTCGCGGCGACTCCGGCCTTGTCGCCATCACGCCTCGTCACGTCTGCGTTCTGTTCCGCCGCTTCACCAACTACGGCGACGACGTCACGCGCGAGTACATTAAGGCTCTCGAAGCGCGCGAAATTCCGCACCTGCTGGTCGGGTCGAAATCGTTCCACGCCAGGGAAGAAGTGCAGATGCTGCGCGCCGCGTTGGCCGCCATCGAATGGCCCGACGACGAGCTCTCCATCTACGCCACGCTGCGCGGCTATTTCTTCGCGACCTCCGACAGCGTTCTGCTGCGCTGGCGTTCGGAAGTTGGCCGCTTGCACCTGTTCGGCAACCGGCCGGAGCAGCCGGGCGCTCAACTGGATGGCCACCCTGACGAGCAACTCCAGCGCATTTCGGAAGCGCTCGACTTTCTCGCGGGCCTGCACCGCGAACGCAACCGCCGGCCAATCGCCGCAACCATAAATTCCCTGCTTGAGCACACGCGAGCACACGCCGGATTCGTGCTGCGACCGGGCGGTCATCAGGCGCTTGCCAACGTGAACCGCGTCTGCGATCTTGCCAGGGCGTTCGAAGCCGAAGGCGGAATTTCTTTTCGCGGCTTCGTCGAGGAGCTGGACTCCGAAGCGGGCAAATCCGAATCAAGTGAAGCCCCGGTGCTGGAGGAAGGAGCCGAGGGCGTACGCCTCATGACCGTTCACGCCGCCAAGGGCCTCGAATTCCCGATCGTCATTCTCGCCGACATGACCGCTAAACTCGCGCCCGGCGAGCCCGAACGCCATATCGACGCCGGCGCGCGCCTCTGCGCCATGAAGCTGCTTGGCTGCACGCCATTGGAGCTGCTGGAGCAGCGCGATCGCGAGCAGGAGCGCGAGTGCGCCGAGGGAGTGCGCGTAGCATACGTCGCCGCGACGCGAGCGCGCGATTTGCTGGTCGTCCCCGCGATTGGGGATCGCGAAATGGAGGGTTGGGTCTCGCCCCTCAATCAAGCGATCTATCCCGCGCTGGCGCATTCGAGAAATTCGCTCCCCGCTCCGGGTTGCCCCGATTTCGGATCGAGCACCGCGTTCGGATGGGAATTCATAGCGCGAGAGGATCCGACCGTTCGCCCCGGTCTGCACGCCCCGCGCATGGGCCATCATGAAGTGGTGTGGTGGGACCCCCGCGCCTTGCGCCTGTCGGTCGAGATGGATGCCGGCTTGAAGCAGCAGGAAATCCTGGCCGATATAGGCTCCAACGAGAGCGCCGCGCGTTACCAGGAATGGCGGGCACGCCGGGACGAG
The DNA here is from genome assembly GCA_963838885.1 of Bryobacterales bacterium. Classification (GTDB taxonomy): domain Bacteria; phylum Acidobacteriota; class Terriglobia; order Bryobacterales; family Bryobacteraceae; genus JAICMB01. The sequence continues at coordinate 33,499 of CAWITB010000011.1, read as the reverse complement.
GCGCTTCGACGCGGCGAACGAAAACAGTACGATATTTTCACGCCTAGCGAAGCCGCCGTTTCACCGCCCGGCAGCCCTCTCGAAATCGTCTTCGAATATATAGAACGGCAACCCAGCAGACCCGCGGGACCCAGATTCGGCGCGCTCGTCCACGCCATCCTGCGTGATGCCCCGTTCGAATCCGATTACGCGCGAATCGAGCGGCTGGCTCGCTCCCATGGACGCACCTTGTGCGCCCCCGAAGACGAGATTCTAGCGGCCGCTTCGGCCGTCGAGCGCGCTTTATCGCATCCTGTCGTCCGCAAGGCCGCCGCCAGTCGCTGCCACCGTGAGTTGCCATTAACTCTGCATACGGACGACGGCCGCTTGCTCGAAGGTATCGTCGATCTGGCGTTTGTTGAGGACGGCCGCTGGACCATCGTCGATTTTAAAACCGACGCCGAACTCGGTCCCAAGCGCGCCCACTACGAGCGTCAATTGCGCTGGTACGCGTTTGCGCTGGCGCAGCTCACGGGACAGTGCGCCGCGGCGGCTCTTCTGGCGATTTGATTTACTGTACGAACCCGATCTGCCGCAGCGTCTTCGCCGGCTCGCTTTCGTTGAAGTCCGGCACGTCTGCTTTCTGCCTCCCGTCGTGCAGCGCGACCCCATACGGCGGGTTCACGAACTTGAAAATCCGTCGCAGCGGGTCGACATCCACGGAAGTCAGCGCCTTCAGGCCCGTATCGTGCAGGAAGGAGGCGGCGAACTGCGGATCGTTCGTCGGAATGGCGATCACTTTGGTGTCTTTCCAGTTGTACTTGGCCATGCGGCGCGCCGCCGCGTCGCAGTGCATGCACTCGGGGTCGTAAAAGAAAAGAAAAACATCGCCCCGCTCGAGGGAGTACGGCTGTCCATTCACCCTAATACTTGCCGGAGCCTGAATCCCGCTGTGCGTGTTTTCATTGATGCCAAAGGAAACGCCCGCGAAGACCGCAATGACGCCCAGCATCACCAACGCGCCGCGGACACCGTGCGGCCTCGCCGCCCATGCACTCGTTATAGCCGCGAGAGCGAGCATCACCGCATCTCCGACGAAGAATCCCGGCCCTACCGCGCGCTTCACCAGGGGAAAGCAACTGCACTCCTTCCCCGCCAGCGCGTTGTAATTCAGGCCGATGTAGCCCATAAACGCGAGCAGCAGCAGTCCAATCAAAATGCCGCCCCAGCGGCGATAGCGCGGCGTCAGAATCATCGCGGCGCCGAACATCTCTCCGATGCCGAGAAGTACGGTGAACGGAAGCGCGATCCCGGACGGAACCTTGAATTGACCCATGACTTGGGACCATTCAAAAAGATAGAGCAGCTTCCACGCGCCGGAGACGAAGAAAAGGATAGCGAGCAGAACGGCCGCAACCGCGCTTGCTATTGTCTTCCACTGCGCCAAGTCCACGCGCACGGTGGGAGCATAATCCCGCCGTAGCGCCGGAGTGTTTTCCATATAAGATCTATTTTAGTGTGAAACGGGCCCTCACGGCAGCGGAGACGGCCTGAGCGGCGTGCTTAAGCGAGCCGGCTAAGCGAGCTGTTTCAGCGGCGCCGCAAATGTGTTCTGCACGCGCATGGCGGCCTCTTTTAGCGCCATGGGAATCAGCTTGCGCCGCTCCGCCGTCAGGCGATGGATAGGCTGCGATATGCTGAACGCGGCGCGCACTTCACCGGTTGACGAGAAAACCGGCGACGCCATGCAGTAGCCTCCCACCACCGTCTCCTCGTTATCGATCGCGAAGCCCTGTTCGCGCACCGAGGCGAGGTCGTTTTGGATCAGGTCGAGATCGACGATCGTGTTCCCGGTGAAGCGATAGATTCCGTAGGTGTGAATCAGCTGCGCCATTCGAATGGGGTCCTGATACGCCGTGATTGCCTTGCCAAGCGCCGAAGCATAGGGAGGCAGGATACGCCCCTTATAATTCGCGATCCGGATGGTATGTGGAGTTTCAATTACTTCAACGACGCGGATCAGATCGCGATCGAGGATCGCCAGCGTTACGGTTTCTGCGAACTGCGCGCTAAGCTGCCGCATTTCGGCGAGCGCGGGCGCCCGCACCTGTTCCGCGCCATCGCCGTCGCGCGCCCAGTTCTCGTTGAGCCGGTAACGCCGCGCATCGTCCTTCGATACGCAGCCGCAGCGTTCGAGAGCAATCAGAATTCGCAATGTCGACGCCTTGCCTAGCCCGGCAAACAGCGCGATCTCCGCGAGCGAAAGGGCGCACTGCTGGTGTCGGAGATGATCGAGAATCGCGACGCTCTTCTCCACCGCCCTGGAGGCAGGCGTGGACTTGCGGAGCGGCCGTGTTCCACTCGGCATGTCCCATGTTAACGCGCTAGCGCTGCTGCTCCGCCATGGCCGCGCGCTGTCCATCCTCGGACGGCGCCCCCGCGTGCGCTTCATGAAGACTCGTATCGTACCAATGCCGATGATCGCGCTTCAGAAGTTCGTCCGCTTCCGCCGGTCCCCATGTCCCGGCGGCGTAATTCGGGAAACGCGAGGGCCTCAAAGCGCTCCACACGTCCAGCACCGGCGCGACGATGCTCCATGCCGTTTCCACCATGTCCGACCGTTGGAACAACGTAGCGTCCCCCAGCATGCAGTCGTACAGCAGGCGCTCGTAGCCGGTCTGCGGCGTGGCCTTGAAGTAATCTTCGTAATTGAAAGCCATATCGACGCCGCCGATCTTAACCAGCGGACCCGGCACCTTGGCCTCGAACGCCAGTGAGATCCCTTCGTCCGGTTGCAGATGAAGAACGATGCGGTTCGGCTCCAGCCGGTCCACGCCGGTCTGCCGGAACAGCATGAACGGCGCGCGCTTGAACTGCACCACGATCTCGGTTGCGCGCTTGGGCAAACGCTTGCCCGTGCGCAGATAGAACGGAACGTCCGCCCAACGCCAGTTGTCGATGAACAGCTTCATCGCGACGTAAGTCTCGGTGCGCGAATCGGGCGCGACCCTCGGCTCGGAGCGATACGCCGCCATCCTCTCCCGGCCGTTGACGCCGGCGCCGTACTGTCCCCGGATCGCGCGCCGCAGCACCTCTTCCTCCGACATCGGCTGCATTGCTTTCAAAATCTTGGTCTGTTCGTCGCGCACCACGTCGGCGTCGAACGAAACCGGCGGCTCCATCGCCGTCAGCGAAATGAGCTGAAAGATATGATTGGGCACCATGTCGCGCAGCGTGCCCGATGTCTCGTAATACCCGCCCCGGCCCTCTACGCCCACGGTCTCCGCCACCGTGATCTGTATGTGATCGATATAGCGGCGGTTCCAGATCGGCTCGAAGATGCCGTTCGCAAAACGAAAAACCAGAATATTCTGGACCGTCTCTTTGCCCAGATAATGGTCGATGCGGTAGATTTGCTTTTCGTTCAGGACCTCTCGGATCTCGCTGTTCAATCGCCGCGCCGATTCATAATCGCGCCCAAACGGTTTTTCGATAATAATGCGCCGCCAGCCGTGGTCCTCGTTCACCAGCCCGGCCGCGCCAAGCTGCTTCACCACGCACGAAAAGAATTCCGGCCCCGTCGCGAGATAGTAAAAATAATTGCCGCCAGTGCCGTGGTCCTTATCGATCTCCGCTAATTGCGCTTTCAGCTTTTCATAAACCACCGCGTCCGTGAAGTTGCCGGTCACATAGTAAATCCGCCGTGCGAACCACTGCCACAGCTCCGGATCGATCTCCGATGTCGCGAACTGGTGCATGTCGCGGCCGATCAGATCCCGAAACTGCTCGTTGCTCATCTCCGCGCGCGCCACGCCCACCACCGCGAACTCGCGCGACAACAGATTATCCTTGGCGAGGTTGTAAAGCGCCGGAATCAGCTTGCGCTTCGTCAAATCGCCCGAAGCGCCGAAAATAACCATTACGCAAGGATCGGCAGGCCGGCCCGCAGGCTCCATCCGGTTCTTGATTTCGCATGGCGGGACTTTTATCCTCTATGCCAGCGCTTGCGCCACAGCTGTGTGGAGCGCCGCCAGCCCTTTTTCGACATCCTTCAGATGTACGCGCAAGGCCCTGCGCTTACGTTCGATCAGGACCTGAAAATCGCCCCGGGCTTGCGCTGCTTTCACCACGCCAAACGTGTATTTCTGCCCCGGAACCGGTACGTCCACGGTATCCGTGCAGGTGATCTGCAGAAATACGCCGGTGTTCGGTCCGCCCTTATAGGCCTGTCCCGTGGAATGTAGGAAGCGCGGCCCAAAACCAACACAGGTAGCAACGCGCTTTCTGTCCCGGACCGCAACGCGCATCGTCTGCAGCGCCTCTTCGTGCGCGTCATTCATCTCGATGTAGGCGAGGAGCGCGAAGTAGTCGCCCGCACCGATGCGGTTCAAATGCGCACGCAGGTACCCAGTCAACGATCTATCCCCATCGAGCGCGCCGTTTAGAGCCGCGGCATTCTGTTCATCCGTGAACAGGGTCACGCCATTCTCCTCGAACAGCGGCGTTTCCGCTGGGAGCGAGCCGGTCTTCTCATACTGCGATGTCAGGTCGCGTGTCGCGATTTTGCTCGCTTCCACGTCCGGTTGATTGAATGGATTTATACCGATGATCGACCCCGCGACCGCTGTGGCGAACTCCCACCGGAACATCTCCTGACCGAGATCGTAGATATCGGGCAGCGCGATCCGCACCACGGGATGGCCCGCGGCCGCTAACTCATCCACTGCGCCGTCCTGCGCCGCGCCGGCGCTCGCTTCTTGCCGCACATACGCGAACAGGCGATCGTTGCCGTAAACCTCCGGCGCGCCCAACGGCTCGCGATCCACCGGAATCAAACCGTTGCCTTCCTTGCCCGTCGATTCGGCCAACAGTTGCTCCAGCCACGCCCCCAGGTCCGCAATTCCGGGCGATGCGATTAACGTAACCTTGTCACGCCCGTTCTTCGCTGCCACGCCCAGAATCAGTCCTAGCACCGCGCCGGGATTCTTTTCGAGCGGTAGACAGGAGGAGCACGAGATTGTCATCACGTCGGCGCGATCCAAGAAACGCAAGGCGTCGATCCCCATGATCGCCGCCGGAACCATGCCGAAATCCGACAGCGCCGAGTAGCGTCCGCCAATCGCTGGGTCCCCGTGGAAAATACAACGGAACCTATCGGCTTCGGCGACCTGCTCGAATTTCGAGCCTGGATCGGTGATAGCGATGAAGCGACGTCCCACTTCTCCATCCCCAACCGTTTGCCGCACGCGTTCGAAGAAATATTGCTTGAAAATATTCGGTTCCAGCGTCGTCCCGGATTTGCTCGACACGATGAAGACCGTCTTGGCCAGATCGATCTTCGATTCCAACGCCTTGATCTGCGCCGGATCGGTAGAATCGAGGACAAACAGCTCGGGATGACCCTCGATTTCCCCGAAGGTCTTCTTCAGCACCTCCGGACAGAGGCTCGAACCGCCCATGCCGAGCAGCAGCGCATACTTGAATCCCGCCGCTTTGATTTCGGCGGCGATCTGCTCGAGGCGCTGCTTGTGCGCAAGCTGGTCTTCCGTTATGCCCAGCCAGCCAAGCCACTTTGCTTCATCCTGCCCCGTCCACAGCGAGGCGTCATGCCCCCATAGCCGGCGCACTTTGCCGGTCAGCTTCCAGTCCTCTATCGCTGTGTCCAGCTGCGATTTCAGATCGGCCGGCAGATTATATGTCTGCGTATCGGCCTGACCCTCCACCGCCACCTTGCACTTGGCATCCACGGCATTGAGTAGCTTATCGAAGGGCTCGCTAAACAAGCGCACCGCCTGCACCAGCAGTTCGTCGGTGACCTGCTTCATGGAAATGCCGGCCTGCTCGAGCGTCTCCATTGTTTTGTGAGCCGCGGACAGGCCCTCTTCGAGACTCGCGCGCGGATGCCCGTGATCGCGGAAAGCCTCCAGCGTGGACGGCGGAATCGTATTCACCGTATCCGGTCCGATCAGCTCCTCGACGTAAAGCACATCCGAATAGGAGGGGTCCTTGGTGCTGGTGCTGGCCCACAACACGCGCTGCGTCTGCGCGCCTTTGCTCGCCAGCTTCTCCCATTCCGCTCCCGAAAAGATCTGTTTGTAGCGCTCGTAGGTCAGTTTGCCGTTGGCAATCGCAACCTTGCCCAGAAGACCGCGCAGCCGGCCGCTCTCTTGCGGATCGCTCGTTGTCTTGATGCGAGCCTTCAGCATGCTGTCGACCAGCGCATCGATGCGGCTGATGAAGAAACTCGCGACGCTGGCGACGTGACTGGGATCTCCACCTCCCGCGACATACTTTTTCAGTCCCGCCACGTAGGCCAACGCCACGCGCTCGTAACGCTCGCGCGAGAAAAGCAGCGTCACGTTGATGTTGATTCCTTCGCTAATCAACTGCTCTATGGCGGGGATACCCTCCTCGGTCGCCGGAACTTTCACCATGAGATTGGGGCGGTTCACGGCTTTCCAAAGGCGCCGTGCATCGGCGATTGTTTTCTGCGTATCGTGAGCCACAAACGGCGAGACCTCCAGGCTCACGTACCCGTCCCGTTTGTTGGTGCGATCATACACTTCGCGCAACACGCCGGCCGCGTCCTGGATGTCCTTCATCGCGAGAGTCTCGTAAATCGCCATTGAGTCGAGCTTCTTATTGGCCTGCAGAGCGAGCAGCGCATCGGTGTAGTCGGAGCTGCCGGTGATGGCCTTTTCGAAAATCGCCGGATTCGAGGTGATGCCTGCCAGGCCATCCTCGTCGATCATGCGCTTCAACTCGCCGCTCGCGATGAGGCTGCGCCGGATGTAATCGAGCCAAACCGACTGGCCGTATTTCCGAAGCTCCCGCAACGGGTTTTCGCCGCGCCGCGCCTTCGAAGTAGACGCTAAATTCTCTGTGACTGAGGAACTCATGGGATAACTCCTGGCTAATTTTAACCTGCATCCAGCGTCAGCAGACGATTCAGGCCTTCACGGAATGCCTCTTCCGGCGTCAACAGGCTCAAAATAAGGAAGGCCTCGCGCTCGAAATCGTAAAAAAAACCCGGCTGCGCCAGCACATTTTTGCGCCGTAGGAGTTCCAGCGCCCACTCTTCTTCGCTTCGTATGCGCGGCGCTTCGACCCCTGCAAACCAGCCGCCCTCCAGGTCCAGAACGCGGAATGCAGTTGCGGTAAGCCGCTGCCGCAAGCGCGCCAGGTTCTCTGCCGTTCTCGCCCGGATTTGACTTTGAATCGCGGCGCGAGCGCTCAGCAGCGCAGCGGCCGCGCACTGCACCGGAGTTCCCACCGAGAGATACGTATCCGCGATCAGCTCCATGCGCGCAAATGCGGCCGAACGCGCCGGCTCCGGTCCGGAGATCGCGATCCAGCCGAGCTTCATCTGGGGCAATCCGGAGATCTTCGATAATCCGCTGAGTGAAAATGTCAGGATCTCTTGCGCATCGACTAGCGAAGCAACGCGCCGCGCATCGGACGTGAAGGCGTAGTCCGAAAAAACCTCGTCGCTAATAAGGGCAATGTCGTTTCGCGTGCAAATTACAGTAATCCTTTCCAGTTCATCTCGCTTCAAGAACGATCCCGTCGGATTATTCGGATTCACCACCACCACCGCTCGCGTGCGCGCGTCGATAGCCGCCTCGAGCGCTTCGAGATCGATTATCCAACCGTGATCGTAAATCAGCGGATAGCGCGCCACCTTGACCGATTCCAATTCAGCCAAAAACTCGAACAGCGGATATGACGGGCGCGGGACCAGCACCTCGTCTCCCGGATCGCACAGCAGCTTGAAAAGCAGTCCATATGCTTCGCTGGTGCTGGACGTGAGCAGTATCCGGCTCGGGTCCACGCGGCCCGCATAATATTCCGCGACGGCTTCACGCGCCCGCGGCATCCCCGCCGGATTGGGATCGTACCGCAAAGCATCCGGGCTCGCCAGCGCCGCCAGAATCGCGGCTTCGGGATAGTCGAGACCCGCGCGCGTAGGATTCGATTCCGTCAGGTCCAGTATGCGTGCTCCTGCATCGCGCTTTTCATCGAGAAGCCGCGCCAGCGGATTGGGATTAAGATTCCAGCGCAGACGCGATGAGAACATGGCAGTAGGGTTCCGAAGTCACGTATACACAGGATCGCCTACCGGAACCGGACCGCACTCCTCCCGCTCAATGTCGCAGGCCCCTCACGGGTCCCGCCTCGCCCTGATAACCGATCCGGCGGGGTTCGCGGCGAGGCAACAGCCCATCGCCCCGAAAATGTCGGCGGACGCTCAGGCCGCCTCCGCCCCGTACACCACGCGCTGTCCGACTCGCATGAATGTCATGCTCTCGGCCCCGCGCGCTCGATCGACCGAAATTACGTCGCCCCCGTGCACCTGCCCGGACGCGATCAGGTTGGCGAGCGGATGCACCACCAGCCGTTCGATGGCGCGCTTCAAATGCCGGGCTCCGTAGCGCGTGTCCGTTCCTTCCTGGAGCAGAAAATCTTTACCCGCGTCCGTGATGTCGAGTAGAAACGCCCGCTCCGGCGATTGACTCGCAATCCTCTGCCTCACAGCATCGAGCTCAATGTCCACGATGCGGCGCAGCTCGCGCGGACCAAGCGATTTAAACACCACGATTTTGTCGAGGCGATTGAGAAACTCAGGCGTAAACTTGCGCCGCGCAGCTTCCATCGCCGAGCGTCCCATCTTCTCGCTCTGGGCATCGTCGACCGTTGCAGCGGCGCCGCCCTGCCTACCCCGCGCAAAACCCATGCGCGGCCGCAGCACGGCATTCATTTCAGCGGCGCCAAGATTGCCCGTCATAAAGATCAAGGCGTGAGAAAAATCGACCCTGCGATTGTCCCCCAGCGTCAGAACGCCTTTGTCCAGGATGCCGAGCAGCAGGTTCCACAGCGCGTCGCTGGCCTTCTCGATCTCGTCGAAAAGCACGAAGCTGACCTTCACCGCGTCGGTGTGAAAGCGATCGATCGCCTCCTGGCTCAGCAAAGCGTGCGTCTCGCGATGTCCCAGGTATCCTGGAGGCGAGCCGATCAGCTTGGCGATCTCATGGCTATGCTGAAACTCTGCGCAGTCGATCTTGATCACGGCCTTCGGATCGTTCACCAGGCACTCCGCCGTGGCCTCCACCACGCGCGTTTTTCCGCAACCAGTGGGACCCAGAAACAGAAAGTTCCCGATCGGCCGGCCAGGAGCGTTCATCCCCGTCAGGTAGAGCTGGTAGACATCCACGATCTCACGCAGCGCCTCCTCTTGCCCAATCACCAGGCGCTCCAGCCCGCGTTCGAGATCGCTGGCCTCGGCGCCCCTCCTCTTTGGATCCAGCATCGTCACTTCGCTCATCTTCGCCGCGGTTCCCATGGCCTTTTGCCTCCACTTATCGGATGTGCGAGCGCGCCTCGAATCTGTAAAACTTAGTCTCAATTTCTGTAAAACCGCTTCATGAAAATACGTTAGGCCGCATCCAAGCAGCATCACGCCGCATCGCCGTTCACCCCACCTCACAACCCATCGCGCGCCCGACCCGTTGCTCGCGTCCGCCACACCAGAGCTGCGATTCGAATCGAGCGGTGCGGCCACCCCTAAAACAGCAGCCGCAGCGCAAACTGAATCTGTCTGTTCGGAGATGCGTCCGACGTGATCTGCCCAGCATTCGCAGCGCCGATCAATAGCGCCGGCGCGCCAAAATGAGCCGTGTTTGTGATGTTGAACAACTCACTCCGAAACTCCAGCGTGAATCGTTCCGTGATATGGAAATTGCGCTCGATCAGCGCGTCCAGATTCACCAGCCCCGGAGACCGGATTACGCCGCGCGACGCATTGCCGTACGTGTACGCCGCCGGCAGGGCAAAGCACGACACCTCGTACCACTGATAGACAGAACGCTGGCTGCCCGGCAGATTGCCGTCGCAAACGCGATTGGGACGCTCCGGCGTCGTGCTGTTCGCCGGATCGGTCGCGGTCGTCAGAGTCAGCGGGTGTCCTCCCTGGGCCACAAAAATTCCACCCAGTTCCCATCCTCGAAAAACCGCGCGCTCCACGAACGAGCCGCCCAGCGCTCTTCCCGGACGCCCCAGCGGAATCTCCCACAGCCCGCTCGTCACGAACTTATGCGTGATATCGAAGCCCGAGGAAGCCTTTTCCGCCGCCCAGTCCCGCGGATTCTGGGGAATGGCGCCGCCAACGTTGTCCTCGTTGTTCAGAATATTGTCGAGCGAATGGCTGTACGCTGTACGTGCTGAGTATTGAAAAGCCGTTCGCAAATCGCCTCTGATAGGTGACCTGCAAACCATGATAGGTCGAATGCGCGTACGGCGATTGATAGACGATCGTGCCGTACTGCGGGAAAAGCCGCCGCGGATTGATCGCGCCCGGGCCGGGAGGCGGAGCGTTTAAATCGTCGTCACCCATCAAGTGCGACGTGGCGCTCCCGACATAGGCCACCGTGAGCGCGTTATTGCCCGGCAGTTGTTGCTCCACGCTGAAATTCCATTCGTCGGTCGCGGGCATCGGGAAATCTTTCGCGATCGAAAAGAGATTGGGATTCACCACCAGCGAAGGCGTCAGAAGACCCGCCGGAAAACCGCTCGAAACCACCATGCTTGAAACCGCGGCGGTTGTGGCCGAGGGAAGACTGACGCTGAAAAAATTCGGCGGATTGGCCGCGCCGGAGTGCGCAATGTCCTGATACCCCAAGCCGCCATAAAAGATACCAAATGCGCTTCGGATCACCGTTTTCGGAGTAACCTGGTACGCAATCCCCAGCCGTGGAGCCACATTGTTCGTATCGAGCGCGCTGAAGGAGCGGCTCTCCAGACTCCCGCCCGTCGCCGGAACCAGAGTGCCGTAGGCCGCGTCCCCGGGGTTGGCATCGAAATTCAGCATGTTATTGTCGCGCTCGAACAGAGGAGTCTGCAGATCGTAGCGCACGCCGGCGTCAATCGTCAGTTTTGGCGTGATGCGCCAGCTGTCGTCTACAAAAAAGCCGAAATAGCGATTCCGCAGTCGTCCCACCAGCGGCGTCGAGAGCGCAGCCGTGCTGGTCTGCCCTAAGAGCAAATCGGCGATTGGCGAGCCCGTGCCCGCGCCCGATGCCGTGAACTGACCATTGAACGTCATCGAGCCGCGCGCATTATTCGCCGTACCGGCGTAATCGTGGGTCAGCAGCATCTCCATCCCGAACTTCACGTTGTGAGTTCCGTGCGTCCACGACGCCGTGTCGTTGAATTGCCCCACCTGCACCAGCTTCGGATTCGGCGTGAAATTGCGATCCCCCAGCGACGAGTAGCCCGAAACCGTGATCTGCGGCAATCCCGTCAAACCGGGCAGCGCGGGTACGCCATTGATACCGAATTGAGAAAAAAGCGGCTGGCCCTCGGGGTTGAGCTGATTCGAGTCTAGATGCGTGTACCCGGCATGGACTTCGTTCACGAAAGAAGGCGTGAAAACATGATTTTCGCCGATCACTCCCGACCATGCGCCGATCGGCTGATTGAGCGGATACTGGCCGAAGCCGCTTCCTCCGCTGCCCGGAGCCGCGAAAACCGCTCCCTGATCGTTCTCGGTTGTCCCCCGGCTGTAGCGAAAAAACGCTATGTCTTTCTGTGAGATTTGCTCGTCGAACCGCGCATCGATCTCGTCGGCGTTATAGAGAAATCTCTGGTTATAGCCGTAATTGCTGGTCAGGCCCGGTAGATTCGGCGCCGGATACAACGCCGCCAGCTTCACGCCGGTGGGGTCGAATAGATTCGCCGGAATCACGTTGTTCGGAAACGGCTGGCGCGCGCCGTTGACCACATTCGCGGGATTATAAATCGTCGGTAACCCCGCAAAGTTGCCTTGCAGCATCGCGGGCGTCGGCACGGTCGTGACGCCCGATTGCGAGCTCGTCTGGCGCTCGCCCTGATAGCTCAGGAAAAAGAAACTGCGGTTCTTGATCACCGGTCCGCCCAGCACTCCGCCGAATTCGTTGCGGCGCAGAGGCGGTTTCGCCAATCCCGCGCGATTCGCAAAGAAATCGTTGGCGTCCAGAGCGTCGTTGCGCAGAAACTCGAACGCGTCGCCGTGCAGCGCATTCGTCCCCGACTTGATCGAAACAATCACCACCCCGCCCGCTGCCCGCCCATACTGCGCGCCGTAGTTGGCCGATTCGACGCGAAACTCCTCGATAGCGTCCACCGAAGGCGTCAGTGCGTTCATGTTCGCGTAATCCGTTCCCAGGATGTAGTTGTTATTGTCGATGCCGTCCAGCAGGATCGTGTTCTGAAACGTCTGGCTGCCGTTGAGGCTGAACCCATTCTTCGCCCGCGAGTACGTATTCGTTGTGGCGCCGGCCCCCAGCGTCACAAGCTGCGTATAATCCCGGCCGTTCAACGGAAGGGTGTTCACGGTTTTAGTGTCGATGTCCTGGCCGACCAGCGCATTTTCCGTTTGCAGCAGCTCCGCGCCGCCTTGCACCTCTACTGCCTGCCGAACGGATCCGACCTGCAGAGTAAAGTCGATTCCCGCCGTCTGATCTATTGCCAGCCGCACGTTCGATCTCGCCGCCTGCTGAAAACCGCTTTTATCCGCCGTGATCGTGTACATGCCGGGCTGCAAGAACGGGATGTCGTAAGAGCCCTGCCCATTCGATACCGTGGATGTCTTGACGCCTGTCCCCGTGTTCATCGCCGTAATGTTTACTTGCGGCAGAACGGCGCCGGTCGCGTCCGTGATTCTCCCCTGAATCGTTGCCGTCTGCGCCCAGCCTACGGCGCATCCCGCGAACACCCCAGCAATCAAAGCGGCTTTCGAAAATCGATTGCCCATTAATGCCCCTCCTCCCTATCGCGCCGCCGGCCGTGGCCAGGCGCCCACGGGCACTGGCGCCGACTTGCGGCTCTGCGTTTCGGCCCATGCCTCCTTCACCTGTTCTGGAAAGGTCTCGATCATGGACGCAATCTTGGCCTGCATTTGCGCCACGATCTGCGGATTCTCCGGCGCGCAATCGTAGCTCTCGTCGGGGTCCGTATCGAGATCGTATAACTCCGGCCGCGGCAGCGTGAAATTATGCTCGCCTCCCGGAGGCGCGGGAGCGTAAGCGGCCGTGTTATACCGCGCCACATGCAGTTTCCAATTGTTCCACCGCGCGCATTGCAGGTTCCAGAGATTGAAATACAGCAGCGGATCGCGCTCGATCGTCTGCTTCGCCCCCGTCAGCAGCGGCCAGATATCGATCCCGTCCAAAGGTTTCGCCGGCCGCGCGCCCCCGCATAGTTTCGCCACTGTTGGGAAAATGTCCATCATCGACGCCAGTGCATTGTTCACGCGCCCGCTCGGAATGCGCCCCGGCCAGCGCGCGATGAACGGCTCGCGAATCCCTCCCTCGAACGTGCTGTTCTTGCGTCCCCGCAGCTTGCCCGGGCTGCCCTGATACCAGGGACCGTTGTCGCTCGAGAACATCACCAGCGTGTTTTCTTCGAGGCCGTTCTGTTTTAAGCTGCGCAGCACTTCTCCAACGCTCCAGTCGACCTCTTCCACCACGTCCCCGTATAGGCCCTCGCGCGATTTGCCGCGGAATCGCGGCGAACATCCTAACGGGATGTGCGGATAGGTATGCGGCATATACAGGAAAAACGGCGAGCCTTTCGCCTGTCCGATGAACTGCGTCGCCTTCTCCGTGTACTGTCTCGTCAAGGTGTCCAGATTGGCCGTCTGCTCGATCACGTCCGTGTTGTGCATCAGCACGCGCGGCGTCATGTCGTTGCTGTATGGAATGCCGAAATACTCGTCAAAGCCGCGGCTCGTAGGCAAATACGGCACCGGCCGCCCGAGGTGCCATTTGCCGATGCACATCGTCTTATAATTTCTGGCCTTCAGCATATTGGCCATGGTCGTCTCGTCCAGCGCCAAGCCGTCCGGGTCCTGCGGAAAAAACACTCGCGGCACGCCGACTCGGGTGGGATAGCGCCCGGTCATCAACGCGGCGCGAGAAGGCGAGCAGACCGGGTCCGCCGAGCAGAAATTGGTGAACCGCACGCCCCCGGCCGCCAGCCGGTCCAGGTTTGGGGTTGCGATCTTCGACCCGTAGCAGCCCAAATCGCCATATCCCAGGTCGTCGCACAGAATGAAAACGATATTAGGTGTCTGCGGCGCCGCTGCGAAGGCCCGCGCCGCAAGCCCTGCCCCGCTCGCGGCAAGAAACGCGCGCCGCGTCGCTTGAGAGTAGTTCCCAACAATCTGCGAAAAAAGATCTGCCATGCTGGCAACCATTTAACCTCAATTGACGAGGTCGCGTCGCGGGCCTCGCCGTGGCGCCGGCTATTCTTTTGTCAGAGAGTTCGTCGCTCTTTCGTCAGAGGGGCGGATCGCAAAGCGTGGAAGCACCCGGGCTACCCCGCGCAATGTTTATGGGTGACGAGTGGCCGCCGCTCCAGAAGCGGTCCCAAGCCGTTGCGGGTTAGCAAACGGATCGGGAGGCCTCCTCAACATGAATGTCCGCAAGATCCGCGATTGAACGTGCGGGACGTGAGCCGCAACCGACCCCAACAGCACAGAAAGCGGTTTAAGATTTTCTATTGCAGCTCGCCCAAGAGGACCGGCATACGTGTACCTACATTCAGGTGATTTCACCATCAATAGATGACGCGCAGCACCGCCCTCGCCCATAATCCGAGGTGCCAGAGCAGGCGCTGCAGATCACCCGCTTGGCCGCGGCGCTGCCTCGCGCCGAAGGCCGCATCATCGGTCGCGTGCGCGCAAAATACTATTTTTTGGCGGCCCGATAACCAGCGCGAACGGCATCCGCCTCGGGCATGTACGATCCGTGCTTCGTTTTGCCATACCAAGGGTCGCCCTCGCGATGGTAGACCTTCGTCTCCGTGTTGACCCACACCATTCCAGAACCCGCCGGCGGCGGCGTAACCGAGCGAGGGTTCGAGCGTTCTGCTTGCCCTGTCGCCGGGGCCGGCGTAGTCCTTGCCGAGGGAGCGGGAATTGAGGCGGGCGCCGCGCCTGCCGCGCTGACTGTGACCAGCGGCCTGATCCGATCCACTTCCTTCGCCGCGATACCCGCTTTGTTCAAATCGTCGACGGACCGATACGGGCGATTGTCGATGATCTTCTTCGCCGTAGCCGCACCCACGCCAGGAAGTGAGTCGAGCTCTTTCTTGCTTGCGCTATTCAGGTCTACGGGCGTGTTCGCCGTAGCCGCCTGTTTGCGCGAGGCTTTTTTCGTATTCGCCTTCTGGCCGGTTGCCGTGCCGGCCGCTGTTTGAGCGGAAGCGGCGGACGCGAAAAATCCGCCGAGCGTCACGATCGCAATCAGAATTCGAGTCTTCATGTGCCCCCCGTTTTACCTCCGAATTCCGGCTCTCCTAAACTAGTCAGGCCCTTCGCCGCACGAGCCCGTGCCACAGGAACAACACGATAATTGCTCCAATCACCGCGACAAATAGGCTGTAAAGATTGACGCCCGATACGGGATGGCCGCCAAAGGCGCTGAAAAGCCACCCGCCGACAATCGCGCCTATAATGCCCAGAATGATGTCGAGAAAGATGCCTTCGCCGCGATGATTCACGATTTTGCTTCCGATGAATCCCGCGATCAGCCCGAGAATAATCCATGCTAAAAACGACATTTTGTCTCCTGTTTATATTCGAGATAGATGGGACATGATCAGCGCGAGCGAACCCGCCCCCAACGCCTTCACTAGCGTGGGATGCTGCGCATAGAACTCCCCGGCTTGATCCACGATCGACGGGTTCTGATTTTGGGCATGTTCCGCAAGCTGTTGCACCGCTTGCGGCGAAACTTGATTTGCCTGCTCCGGCGTGACGCTGGATTGGCCGCCGCGCAGGAGTCCCGCGAGACTGCCCAAACCTCCCGAGGCGAGCACGCCGGGTCCCACGGCGCCCAATAATTGGTTCAGAATTCCGGCGCGCTGCTGACCGTTCGAGTTGCTGAAAAGCGTGCTCAGCATTTGCCCGAAAGGCGGAGTGGCCGTGGAGCGGAACGCTTCCGCCAGTCCGCTTGCCAAATGCGATTGCGGCGCGTTTTGCGCCACTTTCGAGTAATCCTCTTCCACATTGGGCGGGGGCGCGCCCGCCGAAGCATCACGGTATTGGTTGAGAATGCCCATCAAATTACTAAGGCCCATAAAGTCTCCTTTCCGCCGCCGGAATCTTACGGAAGCGCCACGGCATTCGGCGCGGATTTATATTTTGGATGTTGCGTGTTCTGAAACTGTTCGTTGAAACCCGGAACCACTTCGCCAACGAAATCTTTGAAACGGCTCGCGGCTACCCCGATCAGCGCGCCTTTGATGTTGTCCCATGTTTCCAGCGCCTGATGCTTCTGGCGATCCGTTCCAGCATGGGGCGCGTGGCCGGCCGGCTCTGCATAAGACGAGAATGAACGGCTCCTCTTACGACCACCCCCAAGCATGGCTGCCAGGAGCACCCCGCCCCCGAAAGCAACTCCCATCATTGTCATTGGCATGTTCTGGAAATGGTACTTCCAGTCCGTAACCGACTTGACCTTCTGTTCCAACTCGTGGATATTCGATCCCAGGTCGTCACGCGTCCTCTCAATGTGGGTTTCTATTTGGTTTGTTGTTTTACCCATTCGACATTCTCCTTTATGGTCTCAACCGTTCGTTCCGGTGTGGGATGGACTTGTTTGAATCGCTTGAGGCCTGCGCTCAGCGCTACTCCCCCTACGATGGCCAATACTATGCTCACGAGCAGCGCCGCCGCCCAGTTCGGTATGACGATCGACAAAGCATACACGATCGTCAATAGTAGAAAAAAAGCTGCGAAAAGCGCCGCGACTGCGAAGATCGCAATCAGCAGACCGGCAGATTTCGCCTTGGTAGCCTCCTCGCGAATTTCTGTTTTCGCGAGGCGAACCTCAGACCTTACAATCTCCTGAATGTTGCCGACGATGTCTTGAAGGACATCGGAGATGGACCGTTCGTTCGCAGGCATGAGGAACTCGGGCGCTTCTCAGTCGTTGCTGGTGAAGGCTCGCCCGACCAAAAAGCCGATCACAGCCGCCGCCAATAGCGACGGGCCGGGATTGTTTTTGACAAGCTGCTCGACATCGGCCATCATGCTCTTCACGTCGTGTTCCCTGACGTACTCCGCCGTTGAGGTAAGTTTGTCGGCCGCGGAGTGGGCCAGGCTGGTGACCTTTTCTCCGCCGGGCAGACTCTCCGCTTTGTCATGGAGAGCGTTGGCGGCGCTTTCCAAACCACTGGCCGCGCTGGCGCGATTGTCGTCAATGGTGTCGACCGCGGTGCGGCTTAGATCCGAAACCTTATCCTTGACCTGCGAGGCCATGTCCGATACTTTTTCCGTGACGCCGGGGCTTTGCGGTACCGGCTCATGAAACGTGGTGCTCTTTGCTGGCATTATGCTCCTCCTATTTTGCGAAACGGAAGCACGTTAAGCGCCACATGATAATGATTGTGGATTTCCTTACTCTTACGGGGAGCACAGGAGCTCGGATCAAGTGAGTAGCTGAATAACTTACATCGACGAGGAATATTTCATGCCGACTTGTGTCCTTTTACCAGTCGCGCTTGCTGGCGCGTTAGTAACGCGGGTATTCGCGGACAAAGGTCAGGGATACACGGGATCGACCTTGGATCCGGGCCGCACCGGTTTATCGGTCGGCAGAGCGACGGAATCGGCCAGCGATAATCCTTGCGTGATCTGCACTCTGGTGAGGCTGGAAATGCCGACCTGAACCGGCCGCCAAGCCAGACGATTATCCGGTCCAAGCACGTACACGCCCGTTTGCGCACCCTCGCGCCGCAGCGCCTCCTTGGGAATCACGAGCGCGGTCCGCACCACGCGCGACTGGATCTCGGCATTGATATTGGTGCCCGGCAAGAGGTCCCGATCGGGGTTCTCAATGACGCAGCTCACCTCGCCCACCTCGCGCGTGCCGAGCGCGACCACTTGCGTCGGCAATTTCTCGACGGCGCCCTTCCAGGTTCGTCCGGGCAGCGCGTCCCAGGTAATAGCGACCGGCATTCCGATGCCGATTCGCCCCAGGTCCGGCTCGTCGATATAAACGATAACGCGCACCTGGTCGAGCCGCCCGATATTGGCAACGACATCGCCGATATTGACATATCCTCCGGCGCGTTGGTCGAGCTCATAAACCACGCCGCCGATCGGCGCGCGAATCTCGCTTAACGCCAGGTTGTGACGGGCCAGCGCCGCCGCCGCCTGCGCCTCCTGCAGACGCGCTTGCACGCTCTGTTTTTGCGACGGCTCGACCAACGCGGCGCGCCGTTTCTCGAGTCCCTGGATTTGCGATTCCAGTGCCTCAACGCGCGCCTGCGCGGTATCTACGTCCACCTTGGTTCCGGCCTGCTTCTCATACAGTCGCCGCGCGGAGGCCAGATCGCGGCGCGCGACATCGAGATCGAGCTTCGCTTTCGCGGACTGGCTGTCGATCTCGGCGCGCTCCAATGCCGGACCGCCCTGCTCGAGTGGCCGCTCCTGGGCTCGCGCCAGCGCGATTTGGGCTTCGGCGGTTGCTAACGCGGATTGCTCGGCACTATCGTCCAAAACCGCCAATACCGCCCCCGGCGCGACGTGTTGCCCGCGTTGCACCAATACTTTTTGAATCACCCCCGGCCGCTCGGCCCGCGCCGATGCCCACTGGATCGGCTCCACTTTCCCGTTGGTGCTGAGCGTACTGGTAAGCGCGTCTCCGGCGACCTTGGCAAAGGGCACGCGGGGCGGCTGCGCGCGACGCGAGACTCCCCATGCCACAACCACCACCACGAAAATGAGAAAGATTAGAACGGCCGTCCGGCGGCGGACCGTGAAGTTCACAATCGCGGCCTCGCACAGTAGTCGAACAGGAGTTGCCACTCGGCGCGCTGGATTTCGACTGCCGCGCGCTCGGAGGGCGAAGCGGGCTCTTGCCGCGCGCGATCGCAAAACGCGATAAACGCAAAGGGGTCCCACGGCTCGGACGGACGAAATTCCGCCTGCGGGTAGCCGCTTGCGATTTCGCTCGCGGCCTGGAAAAGATCGCGATAAACCGGATGCTCGCCGACGCGGCGGAACCAGTAGGCGGCGTTATTCGAATCCGGCTCCTGCCGGTGCAGGATAGCGTGCCAGAAACTTCCTTCGGCGGTGGGCAGATCTTGGGCCACGGAGTGGCACTCTTCGAAACAGGAGAAATACAGCCACAGACCCGCGAGCGCCCCGGTGGCAGAATAGGACCGCGGAAAGAGCTCAGCGGCGTTCGCGCCGGCGAGGCGGCGGCGCGCTTCATCGGACGAGCAGCCCCCGGCGATCAAAGGCATCAGCCGCTCGCCGTTTTCATCGAGTGCCAGCAATTCGGCGATGCTAGGGCCGTAAACGTTTGCGTCAAATCGCACATACCATTTTCGCAAAGTGCCCGGATGTCCCGCCGCCAGATGTCCGATGCGGCGCGGGATTTCTCAATTCTTTGGCGTGAGGCCGCACGTGAACGAGCGGGGAAGCGATCTGCGCGGAGATCGTCTGGCCTATGTTTTCGAAAGTTTTCGCAGCAGCCCTCAGGTTGCCGTCCGGGATGATGGTCAGGGAGCCTTCCGTGAAGGAGTCATCGCGCAATTGGCCCGCGCGCCGGCGGTCATGACGCCTAGCCATTCTCAAACCGAAGCACCGCGCCTTTCTCCCGGCAGCACCGCTTGGGCCGTCCCTTTGACGATCCGCTCGCTCAAGCTCCCGAAGGTTGGCCGGTGGTGAGGTACGTCCCGATCGCTCCGTACTCCAAGCGCTCCTTATTCTGGAAATGGATCGCGCCATCGCGGACCTCGGCCGCCGCAAACGCGCCGGCGAGATCTTCTCTTAAGCAGTCGTGAAAATCCGCATAAATCTCCCGCACGCCGGCCAGGAATTTCGCGTTCGCGCTGCTGGCGCAATGGGCGGTCGGCGCGCTCGATCGCCGGGCGTCCTGCGACGGCAATGGGCGCTTCTATAAAGGACGAGGCTTCCGGCGCGGAACAGCCGTCTTTTAACGGGCGGCGGGGGGCTCAATTTTCAGGCGATGTGGAAGGTTTCGAGAGCCGGCTGAAACAAGAGCAGAATCCCAACACATCAGAAACAGTTGCGGGAAGAAGCGAAGTTTATGAAAGCCATGCTTGTCCAGAAAGCGCCGGCTGTTCAGGAGGCGCGGGCGAGAGAGGCTGAGTTGACCTCGTCGTTGCAGCCGGAGCGATCGAAGCTGAACGACCTCGAAGCGCATCTGGATTCTGTTGAAAAGTTACTTGACCCCCACCAGATGCAGTAGAGCGCGATTTTTCCGCGGGACGCGGTAAAATGACGAAGACAGCCCCGCCGCGCGGAACAGCACACAAACTGGAGGACACGATAGGTTGAACCCTGCAACGCTCGCCCTGGAAGACGGGACGGTCTTCGAGGGCGAGAGCTTTGGCGCGCAGAAGGACAGCACGGGCGAGGTCGTTTTCAACACCGCCATCACGGGCTACCAGGAGATTTTCACGGACCCCTCGTATGCCGGACAGATCGTCGCGCTGACCTATCCCGAGATCGGAAATTACGGTGCGAACGCGATACGACCGGGAATCAATCAAGCCCTACATTGAAGGCCTCGTGGTGCGTGAATTTTCGAGTATCGCGAGCAACTGGAGATCGGAGGAGTCGGCCGCCCGCTTTCTCGCCGATGCCGGAATTCCAGTAGCCGCCGGGATCGACACGCGCGCGCTGGTGCGGCATTTGAGAACCCGGGGCGTGATGCGCGGGATCATCGCGACCGGACAATGCGATCCAAAGGAGTTGGTCGAGCGCGCGCGCCAGGCGCCTTCGATGACCGGACTCGATCTCGCGACTCGCGTCACCACCGGCTCGCGCTACCAGTGGGACAGTCCGGTGCTGCCGTGCTCTCCCTCCGACTCAATCCCGCCCCCCGCGGAGGCCTGTTGCCACGTTGTTGCGTACGATTACGGGATAAAGCGTAATATTCTGAGAAGGCTCGTTCAGGCCGGCGCGCGCGTCACGGTGCTGCCCGCCGGCGCGCCCGCCGAAGACGCGCTGGCGCTCAACCCCGACGGTATTTTTTTATCGAATGGCCCGGGCGATCCGGAGCCGCTCGAATATCAAGCGAAACAAGTACGGAAACTGATCGGTGAAAAGCCGATCTTCGGAATTTGTCTCGGGCAACAGATTTTAGCGTTAGCGCTTGGGGCCAAAACATACAAGCTGAAGTTTGGACATCGCGGCGCCAATCATCCGGTTCTGAATCGGACGACGAACAAGGTCGAGATTACGTCGCACAATCACGGGTTCGCCGTCGATCCGGATTCCCTGAATGAGAACGAAGTGGAGCTGACGCACATCAATCTGAACGACCAGACGCTCGAGGGATTCCGGCATCGCACGGAGCCGGTGTTCTGCGTGCAATATCATCCCGAGGCCGCGCCCGGGCCGCACGATTCGCATTATCTCTTCGACGACTTCATGAAGCTCATGAAGGAGTTCAAGAAATAATGCCGCGCCGGAACGATCTTCATCGCGTGCTCATCGTCGGCTCGGGACCGATCGTCATTGGCCAGGCGTGCGAGTTCGACTACTCCGGCGCGCAGGCCTGTAAAGCGCTGCGGGCCGACGGCTACGAAGTGATTCTCATCAATTCGAATCCGGCGACCATCATGACCGATCCGGATCTCGCGGACCGGACCTACGTGGAGCCGCTGAGCGTCGAGTTCGCCGAAGAAGTAATCCGGCGCGAGCGCCCCGATGCGCTGTTATCCACCGTCGGCGGACAAACGGGATTGAATCTCGCGATCGCTCTGGCGGAAGCGGGGGTGCTCGAGCGCTATGGCGTCGAGCTGATCGGCGCGAAGGTCGAATCGATCAAAAAAGCCGAAGACCGGCTTCTGTTCAAAGACGCCATGCGAAAGATCGGCCTCGAAACGCCGCAATCGCAGCTCGTCAACAACGTAGAGGACGGGCTGGCGTTCGCCTCGCGCGCCGGCTATCCCGTGATTCTGCGTCCCAGCTTTACCCTCGGCGGCACGGGCGGCGGCATCGCTTATAACCGCGAGGAGCTGGCCGATATTCTCGAGCGCGGCATCGATCTTTCGCCGGTACACGAGGTGTTGATCGAAGAGAACGTGCTGGGGTGGAAAGAGTTCGAGCTGGAGGTGATGCGCGACGCCGCCGACAATGCCATCGTGGTGTGCTCCATCGAGAACTTCGATCCCATGGGCGTTCACACGGGCGATTCCATCACCGTCGCGCCGGCCCAGACGCTGACTGATCGTGAATACCAGATGATGCGCGACGCCGCCCTGCGCTGCCTGCGCGAGATCGGCGTGGACACCGGCGGATCGAACGTGCAGTTCGCCATCAACCCGGAGAATGGGCGCATGGTGATTGTAGAGATGAATCCGCGCGTGTCGCGAAGCTCCGCGCTGGCCTCGAAAGCCACGGGGTTCCCGATCGCGAAAATCGCGGCGAAACTGGCCGTAGGATACCGCCTCGATGAAATCAAGAACGACATCACGAAGGTCACGCCGGCGTGCTTTGAGCCGGTACTCGATTATGTGGTGGTGAAGATTCCGCGCTGGCAGTTCGAGAAGTTTCCAGGCGCCGAACCGGTTCTCGGGACGCAGATGAAATCCGTCGGCGAGGTGATGTCCATCGGACGCACGTTCAAGCAGGCGCTTGCTAAAGCCGTGCGAAGCCTCGAGACTGGAAAATCGGCGAGCTCCGCGCAGCCGCTCGACGAACGCGCCATTCCGCATCATCTCATCACGCCCAATCCGGAGCGGCTGCCGTACATCCGTTTTGCGATGGAGCGCGGATACTCGAACGAGGAGATTCACGAGATCACGAAAATCGATCCGTGGTTCCTGCGGCAATTGCGCGAAGCTATCGAGTTCGAGCAGGAGCTGGCGGGGGAATCGCTGCAAACGGTATCGCGCGACAGGCTGCGCCGCGCCAAACGCGAAGGTATCTCGGATGCGCAGCTTGCGGCGTGGTGGGGCAAGTCTCCGTTAGACGTGCGCGCGAGGCGCAAAGAGCTGGGCGTCGCCGCCGTCTTCAATCGCGTGGATACGTGCGCGGCGGAGTTCGAGAGCTTCACGCCGTATCTTTATTCGAGCTACGAATCGGAGAATGAGGCAAATCCGTCGCAGCGGCCGAAAGTGATGATTCTGGGCAGCGGGCCGAATCGGATAGGGCAGGGAATCGAGTTCGATTACTGCTGCTGTCATGCGTCGTTCGCGCTGCGCGAGTTCGGCCGCGAATCGATCATGGTGAATTGCAACCCCGAAACCGTGTCGACCGATTACGACACCAGCGACCGGCTTTATTTCGAGCCGCTCACGCTCGAAGAAGTTCTCAACATCTACGACACCGAAAAGCCGGATGGCGCCATCGTGCAGTTCGGCGGCCAGACGCCGTTGAATCTCGCGCTGCCGCTCAAGCGCGCGGGCGTATCGATCCTCGGGACCGATCCCGCGAATATCGATTTGGCGGAGGATCGCAAGCTGTTCGGGCGCCTGCTCGAGGAGCTGGGAATTCCCGCGCCTCCGAACGGGACGGCCACGAATCCGGAAGAGGCCTGCGCGGTGGCGCGGCGGCTGGGTTTTCCGGTGTTGGTTCGGCCCAGTTACGTCTTGGGCGGACGCGCCATGGTGATCGCCTATGACGAAGAGATGGTCCGGCGCTACATGCGCGAGGCTGTGACGTTTTCGCAAGACCGCCCGGTGCTGATCGACCGCTTTCTGGAGGACGCGACCGAGATAGACGTGGATGCCCTGTGCGACGGCGACGAGGTGCTGATCGCTGGCATCATGGAGCACATCGAGGAGGCAGGCGTGCACTCGGGCGACAGTTCCTGCGTGCTTCCCCCGCAGGGTTTGTCGAAACAATCCTTGACGACCATCGAGGAGCATACGACGAAGCTGGCGCGGGCGCTGCAGGTGATCGGACTGATGAACGTGCAGTACGCCATTAAAGATGGGACCGTGTACGTACTGGAAGTGAATCCGCGGGCCTCGCGGACCGTTCCCTACGTCAGCAAGGCGACCGGCGTTCCTCTAGCGAAGATCGCCGTCGCGCTGATGCTCGGGAAAAAACTGTCCGATTGCGGCGCGCTGACCGGAGGCATCACGCGCGGAGTGCTTCCGGTGACGCGGTTTTTCGTGAAATCGCCTGTGTTTCCGTTCAACAAATTTCCGGGCGTCGATCCGGCGCTGGGACCGGAGATGCGCTCGACCGGCGAGGTGATGGGCGTCGGCGAAAATTTCGGCGAAGCGTTCGCAAAAGCGCAGCTCGCCGCGGGCGCGCCGCTCCCGGAGAATGGAGCCGTCTTTGTGAGCGTGAACGATCGCGACAAGGCCGCCGCGGCGCAGGTCGCCAAGCGCTTCGCGGAGTTCGGCTTCCAGATCGTAGCGACGCGTGGAACGGCGGCCGCCCTAAAGGCTGCGGGCGTGGCGTCGAAGACGGTGTTTAAGATTAACGAAGGACGTCCCAACGCCGTCGATCTGCTGAAGGCCGGGACGCTGCGGCTTGCCATCTACACGACAACGGGCGCGCATTCGTTCAGCGATGAGAAGGCGATCCGGCGTCACGCCGTTACGTACCGCGTACCCTGCATCACGACCATGAGCGGAGCGCGAGCGGCGGTCGAAGCGGTCGCGTCGCGGCGGCGCGATCCGATCCGGGTATGGAGTTTACAGGAGATGCACGCGGAGAAGCGGTCGAGTGGGGTGGGCGTGGAGGGTTGAAGGAGGCGGGCGGATAAAGGCGCCCCTAAAACCGCTGAATCTGGAGATCGTCACAGATCTTGCGCGCTAGAATGTCGTTCACTTCACGATGCCGCGGGACGGCGGAAGATCTCCGCGCATTTCGGTTTACGTATATAGTGTGGTTGCTGCCTTCGCGATGAAGCTCGCAGCCATGCTTTTCGAGATGCCGGATGAGGTCGGCCCGTTTCACGCCGCGGGTAGGATTAGAGTTTCCCGAATGACTTCGGCGCCTTGTAGCGACTGCTCGGACAGCTCACGGTTCGCGTCCAAGACCATGGTGACGGCTTCCTTCAGATTCGCGCGCGCCTCTTCGAGAGTTTCCCCTTGTGTATTTGCGCCCGGAAGCTCCTCGACGAAGGCGACATAACCTTCGGGGACCTTCATGTATACAGCCGTCCATCTCATTTGCGCCATACACGCCATCGTAGCAAGGCGTGTGGTAACCGCCGGCGCCCCATGCGGATCGCAGGCGCGTTTCAAGCCTCTGGCGAAACTCGAGTTTCCCGGATCTCATCGGCGCCCCGGAGCGACTGCTCGGACAATTCACGGTTTGCGTCCAAGATCATCGTGACAACTACATCCAGATTCGCGCGCGCCTCTTCAACAGTTTCGCCTTGCGTGTTTGCGCCGAGCAATTCTTCGACCAAGGCGAGATAGCCTTCGGGCGCTTATACCTCCAAGCGCTGCGGCGACGTTTTGCGCTCGAGTGCGATGTTCGTCCGCTCGCGCCCTCCCAGTATTTACGAAAAATACTATGACCGGCGCGCCCCCCGCGGTCTATCATGGAAGTTCCACCCCCATGCAGTCGTTCCGCCCCGAAAACCCCCTCATCGTGCAAGGCGATCAGACCATCCTCGTAGAGGTCGCAAGTCCCCGCTACGCGGACGCACGCGATGCGCTCATCCGCTTCGCGGAGCTCTTAAAAGCGCCGGAGCACGTACACACCTACCGCATTTCGCCCTTATCCATCTGGAACGCCTGCGCCTCGGGAATGACCATCGAGGAGATGCTCGCTTCCCTCACTGAATACGCCAAGTATCCCGTCCCCCCGCACGTTCTGCATGAGGTGCGGGACTACGCTTCGCGCTACGGACGCGTAAAGCTGCTGCGCACGGAGCGCGGACTGGCCCTGGCCGCGGACCATGCAGCCATCGCGGAGGAGATCGCCCGCGGTAAACACACCGCCCATTTGCTTCATGGCCGCTCATCGGCCACGGAGTTCGAGATCGCGCCACACCTGCGTGGCGAACTCAAGCAAGCACTGATCAAAATCGGCTATCCCGCGGAAGACCTCGCCGGTTACATCGAAGGAGAAGCGCTGCGCTTCGACGTCCGCGGCGTGACGCGCTCGGGTGTGAGGTTCGCTTTGCGCGATTACCAGGTCGAGGCGGCCGCCGCCTTCCATGCCGGTGGCGCCGCCAGTGGCGGATCGGGCGTTGTCGTATTGCCGTGCGGCGCGGGAAAAACGATCGTCGGCATCGCGTGTATGGCGCGGCTGCAATGTTCCACCCTGATCCTTACTACCAGCACCACCGCTGTGCGCCAATGGATCTCGGAGCTCCTCGACAAGACCACGCTGGAGCCCGGCGATGTCGCCGAATACACCGGAGCGGCCAAAGAGATTCGTCCGGTAACCATTGCCACTTATCAGATCATGACCACGCGCGCCCAACGCGACGCGGAGTTCCGTCATTTGGCGCTATTCGACGAGCGCAATTGGGGACTCATCGTCTACGATGAAGTGCATTTGCTGCCCGCCCCGGTCTTCCGCGCGACCGCCAGCCTGCAAGCCCGCAGACGCCTTGGCTTGACGGCGACGCTGGTGCGTGAGGACGGCCGCGAGGACGACGTCTTCGCGCTGATCGGACCGAAAAAGGCCGACGTGCCCTGGAAGGTGCTCGAGAACCAGGGCTGGATCGCGACCGCCGCGTGCACCGAAGTGCGCGTGCCTCTCCCCGAGGAGCTGCGTCTGCCCTACGCCATCGCGGACCCGCGCGATAAGCATCGCCTCGCGGCGGAGAATCCGCTCAAAGCCGCCGTCGTCGAAGAGATTCTCGAGAAACACCCCGGCGAGCAGATCCTTATTATCGGCACATATCTCGATCAGTTGAAAACCCTCGCCGGGGCCCAGGAATTACAATTGCTGACCGGCGCGACTCCGCAGACGGGAGCGGGATAAGATCTACGGCGAGTTCCGCGCCGGCCGCATCCGCGTGCTGGCCTGCTCCAAGATCGCCAATTTCGCGGTCGATCTGCCCGATGCCGCGGTCGCCATCCAGATCTCGGGCGCCTTCGGATCGCGCCAGGAGGAGGCGCAGCGGCTGGGGCGCATCCTGCGGCCCAAGAGCGGAAATAATCAGGCGCACTTCTATACCGTCGTCACGCGCGACACCGTGGAGCAGGACTTCGCGCTGAAGCGGCAGTTGTTCCTCTGCGAGCAAGGCTACGGCTATTCCATCGAGGACCGCGACGGGGCGCGGCGCTGCGTCACCGCATGAGAAGCCTGGACGTGAACTGGGCCGAGTTCATCGAGGCCTTGAGCGCCTACCGCCGCCTCAGCGTCCCCGCCCGCGAACAGTTCATCCGTAACGGTCCCTACAGCGCGCCCATCCGCGCCGATCTTCTGCGCGAATTCCTGCGCGAATACCAGGACGCCGGTCTCTTCTCGCCCACCTCGACGGGGCGGACCATGGTTTTGGCGCCAAGGTTCCGGGGCCTCGCGAAAGCCCTGCGCGCCATGCACCGCAGCCGTATCGACACGAAGCCCGGCGTGGAATCCCTCGACGCCTACCTTGCCGACAACTTCTCGCGCGAGGAGTGGACCGCGCTCTATGCCGACGGCGGCTACTGGTATCGAAATCGCGACGGATTGTACCCCAAGATCGCGTCGGTGAGCTCGGTCGAGAATTTCCTGCGCTCCGGTCCCCAGGGAATCGAGGCGCAGGCGAGCCTGCCGCTCGAACCCGGCCTGGAGGCCAAGTCCAGGCAGCAGGATGCTCTTCGGCGCGACGCCATCGAGCGCCTGACGAAGGCGCTGATGCAGACCCCCGCGCCTCTCGCCTTCGAGGAGCTCGCCAAAGTAATCGCCGACCGCGAGTTGCTGGCCTGGGCCATCACCGCCGGCATCCGTTGCGCCGTCATGTTTCCCATGCTGCGGCGCAAGACGCTAGATCCGGTGCTCGGATTATGGCCGGAAGTAAGTGCGCGTTTGCACCGCCCCGCTCCCGCGCCGGCCGCCATCGCCACGCCGGCGCATTCCTTCAACGCTTCCGTGCTGGTCGACGATATAGTGGCGGTGCTCACCGCCTGCATGGCGGAGCCATTGCGGCTGATGGCCAATGCTTCGGAGGACCTTTACCAGAAGTCTGAAAAACAGGTCGCCGCGAGATTGCTGCAGCTTCCCGATTGGTTGACCGCCTTCGTCAAGATAAACGAGCATACCCGTATCCGCAACGCGATATGGCGGCTGCGGCTGATGGACATGATGGAAGCCGCCGGCCGGCCCGGAAACGACTATCGCCTGGAGGTCACGGCGCGCGGCAAAACATGGCTCGCTCTGAGCGCGAAGGAGCGATTGAAAGGCATCCTGGACCGCGTACGAAATCACGATTCGCGCGACGACGGTCAATTCGGCGAATGGGAGGCGCTGGCTCCTCATATCCGCATCGACGGCCGCGCCCTCTCCGGCAAGGATGCGATCGCCGCCTCTTTTGGACGCCTCCCCGCCGGCAGGGCCGTTCTCGCTTTCGATTTCGCCGCGTATGAATCGCGCGTGTACAATCCCCTGGCGTCCGGCCGCAAAAATTCGTCGCGAATTGTGCTGGGGCACAACTACCTGAACAACCCTTCGGAGGAGGAATTGGAACGCGTCTGGTTCGAAGCGCTCTCCGAGGCTCTGTTCGGCACTCTCATGCTGCTGGGCGCCGTGGAGGTGGGAGTGACCGCCGAAAATCAAATGACCGCGGCCGCGGCGGAAGTGGGCCGCTATCTCTTCGGCCTCGCCGGCGATTTTTCTCTCGAGACGGCCGAATCCGCTAAGCCCATTGTGGTGCAGCCGAATTTCGAGATCGTTTTCATGATCCCTTCCCCTCTCGCCGAAGCCGAGTTGAGCGGTTTCACGGAGCGGCAGGGTAAGCACGTGGGCTCCGTTCTGAGGATCACGAAACGGTCCGTGTGGACCGCGGCTGCCGCCGGCATTGGCGCCGAACAAGTCATCCAAGCGCTCGCCCGTCACGCTTCGGTCGCGCTCCCCGCTAACGTAGAACGCGAGATCCGCGGCTGGATGGCGCAATGCAGGCGAGCCTCCCTCCGCAGCGCCATTATCATCCATTGCCCCGACGCCGACACCGCCTCACGCGCCCTGAGCGCCGAACGCGGCCGCCTCGCAAAATTGTCCGACACCGTGCTGGAGCTCACCGACACTCACTACCGCTCCAAGTTGGTCAAGAAACTCCGCGAGGCCGGCATCTTCGTCTGAAGGCTCGGCGAATTTTATGCCTCTCGTTATCACATTCGGAGAAACCATGCTGCGGCTCGCTCCGCCCGGCTTCGAGCGCCTGCTGCAATCGCCGCAATTCCTGGCGACCTTCGGCGGCGGCGAGGCCAATGTCGCGGTCGCCGTGGCGCAATTTGGGCTTGCAGCCCGCTATGTCACCGTGCTTCCGGCGAACAACCCCATCGCCGACGCTCTCATCGGCGAGCTGCGCAGATTTGGCGTCGATACATCCCGCATTGTCCGCGGCAAGGGCCGCATGGGCCTCTATTTCGTCGAGCCGGGCGCAAACCAGCGCGCGTCAAAAGTCGTTTACGATCGCGAGAATAGCGCCATCGCCCTGGCCTCGCCCGGCGATATCGGCTGGGCCAATGCACTCGACGGCGGCTCCTGGTTCCACATCACCGGCATCACGCCGGCGATTAGCGAAAGCGCCGCGCGCCTGAGCTTCGAAGCTTTAGGCGCGGCGCGCGAGCGCGGACTCACCATCTCTTGCGATCTGAATTATCGTAAAAATCTCTGGAAATACGGCAAGTCCGCCAAGGAGGTCATGAGCGAGCTGTTCCGCTCGGTCGACGTGGGCATCGCGAACGAGGAGGATTGCCAGGCCGCGCTCGGAATCGCCGCTCCCATTGATGTTCATGCCGGCAGCCTGGAAACGGAGCAGTACCGCGCTCTCGCCGAAAAGGTCTTGGACGCCTACCCCAACCTCCGCATGATCGCCATTACGCTGCGCGAATCGAAGAGCGCCTCTCATAACGGCTGGTCGGCCTGCCTGCACGACCGCCGGGAGTTCCTGGTGAGCCGTCACTACGAGATCACTCACATTGTCGATCGCGTCGGCGGCGGCGACAGCTTCGCGGGCGGCTTGATTTTCGGACTGATCGCCCTCGGCGGCCATCGCGAGGCGCTCGAGTTCGCGGTCGCCGCATCTTGCCTGAAGCACTCCGTGCCGGGCGATTTCAACCGTTTTACGCGCGAAGAAGTAGAGCAGCTCGTTCAAGGCGGCGGCGCCGGCCGGGTGCAAAGATAATCGCGGAGCCCCTTCGTTCCGATCCCCTCAGCATCGCCTGATTCCTACACGGCTTTTCAACCTGCCGCCATGCGGCTGAAAATCCATCGCGCTCCGTCCGGCAGCACGATGCATGTGGAGAAACAATCCCTGAGCCGCCTCAAACCCCCAAAAAGGTTCTCCTTGGAGGACTTTGTCGGGCACTGAGACTTTCGAATGACGGCCGCTCCGCATCAATTCGTTGGGGCCTTTTCAGCGAGGCCGAGTCCAGCGCCGCTAGGCGCCATCTCGATGTGCGCGAAGATCAGGTAAACGCTACGGCGTCAGGGAGGAGTGATGTGCGGTAGGGTCTCCGCCATGCGAATGTCCGGTTTGCGCGTCATCCGGCAGCAAACCAAGCCGCACATGTACGAGTTGGCGGCTACACGTCCGAAATGGTGCTCACTCGCAATTTGATGGGTGCCTGGCGCCCTAATCTGATAAGGTTAAAACTCGTATACGCGATGACCCCTCGACCGCTCTTGCATCTTGAAGGGGCTGCTACGCTTGTCGTCAGCCTCTTCGTCTACCATTGGATCCAGGCTAGCTGGCTTCAGTTTGCCTTACTGTTTCTTGTGCCGGACATCTCGATGCTTGGCTACGCCGCCAACGTTCGGGTTGGAGCGATCTCGTATAACGCGGTGCATTGCTACGCTGCCCCCTTAATATTGGCTGCGTGCTCGCTCGGGACAAATCATCCTGCGATTCTCTCGCTCTCCATCATTTGGATCGCTCACATCGGTTTCGATCGAATGCTCGGATACGGATTGAAGTATCCGACACGCTTCAAGGACACTCATCTGATTCCGAACCGCCACGCCCTGTAGATAGGGAATCCGTCTGTCGAAGACGATGTGATAGAGGCTCTTGCGTCCATCGAGATCGCCCTGATGCACCGTGTCGATGCGCAGATATCCGGGCGAGCCGTGCGGCTGTGGCTTGCGCCGTTAGCCGCTGGGGATCGCTGTGGGCCGCTGGCCCTAGCCGGCATTGCGTTTGCGGTAGGCTTCCGAGTTGCGCAGCCGATACAGATGCGCCACCGAAATCGGCGCCAACCGCTGATAGGCAGCCTGGCCGTATTGGTTGAATTCACGCTCCAGGATGCGCCGGGTCGCCGGTCCGCTCAAGTTCCCATGCGCCTTGTCGACGTGGGCCAATAGATCCAAATCGGCGCTGGTGTATCGCGTGGCAACTTGGTCCGTTGATAAGCCGCCGCTTTCACCCGCCCGCTGTTGCCCTAGGCCGTGATCCGGCGCGTCACCTGTGCCCGGCTCAGACCTGTCATCCGGGCAATGTAGCTTCGCACCAAACTCTTGCACGGCCGGCTCAGGCTGCGATACTGGCGCCGCACCAGCGTCTGCTCCACCCAGCCGCACACTTCCTCGCGTCGTTGCCCGGCAAACCGCACCTCGCCACTGCCGGCCAGAAATGCCCGGATCTGCTCCGGCCCCCGCTTCTGAATCGTCCATGCTGATGATCAATTCCCAGCATCCCGACCTTCCCCTTCAGGCTCATCTTGTATGAGAATCCGATCCGCGGCCCAGGCTCATCTCCTAAGGAACACATTTGTACGGGAGCTGTGTTTAGGCTCGAACAAGGTTGAAGCCCAACGCCTTTGCTTGAGCTTTTAACTTGGCTTCTTTGCGCAGCCGAGTCGCCTCTTCCATTTTGGCGAAGACACTCTCGTCGTAGGGCTGCCGAGTCGAAAGGAGTAAGTAAACGATACGCGCCAGCTTGTGAGCCGTCGCGGTTGCCGCTTTCGGTGGACCCAGTTTGGCGCGCATTCGTCGAAAGAAATCGCCGAGCCATGTTGGACTTTTGTAAAGACCATTAACAGCCATCCGCAAGGCATACGAGGCTCGATTGCTCACGTGTCGAGTTTTCACGGAAAGTTTCTTCCCTCCGCTGATATCGTTGTCTGGGCATAAACCCAGCCAAGACGAAAATGCTGCGCCGCTCCGGAATCGCGAGAGATCTGGTCCTACTTCGGCCAACAATGTATGCGCCGTTAATGCGCTTATCCCGGGCACCGCCGTCAGATCGACGCCAAAGACCCGGTACAGATGGCCGCGCAGATCAAAGCTCGGCTCGTTGGTATAACGACTCCGGCGGTGCACCTTGGGTGGTGTTAAAGGCTTTTCCCGCACATCGATTGCGGACTCGAACGCTTTCAGTTGCTCCTCGATTTCGCGATCACATTCCGTAATCAACTTCTGGTAGTTTCGCCAAGCCGCCAAGGATTGGCGGAGAGTGAATAAATGTTCCCGGCGATAGTCCCCTACCAACGATTTGACGATGGTTTCTTCCGAAGCTTTGATCCTTCCATCCCGCAGCCCCGCCAGTTTAGCTGCATCTCGCTCGCCTGCCAGAACGGCTTCAATGATGCGAAGACCTGTGATCCCAGTAATGTCGCTGATCACGTGATGGATCTGCAGATTCATTTGATTCAACGCCTTCTGCATTCTCAACACGTGGCTGGATGCCGACTGGATTAGGCTGTCCCGGTGACGCACAAGCGATCGAAGGGCGCACACTTGGTCTGCCGGCCGGAACGACGGCCGCAGCAATCCCACGGAATGCAGGTGCCGCAACCATTGACAATCCGATACGTCGGTACGGCGCCCGGGAACATTCTGATAATACCGGGCGTTCACTAAACAGACTTCGAAACCACGCGATTCCAGAATCTGAAACAATGGGATCCAGTAAACGCCTGTGGACTCCATCGCTACGGAATTTACCTTGCATGCCTTCAGCCAGTCGGCTAATTGATTAAGGTCCTTTGTAAACGTGGCAAACGAGCGCACCGGCTCTGGGTCGCAATCCGGGTGAACGGCAACGTAGATCTCCGTGGCGCCGATATCGATCCCCGCAGCCGTTGGGTTCATGACGGGCAATTCCGGCGTCTCCTTTTCTTTCAGCTTTCGCTTCTTTGCTTGTGACATCGGGCTCACCTCCGCTTCAGTTTTGCTTTAGAGTTGCCGGGGGCGGCGGCCCAGGCTCGCAGATCGGGCAGTCTCCTAAACGGGATCGTCGGACCGCCTCAACAACAAGCAGCCAACGTCACCACTGATATGAACGCGAAGCCCAGAACCATGCTTGCATCCGGGCTCTATGGCACCATTGATGAGGCGGTCTTAACTGTCGCCGGCCACGGCTCTCGAATTTTACCGCGGCCAACTTCCCCGTGTTCCTTGCTGATGTGACCGACACGGTCGCTCTCCGGCTTG
>CAWITB010000010.1:0-79293 GCA_963838885.1 Bryobacterales bacterium | reverse complement strand
TCATCCGGCGCCCGTCAAGTATTCTTCAGGTGGCATTCTCTCGATCGTTCGTATGGGCGTTGTGCGCGTGCGCGGTCGTGTGCGTGGCGGCGGAGCCGGGCGCGCCCGATCTGTTTCGAGAAGGTCAAAAAGCCGAAAAGGCGGGACAAAGCGTGCGCGCCTACCTGCTTTATTCGCAGGCCGCGGCAATGGACCCCACGAACGTCTCCTATTGGACCAAAGCGCAGGCCCTGCGCCCCATCGCCTCCATGGCGGATCCGGCGATTGGGGCCGCGCTAGGCGGCAAACCGGACGAGGCGCCGGTGGCAAAGCCCGTTCTCGATTCGTCGCTTTTTGGCAATCTCACTCCCTGGGACATCGAAGAAGCGAAGCGCCATCCGCTGCCCCCGCCGGAACTGAACGCCACCCCTGGCCGCAAGGATTTCGACCTCAAAGGGGATTCGAAGGCGCTGTTCGAGAAGGTCGCGAGCGCGTTCAACCTCCTCGTCGTCTTCGACACGGGATATCAGCCCCGGCCCGCCATCCACTTTCAAGTGGACGGCGTGGATTACCGCGAGGCCCTGCGAGAGCTTCAGGATGCGACCGATTCTTTCGTCGTCCCCGGCGGTGATCGCCTGATCCTGGTTGCGAACGACACCACGCAGAAGCGCTCCGAGCTTGAAAGTACGGCGGCGGTTGTGATTCCGATTCCCGATCCAGTTACGGTCCAGGAGATGCAGGAGGTCGCCACTGCGATCCGAGGAACGCTCGACATACATTGGCTCATGGTCGATACGCAGCACCGCCTCATCCTTGTGCGCGACCGCGTCTGGAAAATACGCGCCGCCGAGATGCTGTTCCATGATCTGATGCGGGCGCGGCCGCAAGTCGCGATCGATATCGATATCCTCACCATCGACAAGACCAAAACGAGCACTTGGGGACTCGATCTGCCCACGACATTTCCCTTGCTAAGCTTTGGAAAGCTGATCGGGCGTCTGCCGCAGTATTTCACGACCAGCGGCATTCCTGCCGGCTTCGCCAGCTTTCTGACATTCGGCGCGGGCGCCAGCTTCATGGGGCTGGGTCTCACCAACGCGACGCTGTTTGCCACTGCCACCGATTCGATGGCGACCACGCTGCTGCAATCCCAGGTCGTGACGTCGGACGGAGCCGCCGCATCCTTTCATGCCGGCGAAAAGTACCCCATCATTGTCAACAGTTATTCCGGAACCGCCGGCGTAAGCGGACAGTACCTGCCCGCGCCGCAGATCAACTTCGAGGACCTCGGCCTGGTTCTGAAAATTACGCCGCGCGCTCACGGCATGGATGAGATGAGCCTCGACGTCAGCGCGGAGTTCAAACTGCTGGGAGCGTCCAGCCTGAATGGCATCCCGGTTATTACGGATAGAAAACTGGAATCGAAGGTTCGCCTGCGAAACGGCGAATGGGCTGTGTTGGCCGGTCTCGCTTCGAAATCCGAGCTGGAGACGATAACGGGCATTCCCGGCCTCACCATGATCCCGTTTTTGCGCAAGAAGACGAAGGAAGAAGACCGCTCCGACACGCTCATCGTGCTCAAACCGCACCTTCTGAATCTGCCTCCCACGGAGGCTTTGACGCATCTCGATTGGGTTGGCACGGAAACGCGGCCGCGCGAACTGTAACCGGCTACCATTGACTCATGTCGCAAATGCTCGCGGAGATCCGCGAACAGCCGGCCGCTCTCGAGCGCACGTTTCGCGAAGAGCTCAGACCCATTGAAGACCTGCGCCGCCGCCTCGAAGCGCAGCGCCCCCGGCTGGTGTTGCTGGCCGCGCGCGGCACGTCCGACAACGCCGCGCAGTTTGGCCGCTATCTGCTCGAAATGACCACCGGCATCCCGGTATCTCTCGCGGCGCCGTCGATCTTCACGCTGTACAAATCCTCCATTAAGTTCGATGGCGTCCTGGCCATCGCGATTTCGCAGTCGGGCGAATCGACGGACACCAATTACGTTCTCGAACGGGCGCGCGAGCAGGGCGCATTGACGATCGGCGTTACCAACGAGCCGGGGAGCACGCTGGCCCGCATCGCGGAGCATATTTTTCTGGTACGCGCGGGAAAGGAAAAGAGCGTTGCGGCGACCAAGACTTACACCGGTCAGCTTCTCATGCAATATCTGCTCGCCTATGCTCTCGGGGCGCCCATTCGGACGGCGGACATGGCTCGCATACCCGATTTGGCAGCGGCCGCGCTGGGCCTCGAAGACGAGATCGCGGCGCGCTGCGAGCGCTACCGCTTCATGGATCACGCGGTGGTGGTGGGACGCGGATTGAATTACGCCAATGCGTTCGAGTTTGCCCTCAAGCTCATGGAGACCTGTTACGTCATCGCGGAGCGCTTCTCATCGGCCGATCTTCTTCATGGGCCGATCGCCATGGTCGGGCAATCCTTTCCCGCGTTTCTCTTCGCGCCCTCCGGAGTCACCTGGCCGGGCATGCGGGAAATGATCGAGAAGCTGAACCAGATCGGAGCGGAGACGCTCGTCGTCACCGACCCGGCCAATTCCGCCGCGCTCAATCTAGGGAGGGCCATATGCATTCCCGCGGAATTGCCGCCGCCGTCCGAGGAGGCCTGGAAAGATATGTTCACCCCCATCCCGTACATCATCCCGATGCAGCTCTTCGCGGCGCGCTTAGCGGAGCAGAAGGGTTTGAACCCCGACCGACCGCGGACCTTAAGCAAAGTAACTCGCACGCTCTAGCGAGCATCGATACACATCTTTGCGTGCCGATGCCCTGCGAGTCCACTCCAATACCCAGAGGTTGGAAAAAGAAGAAAACCAACCTCGAAAGGGAGGCCACAGGCCATGAAAAACGTACTGAAGAGATTTGGATTCGCGAGTATGCTGCTCGGGATGCTGACGCTCGCGCCCCTCACGGCAAGCGCACAGGATCATAATGTTTCTCGCGATGTTGACCGCAACGTTCCCGCGGAGTCGATGCTGCGGCGCGCTCCGGCTCCGGTTGTGAACCGGCGCGAGGTCAACACGCGCTCCACCAACCGTGGACGCAACGATCGCAACGACAGCAATGATCGGCGCGTGACTCCCATTTTTCGAAACGATCGCTGAATGCGGGAACAACCCCGGCGCGGACGG
The DNA here is from genome assembly GCA_963838885.1 of Bryobacterales bacterium. GTDB lineage: Bacteria > Acidobacteriota > Terriglobia > Bryobacterales > Bryobacteraceae > JAICMB01. The sequence continues at coordinate 76,172 of CAWITB010000010.1, read as the reverse complement.
TGTCTGAATATCGATGCTGTCCGCGTTAGAGACCACGTTTCAGGACCTGCGCTACGCGATTCGCGGCCTACGGCGGAATCCCGCCTTCTCCGCGACCGCGATCCTCGCGGCGGCTCTCGGCATCGGCGCCAGCAGCGCAGTGTTTAGCGCCGTGGACCGCATCCTCTTTCGCGCGCTTCCATACGCGAACGAAGATCGACTGGTATCGGTTGGCATGATGGCGCCGCTCGACAGCAATGAATTTCTTTTCGCCGAGCCGTATTTCAACTTGCGCCGCGATCCCGGGCCGTTCCAAGAAGTGACGGCGTTTCAGGCCGGAACCATCGCGACCGATCTTACTGAAGATAATCCAAAACGGCTGCGCGCCCTGCGTCTCGAGGCCAATTTCCTGCGAGTCTTCGGAATACGGCCCCTCGCCGGCCGCGGCTTCACGCGCCAGGAGGACAGCCCTGGAGGACCGCGCGTGGCCATGATCTCCTATGGCCTTTGGCGCAGTCGCTTCGCCGCCGATCCGCGCGTTGTAGGCCGTACGCTTGTACTCGATGGCGCGCCGGCCGAGATCGTTGGCGTCCTTCCCAAAGATTTCATGATGCCGACGCTCACGCAAACCGATGTTTTGCTCCCGCTGGCGCTGAACGAAGCCACCGAGCATGCCGGCCGCGCTCTGCGCGTGTTCGCCAGGCTGCAACCCGGAATTTCGGTGAGGCAGGCGATGGCGCAATTACAGCCGCAGTTCCGGCGCGCGCTCGAGACCGTGCCGCCGCAGTTTCGCAAGGAAATATCGTTCCGCGTGCGCCCGGTGCGCGACCGGCAGTTAGGCGATGCGCGCGCGGCATCGCTGGCGCTGTTTGGCGCAGTCTTGGCCGTGCTCCTCATCGCTTGCGCCAATATCGCGAGCTTGTTGCTGGTGCGCGCCGCCTCGCGCGAGCGCGAGCTCGCCATGCGCGCGGCTCTGGGCGCTTCCCGCCTGCGCTTGGCGCGCCAGGCGCTCACCGAAAGTCTGCTGCTCAGCGCCATCGGCGGCGGCGTCGGCTGCGCTCTCGCCTACATCCTATTGCGCATCTTCGTCGCCATGGCGCCCGCGGCGCTGCCACGCCTCAACGAAGCCACGATCGACGCACGCGCGCTGCTTTTCACCATGGCTGCCGCCTTGGGCTCGGGCCTGCTTTTCGGCCTCGCGCCCGCTCTGCGCCGCTCCGGTTCGTCGCTCCTGGGAGGCTGGAGCGCTACCCCACGCTCGCGCGGCGGATTGCGCTCCGCGCTGGTGACGCTCGAAATCGCGTTCTCCATGGTTTTATTGACCGCGGCCAGCCTCCTGCTGCACAGCTTGTGGAAACTCGAAAGCGTCCCGCTGGGAATCGAAACCGGCCACGTGCTCACAGCGCGATTCGTGCTGGGCCGGCAGCACTATGGCAGCGACGGCCAACAGCTCGCGTTCTTCAATGAACTGGAGCGCCGCCTTGCCGCCGCGCCGGGCCTGGAGGAAACAGCCATCGCGGATTCGGTTCCCCCCTCCGGCGGAATGCGCGGACGCCCCCTCGCGTCGATCGATATCGAAGGCCAGCCGCGCCGTCCTGAAGGCACCGGCGGCATGGTCGGTTGGCGTTATGTCACGCCCGGCTATTTCGCGGCGCTGGGAATCCCGATCGTGCGCGGACGGCCGTTCACGGAGCAGGACCGCGATCCGGCCACATTCGTGGCGATACTCAGCGAGTCGCTGGCGCGGCGCATGTTTCCGCATCGCAACCCCATCGGCCAGCGCATACTCAAAGGACCGCATGGCCAGTGGACCACCGTGACGGGCGTCGCGCGCGACGTGACGAATCTCGGTCCAACCCGGCAGAGCTGGCCGGAATATTACATCATGCGGAAGCACTCGGCCGATTTCAATTTCCAAAATCAGGAGCCGCCCACGGGCTGGCGCTCCGCCGTCGTGATCGCGCGCACGGCCATCGATCCGAAGCTGGCGGCCAGTTCCATCCGCGCCATCCTGGCATCGCTCGATCCGGCCCTGCCGGTGGAAGTGGAAACAATGCGCCAGAGCCTGCGCGAAATCGACCAGAGGCCGCGCTTCTACGCCGTCCTGCTCGCCGTTTTCGCGGCCGTGGGCGTGACGATCGCGGCTGTGGGATTGTTCGGCGTCATGTCGTTTCTGGTGATACAGCGCGCGCGCGAGGTCGGGGTGCGCATGGCGTTGGGCGCCACTCCCGCGAGCATCGTGCGCATGACGCTTGCATTAGCGGGGCGCTGGACGGCGGCGGGAATTGCGATCGGCGCCGCCGCCTCGCTGGCGACCGCGCGGCTATTGCGCTCGCTGTTGTTCCAGGTGGGGCCGGAAGATCCAGCGGCGCTCGGCGCGGCCGTGGCCGTTCTGTGCGCGATTGCGCTGCTGGCGGCCGCGGCCCCGGCGCGCCGCGCCTCGCGGCTCGATCCCATTCACACGCTGCGCCAGGATTGAAATTCGCCCGCCGCTGCCCCCGGCTACAGTATCATCGTCCAATGCGACGCGGGTTTATGTTCATAATGGCTCTCGCCGGCGCCGCGGCCCAACCCGTGACGATCAAGACCACGACCATTCTCGACGGCAAAGGCCACATCCTTCGAAATAAGCAAATCGTTGTCGAGGGAACGCGCATCGCCGCAATTTCGGATGCCAGGGGACGTGCCACTTACGACCTCAGTGGTTTGACCGTGATGCCCGGCTGGATCGATACCCACGTTCATCTGGGTTGGTATTTCAATCGCGAAAACCGTCTGGAGCAGGGCGGCCGCGGCAGCATTGAGACTCCTCAAAGCGGCGCGCTGTACGCCGAGGCCAACGCCTACGCGACGCTGATGGGCGGCTTCACCACCGTCCAAAGCGTCGGATCCGCGATTGACGGCGAGCTCCGCACGCTTATCAATAGCGGACAACTCCCGGGACCGCGTATTCTCACTTCACTCCGCGCCGTCACGGACAACACCGGTACGCCGGAACAGATTCGCGCCTACGTGCGAAAGATGAAAGAGGACGGCGCAGATCTGATAAAGCTATTCGCGACCAAGAGCATCCGCGACGGGGGCGCGCAGAGCATGACCGATGAGCAGATCCAGGCCACATGCGGCGAAGCTAACGCTCTCGGCCTGCGTTCCGTTGTCCACGCGCACGCCTCGGCCGGCGCCAGGGCGGCCGTGCTTGCGGGCTGTACCTCCATCGAGCACGGAGCGTTTCTGGACGATGCCACACTGCGGCTCATGGCCGGCCGCGGCGTGTATTTCGACCCCAATTTCCTGGTGCTGCATAATTACCTCGAAAATAAACAGAAGTTTCTAGGCATCGGGAACTACAATGACGAAGGATTTGCGGCAATGGAGAAGGCCGTGCCGCTCATGGCGGACGTTTTTCGCCGCGCGCGGGCCCTGCACGTGAAAATCGTCTTGGGAACCGACGCGGTCGCAGGATCGCACGGCCGCAACGCCGAGGAGTTCATTTATCGCGTGCGGGACGGCGGTCAACCCGCGATGGAGGCCATCGTAAGCGGCACGTCGTTGGCGGCGGAAGCGCTGCGGATCGGAGATAAAACGGGCGCAGTACAGGAAGGTCTCGAAGCGGACCTCGTGGCCGTGAAGGGCAACCCGCTCGACGACATCACGGCCGTGCGCCGCGTTGTTTTCGTGATGAAGAGCGGCAAGGTATATAAGAACGAGGCCTCCGCAAAGTGACGTTCTGTGCGCGCAACAGCGTCCCCGGATGTTAGAATCAGTCCGCCGATGTGGCCTGTTTCACGCCTTCCGTGGTCCTCCCGGGTTTTCGTTGTCGCTCTCGCGTTAGTGGCGGCGGGATACGTGGCGTTAGTGGTTGCGCAAGCGCGCACGCGCAAGCCCTGGAACGATGAAGCCATGTCCGCCAGCGCCGGATTGACGCTGGCGTCGAAGGGCTATCTGGCAATGCCGTTCTTCGATGAGGCCACGCCCGGCTTCCACGGCATTCACCACCACGTCTACTATATTTTTCCGCTGCAAATGATCGCTTTGGGGCTGTGGTATAAAATTGCGAGCTTCAGCCTGTTCACAACGCGCGCTCTGTCGTTGCTTTGGGCGCTCCTGCTCTGTTTCGCCCTGTATCATCTATTGAAACGGCTGTCTGGGAACGCTTTCATCGCCCTGCTTGCTGTCGTCCTCACTGCTTTCGATTACCAGATGATCGCCGCCGCCGCGTTCGGCCGTTACGACATGATGGTCGCGGCCCTGGGATTCAGTGGATATACTTTATTTCTGCTGTTGCGCGTGCGGAATTTTCCTCTTGCGCTATTCGCCGGGAATGCGTGTATCGCGCTCGCGGGCATGACCCATCCGAACGGTCTCGTCTATTTCCTAGGCCTGTGTTTCTTGATCTTATATTACGACCGGCGCCGTATAACCGTGCGAGAGGTCGCCCTCGCCGCTGTTCCTTACCTGATCGGCGGCGCGGTTTGGGGTTGGTATATTCTCCAGGATATCCCGGATTTCAAAGATCAATTTTTCGGGAACGCCGGAAATCGAGTCGGATTGTTGCACCCCTGGCAAACCCTCGTGAACGAAATCCGCTACCGGTATCTGACCGCGTACGGATTGATGGGCCACTCGGCCGGACATGAAAGTTCCCTTGTGAAATTCAAAGCGCTCGCCTTGGCGGGATACGCCGCCGGGCTGGCGATCTGCATTTCCAGCGGTTCCATCCGGCGCAACCCCGGCTATCGCGTTCTACTGAGCGTGACCGCGATCCACGTTTTTTTCTTCACCTTTTACGAAGGCATGAAGTTCAACTACTACCTCGTCCATCTGCTCCCGTTGTACCTCTCATGCCTTGGCGTGGCGCTCTATTCGGCGTGGCAGTGGAGACCGCAACTGCGCCCAGTTGTGGCGGCCGCGGTCATCTTGCTGGTGGCGGTCGGAGCAGGCGGAATTCTGTTGCACGTGCGGCTGCAAGAAGTGCAAAGAATCTACGATCCCGCCGTGGCATTCGTCAAACAGCGCGCCTCAGCGGACGACATTGTGTTTGCAAGCTGCTCCTTCGGATTTGGCTATGGCTTCGGCTCCGGCATGATCGACGACGACACCTTCGGTTATTTTTCAAAGAAGGCCGCCCGATTTATCGTGGTCGAGGAAATCTACGCCGACGCCTTCAACGTCCACCGGCAGCGGCATCCTGCGATCTACAATCACATCCAGCAAGTGATGTCCAATTACCGGCTGGCTTTCGAGAGCGGCGACTACAAGATCTACCAGCGGATTTGATTGCGGGAGCCATCCCGCGGCAACGGCGCCGGGGACCGCGGCGTCCAGGTGTTATGCTCGTCCCTGGAGGCTGCACTACGCGCGGCCGGGCATTCCGGATGAAGTTGAAAGTGGTTGGATGGATGGCGGCAGTGAACCGGAGCAAAGCCTTGTGGCGGACGGTATGCGGGTTCGCTCTTATGGGAGCGCTCTTCGCCTTCCAGCGGCCGTTTCATCAGTATCCGGGCGTCGAGTATTACGAATTTGAGACGCCCCCGGACTGGCAGCAGAAGGCCGAGTGGTCCTTCGCGCGGCTCATGTATCCACCGGGTCCCAACGACGGTTATGCCGGGCGCTTCGACGGCGACTGGCGCCAGGGGCTGTCGCTGTGGACGCAGGATTACCCGCGCGCCGACCGGCACTTCTCACTCGCCATGCGGCGCTTGACGCGCATTCATACGCGCTCCGTCGAGCAGCCTATCGAGCTCGAAGACGGCAACGAGGTCTACAATTGGCCGTGGCTTTACGCCGTGCAGGTAGGTGAGTGGGGGCTGACGCCGGCGGAGGCGAAAATACTGCGCGAATATTTGCTGCGCGGCGGATTCTTCATGGCCGACGATTTTCACGGCAATTTCGAATGGCAGATGTTCGAGCAGCGCATCAAGCTGGTCTTTCCGGACCGCCCCATCGTCGACATCAAAGACGACGACCCGATCTTCCACACCGTCTACGACCTCAACGACCGCTTCCAGATTCCCGGACAGGCGCACTTGCGCGCCGGGGCGAAGAACCCATGGGACGGCGGCGTGGGAGCGCATTGGCGCGGCATCTACGACGACAAGGGCCGAGTGATGGTGGCCATCTCCTACAACTCCGATGTCGGCGACGCCTGGGAGTTCGCGGACGATCCGCGCTATCCGGAGAAATTTTCAGGACTCGCCATTCGCATCGGCGTGAATTACGTCGTGTATGCCATGACGCACTGAGACGTAAGACGGCCCCGTAGTACAATCCGATTGTTCCAATGTTCGTGCCACTGACTCCCATTCGTTGTCTGCACCGCGCCGTGGACCTGTTTGGAAACGACATCGGCGTCGTTTCGGGAGATAAGCAGTTTACGTACGCGCAGTTCGGCGAACGCGCGGAGCGTCTGGCAACGGGGCTGGCGGCCGCGGGTATCGAGCCCGGCGATCGCGTGGCGTACCTGAGCTTCAACACCCACGAGTTGCTCGAAGGATACTACGGCGTGGTGCAGGCCCGCGCCATCGTGATGCCGCTCAATGTGCGCCTCTCGCCGCTCGAGCTAACCAACATTTTGAATCACTCCGGCGCCCGCATGCTGATTTTCGAGAACGACTTTCTCCCCCTGATCGAAAAACTGCGGCCGGCCTGCCCAGCCATTGCGCGCTACGTCACCACCGGCGAGAAGACCGCGGCGGCGGACATGACTTACGAAGAGATCCTCGATCGGGGGCACGCCGGGCGCGCTGACGTTTTCGATATCGACGAAAACGCCGTGGCCGAGCTGTTTTATACCAGCGGCAGCACCGGAACGCCGAAAGGCGTAACGCTCAGCCACCGCACCTTATATCTTCACGCACTCTCGGTCGGCGGACTCTTCGAACAAATCGAGACCATGGTGGATCTGCACACCATTCCGATGTTTCACGCCAACGGCTGGGGACGGCCGCAGGCCTCCACCATGCTGGGCATCAAGCAGATTATGGTGCGCCGTTTTGAGCCCACCGGAGTATTCAAGCTAATCGAGCAGCATCGCGCCACTCATATGAGCCTGGTTCCAACCATGGCCAACGCGCTGCTCAACGCTCCGGATATTGGTGAATACGATTTGTCGAGCATGCGTCAGATCATGCTGGGCGGAGCCGCGTCCTCGCCGGAGCTGATCGAACGCATCGAAACCGCTTTCCACTGTGAAGCCTTCGGAGGCTACGGACTTACCGAGACAGCGCCAGTCCTCACGTCGGCGCGCCGCAAACGCGGCATCCCGGACGAAGGGCCGGAGCGTTATCGCCGCCACGCCATGGCCGGCTGGCCGGTGCCGGGCGTATGCGTTCGCGTGGTCGATCCGCACATGAACGACGTTCCCAAGGACATGCAGGCCATCGGCGAAGTGGTCGCCATGGGCGATCACATCATGGAAGGTTATTACAAGGAGCCGGACGCGACGGCGGCCGTGATGACCGGACCGTGGTTCCATACCGGCGACATGGCCGTGTGGGACGAGGACGGCTACATCCATATCGTGGACCGCAAGAAAGAGATCATCATCAGCGGTGGCGAGAATATTTCCTCGCTTGAAGTGGAGAAGGCCATCTTCGCGCACCCCGAGGTATTCGAATGCGCGGTGGTCGCCGCGCCGCACGAAAAATGGGGCGAAGTGCCGGTCGCGGTGGTGGTGCGCAAACCGGGATCGTCGCTCACGTGCGACGCCCTTTTGGAATTTCTGGAGGGCCGCCTCGGAAAGTTCAAGCTGCCGCGAGTGGTTGAGTTTGCCGAGGAGCCGCTGCCCAAGACGGGGACCGGCAAGATCCGCAAGCTTCTCTTAAGAGAGAAATTCTGGGCGGGAAAAGAGAAACGCGTCCAGGGTTAGTGGCCGGCGTACGATTGATTTCGACTTGCGGGGCGGGGAGTCTCCACCACCGACGAGGACAGCCCGGATTTCTCCGCTGCATCCGATGTGTTTATAGACGCGGACCTGTCTTCAGTTCATGTTATGAAGTGGTGTTGACTTGTTCGTGATTTTCTCCCGTTTCCTGCTCCACCACAATGCGAGCCACACAAACAGAAGCACCGCCACCGTGCCGAGCCAGTCGCGAATCGAACGAACGCCAGCCTGCGCATAATCCAATTCATAGTGCGACTGCGAGTAATTTCGATTCTGCGCGAGGATTCGAATATCGGGATCGCGCGGAACCAGACAATTCACCTGATAGGCCGCAATTTGGCTTTGGTGATGATTTTCGAAGATTAGTTTTCGGTTGGGGCCGTTCGGAGGCAGATCGGCGTTGAACTCGATCTGGATCTCGCCGCGTCCTTCTTTCATCTCTTCAATTGTTGGAAATTGCAGGGAGGTCAGCCGTGGTTTCAAAGGATCGCCGTCAATGGTGACTAACAAATCCCGAAGCACCCGCCCAGCGTAAGCCCGCTGCTCGGCTTCTGAAATGACTCCGTCCCTATCGGTATCGATAGCCGCAAGCACAGTCGGAAAAACGGCGACACCTGGGGTCAGACAAATCTGCGCTTGAACACGGTCTTTCTCAACTGACATGATCGTGGCCTGCAGATACTCGTCCAACCTGTGCGCAAAAACAGGCATCCCGGCGCACAGAATCGCGGTAGAAAAAGCGCGCCTCGCGTTCATTTTGCGGTGAACTTTCGGCCGTAGTCGTTCGTCGGATCCCGGTACATCGTATGGACGTGCATCGAAGGATCGCCGCCCAGCCGTTGAGGCGCGTACTCGATGACGAGATGCGGTCCCTGAATACGGTAATAGGCTGTGATGTTGCTCCCTGGAGTAACGGTTGCCGGGCCGCTCCACGCGAACCAAGTCTCGTCGATGTCGGCTTTAAGCTCCCTCATACGCGCTGCCGCCGCGCTCGCGTGAATAATGCCCGACCACTCCGATATGACATCGATCAGCATGGCGCGCTGCCGCTCGTTCATCGCCGAAGCTTTCAGTCCCTCCGGTTGGATGGTTTTGCCATCTTGCCCGGGCCCGAGCACCAGATCGGCCAAACGGTAGCTCAGAATCGCTTGATTCCGTTGACTATCGTCGAGCGCGTTCAGTAACGCGAAAGCCTTATCGCTCTCCTGGCCGAGTGGGCGGACGGTTTTGCCGTTGATGGCGTAGAGAGCAGGTTGTGCGCCGGTCAGGGTCGGCGTTAGGACGCCGCGTTCACCGGCGATAGTAATATTGAGCGCGAGATGGTGGCCCCCGAACTGTACCATCCAAGGATCGCTTTCGGAGGGCGTGCCGAGGATAGAAATGTAGTAGAGATCCTTGCCGAATATTGGGTTGTTTCGTTCGTTGGACTTCAGGATCTCGTCGCCTTCCATGATCTGCTGAACCTTCTCGAAGCCCCGGCTGCTGAGCGCGGAAGCAATAAGAGCCAGTGCGGCGGAACGCTGGCCGGCTTTCAGCTCTCCCATGCTCAGCCCCGCGCGTTCAATCATTGCAACCGGGAGGTTGGACCAGCGCGTCCGCTGCTTTTGATCGTCGAATGCAAACAGCACGGTTTGCCGCTGTTTGTGATCGAGCGTCGAAAGGAACGTGTTCGCGGCGCTCACGATTCGGGACGTTGCTGTTTGCGCCATGGCAGCGGATAGCGATAACAAAACCAGGATTGATAATCGGATCATTTGCGTAGAGAGCTCCTTCCGAGCCGCGGTGAATTTCGGGCGACAAAACCCAGCGATGTTAGTCCGATCGCGACCCAAGCGGCGCGTTCGGCAATTGCCATTACGAGCGGGTCGACGGGATTCGGAACATTCCAGAGGCGCTGCGCAATCCATCCGGTTGCGGCAGCGCCGGCAAAGAGGGCGCCGGTGATTCTGATCGCCGTATACAGACGCGTCCGGCTCAACAGAATCAGTGAGGGCAACGCGGCGGCGACCACTACGAGTTGCATGGCCTCAATGCCGGCGTTGAAGCCGAATATGCCAGCGGCGCGTTCCCAGCGGCCGAGGCCAAGGCCGGCTAGCGTTGTCGCAAACGCCAGACCGTGGACGAGCCCGAAGCAGCCGGCGATCACGGCTTCCCGGCCCGGAAATAACGGACGGAGCGCGTGCACGGCGGAAACGAGTATCGAAGCTGCGATCAGCGCCTCGATAGGGCGGCTCGGAACATGAAAGAGATCCATAGCGCCAGAGGCGAGAGTGATGGAATGTCCAGCCGTGAAGGCCGTGACCACCTTGCCGATGCGCCAAAGGCATGGGCGTATTCCGGAGTAGCTCGCCCAGCGCGCATGCAAAACAAAAAGGGGCGCGGGAAGCAGCAGCACGAGCAGGAACAGAAGATGATCGGTCCCTTCGGCGATGTGGCGCATACCGAGTTTGAACAAGCTTTCAAAGCCACGCCACCACGTCCCATCTCTGCGATCCACGCGGACGGACCGGCTGCCGCCACGGAGCACTCCGAGCAACTGCGGGTTATTCGCGAATGTGCTCGTCCGCCAGTCGGTGCGGATCGAGACCAGGATCACCTGCGACGGAAGGCGATCGAGAGGAGGGTCCCACCTTAAGTCGAAAAGATTTGCGCCCGCGTCAGCCGGCGGCGTGAGGCGAAGGCGCGCGACGAGATACGAACCGCCTTCGATGCTGGACAAACGAAGAGGAGCGTTTATTTCAGCTCCAAATTCTCGGCCGTCAGGAAGGGCGGCCGAGAAACGACGAAGAATGTACCTCCTGATGCGAGCCGGCTCCAGCTCGATGCTGTGCTGAGTGATGGGCGCGCCGATAGCGGCTTGCAATCGTTCAATCGGTAGCTGCAGCTCGGCTTCGATCGCGCTGTCCCGGAAATCGAGCAGGACGGCTGCTTGATCCATGGAATGCGCCGAAGCGGGAGCCTGAACGCCGGCGCAACACAGTATGAGCGCGATCGAAAGCGAACTTCTAGGCACAGCGCGAACCTGCCATCGCGCAACTGTCGTCATCGAGAGGGCCAACGCGTTGAGAGCCCGCAGACGTGACCGCAAACGTAGCACCGGGGTTTGTCGGAGCGGCATGTAGCAATCTGGACAGCAAGCGCATTAGCCCCCGGGTAGGGTAGAGCTACTTCAGAAACTCGTAACCGATGTCCCGGCCTTCGACCAGGATCTTATCCAGTTCGCGGGTGTCTCCCTGCCGCTTCAACACGATCTCGGTTTTCGAGCTGATTGCCCTGCCATTGAGCGGGATGGCCGTCGCGAATGCTTCAACCGCAAATCCGTTTCTTGAGGAGAACAGCATTAATGGGCCGCTCGCCGCATCGCTAAGCACCTGAATCGCGTACTCTCCCGCGGGCGCTTGTGTGCTGCCGATCATCACAGGATACGGCAGCGTAACCTTGATCTGTTGGGGGATAGGCCCAGCCGAGCCGCTGATCGCCATCGCTGATGCGAAGAGCGCGCCTGCAAGCGTTCTGTAAATCCATGTATTTTTCAAAGGTTGTCTCCTGATTGTTGGGTTCTGTAATCAGAAGCGTGCGCAAGCGCTCTCCCGTTACCGCGCGCTCTGTAAAGAAGTGTTAGATCATTTTCCGAATGACAGATGCTCCGTCAAGAACGGCCGCGCGTTCCGCGGTCGTTTCAAGATACCGGTTAGACTATCTTAGGCCGCCCGAGCACGCAATCCTATGCCGCTGCAAATCCGTCGAGGGGCGCCTTTCAGCGGGGTCGATCGAGTGAGCCGTTCTCGACAAGTGGTCTCAATTCGTCGATGATCACCGCCGCGTTTCACTCCATCGGTTTCGAGCGGTTCACGCCTATGAGCTCCAAACTGCTGCGTTCGCCTAGCCATGGCGGCGACGGCTCTCGATTCCAGATGCGGCCGGCGCGCGGATCGAAACCGATGCTATTGAACCCGCCGCCCTGGGACTCGTAATGGGTGCTTCAGGAACATCTCAAGACTTCTCACCACCCCAACGCGCGAGATGCTGGGCCTTTAAGCCAACGCGTCCTTGCGTCGGCCATTCCGCGTGTTTTCGCGATCGTTGGTCCAACACGCCGATCATTGTATAGGCGGCGGAGCGTTGGACGGCTGCGTGGGCCTGCCATCCACTGTGTTCGGCTCCATCAATTCCACGCGCGAACCGTCCGGATCGTAGAGGTTGACCTGGCGCTTTCTATTGACGCCGACCTTCATGTCCTCCATCTTGAAATTCTTGGAAGCGGGCCGGGCTTTGAGAATGGCGGCCGCTCGGCGGCAATCCGGAACCACCAGACAGAGATGATTTTTCGTGCCGTTCTTCGAAGGGTTGGGATTTGGCCCCTGAAGCATGAATTCCAGATAATCGGAACCATCGGAAACCTGCATGTTGGTCCAGCTCAGAACGGTTGGCGAGCCGCCGCCGCGCCAGATTTCATGGAAGCCGAGGATACCGTGATAAAAGCCGTTTGCCGCCGACAACGAACCGATCTTCACGCCCACGTGCCGGATGTGATCGGAGATTCGCGCCTCCGGCATAAATTTCCCGATCTCGCGCGCGGTCCAGCTATCGGGCTCATATTCGACAATCTCGACGATGTTACCGTCCGGGTCCGTAATATTGAAGTTCTTGTTGCCGGTCTTCCCCTTGCCTACCTTATCGGGAACTTTGACGCCTTCGGCCGCGAGATAGTCCCGCATCGCATCCGCGTTTTCGGTATAGAACGAGATATGATTCAGCATTACGCCCGCGGTGCGCGGCTTCTCCGCGAATAACTCGACATATTGGGTATCGTTGATCTTTATAAAGGCGATACGAACGTCGTTACTGTCCTTGCGCTTCAGGTTGAAGCATTCCTGGTAACCGAGGAAGTCCGTCCAGAACATCCGTGCCTTCGCGAGATCGGAAACGTAGAACGCCATGTGAGCAATACCCAGAATCTTCGGGCGCTGCGGCTGCCCGGCCGCGTGCACTGCAGGCAGAGCGAGCAGGCTAAGGACGGCGGCGATTTTCTTCATTGTTTTGCCTCGCTGAATTTGGGAAGATTTATAGAGGCCATTTCACCGTGCGTCAACGCCTCCCAATCTCACCATGGCGATTCCCGGAATGACCGCCGTCATTGCAAGCGATCTCGAGATTTCAGTTGCATTGAGATCGGCCGATGACACGTCCCTTGGCGGGCTAGGGACGCATGAAGAAATCTTGCAGTTATTCGATTCTCGGTCGCTCGCGGACCGCCCTCAAGAGCTGCATGCTTTCAATGAGTGTCGCTCAGCCAGGCGATTGCCTTGATGGAAGCCTGCATGGGCGCTGACGGCGCGATGGAAGGCAAGTCTTGCCACGTTGATGTTAGATCTAGGCAAACATTGTTGAGCGCTACAGGATCTCCACGCTCTTGGCGGCCTGTCTCCTTGCGCCAAACATCGCGCGGAAGTCGTCTTCCCCGTCGATGTGCAATTAGCTGCCGTTACAAGGGGAAACATCGGCGCCATCTACGTCGCCGGACAGCGCGCCGGGCAAGGTTACGTGGCGCGGATCGCGGATCCGATTGGCCCGCCTACCGAGACGCCGGTTCAGATGCCCGAATCGCAATCTCCGCGCCTAACCGCGATTGCCCTCGACGCTCAAGGCTCTCTCTATGTCGCCGGCGTCGGCTTCAACGGGCAAAAGGCTTTCACGTTCGTGTCGCGCGCTCGGTCCTCGGTGATAGAAGTCGCTGCCGGCGCCCTGGGCGAGATCTCCTCTCGCCAGTATGTTCAATCATCTCTGACGTGGCGCCGCCGGTCCGCCTGTCTGGCCGACCCCACTGACTAGACTCTGCTCGGACATGGCCCCAGACCTCTAAACCGGTCGATTCGCCGCGGACCTGAACGCCGGCCGCTCTGATTCCGCACCCGAACATTACCGTCACCAGCTGCGGACGTCGTTCCGCAATCCGGAGGGCGTCCACCGATTCTCCCGATCGCTGCATCTGCAACACGTTCGCCGTTCCCGCCCGCCTTCAGACTTCCTCCTCGGCGCCTTCCGCAACTTCGCCGCGGCGGAGTGCTACCTTTAGTTTTCCCTTGACCATGGCTACTCGAACTCCCATCACGGTCGCCTACGGCGACGGCATCGGCCCGGAGATCATGGCGGCGACGCTCCACATTCTAGAGGCAGCCGGCGCGCGGATCGAAACCGAAGTCATTGAGATCGGCGAGAAGGTGTATCTGCGCGGCAACTCCGCCGGCATCGAGCCAAGCGCATGGGAATCGCTGCGGCGCACCAAGGTATTTCTGAAAGCGCCGATCACGACTCCTCAGGGCGGCGGGTTCAAGAGCCTCAACGTCACCACGCGCAAGATGCTGGGCCTCTACGCCAACGTGCGTCCCTGCGTTGCCTATTACCCGTTTGTGAAGACGAAGCATCCCGGCATGGACCTGGTCGTGGTGCGGGAAAACGAAGAGGACACCTACGCCGGCATGGAGTACCGCCTGAGTGAAAACGTCGTCGAGTGTCTCAAGCTGATTACCCGGCCTGGCTCCGAGAAGATCGTACGCTACGCCTTCGAATATGCGCTGCGGCACAACCGCAAGAAGGTGACGTGCTTCACCAAAGACAACATCATGAAGATGACCGACGGTCTCTTCCACAAGGTGTTCGACGAGATCGGCCGGGATTATCCGGAGATCGAGAAGGAACACTGGATTGTGGACATCGGCGCCGCGAAAATGGCCGATACGCCGGAAGCGTTCGATGTGCTCGTAATGCCGAACCTCTACGGCGATATTCTCTCCGATGTGGCGGCGCAGATTGCCGGATCGGTGGGCTTGGCGGGCTCTTCGAACGTGGGCACGCAATGCGCCATGTTCGAAGCGATTCACGGCTCGGCGCCGCGCCGCGCCGGCCAGAATCTCGCCAATCCCTCGGGACTGCTGCTGGGAGCCGTGCTGATGCTGGTGCATATCGAACAGCACGATGTGGCGGAGCGCGTTCACAACGCCTGGCTCGCGACGATGGAAGACGGCGTTCATACCTACGACGTCTACACCGAAGGCCAGAGTAAGCAGAAGGTCGGGACGAAGGAGTTCGCGCAAGCCGTCGTCGATCGCCTCGGCAAAACGCCGCACACGCTGAAACCCGCCCATTACCGGGCGGCGCCCTCGAAAGCGGCGCGCCCCGAACAGGCTGCCCGGCGGGCCGCCGATACCAGTCTCGATGGAATCGATATCTATGTAGCGTGGCCTTCGCTCGATCCGAAGCGGCTGGCCGAAACCGTCGAGAAAGCAAACGGCGAGGGCCTGAATCTCACCATGATCGACAACCGCGGCGTCAAAGTCTGGCCCGACGGCATGCCGGAGACGTTCTGCACCGAAAGCTTCCGCTGCCGTTTCACGGGCGCCAACGGCGTAACATCGCGTCAGACGCTGGCGCTGCTCGGGCGCGTGCTCGACCAGGGCCTCGATATCGTGAAAACGGAAAGCTTGCGGAGCTACGACGGCCAGCCCGGCTACACGCTGGCGCAAGGGCAGTAATTCTGCGTGCGCGATGCAGCCCCTCGTCGGCATAATCATGGGCAGCAAGTCCGATTGGGAGACCATGCGCCATGCGGCCGAGACGCTCGCGAGCTTCGGCGTGGCGCACGAGAAGAGGATCGTTTCGGCGCACCGCACGCCGCGCTGGATGATGGAATATGCCGTCGCGGCGGAATCGCGCGGCTTACAGATGATCATCGCGGGAGCGGGCGGGGCCGCTCATCTGCCCGGCATGGTGGCGGCCAATACGCTTCTGCCGGTGCTCGGCGTTCCAGTTGAAAGCCATGCTCTGAAGGGCCTCGATTCGCTCTTGTCGATCGTGCAGATGCCGGGGGGCGTTCCCGTGGGAACGCTGGCCATCGGAGCCCCCGGGGCGCGCAATGCGGCGCTATTGGCGATCGCAATCTTGTCGAATCACGATGCCGGCCTGCGCGAAAAGCTGCGCCTCTTTCGCGAGGAGCAGGCCGCGCGCGTGAGCGCCGAAGAGCTGCCATGAAGCCGGTTCTTCCCGGCGCCACCATCGGCGTGCTCGGCAGCGGCCAACTGGGACGCATGTTTACCATCGCGGCGCGCCGCATGGGCTACCGCGTTCACACCTACTCGCCGGATTCCGACACTCCCACGGGCCAAGTCGCGGACGTCGAGGTTACGGCCGCTTACGACGATCTCGATCGGGTATGCGCGTTCGCCAAGCAAGTCAGCGTGGTGACTTTTGAATTTGAGAATGTGCCGGGTCCGACGGCCGCCGCCGCCGAGCGCTGCGCCCCGGTGCGGCCCAGCGGCTCGATCCTGCATACGACGCAGCAGCGCATCCGCGAAAAAGCGTTTCTGAGTGGCGCCGGTCTGCCCGTGACTCCCTATCGCGAAGTGCGCTCGATCGAAGATCTGCGGCGCGCTATCGCGGAGCTCGGCGCGCCCGCGGTTCTAAAATCCGCCTCCTTCGGTTACGACGGTAAGAACCAGTTCAAGTTGCAATCGGCGGCGGATGCCGCCGCAGCGTGGGACGCCGTGGGCCGCCAGGAGGCCGTGCTCGAGTCTTTCATCGATTTTTCCTGCGAGGTTTCGGTGGTCGCGGCGCGATCGGCCGGGGGCGATTTCGTGCATTGGGGCGTCATCGAGAACCGCCACAGACGTCGTATTCTGGACCTTTCGATCGCGCCCGCGCGCGTGGGCCCAAGGGCGGCCCGCGAAGCCGTCGAGATCGCGCGCTGCATTTTGGAAAAGCTCCAAGTGATTGGCGTGCTGTGCGTCGAGTTTTTCGTGAAGGGCGGCGGCGGCCTATTGGTGAACGAGCTTGCGCCGCGCCCCCACAACTCTGGCCATCTGACCATTGACGCCTGCATGACGAGCCAATTCGAGCAGCAGCTACGGGCCGTCTGCGGGCTGCCGCTCGGTTCGACGGAACTGATACGGCCGGCCGCGATGGCGAACCTGTTAGGAGACCTGTGGATGCCGACGGAGCCCAATTGGCCGGCGGCAGTTGCGATACCGGACGTCGCTCTCCATCTCTACGGCAAGCTTGAACCGCGCGCCGGGCGGAAGATGGGACATGTTACGGCTCTGAAACCGACGGCCGAAGAGGCCGCTAATGCCGCCGTTCAGGCGCGCCAGGCGCTACGGAATTTCTGAGTGTTTTCTGGGCAATCATCCGCTGAACACGAATTCGGTTTCCCGGATTCCATTCTGGAGTCGTCAGAATGTCCTCGAAGCGGATGATTTGATATCCCAGGAACGCTCTCAAAACCGAGTTGCTTTCATCAGCTCCGTTTTCATAGACGAGAATTCCACCTGGCTTCAGAGCCTTCCAGAAGCGCTCGGCGTCGTCTTTAGTCAAGTCACGTACATAGGTCATGACAATCAGGTCCCATACACCCGAGCCGTACTCGAACTCGTCGTCTCTCGCGATCAGAGCGCGGATCTTCACCCCGGCCTTTTCGGCGTTGGAGCGGGCCATACGAATCGCCTCGCCAGACGGGTCGAAGCCAGTGACGTCCCACCCCTGCGCCGCGAGATAAACTGAGTTCCGGCCCTGACCCATCCCGACATCCAGCGCTTTGCCGGGCTTTCGCCCGTCGATGGCGCTCATCACCACGGCGCTTGGACTCTGGATGAAGATTGGGTCGTTTCCCGCGTAGACCTTATCCCAAAGAAGCTCGATTCCCTTTCGGCGCGTGAAAATCGAATTCGAAACAACTCCCATCCGCCGCCGGACTTCCTCGCCGGGTATTCCCTGTGCAAGGAGGCTCTCCTGATAGGAACGAATCAAATCACCGGGTTTACTATTTGGCGGCTGCCTTTGCAACCAGCTCGTGAAGTCCCTCCAGACACTGTCATCGGGGATCGGCGGTTGCGCAAAAGCGATGGCGAAAAGACACAATAGCGCGAAGGCGACGGGCTTCATCTGGACTTGGGTTCATCATATTACGCCTTACCCGATCGAGCGGATCGGCAATCGTGGGGAATGCCGCTGTTATCCTGAACATTAAATGGTTCGACTGCGCTTCGCGCCTTCGCCGACGGGGTTTTTGCATATCGGCGGTGCGAGAACGTTCATCTTCAATTGGCTTTATGCGCGCCACAACAAGGGCGCCATGGTCCTGCGCATCGACGACACCGACGTGGACCGCAACACGCAAGCCTCGCTCGATTCCATCTTTGAGGGCCTGCGTTGGCTGGAGTTGCCGTGGGATGAGCAATATCGCCAATCCGAGCGGATCGAATTGCATCGGCGCGCGGCGTGGACCATCTTCGAAAAAGGACTGGCGTACCGCGATTTCACTCCCGCCGCGGTCGAAGCGGAGGAGAGATCGCATGAAGCGGGAGCGTGGCTGTTCGATCCCGCGATGCGCGCGATGAGCCGCGAAGAGAGCGGTCGCCGCGCGGCGGCGGGCGAGCCGTTCGTGCTCCGTTTCAAGGTTCCACGGGAAACGGTCGCGAGCGTCTGTTTCCACGACGCCGTTTACGGGGCGCAGTCGAAATCGACCTCCGATATCGAGGACTTCGCGCTGCTGCGCAGCAGTGGGCTGCCGACGTATCACATGGCCTCCTGCGCCGACGATATCGATCTGCGGATCACTCACATTGTCCGCGGCCAGGATCACCTTGCGAACACGTTCAAGCACGCGCTGATTTTCGAAGCGGCCGGCGCGCAGCCTCCGCAATTCGCCCACCTGCCGCTCCTGATCGCGCCCGACGGAGCGAAGTTGTCGAAGCGCAAGCATGGTCCGGTTGTGAGCGTGACGACGTATCGCGACGCCGGCTTTCTGCCGCACGCCTTCATCAATTTTCTGAGTCTGTTGGGTTGGTCGCCGAAGAACGACAGGGAGGTCTTGAGCCTGCAGGAGCTGGTCGAGCTGTTTTCATTCGAGGGAATCAATCGCAGCAACGCGGTCGTGAATTTCAAGGAAGAGGATCCGTTCGACCCCAAGGCGCTGTGGTTGAACGCTGAAACGATTCGCGCCATGCCGGCGGCTGAGCTCGCGGCGGAGTTGCTGCCGTTTGCGCTTCAGGCCGGGCTGAACGCCGATGCGGAGAAATTGCGGCGCGTAACGCCGTTGATCCAGGAACGAGTGCGGTTATTGAGCGACGTAGCGACCGTTGCGGACTTCTTCTTCGTCGGCGAGCTTGCGCCCTACGACCCGGCCGAGCTGGTCCCGCAGAAGGGCGACGCAGCGATGGCACGGAGCGTCCTGCGGCGCGCGCAAGAGACCCTCGCCACAATCCCGGATTTCACGCATCAGTCGCTCGATGCCGCCTTGCGCGCCGCTGCCCAGGAGATGAAAGTAAAAACCGGCCAGATGTTCCAGCCAATCCGCGTGGCCGTGTGCGGACGCAAGAACGCGCCGCCGCTTTTTGAAACCTTGGAGGTCCTGGGACGCGAAACGTGTCTCAAGCGCATCGGCCAGGCGCTCGAAAAGCTGCAATAGCGACATCATGACGATACCAACCAACGATCCCGCGGCCATCTCTATCGATGCAACGGCGCCTTCGAATTTCATTCGGGACATTATCATCGAGGACCTCGGCTCCAATAAGTATGGAGGGCGCGTACACACGCGCTTTCCGCCGGAGCCGAACGGCTATCTGCATATCGGGCACGCCAAATCCATTCATCTGAATTTCGGCCTCGCCGCCGAATTCGGCGGAAAATGCAACCTGCGCTTCGACGATACGAATCCGGAAAAGGAGGCGACCGAGTACGTCGATTCGATAGTCGAAGACGTGGCCTGGCTGGGCGGCGATTGGGAGGGGCGCCTGTTCTACGCTTCGGATTATTTCGGGCAGCTCTATGAGTGGGCCGTGCAACTGATCAAAGCGGGCAAAGCATACGTGTGCGATCTTACCGCCGAGGAGGTGCGGGCGCAGCGCGGTACGCTGACCGAAGCGGGGCGGGAGAGCCCCTATCGCCACCGTTCGCTGGAGGAAAATCTCGACCTGTTCGAGCGCATGAGGGCGGGCGAATTCCCCGACGGAGCGCGGACGCTGCGCGCGAAAATCGACATGGCATCGCCCAATCTCAATCTGCGCGATCCCATCATGTACCGCATCCTTCACGCCGAGCATCACCGCACTGGCGCGGCATGGCCCATCTATCCCATGTACGACTTCGCGCATGGCCAATCGGACTCAATCGAACACATCACGCACTCCATCTGCACGCTCGAATTCGAGGACCATCGCCCCCTTTACGATTGGTTCCTCGAGCAGCTCGGCATTTATCGTCCGCGGCAAATCGAATTCGACCGGTTGAACGTCACCTATACCCTGCTGAGCAAGCGCAAGTTGCTGACGCTGGTCCAAAAGAAATACGTGAATGGGTGGGATGATCCGCGCATGCCCACGATCTCCGGAATGCGCCGCCGCGGCTATACGCCGGAAGCGATCCGGAATTTCTGCCGGCGCATAGGCATTTCGAAGACCAACGGGACGACCGAGCTTTCCCTTTTGGAATACTTCGTCCGCGACGATTTAAACAAGCGCGCTCCGCGCGTCATGGCGGTGCTCAAGCCGTTGCGCGTCGTCATCGACAATTACCCGGAGTCGCAGGTCGAGTTGATGGAGGCCGTCAACAATCCCGAAGACGCGACCGCCGGCGCGCGGGCCGTGCCGTTTGCGCGAGTGCTCTATATCGAGCAGGACGATTTCCGCGAAGATCCGCCTAAGCAGTTCTACAGGCTCTCGCCGGGGCGCGAGGTGCGCCTTCGCTATGGCTATTTCATCACTTGCACGAGCGTCGTGAAGGACGAAAAGACCGGCGAGGTCGTCGAAATCCACTGCTCTTACGATCCGGCCACGCGAGGCGGGGATGCCCCGGACAAGCGTAAGGTGAAATCGACGATTCACTGGGTCTCGGCCGCTCACGCCATTGATGCTGAGGTGCGGTTATACGAAAACCTTTTCACCAAGGAAGATCCGGACGACGTCCCAGAGGGCGCGGATTTCACGTCCAACCTGAACCCGAACTCGCTGGAAACGGTTTCTAACGCGAAGCTGGAGCCAAGTCTGCGCGACGCCCCGCCCGGCGCGCGCTTTCAATTCGAGCGCCTGGGATATTTCTGCGTTGACTACGATTCCACGCCGCAACGGCCCATCTTCATCCGCACGGTAGCGCTGCGCGATGCCTGGGCCAAGATCGAGAAGAAATCGAAATGATCGTCGCCGGTCTGGGCGGTCTGTACAACGACCCGGCCTGCGCGGTGCTCAAGGACGGAACGCTCACGGCCGCCGTCGAGCAGCACAAGATCGCGCGCCGCATCCAGCCGGGAGCGCTGCCGCGGGCGGCCATAGCGGAATCGCTGCGGCTCGCGGAAGTGCGCGCCTCCGATGTCGATTGCGTGGCGCTGGTCCGGCCGTTCGCGCAGGAACTGCACATGACGGTGCGATCCGAATTCGAGAACGCGCACGTCATCATGGTGGAGCACCACGCGGCCCACGCGGCTTCGGCATTTTATCCCTCGCCGTTCGAGGATGCGACGGTGCTCACGCTGGACCGCGATGGCGACTTCCGCTCCGCCGCGCGCTGGCGCGCCGCTCACAACCGGCTGCAACTGGAGCAAGACGCCTACTTCCCCGATTCGCTCGGCGAGCTTTACGGCCGAGTAACGGAGCTGCTCGGGTATAGCGCGCAACAGGACGAGCACAAGGTGCAGTGGCTCTCGGCTTGTGAGCCCGGGGAAGCGTACATTCTACTCTTCGAGGAAATCCTGGGCCAGGGCGACTGGCCGGCGCTGGACCGCAGTTTTTTCGATTCCGGCCGTCTGCGTGGCGGGGGTTTCAGCGGTAAGTTTTATCGCAGTCTCGGCCTTGACGACGAAGCCGTAATTCCCGAAGCGATAAAAGCCCCGCTCGCCGCGGGCTTGCAACGCGCCGTGGAGCGCGCCGTCCTTCGCATGGCGGGCGATTCGCCGCGCCTTTGCCTCGCGGGGGGCGTGGCGTTGAACGCGTTGTTGGTGAGCGCGCTCGAGCGGACTAGAGATGTTTTCGTGCAACCGGCGGCAGGCAACGCCGGCGCGGCCCTGGGAGCGGTGTTCCACGCCTGGCACAACGTTTACGGCGAGAAGCGGCGCGCCTCGCTCAACGATCTATGTCTGGGGCCCGGCTATAGCTTGGAGGAGATCAAGCAGGTGCTCGAGAACTGCAAATTGCGGTTTCGTTTTCTGCCCGCCACGGACGAGCTGATCGACTGCGCCGTCGGCCAGATTGAAGACCAGAAAATTGTGGCGTGGATGCAGGGCCGCATGGAGTTTGGCCCGCGTGCGCTTGGCAATCGAAGCATTCTGGCGTCGCCCTCGAACCCGTATTCGACCGAAAACCTGAATCGCTATATCAAACATCGCGAACCTTTTCGCAAATTCGCGGCATCCGTCCCGGCCGAGATTGCGAGCGAATATTTTGAAACCGGGCCGAATGCGCGTTATTTGGCCACGGCCGGCCGCGTCCGCGAACGCCACCGCAAGACCTTTGAAGCCGCCGTGATGGACAATGGCATAATCCGCGTCCACACGGTCGCGCGGGAAGATAATCCCCTGTATCATCGTCTGCTACATGCGGCTGGGAAGGCCTCTGGTCTGCCTGTTCTCTACAACACCAGCTTCAATTTATTCGGCGATCCCCTGGTCTGCACGCCGCGCGATGCGGTGCGGAGCTTCTATTCCTCCGGGATAGACGCGCTCTTTATCGGCAATTTCCTGCTCGAGAAGTAGGATGTCATTGGCGCGCAAACGGTTTGCTCGCGCTTGGGCGATGAGCTGAGCCAGAACGCCCAAAAGCGCAAGATCAGCGTGAGGTTTCGGTAAGCGTGCGTGATGCGCCGCGACCGTAACTGGTAACGTTGGCTTACCCCTGCAACCGGAATCCCGCTCCCGGTGGCCACGCAACGGGAGTACGTAAAACCCTGGTGGTCACGACCGCCGTTTGCGCCATTCCCAAAGATCCGCGGACGAACATGGGCAGATGATCCAGAGATACTGCTCGGGAGGTCTCAGAATCGATGGTGACGGCTGGACAGGGTAAGCCCAGACCTCGACACTGCGACCAAGGGTCGCTCCGGCAGGATCGTTAGATATTAAGAAGGTGTCCCCCTTCTCAGTGACGAAAGACAGCGATGATTCTCGCGTATCGCTGGTTCCCCGCTCGAATCGCCCAGAGAGTTGGTGCCCGGCTCCGACTTCCACAAGCTGTGCATCGGGCGTCACTTCAACAAGTCGCATAGTCGCCACCCGGAGGTGCCCTATCCCTAGTTTGCCCCGCCTGCCTATAAGCTTCTGTCCCGTGGGCTCGTAGGGTTCACCGGAAACCAGCACTTGACGATCGGCGAACGCATGGAACGGAGACTGCTCGTTATAGTCGATCACCCAATCTTTTCCGTCGCTTCCCTCGATAATCGCTCCGAGGAACTGCTTCCCTGGGGCATCGCGGGCGTAGCCGGCAGCGCGGACGACTCCTTCAATCCGAAGTTCATTCTCTTGCTGACTCATTCGTTAGTTCTCGACCTTTCCCTACCGTGTTTGCTCTTACCTCGTGGGCAGCGCCCGGCTAAATGGGCAGGAATCGCCGATGGTTTATGGGAACTGAGCACAACAGTGCTCCCCAAATTCCGAAGAACCGCCGCGACATCCGCATCGGATGTGCTCCCTATCGGGCTGTTGTCCGGGTCCGCCATAGACTGACGCTATCAACCGCAATCAGTCGTCACGCATGCCCGCCGAAAGCTCACGATCAGCCGCAGCCGCGGCGCAAAACACCAGAAGACGGAGCCTGCCTGAGTGGTGGCCGCGCGCACGCCGGGCCCGCCCGCGTACACCGTTTTCCAGCGTCGCCACTCCAACTATTGCCGTCATGTCAGGAGCGGCAATAAACCCAATGCGCCGGCTTCACTCGCGCCGGAAGTGGCGCATCGCGAGGCGCGAACGGCGCCGGGCGCACTACTTTCCATCGGCAGGCTCGATCGACGAAACCTTGATTGTGTTGCTCTTTTGGTCGAGCGTGCCGGTCACCTTTACTTTTTGGGCCGCGTACTTTGCAGGCGTCTTCTGATCGCTCAACTTTAGGACGTTTGTGCCGTCGAAGAGCGCATAAGCATACTGCCCTTCTGTGCACATTTTGACGCACCGGGCGTCGGGCTGGTCTTTCATCATCTCGTGTTTGGCGCCGCACATTGTGTCGGTGATGACGCCCGTGAACGTACCGGCCGCAGCCGCGATGGGCAGGGCTGCGAGCGCCAGCGCCAAGAAAAAGTCCTTTGCATTGCAATGCCTTCCTTTCCTCTACGCTATTCGTGCGGCCTGAGCCGAAAACGAACGAAAATATTGCCGCCCACGGGATGAGCGCCGTAATACGGCTTGATCGCGTCCGGCAGCGTGTAAGCCGTGAAATTCGCTCCGATTCCGGTTGCGACATGCTGGAAAAGATCGATGTCTCGCGTGTAGCCGAGAGTGTAGGCGCCGATTCGAAACGTGCTGCCATAGAGTGGTTCGAGCCGCTGTTCCAGAGCCGGCTGGTCGCTGAACAGTTCGTCCTTATCCACGAGTTCGAACCGGCCCGTGATGAAATTGCGGGGCGTCACCGGCAGCACGGATTCCGCCAGATACGAATTCAGATTGCGAAATGTCGCGGTACTGTGGGTGCGCCCCCACGCCAGGGTCGAAGACCAGCTTCCCCCAGGCAGCGGCCGACTGTATTCGATTGAAGCCGTCGCCCGAGTCTGGTCGCCGGGCTCCAGCGCCTCGGGGTGGACCAGCCTCCCGAACGACGCCTGTGCCGCCCAATTCTTCGAAGGAAAGAACCACAATCGCGAAGACCACGAATTGAGGGGGCCGGTTTGGACGATCCAACGATTCTCACCCGGCTCGGAGCCGTAGAATCCGCTGGCTTCGAGCTTTACCTTTTTATAATGGATTCCAGCGGTGACGACCTCGTCGGCGATATGGGTCGAATCCTGCAAATGATGAGAGATCGGCGCTTCGGGCAGCTCCATTGCCGAGGCGCGATGGGGAAAGGCTACCGGCCCGAGCGCGGGGTCGCCGACCGGCGCAAAATACAGGTCGAGCGTGGTGTTCTCGGCAAGCTGGCGCGCGTAATGGAACCCCAGAGACATGATCAAATTGTGCGGGTGCTGCGCGTCAACCAAGGGCAGGCCGTAAGCCGTTTCCCCGGTCTGAAAAAGCAGCGGATAGCGCCGGTCCGCGACCGTCGCTGGTTCCAGGCTGAGCATGAGCACGGCCTCGAATGCGCCGTTCGATCCAGCGCGGTGCTCGGCGGAAGCCATGAACCAGTTGGTCGAGTATAGCTTATCGCCGCCGCGTGGGCCGGATTGTTGGATGTCCGACAGAAACCCTACGCCCATGAACATCGTGTTCCAATTCCCGAAATGGGTCATGATCATCGGCATGGGCCATGCGGCTGGATTCTGTGAAGTTCCGGAAGAGAGATTCATCAGAAACATGCTCGCTGGATTCATGTCCACCATATTCATTGCCGATGTTTCGTGCCCGGCATGGTGATCTCCCATTTGCTCCTCTTGGGCCGCGGCGCAATGGCATGAAACCACTGCCAATACATAAATTTGAATTTGTCTCCGCAAGAGTGATCTCCTTCTCCCCGAACCAAAAGCACTCCGCGGCCGCACCGCGGCCACAGACATGGAATGATTGCGGATCGGGAGAGACTCAGATTCGGAGGGGAGTGGAAGAAAGGCTTATGAAGCCGGATTGAGAAAACGCCGCCAAGTGTAACTCGCCGGTCCACGTGCCGGCCGCAATCGGCGCGGCGAGAGTTGCCGTCGCGCTCAGCATTGAGACGAACGGAGCTGGGGTCCGTAGCGTCCGCGGCGATGTCGCCGTGGTGACGATGGCTTGGTGCGCGCATGAACCGGGACTCGGGTCGTGCGAGTGGCCGTGATGCCGATGGCACGGCGGGAGCGATCGGTTCTTGCCGGAATCGGGGGCGCACGGCGCGCTTGCGCATGCCGCAACGCACTGGAGCTGGGCAAAAAAGATTGCCGCGGCCACAAAGACGATCAGCTTCGCGCGCAACATGCCAGTGTTCTGCTCGCAGCATAGCACGCTTTGTCCGCCCCGGCGGTAGTACGAAAGTCCATCAGGGATGATGGCGCGCCATCTAAGATCTCTAACCGATTTGCCCGCCCGCGCCCGCACCTTAGAATGCAAATGGAGACTGCCAACGCCGCCATGCAACCGCTTGCGCCCAATCCCTCAAGAGGTCCCGTGAAAGGTCCTTACTCGGAATGCGAAGCCGCGATGGAGTTGGGCGTTTCCGTCGATCGGCTGCGTTCCCTGATCCGCAGCCATATCGTGGAGAGCGATGAGGATTTGAACAACGTCTCGGCCGCCAGCTTTCATCCTTCGGACCTGCTCCTGCTCAAGATACTTTCGAGCCTGCCGCCCACAACTCCGGGCTGAATCGTCTTTCCACGCCGTTTTCGTCCGCAAGCGCGAGCCAACCGAGCCGCGATCGAGGGTGCGGGTTCCGGCTCGCAAAACGCCGGCCAATTAAACCGAGCGCCGCAGCTCGAGGCTGAGGAATTCCACTCGTGCTCAAGATTCTTTCGAGCCTGCCGGATCCCACAACTCCGGGTTGAGCGGCGTCTCCGGGCGGCGGCCTTCTAGCACGGCTACCGCATTGCGTGCCGCGAGCATGGACATTTCCCGCCGCGTGTCGACCGAGGCGCTCGCGATGTGCGGCGTCAGTACAACATTGTTGAGAGCAAGCAGTCGCGCGTACACGTTCGGCTCGTTCTCAAACACGTCCAGGCCGGCCGCGGCGATCCAGCCCTCCGTTAGCGCCAGCGCCACCGCCGCCTCATCCACGACCGGTCCGCGCGAGGTGTTCACCAGCACCGCCGTGGATTTCATGGCGCGCAGCTCCGGCTCGCCAATCAGCTTGCGCGTCGATGCCGTGAGCGGGACGTGCAGGCTCACGAAATCCGCTTCTCGCAGCAACTGCTCTTTCGAGACGAGCTCGAGTTGCAATTCCCGATCGAGCGCTTCGCCCGCTGGCACGACATCGTTGTAAATGACGCGCATAGAAAATCCACGCGCGCGCCGCGCCATCGCCCGCCCGATCCGTCCCATACCGAAAATCCCGAGCGTTTTATGATGGATATCCTGCCCCACCAGAAGATCGATGGCCCAGAGATTCCACTGCCCCGCATGGATGAAATGGTGCCCTTCGACGACGCGCCGCGCGGCGGCGAGCAGCAGCGCAAATGCGAAATCGGCCGTCGTATCCGTCAGAACGTCCGGCGTGTTCGTGACGACGATTCCCTTCCGTGTCGCCGCCGCGACATCGACGTTGTCGAATCCAACCGCGACATTTGCGATTACCTTGATCCCCTGCAGCCGCTCGATGACCGCGTCCGTAAACTTATCCCCGAGTTGCGCGACGATTCCGTCTTTCCCCTGGGCCCGCGCGAGCAATTCCGGTGCGCCCAGGACCGTGTCGGTCTCCTCGTAATCGACTTCGCAATGCTGCTTCAGATAATCGATGGCTTCGGGATAAATTCGCTTCGTGACCAGCACTCGCGGTTTCATTGGTACTATTCTCTCTTATGGCAAAACTCGGCTTTCTCGGATTGGGATTAATGGGTTACCCCATGGCGCGGCGTCTGCTGCAGGCGGGTCACGAAGTGGCGCTGTGGTCGAAGACTGCTTCGAAAGCGGAAAAGCTCGCCCCGGAGGGCAAGGGCACTCCGTGCCAGTCTCCGCGTGAAGTTGCGGGCCGCTCCGAATGTGTTTTCCTTTGCGTTGGCAACACGGAGATGTCGCGTCACGTCTTGTTGGGACCGCAGGGGGTCATCGAAGGCGCGGCGCCCGGCAGCACGGTTGCCGATGCCAGCACCATCTCGCCGCACGCCAGCCGCGAAATCCATGCGGCGTTCCACGCCAAGGGCGTTCACTTCCTCGATGCGCCGTGCACCGGCTCGACACCCGGGGCGACCAACGGCACCCTGACTTTCATGATCGGGGGCGATGAGGGCGTGTTTGAGAGCGCCAGGCCTTGGTTTGAAAATATGGGCAAGATGTTTTTCTATTGCGGCGGTCCGGGCATGGGTTTGCAGGCCAAGCTGACGCAAAATCTGATTCTCGCCAACATCATGCAAGCCTTCAACGAGGGCATGGTTCTGGCGACCAAAGGCGGCGTCGATCCGTCCCTAATGCTTCAGGTCCTGGACAACAGCGCTGCGAAGTCGGGCCTGATCAGCGCCAAAGCGCCGTTTGTGCTGAAACACGATTTCCAAACGGCGTTTTCCACAAAGTGGATGCACAAGGACGTCAGCATGGCGCTCGATTCCGGTCGGGAACTGGGAGTACCGTTACCCCTCACGGCCTTGACGCAACAGATGTTTGGAGCTGCAATTTCAAAGGGTTACGGAGAAGCGGACTTCTGTTCCACGATAACGGTCGAGGAAGATTGGGCCGGTGTCCAAGTAAAAAAACATTAAGAATACAAAAAACTGTTGCGTTCCGCAAAATCATATACTAATATTGGAAGTAAGCCGGGGAGGCAACTCCCACCAAAGCGAGACTAACCTCATAAAAGACCCCTGAAGCAATCCTCCCCGGCGCCCGCAAGGGTTTGGGTCTTTCAGCGAGAGCGAGCGTACCCTGTACGTGGCCGCTCGAACGCTGTAAAATAAGTCTTTGAAAAATCTCACCATCCTTGGCTCGACCGGCTCCATCGGCGTGAGTACGCTGGATGTTGTTGGCCGCCATCCCGGCGAATACCGCGTCTTTGCGCTGGTGGCAGGGCGAAACGCCGATCTGCTGGCTAGCCAAATCGAGCGCTTTCGTCCCGAAATGGCGGTAGTGGCAACCGAAGGCGTGCGCGCGAATCTATTAAGGAGACTTTCCGAAAGCAAATTGCCGGTATCGGAGTGGCCGGAGGTATCGTTCGGCCCGGCTGGCCGCGTTGCGGCCGCGACCGACGGCAGTGTGGACTTCGTGATGTCGGCGATTGTCGGCGTCGCGGGCCTGGAGGCGACTTACGAGGCCGTGGTAAGCGGAAAGCGAGTGGGGTTGGCGAATAAAGAGACGCTGGTGGCGGGCGGCGCCCTCGTCATGGATGCCGCGCGAAAGGCTGCTACGGAGTTGATTCCGGTTGATAGCGAACACAACGGAGCGCACCAATGCTTTCGCGCTGGAAAGCGTGGCGAGGTTTCGCGCCTGTTGCTGACGGCATCCGGCGGCCCGTTCCGCGAAACTCCGCTGGAACATTTTTCCGCTATCACGCCGGAGCAGGCGCTGCATCATCCCACGTGGCAAATGGGCCGCCGCATTACCATCGATTCGGCCACTTTGATGAACAAGGGCTTTGAAGTGATAGAGGCCTGCTGGCTGTTCGACTTGGAGCCCGCGCGAGATCGACGTGGTCGTACATCCGCAATCGTCAATCCACGCCATGGTGGAGTTTAACGACGGAAGCCTGATTGCTCAAATCTCGGCGACGGACATGCGCATGCCGATCCAGTACGCCCTTACCTGGCCGGATCGCGAAGACGCGCCAGTCGCGCGGCTGGATTGGACCGCGGCGCGAACGTGGACCTTTTTTCCACCCGATTTCGTGAAATTCCCTCTGCTGCGGCTGGCTTACGAGGCCCAGCGGACGGGCGGGTCGGCAACCTGTACTCTCAATGCAGCGGATGAAGTTGCGGTTGAGGCTTTTCTGAACGGGCAAATCTCTTTCCCGTCCATTTCGGCAATTGTGGAAGAAACTCTGGAGCGAGTGCCGGTGCGCCAGCCCGGCTCCGTTCGCGAGGTTCTCGAAATCGACCGCGAATCGCGCCAGGCCGCCCGGCGCGTTCTCGAAAGGGCTGGGACGCTGAACGCCTGCCCTACGGCGTAAACTCGAATGACCGTTCTTCAGAATATCTGGTGGCTGCTGGTCCTGATCGGGGTGATGATCCTGATCCACGAGCTTGGCCATTTCTGGGCGGCGCGCTTTTTCGACGTTCGCGTGGACGCCTTCAGCTTCGGGTTCGGGCCGCGGCTGTTCGGCTTTAAACGGGGCGAGACGGACTTTCGCTTCTCGCTCATCCTGTTCGGAGGCTACGTGAAAATGGCCGGGGCGGAGCCGGGAGAAGAGAACTCGAGCGATCCCCGGGCCTTTTTGGCCAAGCCGCGCTGGCAGCGTCTGATTATTTCGTTTGCCGGACCCTTCATGAACGTCGTGCTCGCGGTCGCGGTGCTGACGGGGCTGTTCATGGTGCACTTTGAAAAGCTGCCCAACAAGCCCGACCCCGTGGTTGGCTACGTGCTGCCCGGCGGAGCGGCGGCCAAAGCCGGCGTTCAAGCCGGGGATCGCGTGGTCCAGATCGATACCACCGTCGATCCGAATTGGGAAGACATCGCCATGCGCGAGCTTGCCAGCGCCGGACACGCGATCGACGTCTGGGTGCTGCGCAACGGTGAGCGCAAGCATCTCGTTATCACGCCTGCGCTGGACGCCAAGTCGGGCGCGGGCGTGGCTGGCTGGGCCGAATCCACGGACATTGAAGTAGCCAGCGTCATGCCCGGCATGGGCGCGGCCAAGGCCGGGCTGGAACGCAGCGATATTCTTACGGGAATCGACGGGCAGCCCATCCGCTCCACCTATACGCTGAAAGAGACCATCGCGCGAACTGGCGGCAAACCGGTTTCGATCGCTTACTCGCGCAACGGCCGGCAGCGCGTTGCGACCGTGACGCCCGCGCAAAGAAATATGGACGGCAGCGAGCAATGGATGATTGGCGTCACACTGGAGCCGAGACTGCAGATCACGCAACTGCGTCTGCCCGAGGCGTTCTCCGAATCCGTGCGACAGAACGTCAAATACGCTTCGCTGATCTATACCATGCTGCGCGGCATCGTGGAGCAGAAGATGTCGCCCAAGACGCTGAATAGTCCCATCGGCATCGCGCAGCTTTCCGGTGAAGCGGCCCGCGAGGGGACGATCCCTTATCTAGGTTTCATGGCTATGGTCAGCCTCAATCTCGCGGTGCTCAACCTGCTGCCGATTCCGATTCTCGATGGCGGCACGATTCTGATGCTCCTGATCGAGATGTTCATGCGCCGCGACCTGAGTCTGCGCGTTAAAGAGGCCGTGTTCAAGGCCGGCTTCGTATTTCTGATGGCCGTCGTGGCTTTTGCGATCTACAACGATATTTCCAAGCTCACGGGCTGAAGCTAAGCGGGCTAAAGCCAAGCGGGCTGAAGCCGCCCTTTAGTCTATTCCTCCATCAACAAATGCAACGCGATGCTGCGGCGGTGAGGCCGCGCGCGATGCTCGAAAAGATAGACGCCCTGCCACGTTCCGAGCGCCAGGCGGCCGTCCTGGACCGGGATGCTCAGTTGCGTCTGCGTCAACGCCGCGCGGATGTGCGACGTCATATCGTCAGGTCCTTCGGCGGTATGCCGGTACAGGCTCGCATCCTCCGGCACGAGCCTCTCGAAAAAATCGTTCAGGTCGGCGACTACGTCCGGATCGGCGTTCTCCTGAATCACTAGCGAGGCCGAGGTGTGCTGGCAGAAAATCGTCAGCAGCCCCGCGCGCGGCTTCCGCGCCGTGATCCAACGCTCGATTTCGCGCGTCAAATCATACAGTCCCTTGCCCTGCGTCACGATTTCGAGCCGGTGCGCCGCCTGCTTCATTCCACCGTGACGCTCTTGGCGAGATTACGCGGCTGATCGACGTCGCAGCCGCGCCGCACGGCAATGTGATAGGCGAGCAATTGCAGCGGCGCCACTTCCAGGATCGGCAGGAGCAACTCGCTCGCGGGTGGAATGTGGAGCACGAAATCCGCCATGCCGCCGACCTCTTCTTCATCGCCCGTACAAGCCACGCGCGATCACGATTCCGCTGCGCGCCTTCACTTCCTGAATGTTCGATATCGTCTTCTCGTAGCGAATACGGCTTTCCGGGCTGTCCGGATCGCGCGTGGCCAGCACCACCACCGGAAGGTTCTCGTCGATGAGCGCATTGGGCCCGTGCTTCATTTCGCCCGCCGGATAGCCTTCGGCGTGTATGTAAGAGATCTCCTTCAACTTCAGCGCCCCTTCGAGCGCTATCGGAAAATGAATGCCGCGGCCGAGAAAAAGAAAATCGTTGGCGCGAAACATGCGCTTCACGATCTCGTCGTAAATTGTATCGTGATCGAGAATCGCCTCCAGCTTTCCGGGAACCCGTACCAGTTCCTGAACCAGGGTTCGGGATTCTTCGGCGGGGAGCTGTTCGCGAATCTGTCCGAGGTACATGGCGAGGATAAATAGGGCCGTGAGCTGGCAGGTGAACGCTTTAGTCGATGCGACGCCGATTTCCGGCCCGGCATGCGTCAGGAGCGCGCCCGCGGCCTCGCGCGTAATCATCGACCCGACAACATTGCAAATGGCGAGCGTCTTCGAGCCTTTCTGCTTGGCCTCGCGCTGCGCCGCGATCGTATCGGCGGTCTCGCCCGATTGCGATATGACGACGGTCAGCACGTCCTTCGAGAGGATCGGATCGCGATAGCGGAACTCGCTGCCATAATCGACTTCGACAGGAATGCGCGCCAGCCGCTCGATCATGAATTTCCCTGCGAGAGCGGCGTGCCAGCTCGTGCCGCACGCGATAATTTTGATTTGCTTCAGCTCGCGGAACTCGCGGTCCGTGATGTTCATTTCGTCGAGGAAAATGCGTCCCGACTCCTGGCCCACGCGGCCCAGCATGGTATCGCGCACGGCGCGCGGCTGCTCAAAGATCTCCTTGAGCATGAAATGCTTGTAGCCGCCCTTTTCCGCCATAATGGGGTCCCACAGAATATGCGAGACCGGGCGCTTGATCGACCTGCCGTTGAAATCGGTCAGGCGCACTCCTTCGGGAGTCAGGACGGCGAGGTCGCCGTCGCCGAGGAAAATCATGTCCCGCGTGTGGCTGAGGATCGCGGGGACGTCGGAGGCGACGAAATACTCGCCCTCGCCGAGCCCCACCACTACCGGCGGACCGGACCGCGCCGCGACGATCTTATGCGGATCCTGGCTTGAGACGATGCCCAGCGCGAAAACGCCGTTCAGCTCTTTGACGGCTTTGCGGACGGCCTCTTCGAGATTCCCGGAATAATGCTTCTCGACGAGGTGCGCGATCACTTCGGTATCGGTTTCGGTCACGAAGTGGTGGCCTTCGCTCTTCAGTTGCCGCTTCAGCGCAAGATAGTTCTCGACGATCCCGTTGTGGACCACGACGATGTTGCCCGTGCAATCGCGGTGCGGATGCGCGTTCTCTTCCGTGGGCCGGCCGTGCGTCGCCCAACGCGTGTGGCCAATGCCGTAAGCCCCGTCGACGGGGTTGGCGCGTATGGTTTCTTCGAGGTTGCGCAGTTTGCCCGAAGCCCGGCGCACCGCCAGTTGGCCGTCGCCATCGAGGACCGCGATTCCAGCCGAATCGTATCCCCTATACTCCAGCCGCCGCAATCCGTCGAGGACAATGGGCGCCGCTTTTCGCGGTCCGATGTAACCGACAATGCCGCACATGTAACAAGCGTACAGCGCGGCGGGTTGCCGGCGCACGGCGAACAGCGTGCGGCAGATCTCACAGCCAATCCTGGCCCAAGTTTCCAGTTTGCGCGTTTCGCGTCAACCTGCAGGCGATAACCTACTTCGGGTAGCGTGTTTCCATCAAAATCAAGTTCGAAACTTGACGGATGCGACTTCCCTTCGCCCAACCGCGCACACGGCGATCTCTCCACTGTGGGTGCTGCGATGCAAGAGCGTCAGAGCTTCACACCAGAAATCTCCGCCTCAAGCTCCGGGAAGCGATCAAGCATGAAGAACTTTCTTCGGTACGCTTGGAATGGAATATTCAGATCGAGTTGACGTATTGCCTGCTTCGTCTTCGCATGAGGACGTTCCAGCAGAGGCAAGTCTTCGGTCTTCATCTTCGTAACGATCTGTTCAGTCTTTTCCTGCAGCGCCTTACCGCCCGTGGGAAACTGCTCCAGTGCCTGCCTCCATCCCTTCATGAATGCCTCTTCTGCCGAGTAGAGCCGAAACGTCTCCTCGATTTGCTGCGCTGTACTGGTAGCCTCACTAATATCGCCGGTACGCAGAAGTGAACTGTAAAACGCCTTCATCGCACACTCCAGCCGTCCCGCCGATGTCTCCTCGCGGGTCCCCCGAGAAGGCGTAGGCAGACGGCATGATCGGCGCGCTCGAACATCGCTTTGATCGCATGAAATCCCTTGCAGGCTGCCATCATTATGAAAAGGTGGTTTCGAGTCGCTTTGTTGAGCGCCATCAAGTAGGGCTGAAGATCCGCCAATTGCACAACATCACCTCCCGACAATGGAGCCCATCGTTGCTGCCATGAGCTTCGATATGCAGAAGCGGCCAGAGATTCCTCTCCACTGCGGTCTCGCGACATGCGACAGCTCTGCATAGAGCTCGGGCGCACTTACAACTCTTCGCCGGGTGAGGGGAATCTGCACAACTGATGCCTCGTACTTCAAGTCGGCAATGTGCTGCTCCAAGTGACGGGCGGTCTGGCTATCGTCTTCGGGTACGGAATCGATGATCTCGATTATGTCTGCACCGTAAGCGAATCGTGCGGTCATAGGATCCACGATACCCTCGATTGCAGTAGGCGGCGTCGCCTACTCCCGATTGCACCGATTATGAGCGGTTTTGCTGGATTGGCGCGCCGCGTGGAAGGGAATCACATGAGCGCGTAGTCGCCTTCCCTGAGAAGTGGATGCTTTGCGCGCGCGAGGAATGCAGGCCATTGAATTGACGGCGCGACAGCAAGGAACAAACAGCTTCGCGCTAGACGACTCCTTGCAGCTTCACGTAGCTAACGGCCGTATGCGGCTCCGGGATCGGCTCGCCATCTTCCCGTGCCCCTCCAGGTGAAACTCAATCGCTTCCCGCATGTTTCGTCCGATTTCTTCTGCGGTCTTACCGGTAGCGATGCATCCGGGTAGATCGGACGCCAGGCGGAAAGATTGTTTCCGCCTTGCTCGATAATAATGGCGTACTTTTTCATAGCTTGGCTTTCAGTCCAGCCTGGCTCAGAACACTCTTGAGCGTGTCAGGGTGCACGTCGTCCCCCGAGTGACCCGGCACCGTCACTCGTCCCTTTTTCACGAGATGCTTATATTGGCGGTGGCTCCCTCGCGTGCTGACGTGCCTCGAGCCATCATTCTCGATCAATCTGATGACATCGCGGACCTTCACTGGCGCCGTCCCTCTCAGCCAAACTCCGATGTTATCAATCGGACGCCCGGCGCC
Source organism: Bryobacterales bacterium (assembly GCA_963838885.1). Lineage (GTDB taxonomy): Bacteria > Acidobacteriota > Terriglobia > Bryobacterales > Bryobacteraceae > JAICMB01. The sequence goes on along the minus strand of CAWITB010000010.1, from coordinate 41,028 downwards.
CGGCCCTATTGTTCCGGCTTGATGGCGTAATAACCCTTGCGGGCCTGAATCTTCAGATCCTTGTCCTTGGCGTGAATGTCGATGCGCCGGAAGGTGCCGTCTTTGATGGCGTTCGTGGGAGAGTACGCGATAGCGTACTGCGACCGCATATCGTCCTGAATCTCTTTGAACACGTCTTCGAGCGTGTGCTTGCGGTCCACCTTGAACACGTGACCGCCGGTCTCATTCGACATGCGATTCAGGTAGCCTTCACCGCCGCCCCCAAAGTTGAATCCCCCGCCGTTGCGCATATAGAATCCGCGGTCGACGTAATAGATGCTGTAAATCACCGCGTCGGCTTTTTGCGCCGCTTCGATCGCGTCCTGAATTTTGTAGCGGCTGCCCTCGTCTACGCCGTCCGTGATCAGAACCAGCGCCTTGCGCCCGACTTGGCCTTTTAGCTGATCGTGCGCCGCCAGATAGACGGCGTCGTAGAGAATCGTCCCGCGAGGCTGGTATACCGTGGGCACGGGCCCGGGGCTGAGCCCGCCCACGCTCGAGTTGACCTTAAGATCCTGCAAGCCGGCGCGAAGTAGTTTCGTCGAATTGGTATAGTCCTGCAGAAGATCGGCATCGGCGCCAAAGCTGATCAAAAATGCCAAATCCTTGGGCCGCAAGACCTGACCGAAAAATTGATAGGCGGCCTGCTGTTCGATCCCGATCAGATTGCCCTGACTGGCGCTCACGTCGACGAGGAGTCCGATGGTGATCGGAATATCGGTCTCGCGCGTAAAGTACTTGATCTCTTGCTGTTTGCCGTCTTCGGCAATGGTGAAGTCGTCCTTGTTCAGGTTGCCGACCAATCCGCCGCGCTTGTCGCGCACGGTAAACAGGACGTTAACGAGCTCAACGTTGACTTGAATGCTGGGAGGAGCAGGCTCCTGCTGGGGAGAGGCGGGCGGAGCGGCGGGTTGTGCAAGTAGCAGCGCCGGAAAAGCGAACAGGGCGGCGGTACGCATGTATTTATACTGTTCAATAGATGCGCCGCTCGCGCGGCCAGTTCCATGCAGGAAGCCATCGTTCATCTAAAGCAGGCGGATCCGGTGCTTGCGGCCATCATCGAGCGCGTCGGGGAATGCCGCATCGATTTTCGCGACCCGGATTTTCAGTCGCTGGTGCGATCTATTGTATATCAGCAGCTTAACGGGAAGGCTGCGGCCATCATACTGGCGCGCTTGATCGGCGCGCTGCCGCAAGGAAACATTACGCCCGATGCCATCCTTGGTCTTACGGCCGAACAGATGCGCGCCGCCGGACTTTCCGGCCAGAAGACAGCCTACATCCGCGACTTGGCCGAGCGCACCCGCTCGGGTGAGATTGACTTCAGCAGTTTCCCGCGAATGACCGACGAAGAGGTGATCGAGCGCCTCACGCGCGTTAAGGGAGTGGGCGTGTGGACCGCGCACATGTTCCTGATTTTCGCCCTGCGCCGTCCCAACATCCTGCCCACCGGCGACTTCGGCGTCCGCTCCGCCATCCGCAAAGCATATCGCATGCGGGCGCTCCCCAAGCCCGCCAGAATCGAAAAACTCGGCCGCCGCTGGCATCCTTACCGCTCGATCGCATCGTGGTATTTGTGGCGCAGTCTGGACGGCGACGCGGCCATGTAATGGCGCTCGGCGCCGTGGCGCAGCGCCGGCGGGATCCGGTTCGGCGCATGCAAGAGATGTGATCGCCGCTCCCTCGCGTCACGGCCGCTAGCGTGCTGCCGTTACCATGGCAACGATGTCCGGCGATCTTTTAGCGGCCCCCCTTGCCGAGCTACACGTTCATCTGGAGGGCGCGATCGGGGTGGAGGCCTTACTGGAGATCGATCCTGCGCTGACCTGCGGGGAAATCGTCGCGAATACCACATTCGACGATTTCGCCGGATTTCTGCGCGCCTTCGTTTGGGTCACCCGTAAATTGACGGTCGCCGGAGCATTACGCGATTGCGGCGCGCCGAATGTTCGAGCGTTTCACCGAACAGCGCATCGAATACGCCGAGGTGACGCTTTCGGCCGGAGTCGTCCTCTGGAAGGAGCAGTCCCTTGCGGATGTATATGAAGCGTTATGGCGGGAATCGCTGCGCGCGCCCGTGAAGGTGTTCTGGATACTCGACGCCGTGCGGCAGTTCGGGGCGGAGCCGGGCAGGCGCGTCGCCGAGTTCGCCGTTTCGCGGCGGGACCAGGGCGTGGTCGCGTTCGGGATCGGGGGGGACGAAATTCGCGGACCGGCGGAATGGTTCCGCGACGTATTCGCGTACGCGCGCGACGGCGGATTGCGGCTGGTGTGTCATGCCGGGGAAACCGCCGGGCCGGAGTCGGTATGGGCGGCGCTCGCCATCGGGGCGGAGCGCATTGGACACGGAATCGCCGCCGCTCGGGATCCGATTCTGATGACGGCCCTACGAGACCGCCGCGTGCCACTGGAAATTTGCATCACCTCGAATGTGCGAACGGGGGCGGTCGCGTCTTTGAGCGCGCATCCCGTGCGGGAGCTCTTCGATGCGGGCGTGCCGATTACGTTGAACAGCGACGATCCGGCGCTGTTTGGGACTTCTTTGCCGCGCGAGTTCGAGATTGCAGCCGGCGAGTTCGGGTTTTCACGCGAAGAGCTGAAGGGCTTGTCGCGTAACTCCTGGAATTTCAGATTCGGCAAGTGAACGGCGGCTTTACTATTCGGCTAACTTGAGGCGCTATTGAAGCGGGACGAATTTCACGCAAACGGGGCCGCCGACCTCCAGCGTTTGACCGGTAGGCGTCAATTTACCGCTGGCTCTTGTCGATGCGGAAGACCACGATATTGTCCGATTTCTGATTACCGGCGATCAGAAACGAGCCGGTCGGATCGATGCCGAAGCCGCGCGGGACGTTTCCTTGCGTCGAGGTTTGGTACACGGCGGTGAGCGTACCTTTGCTTTTGTCGATGCGAAACACGGCTATGCTATCGGCTCCGCGATTCGAATCATAGAGAAAATTTCCGGAGGGATGGACCAGGATTTCGGCTGTCGTGTTCTCGCCTTTGAAGTCCGCTGGAATAGTCGAGATAGTTTGAAGCTCGTGCAGCGTTCCGGCCGCGGCGTCCCAGCGGAAGGCGACCACGTTCGAGGAGATTTCATCGGTTACGTACGCGAACTTCCCGTTGGGATGGAAAGCGAAATGGCGTGGTCCGGATCCGGGCTTGAGTTCCGCATAAGGCGGATTGTTGGGCGTGAGAGTACCGGCCGCGGCGTCGAATTTAAAGACGAAGAGCTTGTCGAGGCCGAGGTCGGCGCCCACGGCGAAGCGGTCGTCATTCGAGGGATTCAGCGAGTGCGCGTGCGGGCCGCCCTGGCGGACGGGCATGCTTGCCTTGCCTTGGTCCTGAATTGTCGCGGAGGCCTCCTTGAGCTTGCCGTCGGCTTCGATGGGGAAAACCGCGAAGGTGCCGCTGCCGTAATTGGCCACCAACAGCGCCCGGCCGGTCTTGTCGACGCGCGCGTAGCAGGGCCCGTTTCCTTTGGACGATACCGTGTTGAGCAGCGTCAGAGCTCCGCTATTGCGGTCGATGGAGAAGGCGCTGGCGCTCCCGCCTCGTTCCTCGCTGACGGCGTATAAGAAACGGCCGTTGGGGTGAGGCGCGACGAAAGACGGGTTCTTCATTTCGGCGGCTACGCTGAGCGGCTCTACTTTGCCCGTACCCGCGTCGAAGCGAGCGACGTAGATGCCTTTGCTCTTCGGGCCAGTGTAGGTGCCGAAGTAGACGAAATACCGTTTTGGAGCGGCGGTCAGGAGGGGCGCGGCGGCCAGGAGCACCGCGAAATGAGCGATTCGCATTTGAATAGTCAAGATATCACGCCAACGGCCCTCACAACATGGTGTTACTGTTGGCCGACGCCTCCGGCGCGACCTGGAGCACGTCCCATCGCTTGACAATTTCGCCGTTCTCATCGAGCCGGAAATGTCGATCCCGGCCCAATCGCGATCCCCTGCCACTCCTGCCGGCAATGCAGCACGACATAGTTGCCTTCAGCGATCCGCGCGCTTGGAGTGGACGCTTTTCGGGGTATTGCTTCGCCTTGCGGGTAAAGCATTAGCCGGTTGTGCTGACTGTATGCACCGCCGGTATATTTCTCGATCGCTTCGCCGCGCTTCGAGCGATCGCATCTACCAGGCAGTACGCTAATCGCGGTCGAGGTCCGGTCCTCTGGCGGCCTACCGTTCACAGGCAAAGCCAGCCACTGCGGTACTCGGCGCATCGAGGTGAAGCGCTGGGGACCCTCCTGAGACGTACCCGGCGAGAGCCCGGCGATTGCGGACGCCCTCGGGCCCGTCAACTCCCGCGCTTCGCCCGGATAGTAAAATCAAGCTTTGCCGAATCCGAGCGTGACGGTAGTAGTGCCGACTTTGGCCGCGGACGATGCATTGGAGGCTTGTCTGGAGGCGCTCGCGCGGCAGACACTGCGGGATTTCGAAGTCATCGTCGTCGATAACAGCGGACGGCGCGCCGTTACCGCCCGCGATGGCGTCCACGTGATTTACAACGGCGCGAACGTAGGATTTGGCGCGGCCGTCAACCAAGCCATTCGCGCTTCCACCGCCCTATATATCGCAACATTGAACGATGACGCGGAGCCGCGGCCGGAATGGCTCGCAGCGCTAGTGGCCGCCATCGCGGAACGGCACGAGATCGGGATGTGCGCTTCGCAAATACGCTTGCTGGGCGAGGGACGGCTGGACTCCGCCGGAATGCTCGTGTGCGGCGACGGCAGCAGCAAGCAGTGCGGCCATTTGGATGTCCCCGGGCAGGAAAGCGATCGGTATGCGCGGCGCCGCCATGCTTTACTGCCAAGCGGATGCGCCGCCCTCTATAAGCGCGAGATGCTCGATGAGATCGGTCTCTTCGACGAATCCTTTTTCTTGTATTGCGAGGACACCGATTTGGGGCTTCGCGCGCGCTGGGCGGCGTGGGAATGCGTTTACGCGCCGGATGCCGTGGTGGAGCATCGCTACTCGCATTCGGCCGGCCGCGCTTCGCCCTTGAAGGCGTACTATGTGGAGCGCAATCGCCTCTTTTTGCTTGCCAAGAATTTTCCGTCTCGTATGCTGTGGGCGGCGCCGTTCTACTCTCTGGCGCGCTACTTCTGGCACGCCATGTACGCGTGGAAAGGCCAGGGGACGACGGCTGCTTATCGGCAGGCGGGACATCGTCCCGCGGGCTTGGTTGTTACGGTCCTGCGCGCGCACGCCGCACTGCTGCGCAACATCGGCCGCCTGCGTGAGCAGCGCCGGCGAATACGGCGGCGCCTGAGTCCGAGGCAGTTTCATCGCCTGCTCCGCGAGTATTCCATCGCTCCGCGCAAGGTCGCGGCGCTGTGAGGCTCGCCACCGGCCCCGACGATTACCTGGTGATCATTCCGGCCTTCAACGAAGAGGCCGCCATTGCGAGCGTCGTGCGGGAGTTGCATGAAGTTCTGCCAGGCGCGCCGGTGTTGGTGATCGACGATTGCTCGCTCGACGCGACGAAAAGCGCCGCGGCGGCCGCGGGCGCGGACGTACTGCCTCTGCCGCATCATCTGGGCTTGGGCGGATGCGTCCAGGCCGGCTACAAGCTTGCCTTCGAGCTGGGATATCATTACGTGATTCGCATCGATGGCGACGGCCAGCACGATCCGCGCGACATTCCGCGCATTCTCGATGCGTTGCGCGGCTCGGGTTGCCAGATGGTGATCGGATCGCGCTTCGACGAGCGCGACGGCTATCATTCGAGCATTGTGCGCGCCATGGGAATACAAGTGTTCCGCATGGTGCTACGGCCCATTCTAGGAAGGCCCGTGCGCGATCCGACCTCCGGGTTTGTGGGCGTTAACCAGCAGGCGCTCGAAGTGTTCACGAAGAGCTTTCCCCTGGAATATCCTGAGATAGAGACGCTGGTCGTTCTGCAGCGACGGCGTTTCCAATTTCAGGAAGTATCCTGCCGGATGAGGCGGCGCATGGCCGGCCGCAGTTCGATTACGCCGCTCAAGTCGCTCTACTACATTGTTCACGTGCTGCTGGGAGTGTTTGTGAACGTGCTGAAATTCGAGGGTAGAAGGAGGAAGTTAGCGGGTGGTGAAAAGCGGTAAAAGAAAGTCGGCGGTCAATGGGCGCACGGCGGCGGCCGCCGTGGCTCCCGCACCGCGCCGGTCCGCCTCTCGGCCCTTGTGGCCCATCCTCATCGGCGCGGCGGTAGCGCTGTTTGTGGTCTTCGCTGTTTACGGTCCGGCGCTGAACGGGCCATTCCTGCTCGACGACGATTATCTTCCCTACCGCATCGACGGTTTCGCCAGAGCGCCTCTGCGGGCGTGGATCGGTGGCCTTCGCCCGCTCCTGATGTTTTCTTATTGGCTCAACTTTCAGCAGAGCGGACAAAACACGTACTCCTACCACTTCTTCAATGTGCTGCTGCACCTGATCAACGGCGGATTGATTTTTCTGGCTGTGCGCAAGCTTCTCGAGAAGGCCGCGGCCGCGAGGACATGGACGCGTGAATCGGTTGCGCTATTCGCCGTCGGCCTCTTCCTGCTGCATCCGATTCAAACGGAAGCGGTGAGCTATATCGCCAGCCGCTCGGAAACCTTGAGCGTGTGTTTCTTCCTCGCGGCGTTCGTGGTTTTCTTGTACGGAAACGGCGCTCTCGCCCCGGGGCGCATTGCGGCGGTTCTCGCTCTGTTCGGTCTGGCGTGCTTGAGCAAGGAGCACGCCGTAATCCTGCCCGCGCTGTTGCTCCTCACCGATTTTTACTGGAATCCGGGATTCACGACCGCGGCCATACGGCGGAACTGGAAACTCTACGGAACGATGGCCATTCTCGCGGCGCTTGCGGGAGCGTTCGTCTGGGTGTTTGTCCTGAAGAACGCGACATCCGCGGGCTTCAACGTGAAAGGAATCGCCTGGTATCAGTATTTCTTGACGGAATGCCGCGTCATCTGGAAGTATCTTTTTCTATTCGTATTTCCGTTCCGGCTGAATCTCGATCCCGATATTGCGGTAACGCATTCCGTTTCCGATCCCGCCGCGATCGCGGGATTGGCGGCTCTGATCGGAGTATCGGTTGCGGCCTGGATATACCGCCGCCGCTTTCCTCTAGCATCCTATGGCTGGTTCGTGTTCCTTCTTCTGCTCGCGCCGACGTCGTCCATCGTGCCGCTGAAAGACGTTTACGCCGAGCGCCGCCTCTACCTGCCGTTCATCGGCCTGCTTCTGATTACCGCCGAATTTGTACGGCGCTGGAAAGCGGGGCGCGGCGTTGTCATTGCGACACTCGGCGGGCTGCTGTTGGTCGAGGGGACGCTCGCGTATCAACGCAATTTACTGTGGGGCGACGCCATCGCCATGTGGCAACAGACGGCCGCGGACTCGCCTCATAAGGTACGGCCGTCGTTCCAACTGGCGCATGCGATGTACGCCGCCGGCCGGTGCGGCGGCGCAGTGAAACAGTATTCCCAGACAGCGGCAATCGCGAAGCCGGATTTTTCGCTGCTGCTCGATTGGGGCCTCGCCTACGATTGCATGGGCGATCGCGAGAATGCCCTGTCCAAGTTACAGCAAGCGGCCGCGCTCGAGCCGAACGCGCACGTTTATTCGCAGATTGGCATGGAATATGCGAAGGAGCAAAAATTGCCGGAAGCGCTGGAGGCGTTGAATCGCGCCGCCCGCCTTGATCCAAAATTTGCGATGACATACGTGAATCGGGGCAATGTGTACCTCATAGAAGGGGACCGCGGCTCGGCAGCGAACGATTATCGGCATGCGTTGGCCCTCGACCCGGAAAATCAGGTCGCGCGCGAACAGCTCGCGCGTTTAGCTCCGTGAGCGCGGGCTTGCAAAGATGCGCATCGGCGTAAATGCGCTTTATCTGATTCCGGGCGGCGTCGGCGGCACTGAAATTTACCTGCGTAACCTGCTTGCTGCGCTTGCCCGCGTTGATGCCGAAAACGAATACGTGGTATTTACGAACTCCGAGACCGGCGCCGGCCTCGCGCCAATGGCCGCAAATTTCAAGTCCGCGCCGCAGCGCGTGCGAGCATCCTTCCGGCCAGGACGCATCCTCTTCGAGCAGTTCGCCCTGCCCAGCGCACTGCGCCGCGACCGCATCGATGTGCTCCTGAACCCGGGATTCACAGGTCCAGCGTGGTGTCCTTGCCCGAGCGTCACCGTATTTCACGATTTGCAGCATAAACGCCATCCGGAGCATTTCCGCTGGTTCGAACTGCCCTTCTGGAACCTGCTGCTGTCGAGCTCGGCGCGGCGCTCGCAGGCATTGATTGCCGTTTCAAACGCGACGCGCGATGATCTGAAACATTTCTACGGTGTGGATGCGATGGTAATTCATCATGGCGTTGAAGCGGAGTTTTTCGACATTGCAGCGCGGCGCGACCCTCGCGATTATCTGCTTTGCGTTTCGACGCTGCATCCGCACAAGAATCTGGAGCGGCTGCTGCGCGTTCATGCCGCGATGCCGGATGCGCCGGAGTTGGTCGTCGTGGGGCTGCGCGGCTTTGCGGCAAAGCGGATCGAGAGCGCCGCGAACAGACGCGTGCGGTTCACTGGCTGGATACCGCGAACGGAGCTTTACGAGCTATTCCGTTGCGCCCGAGCGTTCGTCTATCCTTCGACGTTCGAAGGCTTCGGAATGCCGGTCCTCGAAGCCATGGCCGCCGGCGTCCCCGTGGCCTGTTCCGATATCCCGCCGTTGCGCGAGATCGCCTGCGGCGCCGCCATGTTTTTCGATCCCGCCAGCGATGAAGAACTGCGGAGCGCAATCGAGAGCGTGTCTACCGCTCCCGCGCTAACGTCCGAAGCTCGCGAGCATGCCGCCCGGTTTACCTGGGAGCGGACGGTCCGCGAGACGCTCCGCTGCCTTGACGCGCGTTTGCGCGGGCGAGAACTTGTGAGTTGCCTCTCGATAACGGAATTGGCGGTTTCCGGTCCGAGCATACGCACGTGCCTAATCCCACAGAGCCCTGGACGATATTTCATATTGCAAACTTCTTCCAAATGACGCTGCGGGATTTACGCAGAGTGCACCTATGCTTGGCGGCTGGCCAGAATAGCCTGAATCTCTGCCCATCGACTGAGAAACACTGTGCTTTGAAGCCGAGCCTTCGTTTCCTGAAGTGGATATTTTTGGTGCTCCGTAAGATCGCTTAGACGAAGGGCTCGCGCTTCCGTTTTAAAGAACTCAAATGCCGTATTCTCCAGCTTGCTTGATAGGTCTATGAAGTCTTGTCGGACGAACGAACCGACCGTTGCGAAGTGGTCAGAAGGAACATCAGACATGTTAACGTGAACCGTTACCAAAAAAAAAAAAAAAAAAAAAAAAAAAAAAAAAAAAAAAAAAAACCTATGGCGTAATAACCCTTGCGGGCCTGAATCTTCAGATCCTTGTCCTGGGCGTGAATATCGATGCGGCGGAAGGTGCCGTCTTTGACCGCGTTCGTGGGCGAGTAGGCGATGGCGTATTGGGAACGCATATCGTCCTGAATCTCTTTGAACACGTCTTCGAGCGTGTGCTTGCGGTCGACCTTGAAACGTGACCGCCGGTCTCGTTCGACATGCGATTCAGGTAGCCTTCGCCGCCGCCTCCAAAGTTGAATCCACCGCCGTTGCGCATATAGAATCCGCGGTCGACGTAATAAATGCTGTAGATCACGGCGTCGGCTTTTTGCGCCGCTTCGATAGCGTCCTGAATTTTGTAGCGGCTGCCCTCGTCCACGCCGTCCGTGATCAGAACCAGCGCCTTGCGCCCGACTTGGCCTTTTAGCTGATCGTGCGCCGCCAGATAGACGGCGTCGTAGAGAATCGTCCCGCGAGGCTGGTATACCGTGGGCACGGGGCCGGGGCCGAGCCCGCCCACGCTCGAATTGACCTTAAGATCCTGCAAGCCGGCGCGCAGTAGTTTCGTCGAGTTGGTATAGTCCTGCAGAAGATCGGCATCGGCGCCAAAGCTGATCAAGAATGCCAAATCCTTGGGCCGCAAGACCTGACCGAAAAATTGATAGGCGGCCTGCTGTTCGATCCCGATCAGATTGCCCTGACTGGCGCTCACGTCGACGAGGAGTCCGATGGTGATCGGAATATCGGTCTCGCGCGTAAAGTACTTGATCTCTTGCTGTTTGCCGTCTTCGGCAATGGTGAAGTCGTCCTTGTTCAGGTTGCCGACCAATCCGCCGCGCTTGTCGCGCACGGTAAACAGCACGTTAACGAGCTCAACGTTGACTTGAATGCTGGGAGGAGCAGGCTCCTGCTGGGGAGAGGCGGGCGGAGCGGCGGGTTGTGCAAGTAGCAGCGCCGGAAAAGCGAACAGGGCGGCGGTACGCATGTATTTATACTGTTCAATAGATGCGCCGCTAGCGCGGCCAGTTCCATGCAGGAAGCCATTGTTCATCTAAAGCAGGCGGATCCGGTGCTTGCGGCCATCATCGAGCGCGTCGGGGAATGCCGCATCGATTTTCGCGACCCGGATTTTCAGTCGCTGGTGCGATCTATTGTATATCAGCAGCTTAACGGGAAGGCTGCGGCCATCATACTGGCGCGCTTGATCGGCGCGCTGCCGCAAGGAAACATTACGCCCGATGCCATCCTTGGTCTTACGGCCGAACAGATGCGCGCCGCCGGACTTTCCGGCCAGAAGACAGCCTACATCCGCGACTTGGCCGAGCGCACCCGCTCGGGTGAGATTGACTTCAGCAGTTTCCCGCGAATGACCGACGAAGAGGTGATCGAGCGCCTCACGCGCGTTAAGGGAGTGGGCGTCTGGACCGCGCACATGTTCCTGATTTTCGCCCTGCGCCGTCCCAACATCCTGCCCACCGGCGACTTCGGCGTCCGCTCCGCCATCCGCAAAGCATATCGCATGCGCGCGCTCCCCAAGCCCGCCAGAATCGAAAAACTCGGCCGCCGCTGGCATCCTTACTGCTCGATCGCATCGTGGTATCTGTGGCGCAGTCTGGACGGCGACGCGGCCATGTAATGGCGCTCGGCGCCGTGGCGCAGCGCCGGCGGGATCCGGTTCGGCGCATGCAAGAGATGTGATCGCCGCTCCCTCGCGTCACGGCCGTTAGCGTGCTGCCGTTACCATGGCAAGGATGTCCGGCGATCTTTTAGCGGCGCCCCTTGCCGAGCTGCACGTTCATCTGGAGGGCGCGATCGGGGTGGAGGCCTTGCTGGAGATCGATCCTGCGCTGACCTGCGAGGAAGTCGTCGCGAATACCACATTTAACGATTTCGCGGGATTTCTGCGCGCCTTCGTTTGGGTCACGCGCAAGCTGCGGTCGCCGGAGCACTACGCGATTGCGGCGCGCCGAATGTTCGAGCATTTCGCCGAACAGCGCATCGAATACGCCGAGGTGACGCTTTCGGCCGGAGTCGTCCTCTGGAAGGAGCAGTCCCTTGCGGATGTATATGAAGCGTTATGGCGGGAATCGCTGCGCGCGCGCGTGAAGGTGTTCTGGATACTCGACGCCGTGCGGCAGTTCGGGGCGGAGCCGGGCAGGCGCGTCGCCGAGTTCGCCGTTTCGCGGCGGGACCAGGGCGTGGTCGCGTTCGGGATCGGGGGGGACGAAATTCGCGGACCGGCTGAATGGTTCCGCGATGTATTCGCGTATGCGCGCAACGGCGGCTTGCGCCTGGTGTGTCATGCCGGGGAAACCGCCGGGCCGGAGTCGGTATGGGCGGCGCTCGCCATCGGGGCGGAGCGCATTGGACACGGAATCGCCGCCGCTCGGGATGCGACTTTGTTGACGGCACTACGAGACCGCGGCGTGCCATTGGAGATTTGCATCACCTCGAATGTGCGAACGGGGGCGGTCGCGTCTTTGAGCGCGCATCCCGTGCGGGAGCCTCTTCGATGCGGGCGTGCCGATTACGTTAAACAGCGACGATCCGGCGCTGTTTGGGACTTCTTTACGGCGTGAGTTTGAGATTGCAGCCGGCGAGTTCGGGTTTTCACTCGAAGAGCTGAACGGCCTGTCACGAAACTCTTGGGATTTCAGATTCGGCAAATGAACGGCGCTTTATATTGGGCTGACTTGAGGCGCTATTGAAGCGGGACGAATTTTACGCAAACCGGGCCGCCGACCTCCAGCGTTTGACCCGTCGGAGTTAATTTACCGCTGCTCTTGTCGATTCGAAACACCACAATATTGTCCGATTTCTGATTACCGGCGATCAGGAACGAGCCTGTCGGATCGATGCCGAAGCCGCGCGGGACGTTTCCTTGGGTCGAGGTATGGTCCACCGCCGTGAGCGTACCTTTGCTTTTGTCGATGCGAAACACGGCTATGCTATCGGCTCCGCGATTCGAATCATAGAGAAAATTTCCGGAGGGATGGACCAGGATTTCGGCTGTCGTGTTCTCGCCTTTGAAGTCCGCTGGAATAGTCGAGATAGTTTGAAGCTCGTGCAGCGTTCCGGCCGCGGCGTCCCAGCGGAAGGCGACCACGTTCGAGGAGATTTCATCGGTTACGTACGCGAACTTCCCATTCGGATGGAAAGCGAAATGGCGCGGTCCGGATCCGGGCTTGAGTTCCGCATAAGGCGGATTGTTGGGCGTGAGAGTACCGGCCGCGGCGTCGAATTTAAAGACGAAGAGCTTGTCGAGGCCGAGGTCGGCGCCCACGGCAAAGCGGTCGTCATTCGAAGGATTCAACGAGTGCGCGTGCGGGCCGCCCTGGCGCACGGGCATGCTTGCCTTGCCCTGGTCCTGAATGGTAGCGGAGGCTTCCTTGAGCTTGCCGTCGGCTTCGATGGGGAAAACCGCGAAGGTGCCGCTGCCGTAATTGGCCACCAACAGCGCCCGGCCGGTCTTGTCGACGCGCGCGTAACAGGGCCCGTTTCCTTTGGACGATACCGTGTTGAGCAGCGTCAGAGCTCCGCTATTGCGGTCGATGGAGAAGGCGCTGGCGCTCCCGCCTCGTTCCTCGCTGACGGCGTATAAGAAGCGGCCGTTGGGGTGAGGCGCGACGAAGGACGGGTTCTTCATTTCGGCGGCTACGCTGAGCGGCTCTACTTTGCCCGTACCCGCGTCGAAGCGGGCGACGTAGATGCCTTTGCTCTTCGGGCCAGTGTAGGTGCCGAAGTAAACGAAGTACCGTTTGGGAGCGGCGGTCAGGAGCGGCGCGGCGGCCAGGAGCACCGCGAAGTGAGCGATTCGCATTTGAATAGTCAAGATATCACGCCAACGGCCCTCACAACATGGTGTTACTGTTGGCCGACGCCTCCGGCGCGACCTGGAGCACATCCCATTGCTTGACATTTCGCCGTTCTCATCGAGCCGGAAATGTCGATCCCGGCCCAATCGCGATCCCCTGCCGCTCCTCCCGGCAATGCAGCACGGCATAGTTGCCTTCAGCGATCCGCGCGCTTGGAGTGGACGCTTTCCGGGGTATTGCTTCGCCTTGCGGGTAAAGCATTAGCCGGTTGTGCTGACTGTATGCACCGCCGGTATATTTCTCGATGGCTTCGCCGCGCTTCGAGCGATCGCATCTACCAGGCAGTACGCCAATCGCGGTCGAGGTCCGGTCCTCTGGCACGCCTACCGTTCACAGGCAAAGCCAGCGACTGCGGTACTCGGCGAATCGAGGTGAAGCGCTGGGCACCCTCCTGAGACGTACCCGGCGAGAGCCCGGCGATTTGTGGACGCCCTCGGGCCCGTCAACTCCCGCGCTTCGCCCGGATAGTAAAATCAAGCTTTGCCGAATCCGAGCGTGACGGTAGTAGTGCCGACTTTGGCCGCGGACGATGCATTAGAGGCTTGTCTGGAGGCGCTCGCGCGGCAGACACTGCGGGATTTCGAAGTCATCGTCGTCGATAACAGCGGACGGCGCGCCGTTACCGCCCGCGATGGCGTCCATGTGATTTACAACGATGCGAACGTAGGATTTGGCGCCGCCGTCAACCAAGCGATTCGCGCTTCCGCCTCCATGTATGTCGCAACATTAAACGACGACGCGGAGCCGAGGCCGGAATGGCTCGCCTCGCTAGTGGCCGCCATCGCGGAACGGCACGAGATCGGGATGTGCGCTTCGCAAATACGCTTGCTGGGCGAGGGACGGCTGGACTCCGCCGGAATGCTCGTGTGCGGCGACGGCAGCAGCAAGCAGTGCGGCCATTTGGATGTCGCCGGGCAGGAGAGCGATCGCTATGCGCGGCGCCGCCATGCTTTACTGCCAAGCGGATGCGCCGCTCTGTATAAGCGCGAGATGCTCGATGAGATCGGTCTCTTCGACGAATCCTTTTTCTTGTATTGCGAGGACACCGATTTGGGGCTTCGCGCGCGCTGGGCGGCGTGGGAATGCGTTTACGCGCCGGATGCCGTGGTGGAGCATCGCTACTCGCATTCGGCCGGCCGCGCTTCGCCCTTGAAGGCGTACTATGTGGAGCGCAATCGCCTCTTTTTGCTTGCCAAGAATTTTCCGCCTCGTATGCTGTGGGCGGCGCCGTTCTACTCTCTGGCGCGCTACTTCTGGCACGCAATGTACGCGTGGAAAGGCCAGGGGACGACGGCTGCTTATCGGCAGGCGGGACATCGTCCCGCGGGCTTGGTTGTTGCGGTCCTGCGCGCGCACGCCGCACTGCTGCGCAACATCGGCCGCCTGCGTGAGCAGCGCCGGCGAATACGGCGGCGCCTGAGTCCGAGGCAGTTTCATCGCCTGCTCCGCGAGTATTCCATCGCTCCGCGCAAGGTCGCGGCGCTGTGAGGCTCGCCACCGGCCCCGACGATTACCTGGTGATCATTCCGGCCTTCAACGAAGAGGCCGCCATTGCGAGCGTCGTGCGGGAGTTGCATGAAGTTCTGCCAGGCGCGCCGGTGTTGGTGATCGACGATTGCTCGCTCGACGCGACGAAAAGCGCCGCGGCGGCCGCGGGCGCGGACGTACTGCCTCTGCCGCATCATCTGGGCTTGGGCGGATGCGTCCAGGCCGGCTACAAGCTTGCCTTCGAGCTGGGATATCATTACGTGATTCGCATCGATGGCGACGGCCAGCACGATCCGCGCGACATTCCGCGCATTCTCGATGCGTTGCGCGGCTCGGGTTGCCAGATGGTGATCGGATCGCGCTTCGACGAGCGCGACGGCTATCATTCGAGCATTGTGCGCGCCATGGGAATACAAGTGTTCCGCATGGTGCTGCGGCCCATTCTAGGAAGGCCCGTGCGCGATCCGACCTCCGGGTTTGTGGGCGTTAACCAGCAGGCGCTTGAAGTGTTCACGAAAAGCTTTCCCCTGGAATATCCTGAGATAGAGACGCTGGTCGTTCTGCAGCGACGGCGTTTCCAATTTCAGGAAGTATCCTGCCGGATGAGGCGGCGCATGGCCGGCCGCAGTTCGATTACGCCGCTCAAGTCGCTCTACTACATTGTTCACGTGCTGCTGGGAGTGTTTGTGAACGTGCTGAAATTCGAGGGTAGAAGGAGGAAGTTAGCGGGTGGTGAAAAGCGGTAAAAGAAAGTCGGCGGTCAATGGGCGCACGGCGGCGGCCGCCGTGGCTCCCGCACCGCGCCGGCCCGCCTCTCGGCCCTTGTGGCCCATCGTCATCGGCGCGGCGGTAGCGCTTTTTGTGGTCTTCGCTGTTTACGGCCCGGCGCTGAACGGGCCATTCCTGCTCGACGACGATTATCTTCCCTACCGCATCGACGGTTTCGCCAGAGCGCCTCTGCGGGCGTGGATCGGTGGGCTTCGCCCGCTCCTGATGTTTTCTTATTGGCTCAACTTTCAGCAGAGCGGACAAAACACGTACTCCTACCACTTCTTCAATGTGCTGCTGCACCTGATCAACGGCGGATTGATTCTTCTGGCTGTGCGCAAGCTTCTCGAGAAGGCCGCGGCCGCGAGGACATGGACGCGTGAATCGGTTGCGCTATTCGCCGCCGGCCTCTTCCTGCTGCATCCGATTCAAACGGAAGCGGTGAGCTATATCGCCAGCCGCTCGGAAACCTTGAGCGTGTGTTTCTTCCTCGCGGCGTTCGTGGTTTTCTTGTACGGAAACGGCGCTCTCGCCCCGGGGCGCATTGCGGCGGTTCTCGCTCTGTTCGGTCTGGCGTGCTTGAGCAAGGAGCACGCCGTAATCCTGCCCGCGCTGTTGCTCCTCACCGATTTTTACTGGAATCCGGGATTCACGACCGCGGCCATACGGCGGAACTGGAAACTCTACGGAACGATGGCCATTCTCGCGGCGCTTGCGGGAGCGTTCGTCTGGGTGTTTGTCCTGAAGAACGCGACATCCGCGGGCTTCAACGTGAAAGGAATCGCCTGGTATCAGTATTTCTTGACGGAATGCCGCGTCATCTGGAAGTATCTTTTTCTATTCGTATTTCCGTTCCGGCTGAATCTCGATCCCGATATTGCGGTAACGCATTCCGTTTCCGATCCCGCCGCGATCGCGGGATTGGCGGCTCTGATCGGAGTATCGGTTGCGGCCTGGATATACCGCCGCCGCTTTCCTCTAGCATCCTATGGCTGGTTCGTGTTCCTTCTTCTGCTCGCGCCGACGTCGTCCATCGTGCCGCTGAAAGACGTTTACGCCGAGCGCCGCCTCTACCTGCCGTTCATCGGCCTGCTTCTGATTACCGCCGAATTTGTACGGCGCTGGAAAGCGGGGCGCGGCGTTGTCATTGCGACACTCGGCGGGCTGCTGTTGGTCGAGGGGACGCTCGCGTATCAACGCAATTTACTGTGGGGCGACGCCATCGCCATGTGGCAACAGACGGCCGCGGACTCGCCTCATAAGGTACGGCCGTCGTTCCAACTGGCGCATGCGATGTACGCCGCCGGCCGGTGCGGCGGCGCAGTGAAACAGTATTCCCAGACAGCGGCAATCGCGAAGCCGGATTTTTCGCTGCTGCTCGATTGGGGCCTCGCCTACGATTGCATGGGCGATCGCGAGAATGCCCTGTCCAAGTTACAGCAAGCGGCCGCGCTCGAGCCGAACGCGCACGTTTATTCGCAGATTGGCATGGAGTATGCGAAGGAGCAAAAATTGCCGGAAGCGCTGGAGGCGTTGAATCGCGCCGCCCGGCTTGATCCGAACTTTGCGATGACATACGTGAATCGGGGCAATGTGTACCTCATCGAAGGGGACCGCGGCTCGGCAGCGAACGATTATCGGCATGCGTTGGCCCTTGACCCGGAAAATCAGGTCGCGCGCGAACAGCTCGCGCGTTTAGCTCCGTGAGCGCGGGCTTGCAAAGATGCGCATCGGCGTAAATGCGCTTTATCTGATTCCGGGCGGCGTCGGCGGCACTGAAATTTATCTGCGTAACCTGCTTGCCGCGCTTGCCCGCGTCGATGCCGAAAACGAATACGTGGTATTTACGAACTCCGAGACCGGCGCCGGCCTCGCGCCAATGGCCGCTAATTTCAAGTCCGCGCCGCAGCGCGTGCGAGCATCCTTCCGGCCAGGACGCATCCTCTTCGAGCAGTTCGCCCTGCCCAGCGCACTGCGCCGCGACCGCATCGATGTGCTCCTGAACCCGGGATTCACAGGTCCGGCGTGGTGTCCTTGCCCGAGCGTCACCGTGTTTCACGATTTGCAACATAAACGCCATCCGGAGCATTTCCGCTGGTTCGAACTGCCCTTCTGGAACCTGCTGCTGTCGAGCTCGGCGCGGCGCTCGCAGGCATTGATTGCCGTTTCAAACGCGACGCGCGATGATCTGAAACATTTCTACGGTGTGGATGCGATGGTAATTCACCATGGCGTTGAAGCGGAGTTTTTCGACATCGCAGCGCGGCGCGACCCTCGCGATTATCTACTTTGCGTTTCGACGCTGCATCCGCACAAGAACCTGGAGCGGCTGCTGCGCGTTCATGCCGCGATGCCGGATGCGCCGGAGTTGGTCGTCGTGGGGCTGCGCGGCTTTGCGGCAAAACGGATCGAGAGCGCCGCGAACGGACGCGTGCGGTTCACCGGCTGGATACCCCGGTCGGAGCTTTACGATCTGTTCCGTTGCGCCCGAGCGTTCGTCTATCCTTCGACATTCGAAGGCTTCGGAATGCCGGTCCTCGAAGCCCTGGCCGCCGGCGTCCCCGTGGCCTGCTCCGATATCCCGCCATTGCGCGAAATCGCCGGCGGCGCGGCCATGTTTTTCGATCCCGCGAGCGATGAAGAACTGCGGAGCGCAATCGAGCGCGTGACTACCGCTCCCGCGCTAACGTCCCAAGCTCGCGAGCACGCCGCCCGGTTTACCTGGGAGCGGACGGCGCGCGAGACGCTCCGCTGCCTGACGCGCGTGTGCGCGGGCGGGAACTTGTGAGTTGCCTCTCGATAACGGAATTGGCGGTTTCCGGTCCGAGCATACGCACTTGCCTAATCCCACGAGCCCTGGACGGGAGGCCATTTCGCAAACTTCTTCCAAATGACGCTGCGGGATTTACGCAGAGTGCACCTATGCTTGGCGGCTGGCCAGAATAGCCTGAATCTCTGCCCATCGACTGAGAAACACTGTGCTTTGAAGCCGAGCCTTCGTTTCCTGAAGTGGATATTTTTGGTGCTCCGTAAGATCGCTTAGACGAAGGGCTCGCGCTTCCGTTTTAAAGAACTCAAATGCCGTGTTCTCCAGCTTGCTTGATAGGTCTATGAAGTCTTGTCGGACGAACGAACCGACCGTTGCGAAGTGGTCAGAAGGAACATCAGACATGTTAACGTGAACCGTTACGAAATAGTCTTGGACAAAATTGAGCTCTCTTTTGACTGGCGTCGAAAGCCATGTTGTTGCAGTTATGACCTTGTCCCTTAAAAATGAGCCAATCTAAGCTGGAGTTTCCCGGCGGCGGAGGAAGCCGCGGAAAGGGGGACAACGGTGAAGAAGGGACGGTTTTCGGAAGAACAAATTGTCTCGATTCTGAAACAGGGCGAGGCAGGGATTAAGACCAAGGAGTTGTGCCGGCAGCACGGCATCAGCGCCGGGACGTACTACGCCTGGAAAGCGAAGTACGTTTTTTTTAGGTGAGCGAGGCGCAGCGGCTGAAGCAACTGGAAGAAGAGAACCGCAAGCTGAAGCGCATCGTGGCGGACCAGGCGCTGGACCTGGTCATGTTGCGGGACGTCGTATCAAAAAAATGGTAGAGCCTGTGGCCCAGAGGGCGGCGGTAGGGTATATGAGACAGGTACAGAAAACGAGTGAACGCCGTGCCTGCAGGCTCTTAGGAGTAGCGCGGTCGACATGCCGCTACACAGCGCGGGCGAGGCCGGATGATGGAATCCGGCAGCGGATATGCGAGCTGTCGAGAGCGCGGCAGCGATTTGGATATCGGCGCCTGACGGCATTGTTGCAGCGGGAAGGGATGCGAGTGAACCACAAGAGAGTGCATCGTATATGCCGTGAAGAGCGCCTGCAGGTTCCGCGCAAGCGGCGCAAAGCGTTAAAGCGCCCGGCGGTGGAGTTGCCGGAGGTAACGCACGCCGATCAGCGCTGGGCGATGGATTTCGTGCAAGATAGCCTAGCGGATGGGCGCACGCTGCGCTGCTTGACCATCGAAGATGTATACACGCGGGAATGTCTGGCGATTGAGGTGGACACGAGTCTGGCCGGTGGGCGGGTGAAACGTGTGCTGGAGCGCCTGAGCCAGGAACGCGGCAGGCCGGAGGAGATACGAGTGGATAACGGGCCGGAATTCGTGAGCCAAATAGTAAGCGCCTGGTGCGAGCAGAACCAAGTGCGGCTGTGGCATATCCAACCAGGCAAGCCTAGCCAAAACGGTCATATCGAGAGCTTCAATGGGCGCTTTCGCGATGAATGCTTGAACGCAAACTGGTTCACCAGCTTGCATGATGCGCGATGTAAGATCGCGGTGTGGCGAAAAGACTACAACGAGGAGCGCCCACACAGCGCGCTCGCGTACCTGACGCCCTCGGAAGCAGCGGCGATTGTGCGTACTGGCGGCATATCAAAATCGGGTTTTGCAAGCCTGCCATTCGCTGTGCAACAAATTTTACAGCATCGCGGCCAACCGTCAAGGCTTCCCTTCGGCTCGCTTCGCGAGGCCTTGACGGGTCCTGTCCGCGACGCCGGGGGAAATAACGGAGAAGAGCGAATGGCAGGCTTTGCTTAGCAAGCTTGCAATTTCGATCCGCCTCCCGTTGGTCGGCACCGAACGGGTGCCATAACTTGGGGTTTAGGACTCGGATACTTCAGTTATGATTGGTACAGCTCGAGGGGGCAGGTCGGTTAGTTTTTTCCGCGAACTCAGTTAGCCAGTTGTCGAACGCTTCTCTGGACATCATCACTTCAGGTGCACGCGCAACTTCGCCGCTTGAGTTGACCATTCCTAATGAAACCATCCGTCGCATTCTGAGAGCAAGGCCCAACTCGCTGTCGTGTGCAGTTATTCTCCGATCCAGGAATCTCTCCCAAAATTTGAGATTTAAGTCCCGATTTCGCATAACCCATGCGTTCACAAACGAGAGGCCTCCCGAGGCAAGGGAGCCAACCAGAGCACCTACAAACGCGAGGAGTGCTGTCGCATTGTGCGTAAAGAATTCTGCCATGCTTTCTATAATCCGCTTTTGCCAGCGGGACCGGTACCCTCAATCAACAGGCCGGGGCGACGCACAGGCGTCTGCCGCGCGGGCGCGGATATGCCGCAGTCTTGCGTTCACGAGTTAAGACAGGTCGAGCTAAAGCCTGGCGAAACTCAGACCTATGACATCTCGATAGGGGTGCCCTTGTGTACGACAATGCCACACAGGAACCGCTGATTCGTCGGGCCGGGTGGGCATCGAGCCGGAGCCGTAGCGCCGCCCCTACGAACTGCCGATCAAGACGCCCGTGATAAACACCAGCGCCCCGCCCAGACCGACCTGCAGCGCCGCCGACAGCGAGGGCGTCTCCATATAACGATGCCGTATCCACGTTATGACCCCCAACTCTACAATCACGACGAGCACGGCCGCGATCATGGCGATCTGAAAATCGGGGATCAGAAACGGAATCGTGTGGCCGACGCCCCCCAGCGCCGTCATCGCCCCACAAATAAATCCACGCACCCAGGGATGCCCTCGACCCGTGAGGCTGCCATCGTCCGATAGAGCCTCGGCAAACCCCATGCTGATGCCCGCGCCGAGCGAAGCGGCCAACCCGACGACAAACGCGTCCCAACTCTTGTGCGTGGCCAGAGCGGCGGCGAACACCGGCGCCAGTGTTGACACGGACCCGTCCATCAACCCGGCCAATCCCGGCTGCACGATCTGAAGCACGAACAAGCGCCGTCTGGCTTCCTCCTCCTCGCGCTTGACGTTTCCGTGCAGCTTCTCGCGTTCAAGCGCGCCCGCGCGCTCCTCGTGATAGCGCTCCTCCTGCGCCAAATCGTCCAGCAATTGCCGCACCCCGGCATCCTGTGCGCGCGCAGCCGCCCGCTCGTAAAAACGTCTGCTCTCCACTTCCATGGCGCTGGCCTGATTGCGCACCGTTTCGAGGCCCAGCGGCCGCACCTGCCAGACGGGGCGGCGCGTGACGAAGCCTTTCACATCCTGGCGCCGGATGAGCGGAATGTGCGGACCGAATTTTTCCTGAAAAAGCTCGATCAGACGACGGCGATGCGTGGACTCCTCCTCGCGCATGCCCTCAAATACGGAAGCGGAAGAGGGAAAATCCTGCCGCAACCCATCGGCGTAATCGGCGTAAACCCGCTCGTCCTCTTCCTCGAGCGAAATAGCGAGGGCAAGAATCTCCCGCTCCGAGAGACTGTCGAAATTCCGCATATCCGTTTTTCAAGGTAGCAGGGCGGCGCCGGTTGCCCCCGCGTCCGCCTGATAGAATCGAGTTTCCCCATGCCGGTCGATTGGTTCCCGCTGTGGCTCAGCCTGCGCGTCGCCGCCATCTCGACCGTGTTGGCGGTTGTGATCGGCCTGTGGATCGCCTGGCTCCTCGCCAACCACGTCTTTCGCGGCAAAGAAATCCTGGACGCCGCCGTCACCCTGCCGCTCGTCCTCCCGCCGACCGTTCTCGGCTACTATCTCCTGGTCGCGCTCGGCCGCGCCAGCCCCTTGGGAAAGGTATACGAATGGACTACGGGCGCGCCCCTCGTGTTCACGTGGCAGGCAGCCGTCGTCGCCGCCCTGTTCCACGCGACGCCGCTGCTGATCAAGTCCGCGCGCGCGGCATTTGAAAGCGTCGATCACTCCTTCGAGCGCGCCGCCCGCAATCTCGGCGCCTCCGAGCTGCGCCTGTTTTGGCGCGTCACGCTGCCGTTGACTCGGCGCTCCATTCTGGCCGCCTCCGCGCTTGCGTTCGCCCGCGCGCTCGGCGATTTCGGCATCACGCTCATGATCGCGGGCAATATCCCGCACCGCACCCAAACCATAGCTCTTGCGATCTACGACGCCGTCGAATCCGGCAACGGCGCCGCGGCCCGTACGCTGGTGCTGGTCATCTCCGCCGTCGCACTCGTTATTCTCAGTCTCGCGAACCGCTTCGCCACCAATCCCTTCGGCCCGCGTCAGACCCCTGTATGATCACGGCTCGGATCCGCAAACGTTTCCCCGCTGGACCGGATTCGACCGGCTTCTCGCTCGACGTCGATTTCCAGGCCGGCCCCGCCACCACGGTGCTCTTTGGATCGAGCGGCGCGGGAAAAACTCTGACGCTCGATTGCATCGCCGGATTCGTCCGCCCCGGCGAAGGCCGCATCATGCTCGACGACGTCATCCTCTTCGATGCCGCCGCCGGCGTGAATATTCCCCCGCGCCAGCGCCGCTGCGGCTACGTGTTTCAGAACTACGCGCTTTTCCCGCACATGACCTTGCGTCGCAACCTGGAGTTCGCGCTCGAACGACGGCCCGGCTTGGAGCGCCGCCGCCGCGTCAACGAGATGCTCGAAAAATTCCATCTCGCCGACGCTGCCGGCCGCCGTCCGCACGAGGTCTCCGGCGGACAAAAACAGCGTTGTTCCATCGCGCGCGCCCTGATCGCCGAGCCACACGCGCTGCTTCTGGACGAGCCCGCCCGCGGCCTCGATGCGCCGCTCCGCGCCGAGTTGTACGACCTCCTACGCCAAGTCCGCGCCGGTTACGGCATCCCCATACTGCTGGTCACGCACGACCTCGACGAGGCGCTGCAGCTCGGGGATGAAATGATCGTTGTTCGCGAGGGCCGTATTGTGCAGAACGGCTCGCCGCGCGAAATCGTCGACGGACCCGCCAATGTCGATGTGGCGCGCCTGCTGGGACTCTACAATTTGCTGCCGGCCGAGATCCGCGCCCTCGACCCTGGCCGCAATTCCAGCCGTTTGCGCTACGAGCAATTCGAACTCACCGGACGCTATATTCCCGGCCATCTGATCGGGGACCGCGTGTGGATCTGCGTGCGCCCGGATCGCTTGTTGGCGCTTCCGCGCAATGGCAAGCTGGCCCCAAACCAGGTTCCCGCGGCGCTCGAATCCGTGGTCGAAAAGGCCGCTGGCGTGCGCCTGCAGTTCGATCGCAACCTCGCGGTCGAAATGCCCCGCGCCGCATTCGATAAGCAGGAACGCGGCAACGAGTGGGTGGTTGAATTTCCGCCCGAGTCGCTGCGCGTTCTGTGAACCTTTATTGCATAACCGATTCGCTCGACGTAGTCCGCCGCGCCGCCGATCTTGGAGCCGCCATGATCCAGATCCGCGCCAAAGAGCTGAGCGCCCGCGATCTCATGCGTCTCGTCGAACAAGCCGTCGCCGTCCCCGGAGCTCGCATTCTCGTGAATACCCGCACCGACATCGCCCTGGCCTGCGGCGCCGCCGGCGTTCACCTGCCCGCCGGCTCGCCCAGCCCGCGCCGCATCGTCCCGCCAGGCTTCCTCATCGGATACTCCTCTCATAACGTGGACGAACTCCAGGCCGCGGAGCTCGACGGCGCCGATTTCGCCGTATTCGGACCCGTCTTCGAATCCCCCGGCAAAGGCCCGCCCGCCGGCCTCGACCGTCTGCGGGGAGCCGTCCTCGCCGTGCGAATACCCATTTACGCATTGGGCGGCATCACCGAGGAGAATGCGCGTCTCTGCATCGCCGCCGGCGCTCACGGAATCGCCGGCATCCGCCTCTTCGCAACGGCGCGCTAACTGTGCCTGTGCCAAAGGTGCAATCCTCGGTCGTATTCAACGTATAGACCACGCGGCGCGACTAGCCTCCAACTGC
Organism: Bryobacterales bacterium; assembly: GCA_963838885.1. Taxonomy (GTDB): domain Bacteria; phylum Acidobacteriota; class Terriglobia; order Bryobacterales; family Bryobacteraceae; genus JAICMB01. Next base: position 16,878 of record CAWITB010000010.1, on the reverse strand, counting down.
TCGCGACTTGCCGCGCCCGCGCCCACGGGATTCGTTCTGCACTTTCGTCCTATCGCCGAGGCCGCTCATACCGCGGCACGCGAAACAATGCTCCGCCATTCCCGCTCGCACCCCAATGCTGTACAACGAACGACCCGTCGCGATTTTCTCCGCGCCAGCGCTGCTCTCACAACCGCCTTCTTTTCCCCGAGCCTTACAGCCGAAGTGCATGATCGTGCGCGCACGTGGGATTGCAACCTCATCAAGATCGAGGCCGATTCCGGCCTCTACGGTATAGGCGAAGCCTATTGGGGCTAGGGGCGTGAAAGACCTCGTCATCAACAGAATGGCTCCCATCGTGATCGGCGAGGTCCCCTCAATGTCGACAAGCTGTACGCCAAAATGCTGATGCAGAGCGGCGGCGCGGGCGCCATCGGCGGAGTTACCGTCAACGCCGCCAGCGGCATCGAGATCGCGCTATGGGATCTTTGCGGACGCATTCTCCAGATGCCCGCCTGCAATCTGCTCGGCGGCCGCTTCCGCGACAAAGTCCGCTTCTACCGCACCATGCAGGTGGTTAACAACGCCAAACGACCCCGCCTCCCTGGCGCGGTAAAGTCGGCAAGCGAAATCGGAAAAATGGGGCTGGACGGCTTTCAAATTCCAGGGCGATGGCGTCCCGCGCAAAGCCGACCCCGAATACCGCGAACCGGGCCACGCACAAGGACATTCGCACGATCGAGAAAGGCATGGAAGTCGTCCGCGAGGAGCTCGGCCCCGATGGCGACTTCGCAATCGACCTCCACTGGCACTACGACGCACCGTGATTTCATCGAACTCGCGAACGCTCTCGACCTGTAAGCCGATGTGGCTCGAGGACCCCGTGCCGCCCGAAAACCCCGAGCTCATGGCGCGCGTCACGCACGCCGTCAAGGTGCCCATCTGCACCGGAGAGAATCTCTATGGCGTCCAGGGTTTCCGCAAGCTGATCGAGCTGCAAGGCTGCGATGGCGTCCACATCGACATCCCCAAATCCGGCGGTCTCCTCGAAGCCGAGCGCATATTGGACTACGCCGGCATGTATGGCATCTGGACAGCCGCCCACAATCCCGGCAGCCCCGTCGGAACCATCGCTTCCACCCACGCCGCCGCGTCCATGCGCGATTTACGCATTCACGAGCTGGCAAACTACGTCCCCTGGTGGCCCGATCTCGTCATCCGCGAAGGCCCTTTCTGGGAACGCGGCTACTTCGTCATCGAAGACAAACCCGGCTACGGCATTGAACGAAATCCCGACGTCGCCAAGGCCCATCTCGCGCCCGGCGAAACGTATTGGAACTAAGCGGCAGCCGCCGCGCAGCGCCGCCCGATGCTATCCTCGCGACAGGAGCGCCATGACTCTCCGCAAGATGTTTCCGCGGCTTGGAGCCGTTGCCGTGCTCCTCACTTCCCTCTACGCGTTCCAGCAGCCCTTCCGTGTTTACCCCAGCATGGAACCCTACGATGACGTCCCCCTCCCGTCCGATTACCAGCAGAAAGCCGAGTGGATTTTCGCCCGCCTCATGTACCCGCAGCATCCCAATGCCCGCTTTGCGCGCTGGCGCTGGGGCCGCGGCGCGCTCGACTGGACCCAGGGCGGCACCAGTTGGACCCAGGATTATCCCCGCGCCGACCGCCACTTCGCCCAAGCCGTCCGCCGCCTCACCCGCGTCCACGCCCGCTCCGTCGAACAGCCCGTCAATCTCGACGATGGCGATGATGTCTACAATTGGCCCTGGCTCAATGCGGGCGAAATGGGCGATTGGAACCTCACCGCGGCGCAAGCGAACAAACTGCGCGAGTACCTCCTGCGCGGCGGATTTTTAATGCTCGACGATTTCTGGGGCACGTCCGAATGGGACCGCTTCGAGGAGAGCATGAAACGCGTGTTCCCCGACCGGCCGATCGTCGAAATCGCAAGCGCCGATTCCATCTTCCATACCGTCTACGACCTCGACGATCGTTACCAGGTTCCCGGAGAATGGGCACTGCGCCGCGGCACGACATATCGCAACGACGGCGCCGTCGCGCACTGGCGGGGCATTTATGACGACCACGATCGCGTCATGGTCGCCATGTCTTTCAACTCCGATATCGGCGACTCCTGGGAGTGGGCCGACGACCCTGGATACCCCGAGAAATATTCCGCCCTCGGCATCCGCATCGGCGTCAACTACGTCGTCTATGCCATGACTCATTAGTGCAGTCGCCTCCGGCGCGCGCCAGAATCTCCTCCACAATGCCGCTGGTGGAATAGCCCGGCTCAAGCGGCAGAGCCATCACCTTGCCCCCGGCGGCTTCGACCTCTTCACGCCCGGCAATGAAGTGCGCCCAATCGGCCCCCTTGACCAGGATGTCGGGAAGCACGGCGGCGATCAGCTCGCGCGGCGTGTCCTCGCCGAAAAATGTGACGGCATCGACCGCCTGGAGAGCGCAGGCGAGCTCGGCGCGCTCGTCTTCTTGAATCAGTGGGCGCGATGGTCCCTTGATCCGTTGCACGCTGGCATCGCTATTCAGCGCCAAAATCAGAATGTCGCCAAGCGAGCGGGCGCTCTCGAGCAGGCGGATGTGACCGGGATGCAGAATATCATAGCAGCCGTTCGTGAACACCACCGCTTTGCCTTCGCGCCGCCATTGTGCGCGCATTTCGATGAGGCATTCCCGCGTATAGAATTGGCCCAAGCCGTTATTTTACCGGCCCAGCGCCCGCGGGTTGGCGATGCCTTCTGCCCAGGGCTTCCTCGATCAGCTCGTGGAAGAACCGCCCGCCGAAGAAACTGATCGACAGGAGCGCGCCAAACAGCAGGACGGCGTCCACGCTGGCGCGGCCCTGGCGTTCCCAGTAGACATCACGCAGGTTCAGCCACAGCGCGAATTCATCCAGCGTGAGGGCCGATCCGACGCCATAAAAAAACGAAAGGATGCGGCTCACGGTGCGGGGATGATGTACGGAGGGTTGGAAAAGCCAGCAATAACCGACCAGCAAAAGGAGCAGGATGCCCCAAACCAGATGATGAATATGGCGGCCGCCCATGGATACGTCGCGGAAGGGACCTCGCCCGGCGTGAATGGCGTGCGTTATGACTCGCACGGTCGCGAATGCGATATAAAATCCGATGGAGGCGAACAGCACCCGCTCGCGGGGGCGATTCGAAGCGAAATGCTTTTTGTAGATGGCGCGCGCGCTTTCGTGCCGGATGCGCGAAAGTACAAGCGCCAGCGCAACGCACACCAAAGACAAGATGAGTAGCGCCCATGCGGCCGGATGTTCAATCGGCAAGCGGGGCATATCGCTAAGGGTGCTGCGGCTTTCGCACGAACAGAACGGCCGCCGCGCCCACGAAGGCGGATCCAATCAGGAACGCGACTCCGGCAGTGTAGCCGTGCGCGGCGGAGCTCAGGAAGCCCATGATATAAGGACCGACGAAGCCGCCGGTGTTGCCGATGCAATTGATGGCTCCGATAGCCGCGGCCGCGGAAGTTCCGCCGAGCAACGCGGCGGGGAGCGGCCAAAAACAGGGGAGCCGGCCGTTGATGGCCATGGCGGCCAGGGTGAACGCCGCGACGCCTAGGACGACACTTGATCCCGCGTATTGGCTTGCGAGCAGAGCGAGACCGGCGACCGTCAATGCGCCCGCAACATGCAGCCTGCGCTCGCCGGTGCGGTCGGAGTGCCAACCGAGGGCAAGCATTGCGGGCCAAGCCGCCACATACGGAATCGCCGTCAACAGAGTTACCGCGAATGGACTCAATCCCGAGAGCTTCTGAAAGATCTTGGGAAGCCACAGGCCAAAGCCGTATTGCACCGTCGAGCCGCAGAAATATGACAGCGTGAGAAGAAGGACGTTGCGGTTGCCGAGGGCACGCCAGATGCCGACATGGCCACCAGCGGCCTTGGCGCGCTCTTCCCTTTCGAGCTCGCGAGCAAGCCAATCGCGCTCCTCCGCCGCAAGCCAGTGCGCCTGCTGCGGGCGATCCGTCAGATAGAAAAGCGTCACGATGCCCAAGACGATCGCGGGCGCGCCTTCGAGGATCAGCAACCAGCGCCATCCCGACCAGCCGAGCCAATGAATCTGCATGAGCGCCGCGGAAATTGGAGCTCCGACGACCTGCGAGAGAGGGATCGCCGACATGAACATGGCGATTGCTTTGGCGCGATCGGCGCTGCAATACCAGTGCGTGAGATAGACGATCACGCCGGGGAAAAAACCCGCTTCCGCCACACCCAGAAAAAATCGCGCCCAATAGAACTGGTGCGCCGTGTGGACAAGACCCGTGAGCCCGGCAAGGAGGCCCCAGGAGATCATGATGCGCGCGATCCACTTGCGCGCGCTCCACACCTCCACGATCAGCGTCCCGGGAATTTCGAGCAGGACGTAACCAATGAAGAAAATCCCGGAGCCGAAGCCGAACACGGCGTTCGAGAAGTGCAGTTCGCGCGTCATTTCAAGGCCCGCGTAGCCCACGTTGACGCGATCGAGGAACGCGACGATGTAAAGCAGAAAAAGGAACGGCATGATTCGCCGGTTGATACGGCGAACCGCGCTTCGCCCGATCGCTTCCTGCCGCCGTGCCGCGCCCGTTGGAGTCATTGAGACTCGTAAAGGATATCAAACGCGGCAGCCGTCGCGATGCTCACGTATCTTAGAAGAGAGGAGGAATCTCGATGCAAAGAAAAGCGAGTGCGCAGTGGAAGGGCGATTTGAAATCGGGAAGCGGGACTATGTCGACCGCGAGTGGAACGTTGTCCAATTCGAAATACTCTTTTCAGACGCGGTTTGAGCAAGGCCAAGGGACGAATCCCGAGGAGTTGTTGGCCGCCGCGCACGCCGGCTGTTTTTCAATGGCGTTATCGAATCAACTCGCGCAAGCTGGGTTGAAAGCCGATTCTATCGAGACCGAATGCACGATCACGCTGGACAAAACAGAGGGTGGGTTTGGAATTACCGAAAGCCATCTGGAACTGCGGGCCCGCGTTCCAGGAGCATCTCAGGAAGTTTTCAACAAGGCCGTGCAGGAAGCCAAGAGCGGCTGTCCGGTATCGAAACTCTATAAAACGAACATCACGCTGAATTCGAAGCTGGAAAGCTGACTACGGCTTGCCTTCGGCCTTCTTGTGCCGGTCATATGCGTAGCCGGCGCCGCCTCCAGCAGCCGCTCCGATAGCAGCGCCCTTGCCGCCCCCTAACAATCCGCCTACTACCGCGCCTCCTGCGGCGCCCACGCCAACGCGCTTGACGGTTTTTCTACGCGCTTTGTGCCGGTAATATCGGCTGTGCCGCCGGTAAGAGTGATACGTCGCGGCATTAGCGGTGACCGGGGCAACCGTGCTGAACAACATTGAAGCCGCCAGGCTGAATGATAAAATCGACTTACGCATACCCTTGTTTCCTCGCTTCATGCAGTGCAAGCGGCGTGCCAAAGGTCGGAGCAATGCAGTTCCATCCTGAGAGCAGACGGCAATTCCTTAGCGCGACGGCTTCTTTGCTGTGCGCCAAGCGGTTGCTGCGGGCGCAGGAACAGCCGACATTTTCGACCGAAGTCAAGGTCGTCAGCGTCTTCGCGACCGTAAGAACCAAAAAGGGCGAGCTCATCCGAGATCTCAACAAGGATGATTTCTCGGTACTTGAAAACGGACGGCCGCAATCGATCCGATATTTCTCGCGCGAATCGGACTTGCCGCTAACGCTCGGCCTAATGGTGGACACCAGCATGAGCCAGCGGCGCGTCATGGACGCGGAGCGCGGCGCCTGCTCGCGGTTTCTCGAACAGGTGCTGCGGCCGCCCAAGGATCGCGTCTTCATCATGCAATTCGATATGGCGGTGCAGTTGAAGCAGGATCTCACGTCGTCGTTCCGCGATCTTGACGATGCGCTCGCGTTCGTCGACACGCCCACCAGACGCGAGCTGGAGGGCCAAATGGGAGGCGGCACTCTGCTCTACGACGCCATCCTGAACGCATCGCGGGACATCATGGAAAAGCAGACCGGCCGTAAGGCCGAGATCCTCATCACGGACGGCGTCGATACCGGCAGCGAATCGCCTCTGAACGCCGCCGTCGAGGCGGCGCAACGGGCCGACACGCTCGTCTATTCCATCCTGTTCTCCGATCCCAACGCCTACGGTGTCCCCATCCTGGGACGTCTCGGTCCCGACGGAAGGGGAGTTCTGACGCGGATTTCGCGAGAGACTGGAGGCGGATTTTTCGAGGTATCGCGGTCGCAACCTCTGGACCGCATCTTCGAGCGCATTCAGGACGAGCTGCGTAGTCAGTACAGCATCGGCTATGTTTCCGATGTGCCCGTGCGCAATTCGGAATTCCGGAAGATCCAGCTGACAACCCGGCAGAAGGGGCTGGTGGTTCAGGCGCGCGATGAATATTGGGCACGGCGCTAAAGTGGGCGGCGCTAAAGCGAGCGGCGCTAAAGCCGCAGTGGGCGTGCGGGCCCATTCTGGATGGGCGGCCCTCGTTGTCCTCGCGGGCCCGGCTCGGTCCCCGGAGTTCGTCCTCAAGCGCCGCATCACCCTCATCGACGCATGCCCGCGGCAGCCGTATCACGCGGCGGAGCATTTACCTTTACCGGAAGCGGAAGCGCTGGTTGGACTCGCACGCAGGGAATCGGAATCGCTGGCGTTGCGCGCGCTGCGGCTCGTGCTCGATGAGTTGGATGCATACGACCCGGCCGGCTGCGCAATCCTCATGTCGTCCGGACGTGCACTCGGCCCTCTTGCCTCAACGCTCGCTTCCCATGCGTTGATTCACACCGCCGAAGGCGAGCTCTATCGCGAGGCATTGCGCTACGCGGCGGGCCAATGTAATCTCGCGATCACCGCGACGCGGGAACGTGAAGTATACGACCATGCAGCCGCGGCGCTGCAAGTATCTCGCGAGTCGCTCGACCGGCGCATCGCGGAGATGGGCAAACTCGCGGGGCCGCCCTGGACCGCGGACCAGAAGCTTGCGGCGGTGGCGGCGTGGCTGCATCTCGCGACCTCCACGAGCAGCGGGCTATCCTGAAATCGTGAGCGAGCTGCGTTGGCATCCCTTGCTGCGGCAATGGGTCGCGGTGGCGGCCAACCGGCAGGACCGGCCGCAGATGCCGCGCGACTGGTGTCCGTTCGATCCCGGATCGGGACGCGTCCCCGATGAATACGACGTTTACCTGTATCCCAACGACTTCCCCGCGTTTACCGAAGAAGCCGCGCCGTTCTCCCCCGAAACCGGGCTCTTCTGCACCACCGGCGCGCGAGGGACGCAGGATGTTTTGCTGTACTCGCCCAATCACAATCTGCTCCCATCGCAGCTTACGGTCGATCAATGGCTGAAAGTGATCGGGCTGTGGACGCAGCGCACCCAAGAGCTCTTCGCAAACCCCGAAATCGAATACGTCGCGGTGTTCGAAAACACCGGCGTTGCGATCGGCGTCACCATGCCGCACCCTCACGGGCAGATCTACGGCTTTCCCTTCATCCCTCCGCTGATCGAGGTGGAGTTGAAGTCGGCCCTGGATTACAAGGCTGCGCAAGGGCGCTGCATCTATTGCGACATTCTCGCGCGGGAGATGAAGGACGGCCGCCGCATCGTGCTAACCAACGACAGTTTCGTGGCTTTTCTGCCATTTTTTGGCCGCTTTCCGACCGAAATGCAGCTCTGCGCGCGGCGTCATTTTCAAACGCTCGCGGCGATGGACGAAGCCGAGGCGCACGACTTGGCATCGATTCTCAGCGCGGTACGGAAGAAATACGACAACCTGTACGGCTCTCCCATGCCGCTGATGATGATGCTACGCCAAAGCCCCCCCAAGGGCGGCCATCCCTATTTTCATTTCCACATCGACTTCTTGCCGATTCAGCGCAGCGCCACGAAGCTGAAATATCTGGCCGGCGTCGAGAGCGGCTGCGGAACCTTCCTGAACGACACGCGCGCCGAGGAGGAGGCGATCATTCTGAGGGGCACGGAGCCGAAATAATACGCGAATCTATTTTATGTCGAGCGACAGATTTACTTCGATTGTTTTCGGAGCGAGACATTCGCGATCGTTGCAGGCCTGATAACGAAGCTTGCCGGTCGCGAGATTGGGACCCGCCGGAGCGTCGCCCGGAACTTTGAATTTCGTCGCGATCTCGAATGCGCCGGTATAAACGGCGAGCGGCTTGGCGGAAAACGAGGATTTGATGCGCTCCGCTTTCGGGAACTCGATGTTTTCGGCCTGCAACGGGCCGCTCCAGGTAAGCCGCAGTGGAATGAGGTACTCGTCTTCGGGCGCATTGCTGTTGACGTGAAAACCCGGCTTCACCTGAACAGCCAGTTTCTCCGTGAACTCCTCGCTCCGCTTGACGCGCGCTTTTTGGAGCGGCGCGACGGTAACCACGCTGCTATTTTGCGCTCGTAATGAGGGCAGGACCAGGAGAAAGAGCGCGGCGGTTAGCGGCACTCTCGCCTTCCAGCAGGTAGCTGATTTCATCCCGTAATTCATTCTTGCCTTTTTCAACGCCAACGTGTACAGCCGCGATCTTTCCGGAACGGTCGATCAGCAGCGTCGTAGGCAACGAATCAAGGCCTCCATATTTCTGTCCAACGTCCTCATCGCCGAGCAAGACGCGGTAATTCATCTTTTCCTGTTGAATAAAAGGCTTCACGGCGTCCCAGCCGCCCTCGTCCATGGAGACGCCCACCACCGCGAAGCCTTTGTTTTTGTATTCCTGCTCGAAATCGATGAACCACGGAATCTCGATTTTGCAGGGGCCGCACCAGGTAGCCCAGAAATCGAGCAGCACCACCTTGCCCTTATAGTCGGAGAGATGGACGGTCTTTCCGTTCACGTCTTTGAGCGCGAAATCGGGCGCTTCCTTGCGGTCCTTATGCAGGGTGGGATGTCTCGAACAGCCCGCCAGAAACACGCATATAACCGCGGCGCTCGACAGACTACGGCATAAGGATGGCATGGGAAAGCTTCCTCCATTAATTATATCGAGAGAGAGCGCCGCCCCAAAGAGTCGGAAAACCAGCGAGCGCGTTTGTGCCGCCACTTGGAGGCCAGGGTAAACTCCTCGTGCCGCTTGCAGCGGGAATATAAGAACGCCGCCGTATCGCAGAAGCTTTCACACGCGTAACCGCGCCAAAGGACGCCGTGCGAGGCTTGCTGAAGCCGCTTTTTCGCTGCTTCAGCGGACCACCCCAGTTCGCCGCGCGCCCCCCCGGCCAGTTCCCCGCGTAGCAATTCTTCGTAGGAGCGCCGCGTCGGGTTACCGAGCCTGACCCAAACAAAGTGAAAAATCTCGTGAACGAAAATCCGGGACAATTCGCGCGGATCGGAGCGCAGCGCCGCATCGAGCACCACCTCGCGGCTGCGAATGAAAGACCCCGCATGCACCGGCTCGCCGCGCCCGGATTTCGAATGCAAGCCGCCGCGCGAAGCCGTCAGCGAGGGCAAAAAGCGTACCCGGATCGGCCGCCCTTCAATCCGCGGGAAGCGCGCCGCCAGCGCGTCAGCGAGAGGCCGGAGCGGTGGACTGACGCGGAAAGAAATCGGGATTCTCCACTTTCACGGTGAAGCGCTTCTGCAGATCTTTCATGAAATTTTGCAGCCGCTCCTGCCGCAGCTTGTCGGCGATCTGCGCGGAAACCTCGTTGTAGGGCTGCTTCGAGAACTCGTCTAACTTAATCAGATAAAACCCGTTCGCCTCCTTCAGCGGCTCACTGACCTGGCCGGGCTTCAACGCGAACACGGTGGTCTTGACATCCTCGGGCAAGCTGCTGCTGCGCTTGATCAGGCCCCACTCTCCACCCTTGGCCGCTGACTCCTTGTCTTCCGAATTTTCGCGCGCGAGTTGCGCGAAATCCGCGCCGGCTTCTAACCGCTTGCGCAAATCCTGCGCCTTGGACTTCGCCTCGGCTTCGGTTAATACCTTTTTCTCCGATTTGACCTGCCCGCCACTGAACGGGACATAAATCACGCGCACCTTGGCCTGCTCGAACTCCTCGGGATGGTCCTTATAATATTTCTCCTGATCTTCGTCGTGTACGATTCCGGCGTTCGCGTACTTGTTGATCTCGGTCGTAGCCAGAAAGAATTCCCGCTGATACTCGAGCTGTTCTTTGTATGGAGATTCCTTGTCGACCTGCTGCTTCTCGGCCTCTTGGGCGAGATGCTTGGTCATGAAAAGCTGCTGCAAGGCCACCGCCGGATTCAATGCGAATGCCTGTTGAGCCTGCGGCGGTAAACCGGTCTCCATCGCGCGAATCTGGCCCGCGGTATATTGCTTGCCGTCGATCGTAGCCACGATCTTGTCGTCGGGAACGGCCGCCTGTTGGGGTAACTGCGGCACTTGCGGCAGTTGGGCAAATGCGAATCCACACGACAGGACGGCAATACAAAAACTACGCATGATCCGGGAGTTCTCCGCGACGCGGAAATCTCAGTTTAACATGCGCCTTTCGGCCGAACCTTGGGCGCCGCTTGGCTTGCTATCGGCCTGCTTGCGCCGCCGTTTCGGACGCGAATTGTCTCGACGGCGGGAGTGGCAAGCACGCGGCTGTGCCGACGAGAAGACGTTGCCGGGCGGTTGAGCATAACCGGTCCGTGGAAGTTACTTTCCGAAATGGGCCGAGCGGCGGGAAAAATAGTAACCGGTTGTAAGAGCCGCCGCTGCCGGCGATAACAGTGGAAGCACGAGCTTTGCCACGGCGAAATACTTGGAATCGCCCGGAACGAATATCCAGATCGCAAACAGCGCAACCGCCCCTATAATCGCGATTCGGGTGATCTGAAACCATAGCTTGCGGAAATAGTGCGCGGTGGTTTGACGATCCGGCAAATCCGAATCCTGGACGCCGTAGAAGCGGCCTGTCAGCGCGGAAGCCGGCAACATGGCGGCGGGAAATCCGATTGAAAGGCTTGCCAAGGCAACCAGCGCCAGCATGAGAAAGAACATGGATTCCGGCGTGCGCGCCATGTTTTGCTCGCCTCCTATCGCGTTCAGGAGACATTCAAATCCGGCCGCGGCGGTGGCGGCGAAAATTGCAATAGCGATGGCCACGAAAATGAACAGCCAGATATAGAATTCGCCGGCGCGAACGGCCCCGGCGAGATTTTGAAGTTCCGCCTTCTCCTCTTTGCTGTATCCGAAACCCGGCCAATCCGTGCCCCGGTTGTGGACCATCGTCATATTGAAAGACCAGTAGCGAACCACTAAGGCGAGGCAGCGATTCAAACCACTACGCGCACCGGCTTGTGCGCTGGCAGTTGCAGCCGCGCTCATTGCGGAGTCCCGTTTCCGTGGACTTTCGTCTGTGGTGTCCAGTTCCCGGATAGAACGCCGTTTGGGTTCGTATTCGGGTCATTGGTCTGGAACCACTGGCCCTGACCGTTCGACCAAGTCTGTGTATAGGCGTTCGAAATCTTGACTGTGCCTCCCGAACCGGTCACGGTCTGTTGATCGAGCGCGTAATCGACCCAATCGGAAGCGACGGTGGAGCGGGCGTTCATTGACGCGTTGGCGTTCCGCATGGAGCTTTCGAATCGCGACTGCTGCTGCGCCATGAAGGCTTCGTGATTGCGCTGCATGGTGGCGTTGAACTGCTCATATTGCTGGCGCAGCATGGCGTTCCCGCGAGCCGCCTGCCGCTGCAAAGCGGCGAGCTGCTCCTGTCCGCGCTGTTGCTGAGTCAGCATCACGCGCTGCAGCCATTGGTCGTCATGTACCAGCTTGGTCAGGTCGTGGCTGTCTACCAGTTGCGCCAGAGCGTCTAGCTTGCCTTTGGGCGCTCGTAGAACATCAACCGTCGCGGAGCAGCCGCCGCCCTGGAGCTTGCCGCCAGAGCGTTGACGGCATTCCACCCAGGCGGTTAGCCGCTGCTCGACGACGAAGGTTCCGTTCGCGGTTCGGACGCGGATTGCGGCCACCTCGCTGCTCGCATGGAAACCAGGCGCGCGGTTGTTCTGATTGAGCGCGTCGGCGAGGTGTTGGACCCGCTCGCGCACCTGAGGCGAAACATTCATGGGTCCGACGTACCGTATACCATTACCGCCTCCCAGTACTTCCATGAAGTGATCCAGGAACTCGGCCGGAGTGTAAGGACGACCGAGCGATAGACAGTCCGCGGGCCCCTTAAACTTGCTGTTCGGATAGAAGACCCAGTCAAAGCGCGGAAATCGGCGCATCTCGGTAAGGCCGTCGGCCGCATAAGCGCGGAGCACGGCATAAGGGATCTGATTACAAGCGGGTCCCTCAAGCACTGTGCCTTGCAAGCGCCAACCCACGGGTAAGGTCACTGTGAAAGCTTTCACGCCATACGTGGGATCGGTGATGGCGGCGGTCGTCAAAGGTTGGGAGTGCGCCAGGCGTGGCAATGCCGCCAAGATAATGGCGAAAGCACAGAATGCGAACGGCTTGCAGGCTCGCCCCCTCCGTAACCGCTTCAACCAACCGGCGGCAATCGCCCCAAGTCCCCCGATCATTAACATCCAACTGCCGGGCTCGGGAATGGGACTTGCGGCTGTCGTGCCATCAATGTCGTAAGTCTGAGTGGTCATATAAGTATCGGTCGTAACGGCATTTTGCGGGACATCGTACTCCGTAGCGGTGTTCAAGTTCACGTCTGTCTGCCCGGCGGCCACCAGGAACGGATCGGTCTCATTCGGTCCGACCAGAATGACGGTGGGGCCAAATATCGTAGAATCAGTTTCGGTGCTGTTTCCATCGGCCACGGCCGGTCCTGTCTGCACATACGTAAGCTGGCTGCTTTCGAGCGACACTAAGTTAGAAGCCAGAATCGGGCTTCCGAAAGCGGCATTGTCCGCCGCCAGAATGCCATCGGCCTGCTGGATCGCCGCCTGGACCGCCGGATCGCCGGCAGCAAGAGCGAAGCTTTCCTGAAACACGGTTTGATTGCCATTGAGCTTGGCCTGTATCGTAGTCTGGTACTGATCCACGCGCTGGCTGATCGGCGTATCTATATAAACGTAGGACGGGTTGCTTGAAGCGCTGATAACGTAAGTCCCGCCCGCGTTTGTCGCGTAGCAGTAGCTGGTTGTGAAATTAGCGCACGGCGGCAGCGGACTGTAGCGAGCGAATTGCATAATGACGGCATCGGCCTGCGTGACCTGCGCTTGTATTACCGGATCTGTACCCGATGTTCCGTCAACGCCTGGCGTTAGATACACCGTTTGGCCGCTGTTCAGGTCTCCGTAGACCTGAAGTATAGACGATCCTTGATAGAAAGATTGAACGATGCCCGTCTCGCCGCCGGCTATCTTCGATACGCAATTAAGTTGGCCCGCGGAGGCGCACGCCGGAAGACCCGAGATTGCATCTCCATACGCGGAACTGCCTGCCATCGCCGAAAACAGCAATAGTAAAGAGAATCGTTCCACATAGCGGAGTTTCCGGCGTGCGCGGCCCGCGGCTGGTCTTGAAGGTGTCATATGTAATCCCCTTCGCCAGAGAGTTGGGACCCTCGCCTCCATTACGCCATGCGCCGGCGGTGCTGCAGGTACCCGAGGCCCGCGATGCCCATGCTTAACAACAAAAACGTGCCGGGCTCCGGCGTCCCGGAAACAGTGCCTCCGTGCAGCGAATAATTCACGGTGTAGGTCCCGCTATTATCGCCATAGGCGCCGGGGACGCCGTTGTAGAAGGAAGCATCGCTGATTCCGAGATACAAGCTCGCTGCTCCCGTCGGAACATTGAAAATCTGTTGCGAGCCGCTCGCATCGCCGGTAAGGCCGTCACCGATGAAAAACGTCTGATCGAGCAGCGGCGAGTATGAACTGGAAGACGTGCTGGAACTAGTGGTGTAATTCAAGGCGCTCGGCGCTGCTCCGGAGGGGCCGCCGGACGCAACGAACAAACCGACCAAATATCCCGCGTCTGGAGCGGTTATCCCCGAGATGCTGCCGGCGCCGGTATTAGACGAGACGCCCGCAGCCGCCCCCACGCCATCAGGATCGTTGTAAGAAATACCACCATTTACTGTAATGCAGCCTTCACCACCACAGGGCGCCGATCCCGTCACGCTCCCGAAGGTCACGGAAGTGACGCCGGACCCCAGCGCGATGAACCCTGGCACGTTGCCGCCCCCCGGAGCCGAACCCTGGCCAGCCCCGTAAATGTTATCAGCCGCATTCACGGTGATCGTCGCCGCACCCGCCGGGGCGGCCACCGAGAGACCAAATGCCATAGCGGCAAAGGTTACAAGAGTATTGAATCGCATATTTCCTCCGATGAAAAAGTTCGCCGAGCGATTGTTGGAGTCGCCTGGACTGGAAGTAATCGTAAGGCAATCAACGCCTGGTCGGGCAGTAGCAAGGGGTCGAGCAACGGTAGCAAAAGACGCGTAAGACATTGGAACCTTTAGTACTTCTGCTTCACAAAAAGCTGATATACTCGATTTTCGTGGATGTTGAGAAACCCCCTGCAACGGACTCGGCGGCAGTCCTCGCCGCTCTGGACGAGATCGTTGGCAGTGCGGAATTTGGCAGGGCAGAGCGGCCGGCCCGTTTTCTGCGGCACTTGGTGGAGACCGCGCTCCGGGGTGAGAATCACCGCCTGAAAGAGAGCGTTGTCGGCGTAGAGGTGTTTGGCCGGCCGGCGTCCTGGGACCCACGGCTGGACGCCATCGTCCGGCAGGAAGCTGCCCGTCTGCGCAAACGGCTCGCCCGCTACTACGGCGCCGCAGGTGAACCCGCGGCGGTCCGGATCGAATTGCCGGTCGGTACGTACGTGCCGGTGTTTCGGAGTGCGCCGGAGCCGGCCGAGACAGTCACCCGGGAGCGCGTCCCTGAAATCGCGGCGCCTCCGCGCGCGGCCCCCAGGCGGCGCGGGTTGTACGCTGCGGCCGTGGTGTTTTGCCTCGCTGGCGTATTGCTCGGCGGATGGTTTTTGTTCCACGTCTCCTCACGCGTGGGGGCAATCACCGCAGCTAAGAGCGGGAGCGTCATTTCCGGTCGGTCCCGCAGCCATGTAGCGAATCCGATCGCCCACGATCTGGTGATGAAAGGGCGCTTCGACTTACAACCGGCAACTACCGATGGAGTGAGGCGGGCCGAAGCGGATTTTCAGCGCGCCATCGATATCGATCCGGATTACGCCCAAGCTTATCTGGAGCTGGCAACGGCGAAACTGGCGGAAGCCGGCGCGCGCGGGTCGATTTATCGCACGGAGCTCGAGCGTGACAGCGCGGAGGAACTGGCCCGCAAAGCGCTTCAACTCGATCCCAACCTCCCGGGCGCCCACGCCGTGCTTGCGAATCTGGCCATGGAATACGACTGGGATTGGAGCAGGGCCGAGCGGGAG
Organism: Bryobacterales bacterium; assembly: GCA_963838885.1. Taxonomy (GTDB): domain Bacteria; phylum Acidobacteriota; class Terriglobia; order Bryobacterales; family Bryobacteraceae; genus JAICMB01. The sequence continues at coordinate 1,563 of CAWITB010000010.1, read as the reverse complement.
CTTCGATTGGCGTTGGCGGGTCCTCCGAGCGCGAAGGCGGAGCTCAGTTACGCAGCCTTCCTGATTTTCCAACGCCGTTTCGCGGAGGCCGACCAACATCTTCGCCGGGCACAGGAGCTGGAGCCATTCGACACATCCACCATGCTGGGTCTGAGCGGGGCGTGGTACCTGGAGGGCCGTTTCGCACAGGTTCGCGAGATTTCTCAAAGATTGCTGGCGTTGCATCCAAATCTGGTGGAGGCGCAAGCCTCGGTAGCGGGGAGTCATATCTGGGAGGGCGAGCCCGAACTGGCGCTGGCTGCTCTGCAACGAATCAAGAAACCGTTTCCGGCGCTTCCTTTTTATGAGGCAATGGCGCGGGCGCGCGCCGGCCAGCACGAACAGGCGTTGCGGCTGATTCGACCATATGTGGAGAAATATCCCAACCCCGGCGCCGCGCTGCAATGGATTGCGAAGGTGTATGCCATGCTGGGCGACGAGCCGAACACTGTTTTATGGTTGGAACGCTCGGCGGATCGGCGGGAGTGGCAGGCCCTTACGATCGCGGTCAATCCGGTATTTGCGCCTATGGAGAATTCTGCTGGATTCCGGGCATTGAAGAAGCGGATGGGGCTGGAGTAAAGTGCGCGCGATAGCGACGTCGCGGGGGCAACGCGAGGGTGGTCGAGGTACTCGACCATTTCGATGCGGCGGTTGAAAACGCGGCATTCGGTGCGCCGGTCGCGAGCCGCGGAATCCCGTGGATCGTCGGCCGCTACCGATGCTCGTACGAAATGAGCGGCGTCATCCGGCACATTTCAAGAATCGCGCCCGGAATCCCTGCCGCCGCATCGACAATCGGGGCGCGTAATGGCGCGGCGTTAATGCCCTGGACGGGATGCGCTTCGATTGCGAGGTCGAACGGCGCCCGCGATCCCGAATCCTTCAGGGGATTCGATTCCCGAGGCGACGTCGCCGCCGCAGCGCGTGCAACGAATGCGCCGCCCAAAACCGGTAAACGGGATGGCTCGCCCCTTCGATGCGAGGACCACCATGCAGGGATGTGCTGCTGAACGGGATATCAATGACGCACGCCCTTAGGCATGCTCGAACTCCTACGCCATGATCCTTGTGGTATGTCTCCCGGTCCTCGCCGTGTATGGTTGCCGAGTTAGTCAGCGTATTTGTTGATCCCGCTGGTAGCCCAGAAAAAGTTCGCGCTGATGTTGCATCTGTTTCCGCCCGGGCTTAGCGCGAAAGCCTGTTGGCCCTGCGGCAACTCGTCCTCGTTTGCCGTCGATCGTAGCCACGATCGTCGGGAACGGCCGCTTGCTGGGCGATTGCCGTACTTGCGGGAGCTGCGCCAATGCGAATCCACGACAGGACGGCAATACAAAAACTGCGCATGATCGGGGGTATTCCGCGATGCGGAAATCTCAGCCTAACATGCGCCTTACGTACCGGTTGCAGCGCCGTTACGAACACGAATCATCTCGACATGGGACACGGCGATCATTCCAGTGTCCAGCATCCGCTCAATTTCCGGCAGGAGGCGATCGACGTTCTCTGGAGTCTCGACAATCG
>CAWITB010000009.1:0-185325 GCA_963838885.1 Bryobacterales bacterium | reverse complement strand
TCCGATGCCGCATCGAGCGCGTAGAGCCCGCCATTGTTGGTATTGAACGGATACTTGTTCCGGAAATAGTTGTACCGCACGAAAAATTGGTGTTTCTGCGTGATGTTCCAGTCCAGTCTTACGTCCACCCACTGCGCATGCTGCACTGTTTGCGCTGTCGCCAGCAGACTGCTTGGAATCCCGATCAGGGCTGCGTTGACGGGCGAAATGGTGGTCGGCGTCGGCGTGGCCCGCTTGATGTGCTCGTACGACGCGAAGAAGAACAGCTTGTCTTTGATAATTCGTCCGCCGGCATTCGCCGCAAAGTCGTTCGCCACTGGAATGGGCGTTGTCGGACCCGCCAGAATCGGCCTCGCTACCGCGTCGAGCGGACGGCCCAGAAACTGTACTTCCCCATGAAACTCGTTGCTTCCCGAAGCCGTGATGACGTTGTAAATGTCTCCCGCGATTTTCCCGAACTCCGGCGCGAAGCTATTCGAAACTGTCTGAATTTCCCGGACGTAAATGTCCGCGATCGCGAACAGCCGCAGCCCATAGCGGTCGGTCTCCGTGTCCACCGTGCCGTCGAGCTGATAATTGACCCGGTCCACCAGCCCGTTCGTATTGAGTAGGCGTGGAATTCCCAACTCCGGATTCGGATGACCGCTCACTCCTGGCTGGAACAGAACGAAATTGTAAGGATTGCGCGAAGTCAGCGGCAGGTTTTCCACCTCCTCACGGCCGATCGTCCGTCCGATGCTCACGCGCGATGGATCGACCACCGGCGCGCCGCCGCTGACTTCGATTTCGGTGCTCGTGGCGCCCACCTTCAACTGCGCGTCGATCACCGCCTCTGTGCCGGCGTCCAGAATGATGCCCGTATGCCGCTCCGGCGTAAATCCCGTCTTCGTGATCGTTGCGGCATACGTACCCAAAGGTAAATTTGGAAACACATAATAGCCGTCTTCGGATGTCGTCGCACTCCGCCGGAAACCCGTCTCCGAGCTTTCGATGCTCACTTCGGCCTCCGGAATCGGAGCATTTGCCTGGTCGACTACGCGGCCTCGAATGCTCCCGTTAATCGCTTGCGTCTGACTGATTCCCGGCAGCGCCGCTCCCGCGAGCGCCAGGGCTGCGGAAATTGCCGTTCTTTGAAACCGTCCTGAAGGAGACATAAGTATACGTTAGAGACGCAACCCAAGTAATTCCGTCTCCTATTCTCATACGGACGCGCTCGCGGTATTTGCGTCGATTAATGAGCGCAGAAGCGCAGCGCCGCCGCTGCCCAGGAGCCGCCGGATTGCTCGCGTGATCCGCGCCGGACTCGACCCCGTCATCTTTCCGATAGGCCCGAATCAGTCCGCGCTCGCCCTTGCTGACTCGTCTTGCGCCATCCTCATGTTCCATCAGCGCATGGATTTCCCGGATTTGCGCCTGGCCCGAAACTTCGGCATTCTGCATTTGCGTTCGCATCCGGCTGCGGCAGGCATGCCCATCCTGCATTGGACAATTCTCGCTTTGCCTTTTCGCGGCCTGATACGATATGTCCAAGAGTGGATCTTGGACTTACGGACCGTGTCGCCATCGTGGCCGCCGCCAGCTCCGGTCTGGGCAAAGCCGTCGCTCTGGGGCTCGCCCAGGAGGGCGCCCGCATCGCCATTTGTTCGCGCGATGCGCAACGGATTGAAGCCGCCGCGAGCGACATCGGCCGCGGCGTTCTGGCGCAGGCCGTCGATGTCTCAAACGGAGATGAAGTAAAACAATTCGTTCAGTCCGTGCTCGATACATTTGGCCGTATCGACATTTGCGTCACCAACGCGGGCGGGCCGCCTTCGAAACCCTTCGCCGCCACCTCCACGGAGGACTGGCGTTCCGCCGTCGACCTGAATTTCATGAGCGCCGTCCATTTCGCCCGTGAAGCTCTGCCCGTAATGAAGGAGCGGCGTTGGGGACGATTCATCACCATCACCTCCGTCGCCGTCTTGCAGCCCGTCGCCAACCTCATCCTGTCAAACGCCGTGCGCTCGGCCGTCCGAGGTCTCGTCAAGACGCTTTCCAACGAATACGCGCCGTACAATGTTCTCGTGAACAACGTGTGTCCCGGCTTTACCGCGACGGAGCGGCTGAAGGAGCTTGCCGGGAACATCCCGCTCGATCAAATTCCGCTTGGCCGCCTCGCCACGCCCGAAGAGTTCGCCAACGTCGTCGTGTTTCTCGCCTCGGAACGCGCCAGCTATATTACCGGCTCGTCCATCGCGATCGACGGCGGGCTGGTCAAAGGAGCTTGATCGGTTGCCGGCGGTACGAATCGAATTGGCGAGCGCTCGCAAGCTTCGCGAGCGTAATAAATTTCATTACCGCCTGGCGCACTGGCCCATCTGGATCTGGGTCTTCTTCCTGGCCCCGGGCTGGCTCACTTTCGATCTGTTCGCGCGCGGCTTTACCAAGACGAACGCGCTGTGGTTCGGCGTCGTCCTGGTGGGCTCCGGAGTTGCCGGATTGAGCGGACTTCTCCCCGGAGTCGAGCCGCGCCCCTATATTATTCGTTTCACCGAAGACAAGCCTAATCCCATCTATCGCCGCGTCTGCTACACCTTCGCCTGGAGCGCCTTGATCTGCTATACCGTGCTTAACGCGGCGGGTTTAATCGGCGCGGTCGCAACAGGCCATTGGCAGCTCGGCCAGATTTACGAGTACGCTTATTTTCCCCTCGCAATCGCGATTTGGACGCTTCGGAGCATTGGGTCTGCTGCCGCGCGTCGCGCCGTCCACCAAGGGCGAAGGTAACGAGCGGCGCTACTTCTATGGCTCCGTGTGGGCCGTTCTATTGGCGCAGCCGGCGCTGGGCCTGCTTTGGGTGGCGCTGCCGGCTCACTCACGCGCCGCCGACGGCCTGAAACTCGCCGTCTTTATCGCAATTCTCGTCATCATGGGATTGCTCGCGCGCCGCGGCGTTCTGCCGCGCACGCGCCGCATCGTGCCGGGGGAGCTGGCCATCTCCGATTGATTTATTTTCTTATTTTGTTTCTCGCCATGTGGCTGGTCGCGGCCGCCGCGGGCATCGTGTATCAATGGTCGGGCGTCCGCCGCGATACGCAACGCTTTCCCGCCCCCGGCCGTATCGTGCGCGTAGGCCCGCATCTTCTGCACCTCTACGAGCTCGGCCAAGGATCCCCCGCCGTAGTGCTGGAGTCCGGGATTTCGGCGACTTCCATCAACTGGCGCGGCGTCCAGACAGAAATTGCGAAGTTCACGCGCGCCCTCGCCTACGACCGCGCCGGCCTCGGCTGGAGCGGCCCTGCGCGCACCCCGCGCACCGCCGCCCAGATCGTCGAGGAGCTTCGCGAGATGCTCCGCGCGGCCCAGGTCCCGGCGCCGTACATTCTCGTCGGGCACTCCTTCGGCGGCCTGGTCGTGCGTCTCTATGCGGCGCGCTACCCGGAGGAGGTCGCCGGTCTCGTACTTGTCGACCCACTGCGCCCGCGAGAGTGGCATCCGCTCACGGCACAACAACGGCGCAACCTGATCGGGGGCGCCGTGCTGTCGCGCTGGGGAGCGTTCCTGGCCCATTGCGGCGTCGTCCGGTTCACGCTTGTCCGTCTGTCCGGCGGTTCGCGACTCTTTCCGCGGTTGATCGGCCGCGCCGCGTCGAGCCGGGCGGGTCTCGAAACCATGGAGCGCATCGCCGGCGAGATCCGCAAAATGCCTCCCGAGCTGTGGCCGGCCATTGCGTCCCACTGGTGCCATCCCAAGTCCTTCTCGAGCATGGCGGCCCACCTCCGCTCCCTGCCCGCCAGCGTCGTCTCCATTGTCGCCGCCGCGCCCCCAGCAAACATTCCGGTCATAATCCTGACTGGCGCAAAGAGCGCCACAAAATGGTCCGATGAAGAGATCGCCGGCCTTTCGAACGATGTCACGCACATCGTTGCCGCGGACAGCGGGCACTGGATCCAACTGGACGAGCCCAGCCTGGTCGTCGATGCGGTGAGAAATCTGATGCCGACAGGCTCCGGGCCGGGCCGGGATCACAAAGGGACTGCTACAAAATCCTCGGGCGCCAAAGCCGCACCGATTATTCCTCCCGCAGAGCCGCCACGGGATTAATTCTCGCCGCCCGGTGAGCAGGCGCCCAGGCCGCCAGCAGAGCGATCGCAAGCAGAACCGAGAACGAAAAGCGCCGCCGTCCCCGCCCAATCAGAATTCGCATCCCCATCTAAAACGAATCGCGCAGCACCAAAAGAATCGCATCGCGCGGCGTCAGCGCCCAAGCCAGTGCTAATGCCGATCTCCTTTGTACGTCGAGCGCCGGCAGACTGCCGTGGCGAACGTCGCAGAAGATGGAGTCGAGCCAGGCAATTGTTCCCATTGGATATACGACGATCTCCCAAATCCGCGCTTAGCGCCGCCGCGCCATGCGAGTGGGCTATATTCTCCAGCAGGGGACGACGATTGCTTAGCTCCAAGCGCGGCGGGTGGATTCTCTCGATATTCTGGGTTAGTTTGCCAATGGCAGGGGCCGATCTCAAGGTCGATCATGCGACGGTGGCCGCTCTCGATCTGCAGTTGCTCGAAAGCGATTTCGTCGCGGCCGGACTGGAGCCGGAGTACGGAGGCGAGCATCCGGAACACCTCACCGAAATGGCGATAATCAGTTTCGCCGATGGCTCCTATCTCGAGTTGATCGGCAAAGCCCCGGACGCTGATCCAAAGAATTTTCCATCGCATTCCTGGGCGAAATTCATGCAAACGAATGCCGGACCGTGCGCCTTTGCCGTGGAGCCGCAGGATCTGAACGCGGAAGTGGACCGTTTGCGAAAAACGGGCCTGGACATCGCCGATCCCAAGGCGGGCGGCCGCGAACGCGCCGACGGGATGCGCCTGGTATGGACAACGGCGCAGGTGAAGGGCGACAGGGGCGCGTTTTTTCCATTCATGATTCACGACGTATCGCCGCGTCAGGACCGCGCCTTTCCGTCCGCCGCTCCGAGCGCGCCGCAGATCAACGGAGTCTTGAAAGTGGTCGTCGCCGTGCAGCATTTGGACGATGCTATCGCGCGCTACCGGAAAGCGTATGGCTGGGCGGCGCCGAAGCGGCTGACGGACGAAAAATTCGGAGCCATGGAGGCGGATTTTGAGAACACGCCGGTGGTTCTGGCCGCTCCGCTGACGACCGACAACTGGATCGCGGAGCGGCTGCGCCAATACGGAGATGCGCCCTGCGCGTTCATTCTCCAGGCCGTGCAGCCGGATAAATCGGGCGGCATTCGGTGGCTGAACTTGCCATCCATCCATGGCCGCATCGGGATTGAGTAAGCGCGGGATTCACGCCGAATAGTTCACGCGTACGTGAGCAGGGAAAAATGCGATTGCCTCGCGCGTGACGCCGGGCAGGCCTTCGAGCCCGACCTCGCGCAATCGCGAGGCGCCGGCCAGAAGCGCCAAGCCCGTATTCGTGACACCCGCGCATTGCCACAACTCCACGCGTTCGAGCGAAGGCATTCGCCCCAGAATCTCAAGGCTATGGTCGGTGATCCCGGTTTTGCCGGCGTAGTAGGACTTGAGGCGGGAAAGTCCGGCGATGTGTCCGGTGGCAATGTCCCCCGTGTCCCGGCAATACATACACCACAAACCGTTCGAGGCGCTCGCATTGTCCGACGTGGCGGAATCCCTCGTCGCGGACGTCCATGGGCATGAGCTCCCGGAGGGCAGGGAAGCGCGCCAACGTGGAGAGCGCCGCATCGTCCACGTTCTTGCAACTCACGCCCAGGCCGCGCAGGGCGGGCATTGCGGCAAGCGCGGCGAATCCGCGGCCAGTAAGGTTGGGGCACTCCCGGCCCCAGATGTATTCAACGGTTTGCGAACGGCTTAGCGCCGCAAAGCCGGCATCGCCCGCAACAGCGCCCTGCGCCATCAGCATGCGCAGACGCGGCATCGCGCCGATGCGACGCATGGCCTCGTCGGTGCAATGCTCCCCTTCACAACCCAGGAAACCCAAATGCGCGAGATCTTTGAGCGCCTCGAGGCCTTCGGCCGTGAACGCCGGCGAGTGCCAGAAAAAACTGAGCGCGAAAAGTCCGTCGAGGCCCGCTAGATTAGCCAGCCCCGCATCGGTAAAGGGACCGTCCACTACGAGATGCGTGGGTCCGGCGTCGGCGCTCATCAGTCCATAATCGATGTCGCCGCCGTGCCACGTTTTGAAGACCGGGAAGCGCTGGAAAAGGGCGAGTCCGGCATCGGTGACGCAGCGTCCGGTCTTGAAGCGGCGCAGCTTGCGCTTGCCGGTGAGGGCCTGGACGGCGCCATCGCCGGTCTGCGTTCCCAGCAGATCCACGCTTTCGAGATCGTCGCAGAAGGCCAGGTTGGCCAATCCCGTGTCCGAGACGTTCTGCTGCCAGCACATTTGAAATCGTCTGAGCCGCGGCAAATGGCGCAGCACTCGAAGCCCGTCATCGGTGATGCGGCCCTTCGAACCGCTCAGATCGAGTTCGCGCAACAGGGGCAACCGCGCCAAGTGCGCAAGTCCGCTATCGCTGAGCTGCACGGAGCCGCCCAGGTTGAGATGCGTCACATGCTTGAGTTCGCAGAGGCGCTCGAGCGTGGCGTCGGTCATGCGGCCACCTGCGTCGAGGCCGGTGATCTGGCGCTCCTTCATTACCGCGAAGACCGCGTCCCAGTCCTTGTCCGACAGGAGCGGGCCAGGCGCGATGGTGTTCTCCTTCGAGTCGATCCTGAAGAGCGCCGGCGCGGAGCTCTCCAAACCGTAGCGCGCGATGAAGAGCCGCGCATCGGAAAGCGCGATCTCGCCGCCGCCCATTTTTTCGCGCAACTGCTCCGCGGTGAAGGGATTTCCGAAGCGCGTAAATGCGCTCCCGAAAATGTTGTTGACGCGCTGCAACGCATCCGCATCGCCGTGGCAGGCGCGCATGAGATCTTGCGCCAGTTTCTCGTAGTCCGCCGGGTTGCGACGGCTTTCAATATGTTGCTTGAGTTTCGCCCAACTCTCGAACCCATACTCGCGCGCCAGCGCGAACTGAGCGTCGGCAAGGGTTACGATTGAGCGCGAACCGGCCGCGCGATGCCGTCGAAGCAGTTCCTTGGCCTGTTTGTGAAGTTGTTCGAGCGATGGACGCGCGGGAAGGCGCGATGGAAAATCGGACATGACGATCTCCTTTCGACATGCCCGCGTCCGCGCGACGGGCTGAAAGAAGATCGAAATCGTGTTAAGGCAAGACTCGGTGGGCTCGGCCCTTTCCCGCGGACTGGAAGCGCCCTTCGCGCTCGCCCCACTGTAGCGCTCGGCGGCGAAGCAGGTCAACCACCGTCCACGAGGGATGACGCAGGCCTCTACTCACATCGCCGCGCCGCGCACGCTTCGGAAACAAGCGCGATGCGCGGGCCGATTGGCCGCTAGCGGTCAGCCCCGCGCCGAGGGCGTGGCTTGCGCCGGAACGAAACGCAAAGAAGCGGAGTTCATGCAGTAACGCAGGTGCGTAGGCGGCGGTCCGTCGTCAAACACATGGCCGAGATGCGCGTCGCATTTACGGCAGCGCACTTCGTTGCGAGTTTCGAACCCCAGACTACGGTCCGTGAGCGTGTAAACGTTCTCCGCCGCGATGGGCGCCCAAAAGCTCGGCCAGCCCGTGCCGGACTCGAACTTTTCGTTCGACCGGAACAGCGCATTCCCGCAGCACACGCAGCGATAGAGACCGGCTTTGTGGTTATTCCAATATCTACCGCTGAAGGACGCCTCGGTCCCGCTGTGCCGCGTAACCTGGAACTCCTCCGGAATCGAGAATCTTGCGCCACTCGGCATCGCTCATAACCAGCTTTTTGACTTTGACTGCGCCCTTGCGCTGCCCATTGTCGTCGAACAGCACAATGGTGACCTCATCGCCGCTGCCGTTTTCGGACGCGTCCGGCAACACCCGGTCTTTATGGCCGGCAAATGCGGCGATCCCTGCAAACGCGAACGGCACGGTGAAAAAAGCCCGCCGCGAAACTCCCGCCGAAACAGGTTCAATCAGATTCATAAGGTTAAAACCCCGCATACCAATCGTATCCTCGTTCCGCCCAGTAGTCCGGCGGACGCGTGTCGCGGAACGCAATCGTTCCAATTCTCTTCAGATTCTTGATCCCATACTTGACCGGAATGACCAGTCGCAATGGCGCGCCATGCTCGTCCGGAAGCGGCTTGCCGTTCATTTCGAAGCACAGCAAAGTTTGCGGATGCAGCGCAGACGCCATGTCGAGGCCGACGTAATACTCGCGGCCCGGTGTTTCGAGCGCCACGTAGGACTCAGGATTGCGTTTGGCCGGCGCGTACTTGGCGGCGAAATCGCGGAAGCGGACACCGCCCCATCTGAGAATACGGGTCCAGCCTTCGATGCATTTGAGCTCCGTAATCATCTCGACTTTCGGGAGCGCCTTGATCTGCTCGAGCGAAACCGCAAAGGGCTGCCCCGCTCCCGCGATGTTGAGCTTCCAGTTGGGATCGACGTCGCTGTCGAGTCCGACGTCTCCGTTTTGGCGGGGATCTTGAATATCGCGGGGGCTGAAGGTACGGGCCAGGCGGCCGGCGCTGAAGTAGTCCCGCGTCAGTTGCTCATCGGCCCGCAGTGCGATGCGCAGAGGCCATTGCACGCCTTGATCGGCGCGGCGCGATCGCAGCCATTCCCAGACGCCCGCGCCTGCCAGCGATGCGATGCCGCCCACCAGTACACTACGGCGCGTGCGGCGCGACATTTCGCGCTCTAATCGGCGCTCCTCTTCGCGCTCTCGCAAGCGCTTCTTTTCCGCGGCGCTTTCTTCAATGGCTTCGGGCGATAGGACCGGTTGCGGCTCGCTCATTCGGAAGCCTCTTCAACGGGAACGATCTCGTATCCGGAAATCATGCTCCGAAGATTATTCCAGCCCGCGCGGATCACCTGAGCGATGTGCACAACGAAGAACAGGATGTAGCCAATGGTCAGCAAAAAATGTTCCAGGCGCGCCGCCGGGTAGCCGCCCAGCAGCGCCGTCAACCAGCCGAATTGCACCGATCGCCAGATCGCGAGCCCCGTAACGAGCGAGCCCGCGCCCATCAAAATAATGGATGTGTAAGCGATCTGCTGCGCTCCATTAAATTTGCGCCGCGGCGGATGCGTCTTGCTGAGATGGAGATCGTACAGCGTGACCTCGATTGCCTCGCGGAAGGATTCGCGGTTGGGAACGAGATAGCGCCACTGGCCGGAGACGATGGTGTAGATGACGTAGGCCAAGCCGTTAATCGCGAACAGCCACATCAATGCAAAATGCCACGCCATGCCTTCGGCCAGCCGGAACTTCAGGTTGAAAGCGTTATAAAACCAATCCGGGAAGAAATGAAAGAGCGTGAAAGCGCCGGCCCCGATGCGATACTCGTCGTTGGCCCAATAGATCAACATGCCGCTCCAGATCATCAGCGCGAGCAGCGGAAAATTGATCCAGTGCAGCCAACGAATGGCGGCCGGGTGCTTGGCCTCGATCCGTTTCACTTGTAAACTCTCTTTCTCTATTATCCTATTCGCCGCGCAGCGACGGCCGCCGCTGCTGGATCGTACGTTGCCGTATTGGCGCGCCGGCGGATAGCTCATACAGCGCAGTCGGACGCCGTCATGTCCGAGCGCGCGCGGGATCTACACGAGTTGAGGCACGCCGGATTGAAGTGAATGATATAGATGTTGAATTCGTCGATCGCGCCGGCATCGGCTCTTTCGCCGCGCATTCTTTGATCAGAACAGCGCTTTCAAGCCGAACTGTAATTGCCGCGGCGGTCCCGCGGACGTCGTCTGCCCAAATCCGTTGGTGCCGACCGTGGCGTCGGGAGCGCTCGTGAAGGGCGGTGTGTTGGTGGAGTTGAATACTTCGAAGCGGGCCTGCAGATGTACGCGCTCGGTCACGGTGAAGATCTTCGACAGAATGAGATCGAGATTGGTGACGTCCGGCATCACCATGGTGTTGCGGCCCAGGCTCCCGTAGGTATAGGGGGGCTGGATGGCAAACGCCGCGGTATTGAAGGCCTCGCCTACGCTCCAGGGTACAGAGTAGGGATTGCCCACCAAGTTCGGGCGGTTCACAATTGCGATGGTGCCGTCGTTAGCCGGGTTGCCGCTATCCACGATGCTGTAAGGCAGACCGGAACGGCGGGTGAAAATGCCGCCGAGCTCCCAGCCGCCCGCGAGCGCATTCAGAACCCTCGGCATCTGCGAGCCGAAGCGCCGCCCGCGGCCGACCGGAATGTCGTAGAGCAGGCTGGCGACGAAGCGCTGCCCCATATCCTGGTTGTCCAGCGATTTTTCCGCGCGCATGTTCAGAGGGTCCTGGAAGCCGCAATTCGGCGCGTTGCCATCGGCCGCGCCCGAGCAGGTATCGCCCATCGTCTTCGACCAGGTGTAAGAGCTTAATAGCGTCAGACCTTTGGTGAGCGGCTTCTCCAGCTTGACCACCATCGCGTGGTAATTGGAGTTGCCGACAAACTGGTAATCGTACACGCCGCCGAGGGGCGATGCGACGACGCCGGAAGGGGGAATGACCACGCTCTGAATGGGCCGGTTGGCATTGATGTTGCCCGGCTCGGGCGGCGCGTAATTGCCATCCCACCAATTGAGCAGGTGCACGCCTTTTTCGCCCGAGTAGCCCACTTCGAGCAGCCAATTCGACCCGAACTGCTGCTGGATATTAAAGTTCCATTGCTGCGCATAGGCGCGGCGCGGATTGGTCGGGAACGAGGCGAATACCAGCCCGTTGGCGTGAGACAGGGACACCGCTCCGGCGGGCGGACCGGTCTGCAAAACCACCGCGGGCGTGGTCTGGCTGCTGGATAGCGTAAGCGAATAGGCGTACGGCGGATTGTTGGTCAGATACTCGGCATCGCCCTGCGGCTCGAAGTACGTGCGATAGATGCCGAAGCCGCTACGGATCACGGTCCGCGAGGCCACCTGGTAAGCGAGGCCGATGCGCGGCTCCCATCCATTCGTATCGACATTCACCAGCGACCTGCCGGCGTACCCTCCGTTATTGCTCGCCAATACCACCGTCGGCCCGGCGGGGTTGTTCAGCTCGAGATTGGAGAAGCGGTTTTGGGTATCGTACCAGGGCAGGGTGACCTCGTAGCGCATCCCGAGATTCAGCGTCAGCCGGGGACTCAGTTTCCAATCGTCCTGCACGTAGGCGGCGGGCAGCCAGCCCCGCACATTTACTTTCTCGTCGATCGAGGAGCCCCACTGGCTGGCCCAGCCGAGCAGGAAATCGGCCATTCCGTCGCCCGTGAATTGACCGTTGAAAGTCCACAGGCCGATGGAGCCGTTGTCGTTAATGATGTTGTTCTGAAGGCGCAGAACATTGACGCCGAATTTGATGTCATGGGCGCCATGCGACCAGTTGAGATCGCTCATAAACTGGCGATTCTGGGAATTGCGTATGGTGGGATTGTTGGCCCCTATTCCAAGCTGGGTATAACCGCTGATGCTGAACGACGACATACCGCCGGGGATGCTGTTATCGCCTCCCGGGATGCCATATTCGGCATTGAGATTCGCCGCGCCGGCCACCGCCGGATTCACGCGCGAGAATTGGTTATAGCTCCAGGAAGCGCGGGTGATGGCGACCAAAGATCCCGAGAAAATATGGGTCCATCCAACGGCATCGTTCCACGCGGTAATGTTTTCGTCAAACGCGTTGGCGCCGAAAGCAGGCGGCGGCAGATTCAAGATCCCCGGAATGCTCACGCCATAATGGCTCACGCGGCCGTAGATACTGTCTTTTTCGCGAATTACATAATCGGCGCGGATATCCCAACGCTTGTCGTCTTCGTCGTTTGGGCCGCCGAATAGATAGTTAGAAGCGAGATTGCCATTGCGCGGCTGCGGATAAAGACCGATCAATTTGGAGGCGATCGGATCGATCAAACTGGCGGGAATGATGTTGCCGGGAAACGGCGCGCCGGTGAGAGGATTTTTCAGAACCTTCGTTTCCTGGGAGAAATTGCCGCTTCGTTCCGCGAGGGTGGGAATGGTGTCCACGGCGCTCTGGGCCTGGCGGATATTGGTTCCCTCCCAATCGCCGAAGATGAAGAGCCTGTTCTTGACAATCGGGCCGCCCGCGGCGAATCCATACTGATTGCGCTGGTATTGCGGGTTCGGAGCGGTGGGGCTGGCAAAAAAATTCTTGGCGTCAACCGCGTCGTTGCGCAGGAACTCGAATGCCGTGCCATGGATGTCATTCGTTCCAGACTTGATGGTGACGTTGATGGTCGCTCCGGTGCCGCGGCCGTATTCGGAGGAGTAGGAGTTGGTTTGCACTTTGAACTCCTGGACGGCATCGATCGAAGGCGCGACCATTCCGCCCATGCGGCCGGCATCGGCGAGTTCATAGCTGTTGTTGTCCCCGCCGTCCAGCAGATAGTTATTGGCGGATACGCGCTGGCCGCCCGAGCTGAAGCCCTGAGCGCGGCTGCCGGCGATGGGGTCCGTGGTCCCCGCCGAAAGCAAGGCCAGAGTAACGTAGTTGCGGCCGTTCAACGGAAACTCCACCACCTGGCGGTTCTCGATCACCTGGCCGACGCTGGGTTCGACCGTGTCGAGCAGCGGAGGCGCGGCGGTCACCGAGACTTCCTGGTTCAATTGCCCGACCTGCATCGTGAAATCGATAGTGGCCTGCTGATCCACCTGCAATACGATACCGGTTTGCTCCCGGCCGCGAAAGCCCTGCTTCTCCGCGGCGATCTTGTAATTGCCCGGCGGCAGCAGCGGCACGGTATAGTACCCGAGATCGTTGGTTTTCGTATCGCGAGCGGTTCCGGTATCGGTATTCGTGATGACGATCTTGACATCGGGAACCACCGCTCCCGAAGCGTCTGTCACCCGCCCGCTGACGCGCGCTTCCTGGGCCAAGCCGATGCCGGCCAAAAGCAACCCAAGCGTGACCACTCGCGTCCACGCGGCCTGTTTTACGAAGAACGGCAATGACGGCGAAAAAAAGCCGATCTGATGCAAACGCGGCATATACTCCCCCTGAAAGACGAGACGTTGGATTCCTCACTGGAACCGGGATTTCGGTAGTATACACCCGAACGCCTCCGGTAACCAAGCGCCCGCCAAAAGTCTGCTCCTTTACGGGAAACCCGCGCCCGCAATCGCTCGCCTAGTGGCTTTCACCTGAACGCGAATCTGGCGTGTCACCTTTAGCGGATCGGGATCAATACAGATCAGATCATAGCCCTCGTTGTTCTGAGGCGCCTTGCATGTGAGAATATTGCGGCGCATTAAGTAGCCCTGAACCAGGAACTCCGCGCCGTGAGATACCACGGGAAGTCTGAAGAATCCTGGCGCGTTATTCTTCTTCATTGTTTCCTGCCCTTACAGCCGCCGCGCGATGAGCAATGTCATGTCGTCCTGCCGCTCCGGCGAGTTGCTCCATTGCCCTACCGCTTCCATCACCGTCTTGACGATCTGGTCCTCCGGCATCTCGGCGTTCCGCACCAGGATATCCGCCAGACGGTCCTCGCCGAACATTTCGCCGTATTCGTTTTCCGGCTCGGTGATGCCGTCCGTGAAAAATGCTAGTAAGTCGCCCGGCCGCAATTGCACGCGGCTCTCGTCATAACGCGCGAAGGGAAAGGCGCCCACCACCATGCCGTTCACGTCCAGCCTCGTTGCCGCGCCTTGGTGCACCAGAATCGGAGGCAGGTGCCCGGCATTGGTATACGTAAACAGCCCCGTCTTCTCGTCGTAAATTCCGAAGCAAAAGGTCGCGAATTTTTCGGTTGGCGTAGTTTGATGGAGCTGCTCGTTCAGATCCGACACCACGCGCGCCGCCGAGAGCCGGTTGACCACGGCGCCCGAGGGCGCAGCGATTTCCAGAGCGCCGCGAATTTCCATGCGCATGGCCGATTGTATGGTCGCCATCAGCAACGCGGCCGAGATGCCCTTGCCCGCCACATCGCCAATGGCCAGCACCAGCTTATCTTCACCCAGCCGCTGATAATCGAAATAATCGCCCGAGACAACGCGCGCCGACTGCCAGAAGGCGGTCAAACGCACGGTTTTCATTGCCGGGATCTCTTTGGGATAAAGCTGCTCCTGGACTTCGCGCGCGATTTCAAGCTCCGTTTGCAGCCGTTCCTTTTCTTTGGCCACCGCCAGCAGCCGCTCCAGATTTTCGGTCATGCTATTGAACGACGAGCTGAGCTCGGCAAGTTGATCGCGGCTTTTAGGAACCTTGATGCGATGCGAAAAATCGCCTTGCATGACGCGTTGCGTGCCCGTGTATAACCCATGCACGGCGGCCGTGATGGTGCGGGCGAGAGAGCCGCCAACAATTAACGACAGTGCTTCGACCAGCAGGAAGAGAATGCCCACCACGAAGAGGAGCTCCGGAATGAACTGCTGCACCGCGTCCACCTTGGCGTTGAAAACGGTCTTGAGCAGCGCCGAGGGGCGCGTGTGTACCGACAGAAGCGCGTCCGTCTGCACCTTTCCCGGCGTGTCCCAGTACTGAAAGGGCATCAGGGAACCGCCCAGCAGATCGACGTCGAAGCGCGACTCGGGAGGGCCCAGCCGGCTCGAAGCATCTTGGGCAGACGCTTCCACGCGCGGTGCGCGCCGGTCGTTCGACAACACAAATAGCGAGACTTCGCCCAGTCCCGGAACCAGATCGCTGAGATAGGCGCGTGTCAGCGGGGCCGTGACGGTGACGTCCGTATCGCCTCCTTGCGAATGCTTGATTACGTGCGCCCAGGCGGAAAAACTGCCGTCGTGAACGAGAATTCCGCTGGCTTGTCCCCAGCCCGGCGGAGCCGCGGCGGCGGAGCTATTTTCAGGCCAGCGTAGAATGCCGGCGCGGTCGCGCAGCACGATCGTGGGATTGTCGAAACGGTGCCGTAGCGCTTCGCCGATATCGCGTTCCGTCTGCGCCCGCTGCTGCGGTGGCGCATCGGCCAGCGCATTTGCCAGCCATGCCAGCGATGCCGTCCGCCGGTCCATCTCCGAGCTGACCAGGTAGACCGCCAGTTGGCTCGAAAGAGCGTACGCGCCGATTCCCACGAACACCACGATGAGCAAAACAGGCACGACCGCGATGAAGAGATAGGTCATCAGCAAGCGGTTGCGCAGACGCCAGATGGCGTGGCGCACGCCCCGGCGCGCGAATCGGATCACGAGCCACAATCCGAGGAGAATCAGAACGACTTGAAGCAGATCGGTGTACCAGGCCGACGGGACCGCGTACGCGAGGGCGATGTAAAGAACCAGCAGGCCGGCGAAGGTCTTCTCCAGCTTGCCCATCCGGCTGGGCAACGCCTTCAGGCGAGCGTACAGACCTTCGGCCACGTTACACGCGAGATCGTGCGATTTCCGGAGCCACTGCTACCGGCTCCGGCTGCGGCTCCAGATAATGTTTCGTAAGAAATGTCTGTAAAATGTGGAGCGCTTCTTCGGGGGAGTCGGCGTACTGAAACAGACCGAGGTCCGATTCCGATATGGTGCCGTGCCGCACCAGCGCGTCGAAATTCAGAATCTCCTTCCAGTACGCCGACCCATACAGTACGATGACGATCTTGCTCTCGATTTTTTGGGTTTGCGCCAGCGTCAGAATTTCGCACAGCTCATCGAGCGTACCGAATCCGCCTGGGAAGACCACCAATGCCTTGGCCAGGTACGCGAACCAGAACTTTCGCATGAAGAAGTAGTGAAATTCAAATTCGAGCTCCGGCGTTATGTACGGGTTGGGGCGCTGCTCGAAAGGCAGACCGATATTCAATCCGATGGATTTTCCGCCCGCCTCCTGGGCCCCGCGATTGGCCGCTTCCATGATGCCCGGACCGCCTCCTGAACAGACCACGAAGCGGTGCGCCGGATTTTCGAGATGCTCGGACCACTCCGTCACTAGCCGCGCAACCGCGCGCGCCGCATCGTAATACTTGCCCAGCGGCCCGTCTTCTCTGATACGCGCTGAACCGAAGAAGACGATGGTGTCCTGCACCTTTTCTTCGCGGAAGTGCGAGAGCGGCTCCAGATATTCCGAAAGAATGCGCAGCGGGCGGGCATCGGAGCTCTCGAGAAAACTTTCGTTGAGGTACGCGACCGGCCGCCGCTCGTCGTTGTCGTTGTTGTCCATCATTCCGGATTCGTGGCCGCCGAGTCGACGTCGCCGGTCTCGAGTTCCCGCACGCGCTTTTCCAATTGTCTCATCGCCTTCACGAGATCCGGCAGCTTCGGAAAAGCCGTAATGGCGCGCCGCCAATCGCGGCTATCGAAGGCGGGCGAGCCCGACACCGCGGCCCCCGGCGCGATGTCGCCCCCGACGCCGCTTTGCGCGTACACCACGGCGTTGTCGTGGATCGTGAGGTGGCCCGATACCCCCACCTGCCCGGCCAACAAAACATTCTTCTCCAGAACGGAGCTGCCGGCCAGTCCGGTCTGCGCGCAAATGATGTTATCCTCGCCGACCACGCAGGCGTGCCCGATCTGAACCAAACTGTCGATCTTAGCGCCGCGTTTGACGCGTGTCTCGCCGACCGTGGCGCGGTCGACGGACGTCAGCGATTGGATCTCGACATCGTCTTCAATCACCGTTATGCCCGATTGCACAATCTTGAAATGCGTCCCATCGGATGTTTTGGCGAAGCCGAAGCCGTCGCCGCCGACCACGACGCCGTTCTGCAGGATCACGCGGTTGCCAATGTGACAGAACTCGCGGACGACGGCGTGCGAATGCGCCAGGAATTCATCACCGATGCGCGCACCAGCGTAGACGACGACATGCGGATGAATGATGGCGTCGTCGCCGATAATCACGTCCTCCCCGATGACCGCAAATGCGCCGATCGAAGCCCGTTGGCCAATGCGCGCCGTAGCGGCGACAGCGGCTTGCGGGTGAATGCCGGACGCGGGCCGAGGCGGTTGATAAAACAGCGCCAAGGCGCGCGCGAAGTCGTGATACGGATTGCGCGAGATGACGCTGACGGGTTTGGTAAAGGGAAGGCGCTCCGATACGAGAATGGCCCCTGCGCGCGTGTTCTTTACTCGCGGCGCGTATTTCGGATTCGCCAGGAACGTCAGCTCCGACGGCCCGGCGTGCTCCATGCCCGCCACGCCGCCGATCTCAATCGCTCCGCCCCCGGCAAGCTCGCAGCCAAGCCGCGCGGCAATCTCTTCGAGTTTCATCGTGTATTGATTCCATCACAAGCGCGCCCGGATACGCGAAAGAAGCGCTTAGTGAGTGGCCGCGTATTTATCGCGGCATTGCGGCGAGCAGAAATAGAGCGTCTGTTTTCCAAACGTTTGCGTGACGGACGTCGCGGCCGAGGTATAGGTGCCGCACACCGGATCCTTTTTTAGCTCGCCGCTGAGCGGAATCTCCGTTTTCGGCCCGCTCGCGGGAGCCTGGCCCTGTTTGGGCGGGGAGACAAGCTCCGCGAATCCCTTGAGCACGATGCCGATCACTCCCCTGACGATGGCGATCAGAAAAATCGTGATCAGCAAATACAATATGACGCGGAACATGCGGCCTATCTTAATTTTACTAACAATCGGGGAAACGCCTAGAGACTCAACAAACGATTAAGAACTCGTCCTTGATCGCGACAGCGGCCCCAAATCCCCACACCGGAACGGCGGCCGCGCGTGCTTTGCCGTCCAGAGCTTTCCCCGACGAATCGAACGTCTGGTATGCGAGCGACCCACCCTTCTTCCAGCCCGTTCCTTCGGTCCAGGCCAACAGGATGTCGCCCGTCGCGTTCACCGCAATCGAGGGATGCTTTCGGTTGGCGCCTTGGCCCGGCGCGGAGAAACGCTTGCCGGGCTTCATCGTGTTCTCGTCGATTGGCGCGAAGTAAACCTGCCCCTGCGTTTCCCATGATGCGAACACCCGCCCAGCCGATTCGGTGAGCGACACCGTGGTCATGGGGCAAGCGCCGATGTTCCAGGGATCGAGATCCGTGGATTGGAACGTCTTGCCGTTGTCGCGCGATACCAACAGAACCATATCGCGGTGCACCGTCTGGCGCGCTGTGCGGTAGAGCGCGTACAGATTGCCTCGCGAATCGGCGAGAGCACCCATCGCGCAACATCCGCACACGCCAGTCTCCGGCGGCGAAATGGCGACCTCGCGCGCGAACGTGCGGCCATCGTCGATGGATTTCGCCATCCACACGCGCCGGAACTCTTCAGTTTTCCGATCTTGGGCCGACGCCCGGCGCCAAAGCGTGCCACATGGCGTACACGTTGCCCTTCGCGTCGGCTGCTATCGCGCCACCGCCATCGAGGCCGCCGGCAATCTGCACGACGCTGCGTTGCGGCTCGAATGCTATGTCAGCATGATTGAGCCGCGAATAGAACATCGTCGCCGGATTTGCCGCACCGTTCCAGGCGACATGCACGCAGCCCGGATTTTCCGACCGCAATAGTGGCGCCGCGCACGGTCCCCAGGGCGATGGCGCTTCCCGGACGATCGTTGACGCGCATCGGAGAAGAAAAACCGCGATCACCCGGAGCCTTCCTGATATAGGCGACATCCGCGGCCGCGGGATTGCCGTACAGATATACCAAATGAACCACGCCGTTCGAATCGACGACCCCGCGCGGCTGCAGTCCGCCGTTCGGAATCGGTTCGAGCGCAATTTCCTGGCGCTCCGCCGCGGTCAGGATCGGCGTCGTTGTAGACAGGGCCGACCCGGCGCAGGAGGCGAGAAAAAGCCGTCGTGTAACGGGCATGGCGAGAGACTGAATCGAACCTCCATGTTAGCGCGGGCGCCCGAAGGCGCGAGCCGCCGCTACCAGTACAGCTTCAGCGCGAACTGGATTTCGCGCGGGTCGTTGGGGTTATCGCGCGTGGCGGTAATCTTCCCGAACGTGGACGGCGTGGTGAAATTCAAACTACCTGGCTGCGCGAAGTTGGGATGATTGGTAATGTTGAAAAACTCGGCGCGAAATTCCAAGCGGCTGCGCTCGCGAATCGGAAATTCCTTGAACAGCGACCAATCGAGGCGGTCGAATCCCGGCCCGGCGGCCTGCGTGGGCGCGCCGCCCAGCGGCGACAGATCCGTCTGGCCGATCGCGGTGGCCGCCGGCGGATTATAGAACGCAGCGGGGTTCAGCCATTGATTCACGTTGTGCTGCCCGCCGTAGATATCCTGCCCCAGCGCCAGCAGCGCGTTGCACCCGAAGCCCGCCGAAGTTCCGGGATTGCAGCCGATCGTTAAAGGCTGGCCGCTTTGCAGCGTAAGAATCCAGGAGGTGCGCCATCCGCCGAGAACGCCGTTCACGAATGCATTGGCGGAGCCTAGCAGCGCCTTGCCGCGACCGACCGGAAGCTCGTAACCCCCGCTGAAATGGAAGATATCCCGCACGTCGAAATCGCACAGCGAATAATCGCCTTGAATCCCGAAGCCGGCGAGCGAGGGCGCGCGATAGCCGCCGACATCGCCGTTCAGCCGGTCGCGCGCGTCCGTCCGGCACTGTGACCAAGTGTAATTGGCCAGAAACGTCAGGCCGTGGCTGAACTGCCGCTCTAAGGTAACCTGCAACGCGTTGTAACGGCTGTTCCCCTCGGTGGCGTCGTATTGCGCGCCGCGGCCAAGATCCGGAAACGGGACGTATAGCTGCGCATTCACCGCCGGCGGCAGCATCTCGGAGACATTGTTCCAGCCTGGATTCGTAATCAGATGGCGCGCGGCGGAACCGACGTAACCGAGCGAGAGCGTCTGACCGGCCGTGATTCGCGTTTGGACGGTCAGGTTATAACTTTGCGTGTATGGCGTTCGAAAATTGTATTGAATTCCCTTCAACTGCAGTCCCTGAGGATTGACCAGGAGGGGATTCAAAGGAATGCCGAGGAAACCCTCTTCGAGCGACGCCGTCTGGCCGTTCGAGTAAGTAATGGGGTGGGCCGCATCGGGCGTCGGAAAACTGAACGTGTACAAGAACGGGTAGTTTCCGCCCAGGTTGTCGCCTCCGATATCCTCGAAGCCGCCATAGAAAATCCCGTATCCGCCTCGGATCACTACCCGGTCGGCGGCCTGAAACGCAAATCCGAAGCGCGGCGCGAAATTTGTTTTTTGCGCAATGCCGAGACCAGGTTGACTCGACTTTACGAGAGAAATTCCGTCTTTGGAAAGCACGTTCAAGAACGCCTGCGAAAGCGGTACTTGGTTCTGTTGCGCACGCGAGGCGGAGACCAGGTACTCCGCCGTACCCGGCGCGCCCGGCAGGAGATTGGCGTATGCTCCGTAATTCTCGCTCGTGATGCCGAAATAATCCCAGCGCAGTCCGAGATTCAACGTCACGCGCCGGCTGACCTTCCAATCGTCCTGACCATAAATGCCGTAGTACCCGCGACCATAATCCGGAACCGCGAAATTCGACGCCGTTACCGAGTTCGCGCCGCCGACCAGATCGACTCCGCCGGCAACGTTGGCGGCAACCGGCGTAAGCAGAAACTGCGCAATTCCCGTGCTTGCGTCGTTGACGTTCGGAATCGATGTGTATGTGCCGCCGAAAGTGAATAGGCCGCGCGAATCGGGCGGCGCTTCGTTGGTAAACCGAATGTTCTGATATTCGAACCCGAATTTCAGACTATGCGAATGCAGAATCTTGGTCAGATTGTCGCTCACTTGAATTACGTCCGAGGCCTTGTCGATGGGAAAAAAAGTATTGCTGCCAAGCTGTGACAAGCCGCCAATGGATAAGGTAGGCAGACCGCCGTTTTGCGGGATCTGCGGGATGCCTTGAATCCCATATTGCGCGGGGATATTGCTCACGTCGTTGCCGGATACTTGCAGAATGACGCTGTGCAGGCGGTTATAGCCCAGCAGCACCTCATTGATTGTGGTAGGACCGAACGTATGGGTCTCGCTCCAGGCTGCGTTGGCCCCGGTGGTTGTCATGTTACCGCCGAAGACCGCCGTGACGCCGTCGGCGATGCCCGGGAAAGGTCCGGGCGTGTCGCGATGCTCAAGCGAATAGCTGATACGGCCGAACATGACATCGTGTGTTCCGAAGTACTGATCCGCGCGGATATCGAAGCTGTCGGCATTATCGCCCAGAATAGGATTGTCGGCGAAATTATTCACGATGCCGGGAAGGTTGGGAGCGGGATACAGATTCAGTAGCTTGATGGCGTTCGGATCGAGGCGGCTCAGTGGAATAATGTCGCCCGGAAAGGGATCGCGCACATAGCCGGTCCCCGTTGGCGTTAGGCCGCTTAAGGCATCGGGCTTGCCGCTTGTAACCGCGCGGGTCGTCGAGGGATCGAATATCGTTCCACAGGGTACTTTGCGGCCCAGAAGATCGGGGCCGCGCGTACATCCGGGCTGGCCTGCGATGAGATCGTTGAAATTTGTGTAGCCGCTGGCCCGCTCGGCGGCGGTTGGGACCGTAACGTTGTAAGGCAGCGCCTGGCTGATACGCGTGCCCTGATAATCACCAAAGAAAAACGTCCGGTCCTTGCCGTGATAAACGTGAGGAATCGTAACCGGCCCGCCAATGGTTCCTCCAAACTGGTTGCGCCGGAACGCCCCTTTCCCAATCCCCGTCGCATTCTGAAAAAAGTCGGAAGCGTCGAGCTTGTCGTTTCTCAAAAACTCCCAAATGTCGCCGTGGATCTGATTGGTTCCCGATTTGACGATGGCGTTCAGCACGCCGCCTCCCGCGCGGCCAAACTCGGCGCTGAACGCGCTGGTCTGAATCTTGAATTCCTGTATGGCATCGACCGGCGGAAGCACGGAATAGGAGGTTCCGGCGCGATAATCCGGCTGTAGATTGTTGTTATCCACTCCATCGAGCAGATAATTGTTTTGCGCCGGGCGCATGCCATTGGCGGCGAAGTTACCGGAGGAGCCGAGCCCGCGATTGTCCGATTGCGCAAACGTAACGCCCGCGGCGGTCTGCGCGAGAAACGTGAAATTGCGTCCGTTCAGCGGCAGATCGTTGATCTCTTTCGTGCCCACCACCTGCCCCAACGATCCGCTCTGCGTCTGCAGTATCGGGGGAGCCGCCGTTACTTCCACGGTTTCGGTGACCTGCCCCGGTTGCAGCGAAAAATCGGCCACCACTTGCTGTTGCACGTCTACATGGAGGTGTACGCGGCGCTCCGTTTGAAAGCCGCGAAGCTCGGCGGTTACGGTATAGTCGCCGATGCGAATCGGCGTGAAGATGTAATAGCCGTCGCCATGGCTTACGGTCGTCGCGGAAACTCCTGTGCCTTCGTTTGTCAGCGTGATCTTCGCGCCCGGCACAACCGAGCCGGTTGGGTCCCGCACGGTTCCGAGAATCGTGCCGGTGTCGACCTGGGCGTACGCGAACGGCGGCGCAAAAAACATCGGCAGCATGGCCGCGAGCACGCCGGCGGCATGCGTGAACCACCTGACAGGGCGCATAGTTCCTCCCAAAGCTGAGTTGAAATCAGTATACATGAACAACCCACTCTGCGAGACCCTGGTATTCGTTTTCGACCTCGGCCGGGCAGCTCTGTTCCGCGGGCCGCCGCCCGCCGGAGTGGGCGAGGGACCGTGGGAAGGTTTTCCCAATGTTAGGGTTAAAAGAGATGAGGAGCTTCGACTTGAATAGACAACCGCGGGGCGCTCGCGAACGCGCCGCCTACCGGACGGAAACCGGCGCGAGTAGCCTCGCGTCAACAACGGTGATGGATACTGCAAACGCTGGGCCGCTGCGCCTCAAGACATGGGTCGATTTCTGCGCAGTGCGGGGGCGCTTGGGAATCGGCGCGCTGTTGTGCGCAATATTAGCCCTGAGCGCTAACGCGCAAGTCGGCCAGACGTTCGATAGCAGCGGAAACGGGCTTCTGAACGGGAACTATTTCGTTCGCCAGGTGCTCACGCAGCCCGATGCAAACAGCAACATCAGCTCCGCCACAAGCATCATCGGAATCATTACGTTCGATGGCGTCGGGGATTATTCGTTCACCGGCCAGATGATGACGCAAGGCGGCAGCGCGCAATCATATTCGACCAGCGGCGGCTATAACGTCGCCTCTAATGGGTTGTTGCAGCTGCAAAACCCGATCGACAGCACGGATACCGATTTCGGCGCCGTTGGCGCTATCGGAAGCGGCAACATCATCGTGGCGAGCTCCACGGAAAACGTGTATGACGACATTTTGATTGCAATCCCGGCCGGTTCCAGCCTCTCGAACGGCACGATCAACGGCACGTACCGCACCGGCTTCCTGGATGTCACCTCGGCGGATATCACACAAATGCGGGATGGGTACTTCAATTTGATATCAAGCGGCAACGGCAGTTTCGGAACGGTCTCGGTGACGGGGGCGATTTCGAGTCAGAATAGCGCCAACACGACGCAAAGTCTGGCCGGCGTCGTCTACAGCATCTCCGGCTCGAACGGCAGCGGAACCATTACGTTCCCCACTGCCTCGAACGCCGCCACGGCTCTCCTCAGCGGCCAGAAGACGATTTACGTTTCTCCCGACGGCAATGTCCTGCTAGGTGGAAGCTTCAACGGGTTCGATATCTTCGTAGGCATTAAGGCCACCTCCGGAACTGTGTCGAACAGCGCCTACAACGGCACTTACTTCACGGCCGCGCTCGAGAACGACGCCTCGGGCGACACGGGAACCGCTAACAGCATCGACTCCTTCTACGGGTCAACCAACGCCACCGGCCAGGGCGCTACGCTCTCGCACGCGCGCCTGGTCTTCTTCGATAGCGGGCCCGAGGACTATACGAGCGATGGCACGTATCAGATTGGCGGGGATGGAACCTGGAACCAGGCGGGATATCAGAATCTGCTCGGCGCCAACGGCCAAGCTGTCGTGAGCGTCGGAACCGGCCCGTATTATTCCTTGAGCTTCGCGGTTCATGCTAAGCAATTTTCCTCCAGCGGCGTCTTCATCAACCCCCTCGGCATCGTGAACTCAGGAAGTTTCGCGCCGATCACGAATTCCGCGGCGCCGGGCGAATTGGTTACGATTTTCGGGACGGGTCTTGCCTCGACAACAACGACGGCGCAAACCTTACCGCTATCGACGAACCTGGGCGGCGTGCAATTGACGATCAATGGAACGGCCGCGCCGCTGCTTTACGTCAGTCCAACGCAAATCAACGCGGTCGTGCCCTTTGAGCTCACCGCCGACTCGACTTACTACTTGACGTTCCAGGTCACGAGCAACAACGCAAAGTCCAACCAGGTGATGGTCTATAACAATTTCACGGCCCCGGGAGTATTCACGGCCACGCCCAATGGCTTTGGCGCCGGCGCCATGTTGCATAATGCGACGGGTCAGCCCGTTACGCAGGCGAATCCGGCGGTTGCGGGCGAATACCTGCAGCTCTTCGTCACGGGTCTGGGCACGGTTACGCCGGCGGTTTCCGACGGGGCCGCGGGTCCATCGAACCCGTTGAGTAATTCCGACGAGAGCGCCGACATCGGGATCGACATCCAGGACACGAACGGCAATATCTACAGCAGCCAGAACGTCACGTTTGCGGGCCTCGCGCCGGGATATGCCGGTCTCTATCAGATTAACTTCCAGATGCCGACAGGCGTTCCGTCAGGGCAGAATTGGGTCAATGTCGGAACGGACGAAGCATACACTAGCATGGCGAAGATCTTCGCCAAGTAAGGCCGGCCGATGCGGCGCGATCCCGATTTCTTCGCGGACCGGCCTCTCGCACTCATCTACATCGCCAGGAAATTGAAAGACGCTTTGCGTCTCGAAGGCCTGTTGACGAACGCCGGTGTAGACTATGCTGTCGAGCCGGACACGTATAAAGGCGGCGTGATCTTCTCGTCCGAGCGCGTTGGAGCTTTCTTCTACGTGCTACCGGACGCCGTCGCCCCGGCGCGAGCCGCCATGGAGCCGCGGGGCTTCCGCATGCATGAGGACGACATCGAGCGCTCCTGGCCGAGCCGCGACCGCTAGCCCCGTGCACGGGACAGTATGATTGTAGTGGTGACATCTCAATGGCTGGCCTGAACGCGCGCATTACCGTTGAACCCGGCAAGATGGGCGGCAAGCCGTGCATACGTGGCCTGCGCTTCACCGTCTACGATCTCGCATCGTATCTGGCGTCCGGAATGACTGAGGATGAGATCCTGAGAGATTTCCCATATCTCGAGAAGGAAGACTTTCAGGCCACATACGAATTCTTCGCCAGCATTCCGGATCGGATCGCTGTTCTTGAAGCTTCTCGTTGACGAGAACCTTGCGCCGAGGCTCGCCGGCGACCTTGAAGAGCTGTTTCCCGGCTCAATTCACGTAAATTCCATCGGACTGGGCGGCACACCCGATGTAGTTGTATGGGAGTACGCCAAGGCACATCGCTTCGCGGTCCTGACGAAAGATAAGGACTTTGCGAGCCTAAGCATCGCTTGGGGCGCTCCGCCGAGGGTAATCCTGTTGCAAACCGGCAATTGCCCGACCGCCACATTGGAGCGCATTATACGAAACAATGCCATTCGCTTGTCCGATTTCGAGGACGATGTCAGACGCGGGCTGCTCATTTTGAAGTAGCCATTATAGACGGCGTTGCGCGAATCGATGGCGTTCTTTTCGGTGCGATATTTGGCCCGCATTTCTCGGCGCATCTCGCGGTCCTGTACCGGCAGGCATACCTGGATCAAGCTCTTCCCGAGAGCGCAGGTCACACTTTCGCCGTTACAAACTGAAGCCTCAGCGGGTACCCGCCGCTGTAGGGTGTCCTTGCAGTTGCGGAGTAATCACCGATGTCCCAGCTGCTCCCGAGCACGCTTTGGAATATGCATGTTGTATTGGCATACCGATGAATCGAAGGCAGCCCGTAAACTATCGCTCGGCTTGTGAACCACCATGAAGCATTATGGGAGGGTGATGGACGCTAAGCGAGGCGCGAATCGCAAGGTCGTTACAATGGCGCTTCCCTCCAAAGACGCGCTCACTCAACGTAAAGAAGTCTTGAGCTTGATTGAAAATCGTGAGGCCGTATAGCTGATGTGTGCGTTCCGAGACATAGGTAACAGAACGTTCCGGAGACATGGGTAACACTTTATTCTGCCAGTGCGGCAGGATAAAACATGCCATGGAGGAAATGTTCTGTGATGGACGAACGAATGCGCTTCGTGATCCGGCTCAAGGACGGCGAGAGCATGGCGTCGCTGTGCCGCGAGTTCCAGATCTCCCGCAAGACCGGATACAAGATCTATGAGCGGCACCAAGAGTGCGGTCTGGAGGGTCTGAGTGATCGCACTCGACGGCCGTTCCGCTATGCCAACCAGCTGCCCCAGCAGATAGAAGCGGCAATCGTAGCAGCCAAGCGCGAGAAACCGAACTGGGGAGCACGCAAGATCCGCGAGCGCTTGCTGCGGCGATTGCCGCACGCCGTCAAAGTGCCGGCTGTCAGCACCATCCACGCCATCCTAGACCGTCATGGGTTGGTGACTAGGCCTACGCGGTCGAGGACGCGCAGCGAAGGCACGCCTCTTTCCCAGGGTCTGGCTCCCACTGACCTGTGGTGCACCGACTATAAGGGCGAGTTCATGCTCGGCGACAAGCGGTATTGTTATCCGCTTACCGTTACCGATCACGCTTCGCGCTACCTGCTGCTGTGTGAAGCCATGCAGTCGAACGCGGAAATGCCCGCGTTTACGGCCTTTGAGCGCTTATTCAGAGAAAGGGGTTTGCCGCGGGCCATTCGTTCCGACAACGGTGTTCCGTTCGCTTCTCCCAACGGCCTCTTTAACCTCTCTAAGCTTTCGGTGTGGTGGTTGCGCCTGGGCATCGGCATCGAACGCATAAAGCCCGGCCATCCGCAGCAGAACGGCCGCCACGAACGCATGCACCTGACTCTCAAGAAAGAAGCCACGCGGCCGGCTGGCGCCAACATCCTGCAACAGCAGGGCAAGTTCGACGCCTTCATCGAGGAGTTCAACAACGAACGACCCCACGAGGCGCTCGATAGGAAGTGCCCCGCCGAAATCTACACCGCCTCACTGAGGCGCTATGAGGGCATTCCGGAACCGCATTATCCCTTTCACGACAGGACTGTTGTCGTGACCAGTTGCGGCCGCCTCTGCCTGCACCGCAAAAAGATCAATCTGAGCACTTCTCTCGCTGGCCAGGCCGTCGGCATCAAGGAAGTAGAAAACGGTATCTGGCTGGTCAGCTTTATGGAATACGACCTGCGCTACGTCGACCTGGAGGAGAAAACTCTCCAGCCGCTCGAAACCCCGTTTGGACCGAAAGCGTTACCTATGTCTTAGGAACGAACTGTTACCTATGTGTCCGGAATGGACAATTATTGACTTGGCGGAGAGGGAGGGATTCGAACCCTCGGTAGCGGTTTTAGTCGAGTACGACGGTCAGCAATGCGTACGGGCATTTCCGGGCTGTTCCTGCGTCGTCCCGGTAGGTCACTGTAAAACACGGCTCTTACGACCGTCTGGCGCGGCTCTCCGTCTCGCGTCGTACCGCCTGATTTTGGCCTGTACCGGCTAATTGGATTACCAAAGGATTAGCAGAACAGAGGGCGTGACTCACGTCACTTCCCTTCCGGCTTATGGACGATCTCGGATCGCTCTGCGACGGCGTGGCTCCTGAAGCGGACCAGCGTATCCACGAGCGGAAAGTCCTGCGGCTCCGGACCGCCGTGACGCTGGGCTCACGCTTTGGCGAATGGGAAGTATGCTGGCTCGGCAACTGGACCCGGCATCGGCTCTGGTACTTGGTCATGGTGGTCCGTGTAGTGAGGGAATCCGCGAACTCAGCATCGCTTCGCGGAGCGAGCCGGCGCGCTGACGGCATCGCGATGGTCAACCAGTTATCGACATGCGCTGGCAAGCATGTTTAAACCATCAAGAGACAGTCACGTTTAGAGACAACGCAAAACACTCTATGTCACAGACCCGCCGGGCGTGGATGCGGTTCGCAACAGTTATTCCTGAGCCGAATTTCTCGCAACGCCCACTCGTTAACTCGTTGGCCGTTTTTTCAATCACCTGCTGAGGCAGGCATTTCGATTGAGAAACTCTCTTAATTCGTTAGTGATTGCTGTGTCGCTCAAACTGGCGGAAATCGCGAGTTTTGGCCAGAGCTGCGAACCAAGGGCGCAGACGAAAGTGCCGTCAGGTCGCTTCGTGAGCGATTGCAAATCGCTCATCATAAAGTAAGCCGAGGTCTTCGAGTTTAGCCCAGATCCGTTCAAGGCTCTCGTGGGGGGTTCCTTATCCGAATGAAAGGTCAACTCGGGCGTGAGAGGCGGCTCAACGGATCGGACATTCCCGTGAAATTTTGGATTTGGCCTTGAAGCGCTTTCCTGTAGAGCCCCTCACATCGCGCTCGACCAACACGGCCAGCGGACACTCCAGATAGACCTCGATTAAATTCGGGATTCGCGCCCGGATCTCTTCACGCCGCGGGTCGCCCTGTGCCGCAAGGGCGGCGGATTTGCCGTTCGCTTCTGCGTTCGTCATGTGTGTTTTGCTCATCCTTTTCTGCGCCTGCTTGGCGCATGACGTTACATCACTCCGCTTGCCCGCAAAGCCAAGACAAATGTGACCTGCTCCCGCAATATAGTCGGGAGCGGCTGCGCGCAAGCTCGTTGTGAGAGCGATCTGGCTCACTGTGTTGGCGCACGAGCCCACTTGAACTGAGCGGTCCACAAGAGCCTGAAATGCGACGTGCCGGCGAACGCCACACCGGAAACAGAGCAGGAGAGGACATGCCGGGGAAGAAGGTCTATGAGCAGTTGTGCAGAATGAATCAGGGGTTCGAGAAGGTGCGGCACAGCCTGCAGGCGCTGTCCCGGCATACGGTCCTGCAGCCCAAGGAAATCCAGCGTTTTGAGCATTGGATGGCGGAGGCTCGCGCCGCGAGCAATTGCCTTCTGCTGTAGGCATTAAGCACGCTGGAGAGCAGGGAGGAGGGCCCTCTCTTCGCCCGCCGCATAGCCCAGGAGCGCAAGGAAGAGCAATAAGCACCCGCGCGAACGCCAAGAAAGCTGCCCTGGGGCTCCCGGCGGGTTAACAGCAACCGACGGCCTGGCCCGGAGCAGTCTCGGCGCCAGAAACTTGGCTCGAGGTAGCAGCATTTGCGATCTTGGTGCAGGTCAGGTTGGCAAGCTAAGGCCGAGTCCCATTGGTGCTTCATGCCCGATTAACAGCATGGCTCCGGCGTTGGCGATCACTGGCATGGTGGCGACTGGTGTCGAGTACGACATCAGTTTTGACCCCGTTGGAGAGATTCTTAAACCTATCGCAGCCGGGCCGACCCTGGCCTATTTCTAGAAAAAGGAGAACAAGGCGATGGCGACCGGCAAGATGAATCGAAAGCAACGGAAAGAGCTGGCGAGGCGGCTACAATCGGCCAACCCGGGGCTAGAGGTAGTGCATCCCAGAGCTGCTGGGATCGACGTGGGGAACGGCGCCCATTACGTGGCGGTGCGTCCGGACCAAGACCCGGAGCCCGGTCCGCCGGTTCGAATGCTTCACAGCGGACTTGCACCGTTTGGCGGATTGGTTAAAGCGATGTGGCGTCAAGACGATCGCGATGCAGTCCACAGGTGTCTATTGGATTCCTCTGTACGAGGTCTTAGAAGAACGTAGCTTCGAGGTTTATCTGGTAAACGCGCGGCACACCAGGAATCTGCCTGGGCGCAAGAGCGATGTGCAGGAAAGCCAGTGGTTGCTGAAGTTGCACACCTACGGATTGCTCCACAACTCGTTCCAACCTACGGCAGAAATCCGCGTGGCGCGGACGTACTGGCGGCAACGGGGAGAGCATGTACTCGGAGCCTCGACCTGCATTCAACGGATGCAGAAGGTGCTGACTCAGATGAACGTGCAGTTGGCGAATGTGATAAGCGATCTGAGTGGCCTAACGGGACAGACGATTGTGCGCGCGATTCTGGGCGGGGAGCGCGATGCGCATAAACTGGCAGCGTTGAGCCATCCCCAGATTCGGGCCAGTCGAGACGAGATCGCAAAGAGCCTGGAAGGCAATTGGCGGCCGGAACTGCTATTTGTGCTGAAGCAGGAAATGGAAATGTACGACACCTACCAGCGCCGCATCGGCGAATGCGACAGGGAATTAGAAGCGCACTTAAAGAATTTCTCCGACAATGTCCCATTGAAACCAGCGGGGGAGAACCCGCTTCCGACCAACAGCAAGGAAAGAAAACACGGACTTCGGAAAAAACCAAACGCTCCCTGAGTGCCAAGAAAGCCCCTGGCAACCAGCCCCAGTTTGATCTGCGCAGCGAGCTCTATCGGATCAGCGGGGTAGATCTGACACGGATTGACGGCATCAACGTGCTGGTAGCCCAGACTGTGATCAGCGAGGTGGGGTTGGACATGAGCCGTTGGAACACGGAGGCGCACTTTGCTTCGTGGTTGGGATTGTCTCCCGACAACCGCATCAGTGGAGACAAAGTGCTCGGCAAGGGGACCCGGCGTGTGGTCCACCGGGCGGCGACGTCGTTGCGCATTGCCGCGACGACACTGCTCCGCAGCCGGACCTATTTGGGAGCACAGTACCGCCGCTTACGAACCAAACTCGGAGCGCCGAAGGCAATCACGGCCATGGCCCACAAACTTGCCCGATTGGTGTATCGAATGCTGAAATACGGCCAAGAATACGTTCACAAGGGCAGCCCGTATTACGAGCAGCGCCACCGCGACCAACTACTGCAGCAACTCAAGAAAAAGGCGGCTATTCTTGGCCTTCAGCTCGTCGAAGCCGAAGGAGGGGCTTAAAGAGTTTCTGGAGAGCATGACTGCTTTCGACAAACCACTTGGGGACCCGCGTGTCCGGGGGGCCACTCTCTTGGTCACCGTGTTAATGCTGAATCTCGTGACAATCCGGGCGACACTGTGAGAACCAACACCGTCGATGCCGGCGACCGTGACGCAAAACGCGCGCGCCGCTCGAACGGGGGCAATCAACGGGAGTTTGCCGCGCTTGCTGTCAGACGCTCGTTACGCCGAACTGCTCTGGTCATTCCGGCTCGAATTATCGCTAACTAAAGTTGCCGAAAACTCGCGCGCCTACCGGCGGCGCTCCGACCGGGGTGGGGAGGATACCCGCGCCGGGGAAAAATGTTTGACAGCGCCGGGCTGCACAGCGCAAATGCCGCGGCGCCCACTCATGGCATGACATCGCTATGAATCTGCCAGTTGCGGCCCGAGTGAAGACGATGCTGTGATTGTATCTCCGCGCTTACTCGCCACACGGGTGCTCCGATGTGGATGAGCCCAACAAGCATGGAACAGAGGCTAAAGATCTTCGTGCCAAACGGAATCAACACCGGATTCCTTGTTCGCGAGATACCGTAAACAAGCGATTCCAGTTTCGTGAAGCAGCCAAAGGCAACAACTGACATGCTCCAAGCAGATCGCGCCCCTGCCCCCAGGACTAGCTGCCTTTTTTTCCCGCCTCCGCCGCCCGCCGGAATGCGCCCGTTGCGGTGCTGCTCTCACCGGTAGAAAACATTCGTGCGCTGCGAGTATGATAAACCGATGGGGGCGATATTGGCTATTCTCCTGGCCGGCGTGGGAGCGATGTGCGCCGAGGGGCCCAACCCTTAAGGGCCGGCTCCCCAGCTGTTACTTTGTCTCAAATTGTTACAGAATCAGCTTGTCGATATTCCCCCAAGTTCTTGATACAGAGCGGCTCTTAGCCGCTCGTGTTCTTTTCTGGTCTCAAGAGCTTTGGCCAACAAGATCTGAGAGTGGCTTGGGGTGAACACGCCACCGAGATAGGTCAGGAGTGGAGCAACAAATACCCAAGGAACGTCCTTAACTGAAGCGGTGAGCTCCCCGGGTGGAGCAGCAATTTGCAATCGATGCAGTCACGCCGCGATCCCTAGAACTTGTTGAGATAAGCCTCTGGCGGCTGGATCGCACATGTGTGACTCGCCACGGTTGCTTCGTCGCACGGCCACAGCATAGTACCAGTCCGCGTAAAATTGTCGCAACGATAGAATTTACCTGTGCTCGCGAGGGGCTTCATGTCCATGCGGGTCATGCCTCGCTTGGCCGTGAAATTCCCTGCGGTTTCTGCTGGGCGCTCACCGCGCGCTGGGAAGCCGTCATGATAGCCCTCGCGAAAATCGTAACGGTGATCGACGTGACCGTAAAAATGTTCCCGCCCGTGATACCAAGGTCCGGCACCGATGAATACACCGCCGTTAAACCACTCCGGGCCATAGTAGCCATCGGGAGCACAGTTGTAGGGCGGGACTTCGTAGTACCCATATGGCAAACGGGCGGCGCTCCAATACTGACTGAAACCTGCGCGGACGCACGATTGCCGGTAGCCATGAAAAATCCGGCGGTAACGGTCAAGAGAGCAAGGTGTCTAAGTGTTTTCATAAATTTATATCCTCGACATCTGGTGCATTCCCAGTTCCAAACCACACGGATGGCATGATTACCATGATATTCGTGTGACCCGGTGCGTAAGCGCCGGCAAGTGTATGCCGACGTGGTCGCCTATCGCGGCCAGAGCAACTTTGAGGTGTTGTAGAAGGCTTGGCCTGCGGCATCGCAGAGCGCGGCTATTGGCCGGAGGCGCGCAGCGCACGGCCGCCAAGATGTAGACATCCATCAGGAACAGTCCGTCGTCCCGATGGGAGCTGTGGGGCTGCGACGCCAAGCCTTCAGTGCGGAGGACGCCGTAAAAGAAAATCGCCCGGGCGGTTGCCGTGAACATGCGGCCCGTGCGATTTGCGCCGTGCGCCGCGGGAGCTAGTCCAAGGATCAAGATGCGGGCACGCGGTTGGCCGAATGAAGGAACCGGTTTCCCCCAATATTGCCAATCACGATAGGCGCGGCGCTTGTTCCGAGCTACGTCCTCGCGGTACTTCACCAAGCGCGGGCAAAGCCGGCACGCCGTGATCTCATCTTGAAGGATATCGAGTGCGGCCGCGATTATTGAGAATACTCTTTCTTGGATGGCAGCTAAAAAGCAGTCGGACGCTCGCCGCGGCCGGAGCGCTGGCGGCAAAGTAGAGGAAATCTATGATGCTGCGCTGAAGCGCGCCGAGGCAGTCCTTCGCGGATATCTGGACAGACGCCTGGTAATCAGGATTCCGAACTGCGGCGACGTGGCGTCGCTGCTCAGGTTCTACAGGTCTCCCGAGGATTTTCCGCGCTGCGGGAGCTTGTGCGCGTTAAGGCATTCATTCCGAGTGACACGCGAGGCGCGGAGGACTTTGCGGCGCGCCAAGTACTTTTAGTAGCCGGCCGCCCGTCCCTCTCTGCGAGGATCGACAGCGCCCTGAATGAGGCTGCCGTCAATCAGAATCATGTTGAGATCGTTATTCGACGCCTTTATCTCGATGGCGTGGCCGCGGGCTTGAAGCAGCGCGATCGTGTCGGGAGAAAATCCGGGATCAAGGAACAGCCGATCGGGAACCCACTGGTGATGGAAGCGGGGCGCGTTGACAGCCTCTTGCGCGTTCATTCCGAAATCGATCACGTTCACGATCGCCTGCAAAACCGAATTGATGATGGTGGGACCTCCAGGCGTACCCACGACCATGAAAAGCCTGCCGTCTTTCGTAATGATGGTGGGAGTCATCGAAGACACCGGTTGTTTACCGGGCTGTATGGCGTTGGCCTCACCCTGCACGAGTCCATATTGGTTCGCCTTACCAGGCTCGGCAGCGAAGTTATCCATGTTGTCGTTCAGGAGGAATCCGAGTCCCGGTACGGTAACCTTACTTCCGAACTGACTATTGAGAGTGACCGTGACGGCGACGGAGTTTCCGGACGCGTCGACAACGCCGAAATGCGTTGTGTTGCCCTCCTCCCGCACGTTTAGATGACGGTGACTGAGTTGGGCGCTGGGGGTGGCGTGATACGGGTCAATGGTGGCCCGCCGCTTGTCGGTGTATGCCGGGTCGAGCAGTTTTTCAACGGGAACGTTGACGAAGTCGGGATCGCCGAGATACTCGACGCGGTCGGCGTAATAGCGGCGCGCGCACTCCGCCATGTAGTGGATGGCGGCCGCCGATCCAGCTCCCGGCCTTTCGTAGCCCGAGCCTTCCAGCATGCCGAGCATTTGAAGCAATCCCAGGCCACCGGAGCTGCCCGGTGGCGCGGTAATCAGGTCGTGTCCTTTATAGTGTCCATAGAGCGGCGGCCGCGTGGAGACTTTGTACGATTTCAGGTCGTCGAGGGTGATGTTCCCGCCGTTCTTTTTCATCTCCGCAGCGAGGCGATGGGCTGTTTCGCCTTCGTAGAAATCCCGGGCTCCATGCTTCGCGATGCGTTCGAGCGTGTGGCCTAAGCCGGTTTGAATTAATCGGTCGCCCGGAGCGAAGAAGGCACCGCCGTTCAGAAAAACGCGCTTCGTTTCGGGGAAATCAAGCAAAGCAGGGGTGCCTTTGAAAGCCTCGGCGCGGATGTAAGAGAGCGCGTGCCCACGTAGCGCTAGATCGATAGCGGGTTGCAACAACTCGGACCACGGCAGTGTTCCAAACTCCTTGTGCGCGGCTTCGTAGCCCTTGATGGCTCCCGGAACAGCGGCCGCTTTCCAGCCGATCACGGAATCCTGCGACAACT
This sequence comes from Bryobacterales bacterium, assembly GCA_963838885.1. Classification (GTDB taxonomy): domain Bacteria; phylum Acidobacteriota; class Terriglobia; order Bryobacterales; family Bryobacteraceae; genus JAICMB01. The sequence goes on along the minus strand of CAWITB010000009.1, from coordinate 150,817 downwards.
TGCCGTGGCGGATGAACATGTCCCGAGACGCTGAGAGCGGGGCGCGTTCGCGAAAATCGAAGAACGCCGTACGACCGTTCGTGGTGCGCACGAGCACGTAGCCGCCGCCACCCAGGCCGGTCATGCCGCTATGCGTGACACAGAGCACGAAGCCCATCGCAATAGCCGCGTCAACGGCGTTGCCGCCGCGCTTGAGGGCGGAGATGCCGGCAGCGGTCGCGTTCGTTTCTCCGCTGACGACCATCGCGTGAGCGGCGCGCAGCGGTTGCGCCCCGGCCATGAGAATCGCTTCTATATTAGACAATGCTTGATTCCTGGAAGGCTCGTAAGTGAACGGCCCTGAACGGCGCGTCAAAATCATGTTTCCAGCGACGGGTGAATCCGCCGTGGCCGATTTTCTCGACAGCGAAGCGCCGGGCATCTGCGAACTGATTTGGAATCGCCTGCCGCTGGATGCGAACGCGATTCACGGAATGTACTCGGGAGCGGAGGTGTTCGCGCTGCTTCAGAATCCGGCTCCGGGCCCGCCGGAGAACCTGGTGCAATTGCCCCTGCCGGGCGAACTTCTTTATTTCTACGATGAGGGTCGCGGGGCGGTAGGAGCCCGCACCGCGGTGGGTGAGATCTGCATTGCGTACGGGCGGGGCGTAGTGCTGCGCGGTCATGAAGGCGTTCCGGCGCATGCCAGCCTGTTCGCGCGTATTCCCGGCGATTGGAAGCGAGACTGGACAGCATTCGCCGCGGCCTGCCGGCGCTGCCGCTGGGAAGGGCCGCAACGGCTGCTGGTCGAGCGGGCGTAGCGCCGATTCATTGAACGCGGTAGCGACCGACTTTTTCCTCATCGAGCTCGATACCAAGTCCTGGACGATCTCCGATGCGGGCCTCGCCGCCCTTGATCGGCAGCGGCTGGGTCAGCACATCATCTGTGTAATAGAGCGGTCCGATGATATCGGACGGAAACTCTGAAGCGCCGATGCCAGGGATCGCCAGCGCGAGGTGTATCATTGCCGCGCTGCCCACGCCCATTTCGAGGTTGCTGCCAATAATACAGCCCAGCATGGCGGCTTCAGCGATGGCGGCGATCTTGCGAGCAGGTCCAATTCCGGCGGATTTGCCTATGTAGATTGAGAGCGCGTCGGCCGATCCTGTCCGAACAATCGAGAGCGCATCCTGCGCCGTGTAGACGCTCTCGTCCGCGATGATGGGCACGTCAACTCGCGAATGCACGAAGCCGAGCCATGCCGGGTCGGAGGGCGGCACGGGCTGCTCCGCGAAATAAATGCCAAATTCGCTAAGCCGGCGAATCATGCTCACCGCCGTTCTTGGATCCCAGGCGCCGTTCGCATCGATGCCGAGGCGCGTATCCGGTCCAACGGCGTGGCGTACGGCGCGAACACGCTCGATGTCCTGGGCGGGATCGATGCCAACCTTGACCTTCATTGTCGTGAACCCTTGTTCGAGAGCCCAGACCGCGATCTCCGCCGCGCGCTCTGGGTCAACGCCGGAGATCGACCACTTGGTAGGAACGAAATCGCATACCGGTCCACCAAGCAGGCGATAAACGGGCAAGTTGGCGGTTTTGCCGAGGAGATCCCAAAGGGCCATCTCAATGGCCGCTTTCGTGAATGGGTGACCGAAAACGGCGGTGCGCACACGAGTAGTCAGCGCTTCGATATTGCCGGGATCTTCGCCCACCAGAGCCGGCGCGAGGATCGTTTTGATGAAATGCGCCGCAGTGACCTGATCTTCGCCGCTCCAGCGCGGTGTGCAGGAGACCTCACCCAGACCGGTGAGTCCCTCGCTAGTGTGGATCTTCACGAGGAGAAATGGAGAGACGGAATGATAACCGCCCTTTCCCCGGATCGCGAGATGCGGGTGGAGCGGCACCCGCACGGGTATCGACTCGATGGCGGTGATCTTCAACTTAGAATATAAACTTCAATGCGAGTTGCATCTCGCGGGCATCCATTGCGGACAGAATTTGGCCCGTCGTCGGCTGATTAATGGTGGTATTTGGCGCGCCCAGATTCACGTGATTCAAAGTATTGAAGATCTCCCAGCGGAACTGAATGTAACTGCGCTCCGTGATGTGAAAGTTTTTCATCAGATCGCTATCAAGATCGGAATACGCCGGGCCGGTGAGAATGCCGACGCCGGCGTTGCCGAATTGATAGAGCGGCGGAGCGGCGAATGCGGCGGCATTGAACCATTGGCCCGCCGTGGGGTTCGAGAGATGGGGATCTCCAACGATATTGGGCCGCGCATTCACGCCGTTTCCGAGCGTCGCACCGGGGACGGTGAAGGTGAGCGGAGCGCCCGACTGGAAGCTGTAAATTCCGGAGAGCTGCCAACCGCCGGCGATGAAATCGAGCACGCGGGGCATACCGCCTCCGAAGCGCTTGCCGCGTCCGAACGGAAACTCGTAGATGGCGCTGGCGCTCAGGATTTGACGCCGCTCGAGTGGCGAAGGGCCACGATCGTAATTCGCGGGAGCGTAGGGCGTGGGCTGCGCCGTAACGTCGTTGCCCTCATTTGATATGTCGCGCGCGAAGGCGTAGGAGAGCCGATACTCCAGTCCTTTTGAGAAGCGCTTATCGAATTTGATTTGCACGCTGTTATACCAGTCGCGCCCGAGGTTCTCGTACAAATTTATGCCGCCGAACTGCGGGTACGGCAAGGCCGCCTGCAGATTCGTATATAGGCCGGGCGGCGCGGTGTTGATGTGCGGCCACGCAACCAGATCGTAGCCGCGGCTGGCAACGTAGGCGACCGTGAGCGCCGCATCCAGTTTCGGGATAGCCTGCTCGATGGAGACGTTCCAATCGTGAATCTTCATGGGCTTTATATTCACGACGGCCGCGGACACGGAGGGCGCGACGAAATCACCGGGATTGGCGGGGAAAGCGGTCTCCCATTGCTGGTTCGAGGCTTTCGCGAACGTCACCTGTTGGGAGGCCCAGTAGGGAGGGCCGATGACCTGCGAACCCGTGATATTGCCGTTGTAATTCGAGGCGAAAATGCCGTAGGCTCCACGCACTATGAAAGTATCCTTGCCGATAGGACGCCATGCGGCCCCAATGCGCGGTGATGTGTAATTGCTGGAATCGGAGAGGCCCTGCGGGTAACCGACTTGCGACGCCGGCACCCAGAGGCCGGCCGTTGCGGCGGCGAGATAGGGCGCGATCGGTTGCGCGCTCAGATCCACCATGCCATTTTCCTCGCCTGCCACGGCTTTACCAATGGCGGTATCGAAGGTGGCGCCGGCGCCGCGTACCAGCGTTCGTTCCCACCAGCGATCCCAGCGGACGCCCAGTTCCACAGTGAGCCGAGGGTGAACGTGCCAGCTATCGTTCACATACATGGCGGAATACGGCTCATGACCCATGGCGAAGTCCGCCAGGATCGTGTTTGCCCGCGCGGACTGGACCAAGCCAAGCAGGTAATCGGCGAAGGCGTTGCCGGTGTATTGGCCGTTGAAGGTGAAGGTGCCCCGCGGATCCGATGAGGAATGATGCGCCAGGGTGCGGTTGTCGAGGTACTCGCCGCCGAACACCAGGGTGTGCCTGCCCTTCACCCAGTTCATGCTGGCGCGTCCGTTCAGGATCTCGCGGCGGAACGAAGCAGGGACCTGAGCGGGATCGCTGAAGCCGGTGTAGCCGCTGATGGCAACGCCGGGAAGGCCGATGGCGGCGGCGCGGAAAGCCGTTGAAAACCCCTGAATACCGGCATCTTGCGTAAGGTTCTCCTTGCCGACAGCGGGCGACGTGATCTCGCTATCAGAGTGGATGAAACCGGCGGAAACGGTGAGCAAGAGCGCCGGCGTGATGGTCCAATCGTAATTCGCCGCGGCGTTGTGTTGTACCAGAGCCTGCGTGCTCGCGATTGCAGGAGAATAACCGGCGCTCACCTGTGTGTCGCCCACGCGGATGTAGCGAAAATAAATCTTCTGGCGCGAGGAAATCATCTGGTCGATGCGATAAATCTGGTTGGAACCGTCTTCGGGCGTCTTCGCAAGCGCGCGATAGAGATTGCCCGGAGCGTTGGGCAAAAGCAGATAGGGGAAGAAGAACGTCGCGGCCGAATCGAAGCGATTGGCGGGAATCTGATTTCCGGGAAAAGCCTTGCCGGTCAGCGGATCGGTGATTGTGGTCTTAAGCGATGAAAAATCTCCATTCAGGAACGCCGGCGGGATTGCCGGATAATTGAAAATGGTCTGAGTGCGAACGTTCAGGCCTTCATAGCTGGCGAAGAAAAAGGTCTTGTCCTTCACGACAGGACCTCCGAAGGTGTAGCCGTACTGGTTGCGGCGCAGCTCGGGCTTGCTGCTGGCGAAGGCGTTGCGTGCGTCGAGCGCGTCATTGCGCAGAAACTCCCACAGCGTCCCGTGGAAGGCGTTGGTTCCGGATTTCGTGATCATCTGCACCTGCAGAGGCTGGCGTCCGTTTTCAGCGCTGTAGCTCGAGGTCTCCACGCGGAACTGACCGACCGCGTCGAGGTTTGGAAACGCGATTCCGCCTTCGGCGCTGGGGTCGTTGGCGCTGGCGCCGTCGATAGAAAACTGCGTTGCATCGTTATGTTGGCCCAATCCCTGAACCTGATGATTGAGCGTGTTGCCGCTAGGCGGTCCCAGATAGCGCATTCCGGGAACAAGCGCGACCATTTGGATGGGATCGCGCCCGTTCAGGGGAAGCTCCTTGATCTCTTTCTCCTCAATGGCAGATTCGACCGAGGCGCTTTCAGTTTGAACCAGTTCGGATCCGCCCTGAACGGTGATCTCCTGCTTTACGTCGCCGGGCGCCAATACCGGCTCCACACGTTTTTGCTCTCCCGCCACCAATTCAGTTCGCGTCAGCCGCCATGTTTTGAAGGTCGGCATGGAAGCCGTGACGGAGTAGAAGCCGCGGGGGAGCGCGAGGACTTGAAAAGAGCCGTTGGCATCCGTCGTGACCGTCTCGGTGAGGCCGGTGTCGAGATTGTCGACCGTGATCGTAACGTTGGGGACGACCGCGCCCGTGCTATCTTTCACGATCCCGAGAATCGAGCCCTCGGCGCCTGCTTGGGCGCATAGCATGGGCGCTCCGAGAACGGTTATGAACAGGCCAACGATTATGACTCGCATCGCAATCTCCTGGATGAGGATATTCTAAGCCACCGCTGCTCCGGCGTCGAGGGCTGGAGGAACCCAGCGAAATATTAGAGGTAGTATATCAGCATGTCGTCCGAGCCGGCCATGCCTTTCAAGCCAATTGCTGCGGCAGCGTGAGAAGGCTTTGGCGCACGCAATCCACGCCACGGACACTGCCGAACGCCCAACCCTAGCGGCCCCCGTCATTCGTGAATACGCTGTTTTCTCAGTTTCGCTGTGCCCGGCGGTGTGGACACGCCACGATCAAAGTCGCTGCATCAGCGTGGTGCACGTGACGATCAGGGCATGAAGAGCAGGTCGAAGCCTCCGCGCCAGAACAGAAATGTCCGTTCGCCAGAGTGTTACGATTCCGGCTCAATTGGCGATGGAGGTCGAGGGCGTTGCCAAGAAAAGGCATCTCACGAAGAGCGGGGCGCTGGTGCTGCTCGCGTAGCGGGGCGTGGAAGCTGAAGCAGCGGCACGCGACAACCTCAATGCGGCTTATCGCCGGTTCATGTCTGAAGCCGATCCCGATCTCAAAGGTGAAGCTGGGAAAGATATGATACGGGCCATCTTCGGAAATAACGCCATTGCCGAAGATTCGATTCTCTGATCTTCCCCGAGACGTCTGGGAACACATTCTCGCGCGTGTGAAGGAGCGGCAGATCTCAGTGCAAGATCTCCGCCGTCTTCAGGATTGGGTGAATGCGGGTCCGTGGGCGCCGGAAGGTGATTGGTACAAGGACTTCGGGTCATTCGCGATCTGCGGTTCCGGCGAGTTTCCAAAGACAGTACTTGCCGGAGGAATCGCCCACAATATAGTTTAATAGCTGGGGAAAATTGTGCAAGAAAGCGTAGAACAGGCAAAACGGTTCGAGACGTTCGTGGTTTTGTATCTCCGTTTCAACGGTTACTTCACAGTTCCGAGCTTTATCGTCCATGCGGGCGATGACCCTACTCGAACTAGCCAGGGCGTCGTGGGTCCGCGGACAGAGCTTGATACGATTGCGATTCGAATGCCTTACTCCCGCGAAGAGTCGGGCACACATTCCCAACGGACCCGAATCTTTTAGATGACGCCGGGGGGTAAATTTCACGTGGTTCTCGCGGAGGTGAAGTCTGGTAGATCAAATGGCCCGAACAGGATTTGGAGAAAAGGCGAAACACCTCACATTGAGTACCTGCTCAGGTCATCGGCTGGCACAACAACGACGGCCTGATCAGGAGCGCGGCCAAGGCGCTGGCCGCACATTACGCGCTTACCTAGGACAACCTTCGGATTCGCTATATGATTTTCGCCGAAATGTCAATGAGCACTGGAAGGGGAAGGGCATTCGATAGATTACCTTCAAGGACTGCGTCAAGTTCATCTCAGAGGAACGAGGTGGATGTTGGGCGAGTTCTAAGACGGGCAGCGCTCCATGCACGATCAGTGGAATCCATTGATAAAAAGGATTTTCAGATAGCGAACGACACTTCGCTTAATGCTCCGTGCCGTCAAGAACGGATTTGGGAAACATTAAAGAAGGGCTAAGGTTCCGCGGCTACCCCTTTACCAGGTAGTAAAGTCGGCGATAAACGCCAATACATCCTCAACGATCGCATCGAAGAATCGCGCGCCTTTTTCGGCCGTTGCGAGCTCAGGGCGGCCCACTACGCCGCTCTCCGATATCTCGTGGAACTCGTTCACGCTGTAAACGGGTTTTGAGTACTGCATGTCCGCCTTGCGGTAAGGCGAGGAATACGAGGGGCCGTCCGCGCGCGCCAGTTCCATGCGAACGCGATCGGGATGAAGGTGCAGCATGAGCGAAGTTTCCATTTCGCAGGCGTGCCCTAGGCCGCCGAGTTCCGATTCCCGAATGCGCTTGATGCTTTGCGCCGCCAACATCCAATACGCGGCATAGAGGATGTGAACGCCCCTTGGATCTTCGAGGCCGCTCTTCACCTCGCGGAGCGCGGCGCGAACGGGGATGTCGTTGCCTCCGTGGCCGTTTAGCAGAAAGATTTTTCGGGCGCCCATGGAGAGAATGGAGCGGCAAAGGTCCCCGATGACCGCAATGTAGTTCATCTGCCGGATGTCGAGCGTACCGGGGTAATGCATGTGATGAGTGGAATGACCAAGCCAAAGGCATGGGAGCAGAAGGACTCGCTCGGGCGATTTTTGTTCGACGGCATGCGCGATCGCGCTCACGATATCACTGTCGGTTGTGAACGGCAGGTGGGGCCCATGCTGCTCGAAGGAGCCGAGCGGCGCTACCAGGATCAGGTCCGCAATGGAAAGCGCTTTGATTTCGGGCCATGAAAAGGATTCGAGCCGCATAATTTAGATCCCTGAAGCCCACGTGTTCCCGCCGGCGCGGATAAGACGGCTGGGTTTCAGAAATTCGGCGCCATGCGCGGCGCCGGCGACCTCGTTCGGAACCTCGATGCGATATCCGAGCTGCTCGAGGCTTTGCCGCATGCTCGTATCGAAGTTATGTGAGACCTCCAGCGGATCGCCAGTCATGGTGTGAATTCGAGGCGCGGCGGCGGCCTCTTGCACTGAAACGCCGAAATCGACGATACGTTGGGCCAACTGCGCGCACACGCTTACAATCCGCCGGCCGCCCCGGAGCCCGATCGCCACATCGCGGTCCGGAGCGCGGATCAGCAATGGACAAACGTTATTCAAAGGCTGTTTGCCGGGGCCGGGCGAATTTTCAATTCGCCGGTGAGGATCAAAACGGCACATGCCGTGGCCCAGAATGATGCCTGTCCCCGGAACGGCGAAACAGGACCCAAAAAGTCCGCCTTGCGAAAGGGTGATTGAAACCATGTTGCCCCAGCAGTCCGCGGAAGCGACGTGGATGGTTCCGTAACGACCGGCACGCGCCTGCTGCTCCCCCAGACGCTCGCGCCAGGCGCATTCGAGAGCCCGCGCGAAACGAATCCAGTACCCCGGATCGCTATCGGGCAGCGCGGCGGGGCCAGCGAGAGCTTGCAGAAGAGACAGAACGCTGAAGCCCCCATTTTGCCGGACAGCGGTGTAGACGTCGGCATTCCGATATTTGCAGCGCAACGGCTCCGTGATGCGCGGATTGAAGCTCGCCATGTCCGCGCGTGTGAGGATTCCGCCCGCGGCGGAGACGGTATCGGCGATGGAACGGCCGATCTCGCCATCGTAAAAATCGCGCCAGCCGGCTGCGGCCAGCCGGTCCAGCGTGCGCGCAAGGTCGGGACGCGGCCAGTGATCGTCGTTCGCAGGCACGGCGCCCGCGGGCATCAGGATTTCCGCCGTGGAGGGAAACCGTGAGATGACTTCCCGCTTTAGAAGAATCGCATCGCGCACGAGGCAATACTGCAAATTTTCCGCGAGCTCGCGGGCGGGAGCGACGATGGCTGGCCATGTGAGGCGGCCCCAACGTTCCCACAGCATCCCGACGCCGCCGATAAAACCCGGAACGGCGACCGCAAGCGGGCCATATACATTGGCATCCCCGGCAACCGAGCAGCCGTACTCAATCTCATTAATTCCGCGAGGGCTGGTATTGGGCGGAAGTACTTCGAACATATCGTCGCGAGCCGCGCGGGGCGCCACGGCGTTGCCATTAATCGACCAGACCCGATCGGTCGAGCCGTCGAGAACAACGCCGGATGCGACGTAACCACCTATGTCTACGGCCTGCGGCTCGAGCACGGCGCAGGCAAGTGAAGCAGCCGCCGCCGCGTCCATCGCATTGCCGCCATCCGCCAGGATTTGCGCGCCTGCCCGCGCGCACGCCTGCGGGCCCCGTGGCGACCCCTCCTTGCGCGCAGATCACCTCCAGGCCTTCGATCACGCTCCCTCCGGATGCTGGAAACGGAACCACAGAAAGAATCCGTAGATGGAAAGCACGATTCCGATGAATATGAGCCACCACAAACGCAGGTCTCTTATGCCGCGATATTTCAACCGCTCCAGTTTGGGTAAAGCGGCATAGGCCGGGCTCCAGATGATACCTTCCGTGTTACGGCGAGCGGGGGGTGGAGTCAGCAACGAAACCGAGATCATTACGATCATGCAAAATATCCAGGAGATGAACGCACGGTGGAGATAGTTGGCGTAAGGCCCAAGAATCGCCACATGCGTAAAGAGATAGAACTGTAGAAAAATCGTGAAAGGAAATCCGAGCAGTATCGTCGCGAGCGCCGCTTTGCCGTTCGCTCGTTTCCACAGCAGACCGGTCGTGAACACAACGGCGAATGGCGGGGCAATATAAGCGAAGCCTTCCTGTATCAGAACGAACAGCGACCGCTGAGTCGTGCTGAAGTAGAGCGCGATCAGGATTCCGAGAGCCATGACGACGGCGCCGCTCCAGCGTCCAAACGAGACCAGACGTCTCTCGCTCGCCGCGGGATTGACAACGCGCTTATACAGATCCATGGTGAGAATGGTCGAAGTTGAGTTGATCATCGACGAAAGATGCGACATCAGAGCGGCGGCGATCGCGGCCAGAATGAGTCCGCGCAGCCCTTGGGGAACCAGCGATTCGACCATGAGTATGTAAGACTGGTCGGGGCGCGGGAGGTGAGGCATCAGTTTGTATGCAATGATGCCCGGCAGCACGAACAGCGCGGGGAGAAAGATATGGAGGAAACCCGCGCTGACAACGCCCATGCGCGCGTTCCACTCATCTTTCGCGGCGAGACAGCGCTGCACGATATGCTGGCTGGTGCAGTTGTACCAGATGCCGACGCTCAGGAAGCTGGTGAACACGCCGGTCCAGGGAAATAGCGAATGCGTGGGAGAATGAAAGACCTGGAACTTCTGCGGAAGATCGTGAAACAGCCGCATGAAGCCGCCGACCTTTGAAAGGCCGATAAGCGGAACCCAAATGCCGCCGATCAGCAATACGCCCATTTGCATAAAGTCGGTCCACGCCGCGGATTTCAATCCGCCGTAGATGGTGTACGCCGCGGTGAGGACGCCTAGAAGTACGATGGCCAACACGAGATTCATTCCGAACATGCTTTGGAGCGCGAGACCACCGGCATAGAGCGGCCCGGCAATGAGCGAGAAAATGTATCCGAGAACGCAGAATATCGCGAAGAGATAGCGCGCGGCCGAGTTATAACGCCGCTCCAGGAACTCGGGCATGGTATATAAGCCGGTTCGCATGTAGTAGGGCAGAAAGATCCAGATGAGCAGGGTATACACGATCCACGCGTTCCACCCGAAGGCCGCGATAACGATTCCATTGGTATAACCCGCGCCAACCTGCGCGATAAAATGGTCACTGCTGATAGCGGTGGCAACCATTGATGTCCCGACAACATACCAGGGCAGACGCTTGTCTCCCATGAAGTAGTCTTTCGGCGTGTTACGGCCTCCCCGGGAAACGAGGAATCCAACGGCAACCGTCAGGAGCAGATAAGCCGCGAAAATGGCAAGTTCGTAATGATTGAGGGCGACTCGCGGCGGGTTCATGATCGCCGGCTAATACCAGACTTCGATCGAGAGTGGACCTCCCGTATGCTGCAGCAGCACGCTGCCGTCCGGTTCAAAGCCGGAATAATCTTTCCCGTTCACCCTGACGGCGTGCGCGGGGGCGGAACCGGGATGACGGAGTGAGATTTCGATGTTCTTCCACGCGCCGGCCGGCGGCTCGATATGCGCCGAAATGACGCGCCCATCCGGACTGGCGGATATTTGAAATGAGACATCGCCAAAGAAAGTCGGCATGCGCCGCACTTCGATTCGCTTCCCGGATGCAAACCAAGCCTTCGGAGCGCCGCGCAGCAGAAACAGCTTGCCGGTTTCGATGTCGTTCCGTAGTTCCTCCATCGCGAGAGCGTTGCGCAGCATCAGCAGCGTGTCGGCGTTGGCGGCGGAATTGGGAAACGAATAGTCCGCGCCCACAAAACCGCCGTGTTGCGTGTTGTAACCGATGAACGGCGAGCCTTCGGAGGCGACATAAACATATCTCGACATTCCGAACGCCAGGCGGGCATACAGGCCCAGAAGAAAATCCCCAATACGCCCCTGGCGCAGGCGGTAATCATAATAGCCGCCATCGTATACGTTATTCACCCATCCGAAGAGACTGCCGGCCTGACTGCGCGCGCGCGTCAGGCCGAGCACAAAACCGTTGTGCTGCTGCACATAATCGGCCAGCCATTGGCCAACCTCATCGTCCGGATTGAAGAAGTTGTAGTGAAACTCCATATCAACCCAATAATGGAAGTACGTTCCCTGCAATCTTCCAAGCGCGAGGTCGTCATAGGGCTCCGGACCGTACTCGGGTGTTTGGCGGAACAACAATGTCTGGAGATCGACGAACGGCGGCTGGCCCGGCGTTCGGATGGCCGCGCGCTCCATGGCGCTCATCAGGGTTCGCCGGAAATCCGCAGCTTCGCGAAGATATTGCTCGCCGCGCCGCGGATCGAGGCCGGTCACGACGAGGAAACGGCCGAAATCCTCCAATCCTTGGCAGTTGGTTATGTTGTGCGCGGGAACATAAACCGTCTGGGTACTGGCCTGTACATCGACGCCGGGCTTATCGGGAGGAAGCAGGCCCCAGTAGAGCGGCTTTTCCCGGCCAACCTCCTTCATGGTGCTGTGGCGATCGGCAACGATCTCGTCCGCTACGCGGTAATAATCCGATTTGAAACGGTCAAAAAGATCGGTCTTGCCGGTTAATCGATAATCTTCGAGAAGGTGATGGAGCACCATGGCGCGGCGATTCTGATATTTTCGGCCTGCGCCCTCGCGATCGACGCTCATGTGCAGAAAGCCGGCCTGCATGGCGTCCGCATAATCTTTGAAGCCATACATAGCGAAGACGTGCGTTGCAAATCCATTCTCCTGAGGATAAGTGGAATCGTTATATCTAAGGCCGGAACCGTAGGTGAAGCGCGGACCGTCAGCGAGCACGAAGTTCTGGAGCAGGAGCGCGCGCCAGATTTTATTAATGCGCTGTTCGGGCAGTTCGATATCGACGGCCTTGGCCAAGAGGTTCTGCCAGAAATCGGCCACTCGCCGATGCGCCACGTCGAAATCGAATTTGGAGGCGGAGCCCAGGAGACCGCGGCTATCGGGGCGATACGGGATTTCGAAACAAACCCGGCGCATCTCGCCGGCAGTCAGGGTAAATACATGGCTCAAGCGCGACTGCCTTTCATCGAATGTCGCGCCCGCGTCACTATCGGCAAGCAACAACGCGCCGGAGTCGTCGAGCACTTGTCCATTCGCGAAGCGCGGACGAGCGCCGTCGTTCAGTACGACATCCACATCGAGGACTGCCTGTTGCGGCGAGCTGCCCGTATTCGTGATTTCAAATCCGGCATAGGCTACATCTGCGCCGGCGGCGTTGTCCTCCGGTTTGAAGGCGAAGGCAATCTCGCGATAGCGGATGGCGTTATTGACGTAGCTCGCAGTCACGACGGGAAGGTAACCGCGCTCGTACCCGATGCTCGAGAAGTTATTCCTGTTGCGCCCCAGCAGCTCCGCGTTTTTTCCCACGCGAAACTCGATGACCGTGTTGAACGCGACCGGCTGCGTTCCCGTCGCGCCCAACCGGTCGGTAAGCCGGCCTTTGATCAGATTGGCTGCGATTGCACCATTCCAGTAGATCGCAAACTCGTCGTTGTAGCCGGTAGCGGGATCGCGCGGATCCGAATAGCTGCCGAGGACGGTGCGATCGAGAATTTTGCCGGGATAATAAGAGCACAGCGCTTCATAAGACGGCTCTCCTGCCGCGAGAATCTTTTTTGCAAGCGGATCGTCCGGTCCCTTGGTCATCAGACCTTCCCATTGCTTTCCCTCTTGCATGGCGGCCTGTTCGGCGCGCGTGAATTCGATATCTTGCGCCCATGAATCGGTCAAAGCGACGAATTTTTCCTTGCGTTCGCGGGCTACGGAAGGATCGGTGATATTGCCGGCGCGCTTCACGCCATCGCCCGAACGCTCCGGCTCGGGTACCGGTTTCGAATCGCTGTATTCTTCCGAGAGGTAATCGATGAGGAGCTCCCGGTCACGCACCGGCGCGCCCCATCCGATCATCTTGTCCACTTCTTTTGTCCACGCCGCCTTGGAAAGCCGTTGCGAATGGATGAGCCGCAGGCTGTGGCACTGAACGCAGCTTCGCGCCTCCTCGGCCTTGGCGCGCTCGGACGTGGATTGCGCCGCGGCGCAGGCGGCCGCGCTGATCAGGCAGCACGCGAGCGTGGCCCACGGTCTAGTCATGATCCCTTCTCCATGGTTATGCCCACGCGGTCGACCGCATTATAGAGATAACCCGAAGGATTCCAGGTAGCCACGATCGGCTGCACTCTGCCGGAAGAATCGGTCGCGCGCGACACGATGGTGTGGTAACCGGGTTTGTCCGGCGTCCAATCGAGGCTCCACAGGCGCCATGCAAAAGGAAGCTTTTGGGCCGAGAGTTTCGCCGCGGTCCAGTGGCTGCCGCCATCGGTGGAAACGTCCACACGCTCGATTACTTCTTCCCCGGCCCAGGCGAAGCCGCGAACAGTGAGCGGGCCCAGCTTGAGTTTGGCCTGATCGGACGGAGACGTAATCGTCGACTTGACCGGCATCCCCTCGATCACTTCGAGCTCGGACGGAACGGGCGGCGCGCCCGGCGGCAAAGCGTACTTCGGAAAGCGGTAGCCCGGGTTCATGAAAAATCCCGTGTTCGGCTCCATTTTAGGAGTGACGCGAACCACCCACTTGACCCAACTGGTCCCGTCCCATCCGGGCACAATGAGGCGCAGCGGAAAGCCATGGAGATCTGGAATGGGTTGGCCGTTCATCTTCAGAGCAAGCAGAGTGGCGGGATGAAGCGCCTTTTTCATTGGAAAGGATCGGATAAAATCGGGAGTTTTGGCGACGCCCACGTCCGCGCCGTTCACCTCGACAAATGGCGTGTTCGGATCCGTTCCCGCGAGCTTCAGAACGTCGCTTAGCCGTGGACCGGTCCACTCCGCATTGCCGATGGCGCCGCGCATCCACTGGATGCCGGGCACGCGGGGACGATAGAATCCACGGCCATTGCCGGTGCACTCGATCACGGCGGGAACGGTGTATTGCGAGAGCTTGCCCAAGTCGGCCAGGGTGAGATGAAGCTCCTTTGCGACTTTGCCATTCACCGTGAGCGCGAAGGAGTCGGCATTGACCTCGGGCCGCGGAATATGCTGCCGGACGAAGAACACGTCATTCGGCGTGAGCCAGGAAGTATAGTACTCGAGCGGCGTTTCGAGGTCCTCAGGACGGTCGTTGTGGAGGATCATGGGACGCTTGCCCGCTATAGCGGGCGCGTTGTCCGCGCGCAACGCGGCAATCCCCGCTAGAGATGCAATGGAGGCGAGCCAACGCCGCCTGTTTCCGCCATTGGTGAAAATATGATCGATTTGTTTCAAATTTGCCTCTTCAAACTTGCCTCTTCCAACTTGCCTCACAAGCGAATCCAGTTTTGACGGATCAGAATCAAGCTGACGCTTGCCACCACCGCCCAGAGCGCTACGCCTTGCGCCAGAGGCCGCCAACCGAGTTGCCGCAGACCAGCGCGCGACAATCCGGCTCCGATTAAGAATAGGGTAACGACAAACCCAATGCGGGCCAAAGCGGCGGCATTCTCGCACAGCGCGTGCGCCGCGGGAAACAGAGAACGCGCCCACGCGGCCAGTGCGAATAGAACGATAAACCAGGGCCATTTTGCTTTCGACCCGCTACGGAAAGCGACCGCCGCGATCATGGTAAGGGGAACAATCCAGAGCGCCCGCACCAGCTTCACCGTGGCCCCCACGAGCAGAGCGGCATGACCGTATTTCAGCGCCGCGCCAATAACGGAGCTGGTGTCGTGGATCGCCAGTGCGGCCCACAGCCCGAACTGTTGCTGCGTCAATCCCAGCGCGGTTCCGATGGGAGGAAATAACAACAGAGCGATGGAATTCAGGACGAAAACAGTCGTAAGGGCGACCGCCGTTTCCTCGTCGCTCGCATCGACGATGGAGCGGGTCGCCGCAATGGCGCTCCCGCCGCAAATCGAGGTTCCGGCCGCGATCAGGAATGCGGCGTTCCTGGACACGCACAGGACCCGGCCCAATCCGATGCCGGCGGCCATGGCCGCGGTGATGCCGAGTCCCGTATAAACGAAGCTGACACGGCCGGTATTAAGCACGGTTTGCAGATTCATGCCAAACCCCAACCCCACGATGCTCCACTTCAACAACTCGCGGGAGACCCGGAAACAGGCCGTCCGCCAGGGATTCGCGTTCGCGAGTCCGAAGACCAAGCCCAACGCCAGCGCGGCCGGGGGCGAACACATCGGCAGGCAGCACAGGGCGGCCGCGATCGCGAATGCAGCCTTTTTTAGCGCCACAGTTTAGTTTCGGGCGTGGCGCACTTGCCGTCCAATCGTATTTTGTGATCCGGGATGCAGCCCGCTTATACCGCGTTTCGCAGCTATACTCTTCACTGGCGCCATGAATAGCGACGTTCGGCGGTCTGGCATGAAAAAACTGAAAGTGCCTAAGAATTTAACGGACCTGGC
Source organism: Bryobacterales bacterium (assembly GCA_963838885.1). Classification (GTDB taxonomy): domain Bacteria; phylum Acidobacteriota; class Terriglobia; order Bryobacterales; family Bryobacteraceae; genus JAICMB01. Next base: position 135,184 of record CAWITB010000009.1, on the reverse strand, counting down.
ATATAACAGCATCAAGGAGCACATTGTGCGCGGCCATCTGGACGAAAGTTCGCGCCTCACCGAGGACTTCTTATGCCGGCAACTCGGAATCAGCAAATCGCCGATCCGCGAAGCGTTGAACAGACTCGAGAGCGAAGGCCTGATCCGCATCGAGCCGCGGCGCGGCGCATTCTTGCGTATCTTCTCGCTCAAGGACGTCGACGACATGTATGACCTCCGGGACGTTCTCGAAAGACACGCCGTCCGCACGGCCCGCGTTACGCCGAAGCTCCTCCAGGAATTGAGAGAGATCGTGAAGCGTATGCGCGAGTATCTCGGCAGGAACGAAAAAGCCCGGTACATTGAGGAGGACACCGGGTTTCATAAACTTCTTGCCTCCGCAACCGGCAACGAGAGATTGCGGACAGTGCTTGAAAACCTACAGAGCCAGATCTGGCTGTCGCGGCGGAAAACCTACGATCTGTCGAGCAGCACGGCCTGCGATTTTCACGAAGCCATAATAAGAGCTCTTGAAACCGGGGATCGGGACCAAGCGGAACATCTGATGGGCAGGCATATTCAGACTGTCCGGACAAAGTTGCTGGAATTCCTGGCCGCTCAGGACGGGACGCATTCGCGCCGCATTACCGCGAAGGTTTGAAATCGGTCCAGAACTGGCGAGCGAGACTCAGAAAAGCGCCCGTTGCCCCCTGTGGCGCGGGCCCTTGCGCATGTACGAACTGGAATGGCCTTTTAATCGTCAACCCGCTTATCCGCGCGATCCGGATGGTTCGCGCTTGTTCCTCGCGAAGCGCCCAACGCGAGACAAAACCTACGCCCATCCCAGCTTCGACGCCCGATTTAATGGCTTCCGTTGAATCGAGCTCTATGGCGATGCGCAAATCGCGCGTTGACAGGCCCGCTTTGCGCAACGCCTTCTCGACAACGCGGCGCGTTCCCGACCCGGGTTCGCGCATAAGAAGCGGCTGCTCCCTGAGCGCAAGAATGGACGGTCCGGGATTGAGTTCGCTCACGAACCCATGCTGCGCGCTAACGATGGGAACTATTTCGTCGTCGACAAAAGGCTCGAGTTTCAGGTCCGTGAATGCCGGCGGACCCTCAATGAGCCCCAGATCGATCTCGCGCGCAATGACGCGGGATACGATGTGCGCGGTATTGGCGCTGACCACCGACAGTTCGATGCGGGGATGCCGGCGCATAAAGCCGGCAAGCACCCGCGGCAGCAGATATTGCGCAATCGTGGTAGAGGCGCCAAGACGCAGACATCCGCGCTCTTCGCCATTCAGCCTGCCGATTTCTCCAACAGTTGCATCTGCCAAACGGCTGACGTCGTGCGCATATCCGAGAAGATGCTTCCCGGCGGGGGTCAGGCGCACGCCGCCCGCGGCGCGATCGAACAAACGAACCCCAAGCTCCTGTTCGAGCGCCTTGACGTGCGATGTGACGGCTGGTTGAGTGACGCGCAATACCTCGGCGGCCTGCGTGAAACTAAGACGCTCCGCTACGACTCGAAAGACAGAAATTCTGAAGCTTTCGATGACCGTCATTGTGTTCCCGCCGTAGCAGGCATACTGAGACAAGCGCCTTTCAAGGGCGCGCGCATGGAATTCAACACGCCGTCGAACGCCGCTGGCTCCACGGCCGCCGCTCGCGAATGGCCGCCGCGCCCCTCGCGCGAGCGTCTCAAAGTGGTCGGGTTCGGGCTCACGCTCGCATTCATCACGTATATCGACCGCGCGGCCATCGGCCAGGTCGCTCCCGCGCTCTCCAGCGAGCTTCGGCTATCCCCGCTCCAGATGGGATATGTATTTATGGCCTTCGGCGTGGCGTACTCGATCTTCGAGCTGCCGAGCGGCTGGTTGGGCGACCGTATTGGACCGCGCAAAGTGCTGCTCCGCATCGTACTGTGGTGGTCCTTCTTTACCGCGGCGACGGGTTGGGCGGGCAGTTTCGCGTCGCTGCTGATCACGCGATTCCTGTTCGGCGCAGGAGAAGCGGGCTGCTTCCCCAATCTCGCGAAATGTTTCCAAACGTGGTTGCCGTTTCGCGAGCGGCTCAAAGCGGAGGGACTCAAGTCCGCCGGAGCTCGTTGGGGCGGCGCGGTAACGCCGCTCATATTTTTTTACCTGCGGCAATGGCTCGCATGGCGGGCCATATTCCAGGTCCTTGCGCTGCTTGGCGCGGTATGGGCGGCGGCCTTCTATCTCTGGTACCGGGACGATCCCCGCGACAACAGAAACGTGAATCAGGCGGAGCTGGCCTTGCTTGCGCCCAACCGGCTCCGTGCGGCTTCGCGCCGCAACCCGCCCTGGAGAGTATTCCTGCGCTCTCGGAGCGCCTGGCTCCTCTGGACGCAGTGGTTCTGTTATTCATACGGTTTTTACTTCTATCTCACCTGGCTGCCGACTTATCTTCAGCAGGCGCGCAAACTCGATCTTCATCGCAGCGCGACGCTCGCGGCGCTGCCTTTGTTTTCCGCCGGAGCGGGCAGCATCTTTTCCGGCTGGGCCTGCGCCGCGCTGATGCGCCGCACCGGCAAGATTGCGGCTGTCCGCCGCGGGATGGCCTTCTGCGGCTTCGGATGCGCGGCCGCAAATCTTTCCGCATTCATGTATCTCCACGATCCGGTCTGGGCGATTGGGGCCCTGGCATTGTCCAGCTTCGCCGCCGAATTGTCCGGTCCGGTCTCGTGGACCACGTGCATGGACCTGGGCGGAAGATACGTCGGCTCGCTCGCCGGTGCGATGAACACACTGGGCCAACTCGGCGGCGCGGTAGCCCCGGCGGTGATCGGATACGTCCTGGAGCGAACTAATCATAACTGGACTTATGCCTTTTACATCTCGATCGCGGTGGATTTGGGGGGCATTCTGTGTTGGGCGCTCATCGACCCCGTCACGCCGCTCGATAACGAAGCCACCATGCCCTAAATCTTCATGTCCGCGATTCGCGCCGCCGCACGCTCCTGAATGTTGCGGTACAAACTGTTGCCGTGAGAATCGATGGCCACGATGAGCGGACCGAAATCGCGCACCCGGAATTTCCAAAGGCATTCCGGCATCAAATCTTCCCACCAGACCTGCTCGATCTCTTCGATCTGCATGGTCTCAAGCGCCGCCGCTCCCCCCACAATCGCGAAATATGCCGCGCCCGCCCGCTGCATGGCCGCCACGCTGCCCTCGAGAAGTCCGCCCTTGCCCACAATGGCGCGCACGCCGTATTGTTCAATAAGCCCCGGAACAAATCGATCCATGCGAGTGCTGGTGGTGGTTCCGATGGAGAGCTTCTCGTAAGAGCCGTCCGGCCGCTTGCGTACGCCGGGCGCCGTATGGAGGCAGACCGCGCCGGTCAAGTCCGCCGGAGGCGCCACGCGCTCGTCGAAAATGCGGATTTGGGTGGCGTCGCGGATACCGAAGATCGTGCCGTCAATCGAAACGGTATCTTCCATCCTGAGCTGTCGAATCGCCGTTTCCGTCAACGGCGTGGTCAGCCTATGATGCGCCATTTGCGTACCTCACTTCACCGCTTGCGGAAATGACGGCTTCGGCGCGCTCGCCCCGCCAGCATTGAATGTTTACAGCCACGGGGTTATGGCTGATGTGCGTGTGGGCCCATTCGATGTTGACGGCCAGGGCCGTGGTGCTCCCGCCCAGACCTTGCGGGCCAATTCCGGTCTGGTTTATTAAGTCGAGCAGCTCCCGCTCAAGCTGCGCGACATCGGGATCGCTGCTGGCCGATCCGATTTTTCGGAACGTGCTGGCGTCCTTGGCTAACTGCATGGCGACGTCCGACGTTCCTCCCAGCCCCACGCCGACAATCATGGGCGGGCAGGGACGCGCGCCCGATTCGAAAATGCATTGCAGGACGTAGCGGATAATGCCCTTACGTCCTTCCGAGGGATTGAGCATTTTGAGAAAGCTCATGTTTTCGGAGCCCGAACCTTTCGGCGCCATCGTGATCCGAATCACATCGGAATCCGGCTCGAAGTCGAGCTTCACAATCGGAATTCCGCGGCCCGTATTGGTGCCCGTATGCTTGCGCGTGAGCGGATGAACGGAATTTGACCGCAGCGGATATTCCGCCGTGGCGCGCTCGCAGGCCTTCACGATACGCGCCTTCAGCTCCGGAATATCCAAGGCCAGCTTGCTTCCGATTACCACCTTATAAAGCGGCAGACCGGTGTCCTGGCAGACCAGCGTGTCGAGACGATCGGCCGTCTCAATGTTCTTGATAATCGTGAACAGCACTTGTTCGGCCGTCGAATTTCCATTCGCACGCTCGACGGCGGCGCACCCCGCAATGGCCTGGCGCACATCGCCGGGAATATCTTTGAGCGCCTTCCAGTAAAGGTCGCGCGCAACGGTTTCAATTGTGTCGTACAGAGTCGGCATGCATGCTCATTTCCACTTCGGGCGGAGTGATCCGCGTAAACTCGACGGGACGGGTCGCGATTTCCATGGCATCGCCCGCCCGCTGCAGGAAAATGTTTTTCAACCAGGCGGGATCGGATTCCGGGCAATCGAGCCGGTAATGCGCTCCACGGCTCTCGGTTCGAATGGACCCACAGCGCGCGACCATTTCCCCCACCACGCAAAGATTCAGCAGATTCATGGATTCGTTCCAGGCGGGATTGGAGGCGGCCTCGCCCGCGGCTCGGGCGTTTTGTGCGCGCTCCCGGAGCTCTCGCAGGCGGCATATAGCGGTGTCCAGATCGGGACCGTTGCGCACGACGCCGGCCTTTTCCCACATGAGGTCATCCAATTCGCCGCGCAACGCGAAGGGACTCTCGCCGTTGTTGCGTAATAATCGCGACCACTCCCGGCCGAGTTCGCGAAGCTGCGCTTGCGAGCTCGCCCACATCCGCCTCTCCGCCACAAACGCTGCCATGTTGTCGCCCGCACGGCCGCCAAACACAATGGAGTCCGCCACGCCATTGCCGCCCAAGTCGATTCGCGCCGTGCACTCCGCCGGCATCCTCACCCGCGGCAAAAAGCCCTTCGAGGCTGGTTCCGCAATCCACGTCAATCGCAACCCCGCCCATTTGAAAATGGGCGCTGGGCGAGACCTCGACGCGATCGTGGACCAGATCGAATCCGTAATCGTGGCAGCGTTCGATCATGCCCGGGAAACTGCGCATCACGAATTCGTGATCGAGATGGCTCAAGTCGATATGCACGCCGCCGTTCGCCGTACCGCGTCCGGCCATAATCTCGAGATAGCTGGAGCGGGAGATCACGTCGCGCGTCGCCCGCTCCAGTTTCACGGGATCGTAGCGCTGCATATACCGTTCGCCAAGCCCGTTGTAAAGCCTCGCCCCGGCGCCTCGGAGCCCTTCTTCGAGCAGCCCTCCCGTTGCCACGGAGTTTCCAACCAGCAGACCCGTGGGATGGAACTGCAGCATCTCCATATCGACGAACGAGGCGCCGGCCCGGAACGCCATCGCCATGCCATCGCCGGATTTTTCAAGCGACGGAGAAGAGATGCGGTACATGGTCGCTCCACCGCCGGTCGCCAGTAGAGTGGCGCGAGCGTTCACGGCGATCAGCCGGCCTGTGCGAATGTTTAGCAGGACGGCGCCGCACACGCGTCCGTCGCTCAGCAGCAGATCGAGGCCGCGCGTCTCCTGCAGTACTCGCATGTCCGCTTCGAGCACGTAATCCCGGAGATTGGACATGATTTCGATCCCCGTGAGATCGCCTTTGTGGATCGTGCGGTCGAAGGACTGGCCTGCGAAGGGCTTCTGGTGGATCGTGCCGTCTGGGTTGCGGTCAAAGACGCAGCCGATCTTGTTCTCCAGTTCGACGATCCGCCGCGGGGCCTCTTCCACCAGCTTCCAGGCCAGTTCCTGGTTATTGAGAAACCGGCCGCCCTTGATGGTGTCGAGAAAATGTTTTTCAATTGAGTCGTCCGCATTGAGAACGGCGTTATAGCCGCCCTGGACCATGCGCGTGCAACCGCTTTGGCCCAGCAATCCCTTTACGGCAATGACGATTCGCAATTTCTTGCTTCGATCATGCGAGTGCACGGCGGCGAGAAGGCCTGCCCCGCCGGCTCCGATAATCAATATGTCGGTTTCGAGCGTTTCGATCGCGAGCTCTTGCATCACAAATTCCGGAACGCTTCGATTCCCCACCATGCCCATACACAGCCGGCGGTGACGATTACGGCCGTGATTGCGCGGGCAGCGCCAACGCCGATGCGGCTGAAATCGAGGATTATGTTGCGCAAGCCGTTCAGGCCGTGATAGAGCGCGATGAGCAGAAAAGCGATGTCGATCGACTGCCACACGGGATTTGAAATGCGCGCCAGGATGGCTTCGTAGCTCAGCTGGCCGCGCAGCAACTCGCGCGACATGAAGTGCTCTACCCAAAAGTGCGCGATCAGCAAAACGACCAGAGCGGCGCCGGTCATGCGCTGCAAGTACCATCCGATTACGTTACGCATCGCTCAGCCGCGCCTCAGCACCGAATACACAAAGAGCGGCACGGCGCCAGCCAAAAATATCGCAAGGCCCAGCGCCACCGTATAGGCCCAGAACAATCGTTTTTGGCGGTCTTGAGCATAGCCTAAGTCAAGCAATGTAATCCTGACTCCGTTGAGCGCGTGGAGAATGACGGTCGCAAGCAGGCCGATTTCGAGTAGCTTGAAAAATGGACTGCTATACGTGGCGAGCGCGGAATCGAATGCCTGCCGCCCGTTGGTCAGCTGCCGGATCGTGTGCACGTGCACAAAAAGGTAGAACAGCAAGAGCAAACCAGTGACGCGCTGGATGAAATGAGCGAGCAGCCCGGTGTACTGCGCGCCGTACTTCCGCAGTGACATTGCCGCGCTGCCCATTATGCGAGGCTCCCGCGAAAGAGCATCGCCCGCCGCACGCGATTGATGGTGTCGGTGAGCGTGATCCCTTTCGGACACACCGCCGTGCAGTTATATTGCGTATGGCATCGCCACACCCCGGCGCGCTCGTCGTTCAACAACCGCCGCCGTTCGTCCCCCGCGCCGTCGCGAGGATCGAGCATGCGCAGGAACGCGCGATTGATCGCCGCCGGCCCGAGATATTCGCCGCTCGAAGCCTTCACGCCGCACGCGGCATAACATGCGCCGCACGTGATGCAGTCTCGCTTCAAAGCGGTATATCTCGCATAGGGCGCCGTCGCGGGAATGATCGCGAGTTGCCCCGATTCGGGATTTTTCGAGCGGAGCGCGGGCTTGATTCGCTTCCACTGCTCGAAAAACGGCTCGAGCGAAACCACCAAATCTTTGATCACCGGCAGATGCGGCAGCGGCTTCACTACGATGGTCTTCACTCCCAAGAGGTGCGCTCGCGTCCGGCATGCCAGGCGCGGGATGCCGTTGATCTCCATCGCGCAAGTTCCGCACATTCCCACCCGGCAAGCGCACCGGAACGAGATCGTCGGATCCTGATTGCGCAGCGCCTGAAATAGCGCGTCTAATACGGTCATGCGCTTCTCAAGCGTGACCTGAAACGATTGCATGCCGGTTGAAATTCCCCCGCTCGCAGATCGGGCGATGCGAACCTCGAATGTCGCCTGCTGCGCTTCGTGAGCGGCCATTATGCTCCTTCAGGATCTCGCATTCCGCCGCACGGCGCCTACGATCCTCGCGGTTCAATCTGCGATGATATATTAGATTTCACGAAACGGTCAACCCGCGCCACAATGATTCTCGACTTCCATTGCCATTACTCCCCTGAATTTTTCCGCTATCGTCCCTACCGCATGCATCTGGAAGCATTGATCCAGGGTATGGACGAGCATGGCATCGGCTGCGCCGTTTTAAGCGCCGCCGGAGAATTTGCCGCTTATTCGACTTCGGAAGGAAATTGGGCGGTGGCGGAAGCTGTCCAAAGATATCCCGACCGCTTTATTGGATTCGCCACAATCAATCCCTGGAGCCGCGCGTGCGGCATCGGCGAGCTTCGGAGCGCGCGGCGCGAGCTCGGATTGCGAGGGCTTGTAATCCACCCCATTCTCCAGGGCTTCGAGGCCAACGACCCTCTCGTGTTTCCGTTGGTCGAAACCGCGATCGCGGAAGAGATGATCATTTACGTCACCGGCGGCGCGCCTTATCTCGCCATGCCCTACAAGATCGCGGATCTCGCCGGCCGCTTTCCAGAGGGGACTTTCGTTTTGGGACATGCCGGCTGGGATTTCCATTTTGACGTGCCCTATTGCCTGGAAGCGTGCCCCAATCTCTATGCCGAAACCTCTCGCAACGGCCTTGCGAATCTCGAATCGCTAGTGCGGCGTTTTGGATGCGGGCGCCTCCTCTTTGGCTCGGATCATCCCTTCAGCAGTTATGCCGGCGAGATCGAAAAAATAAAACTGCTGCCTGGCGCCGATGAAGCGGGGCGCCGCGATGTATTTTACGGCAATGCGGCAGCGCTGCTAGGGCTGGACGCGGCATGATTATCGACGCTCACGTCCACCTGATGAACGACAGCACCGGCTGGTACGCCTACAAGAAGTCCGCCGGCGGCTCCGATGCGAAATCCTGGGATGCCGCCGCCACGGTCCGCCTGTTGGACGAGTGCGGCATTGACAAGTGCTTCCTTTTCACGTTGGGCGGCCTGTATGGATTCAACGATGTCCACCAGGCGAACGACGAGGTGGGCGCGGCCGCGAAAGACTTTCCCGATCGCTTTATACCGTTCTGCACATCCTTTCCCAATCACAATCCGGAAGAGGCCGCCTCCGAGATCCGCCGTTGCTTCGATAACGGATTCAAGGGCGTGAAGTTTCATCCCTGGCTGCAGTCGTTCCCGGCCAATAGCGCCCACCTTTACCCGTCGCTTGAGTTTTGTTCGAAACATTGCCTGCCGGTTTTGTTCCACACGGGCACGCCGCCCTATTCGCAGCCGTTTCAGGTGATGGAGCAGGCGCGGCGATTCCCGAACGTCCCGTTCATCATCGGACACTTCGGCAAAATTCTGTTTCTCGACGCTGTGCGGGCCGCGGAATTGTGTCCCAACGTTTATCTCGAAACATCGGGCGCGCAGGTCGCCGACATCGTCTTCGCGCTTGATCACATCTCCGTGGAACGCATTCTGTTTGGGACCGATCTTCCGATTGGAGGCGCGAATTCCGCGCAATGGAACTTCGCGAAAATCGCATCCGCGCTCGTGAACGAGCGGCAGCGGCGCGATGTCTTCGGCGAAAACGCCTTACGTCTGATTTCGCAACAGGACGTTAGAGCGGCTCAACCGCAACGAAGGCCCGCGGACTTCGATCGATCTTGATCGGATTGCGCAGCGGACGGCCGAAGCCCTCGAAAGCGATCGCCATCACGTCTCCGTCCTCGAGCTTGAGACCGCCCCCGAAGCTGAACGCGTCGGCCCCGAAGAATGGATGTGCGCGTCTCCCGGCCGGCGATGCGCCTCATACTTGAAGTGATGATCTTCCAGGTTTGCGAGCGCGTGGCACATATTCGCGTCTCCGGTTGCGATCGCCTGCGTGCGACCAGATTTTTCCCCGCCGCGCTCGACGGCAACAACGCCCCGCACAGCGGAGAAATCCGGCTCTAAGACGAGCTCGGGGCCGAGCGAGCACGTCCGCAGTTTCGACGGCGCCAGATAAAGATAGCTCTTCTTTTCGATGACGTGATCGGAGAACTCGTTCGACATCGCCATGCCGACGCGCCGCGGGTGGCCCTCGTCGTCAACTATGTATGCGCCCGCGATCTCCGGTTCCTCGCCGCCGTCTTCTCCGTATGAAGGCACACCAAGGGCTCGCCGTGGGCGCGCAATATGGTCCCGCAGCCCTTGTAAAACCACTCGGGCGCGGCGCCAATCGATCCCGGCTGTGGTCGGCCTCCTTCGAGACCCGCGAGGTACATTCGCATGCTATCGGATAACTCGGCCGCGTTCGCGTGCATGGCCTGACGGTTATCGGCGCTGGCCTTATGAGTCTGGCCGGTGCCGCTGACCAGACAGCGCGCCGGCTCCGGACTGCGTAAATGGCGGCAGCAACCGCCAATCCGATTCGAGCGAGTAGATTGGATCGTAGTCCAAGGTTGTTTCGGAAAGCCCGGCTCGCGCACGATTTCCCGCACCGCCCGCCGCCGCAGCGCCGCTTGCGCCAGGTCATATACGGAATCAGAATCACCTAGGAGTCGAAACTTGCCGTCTTCCACCTCGGCAACGCGGCGTTCGCCGGCGGGAGAGGCGAGTTGCACTAATCGCACGGCGATCATTTTAACAACGGCGTCTACATTGAGGTCCAACCGCCATCGACGGGAAGAACCGCGCCCGTGATATAGGAAGCGGCATCGGACGCGAGAAACAGCGCGGCATAAGCGACCTCCCGGGGCTGTCCGGCGCGGCCGAGGAACGTTTTTGCGATTTGACGCGCGTACAACTCGGAGCCCGGCTGGGGTGAGATGCGCGTGCGGATCGCGCCCGGACAAATCGCGTTTACCCGCACGTTGCGATCTCCATAATCGTAGGCCACGCTGCGCGTCAATCCGATCAGTCCATGTTTCAAACTGGTGTACGCGGCCGAGTTTCGCGCCGCGACCATCCCCTGCACGGACGAAATGTTGATAATGGAGCCGGCGTTCTGGCGCAGCATGTAGGGCAGGACCGCGGCCGTGAAGAGCTGCGCTCCCAGCAGCGAAACGCGGAAGCATCGTTCCCACTCTTCGAGCGTGGCCTCGAGCGACGGATGCGAGGCGCCCAGATAGGCGGCATTGTTGCACAACACATCGATATGGCCCCTAATCGCGGCGGCGCAGTTTACTACGCGCTTGACATCGTCTTCGAGCGACACATCCGCGCGAACAAACTGCGTATTGGCGGTTGAGCGGGCCATGGCGTCTCCAGCCTCCACGTCGATATCGGCGATGACGACCACGCCGCCGGCTTCCGAGAATACTTCCGCGATGGCCCGTCCGATTCCGTGCGCGGCGCCCGTAACGATTGCGACTTTACCGTCGAGCCTGATCATACTCGTGCGCGAGCGGCTTACCCTGGATGCCCACGTGCGCGCGCGTGATGGTCGTACGCCCGAGGTTCGCGGCATACAAATACCCGTCGCGGAACGCAATGTTTGTGGGCCTGCTCAGCAGAATGGCCCAACGATCCCACGCGAAAAGCGTCTTTTGTCTCGCACCGCTGATACGGTAGATCTCGTCGGAGGCATAGCAGGACGCATATAAGTTCCCGCTCGCATCGAGCGCCAGACCGTCCGGCATGCGGCCCACCTGCTCCGCATAAACGCTGCTAGAGTTGTTGAAAATATCGATCTGAAAGACGCGATCCGTGTCGCTCTCCACCATGAACAGTCGCCGCTCGTCCTCGCTAAGCGCCAGACCATTGGCATAGCCGAACGGCCCGGCGACGATGGCGCCCTGCCCGTCCGATCCGAATTTCAGAACGTACCCATTGCGCCGTTGCCAGTTGCCGGAATCGGTCATGTAGTAGTTTCCCCGGCGGTCAAAGAGACCGAAATTTGGACATACGAGCTTGTGGCCACTCGCGGCATTCGCAAAGAGGGACCACTCTCCTTTGCCCTTAACTCGCACGATACCGTGCACGGAGTTACACACGAACAACTCCGTATCGTCAGGAGTGCGCGTGACTCCGGCGCAGAAGCCCGCAAGCTCCGCGACTACTTTCACGGTCCGATCCGAGCCGATGCCGTAGACCTGCCCTCCTTCTCCACCGGCCCACAGATTGCCTTCGCGATCGAAAACGAGGCACTCGGGATGGTCGAGTCCACTTGCGTAGATTTCAAATCGCCCAACAGGAATCTCCGGCGAAACTTGCGGAATCAAGTTGCTACTAGTACCACAAATTCTTTGCCTCTCGGCTCACCGTGTTCCCGTCCCGTTACGGCCAAGGCCCATCGAGAGCACAAGCAAGGCGCAACGGCACAATGAGATTGCCCGGATGTGCGAGGACTATGTAAACGACAACTTCAAAGACAATGCCTATGAAGTTCATGTCTATGATTACTCTTCGATCGCAAGCGCTTTGGGACTGACTGTCGATCAGGTGCGAGATGTTATCTTCGCGTAGATTGCGGCCATAATGGTATAAACATCCACAAACCGCTATTACATTTTAGAGCCTATGAAGCTATTTCGAATCGCGCTGCCCGCTGATGCGTTCGGCCCACTCCTCCGCCTGGTGACTGTTTACGTCTCGAAGCTCACGGACCGGGGGGGGAGTCCGCTTCCAGGGCTGGCACGGCAACAACGTTCTGATCGTCATCGATGAAGCGCCGGGCGTCACAGCGACATTCAATATCGCTGGAAATTCGGCAAAGAATCTCCGCGTTATGGCGGGACCTGGCACCGGGAAAACGTTCGCATAAAGCGCCGCGTAATTCGACTGCTCGAAAAGGGCACAGATCCCAACAAAATATTCGGCGTCACGTTTACCCGCGTAGCAGCGGCGAGCATGGTCGCCGAAGATGGGCAAGGCCTCATCCAAACACGACTTCGTCGCAAGCCGCTGAGGGATTGGGCCGTGCTGCTGCCGGGACACAACCATGAACAGCTTTGGGAGGTCAACTCACCCGATTGCCCACCCACTTGGGCTCCGCTTAACGGATTCCGCAGACCGGTTGCCGACTCGCGCAGGCGTACCCGACAAGAAGCTGGCATTCTACCAACCGAATTTCTCCCGCCTAAACCACCTCGTCGCAGCATCCGGCCGCCATCGATAGCGTACGGCCTGTCATGCGCCAGGTTTACGAAAGAGCATTAACTGCGTGATCAAGAGAGCAGCCCCCGAACACTCGGCCCGCGCATGGCATTCTCGCGAAACACGAGGAGAGGTGAAACGAAATGAAACGAAATGAGACGGTTTGGGAATTTTTGCCGGCTCTCTTTTCCGACGATCTCCTGCTCTCCATTAAAGCGTTTTCTGGCGTGTTTACCGGCACTTAGCGCCACTCCCCCGCCTCGGGCCCTGGCCTTTTTCGGCCTCCCATCGCGGACTGGAACGTTGCCCCCTAAACTTGCTTTTCTCGGCCCCAACAACGTGCATAGGAAGTGCCCTGGCGCACGCCGGCTTGCGCGCGGAGCGGTTCCGCTCGCGGCGGCCCCGGAGAGAGAAACGGAGAAAACATGACCGCGCAAACTGAGCAGAAAGTGACACGAATTGAAACGAATGAGACGCAAATCGGACGAAAACCGACCGCAACGACGCCAAATAGGGCGGCAACCGAGCGCGAAATCGAGGCTTACAGCAGCGCAGCCTGGCGCAACTGAAAGCCCGCTACCGGGAGCTGTTCGGGGCGGCGGCGCGCGCGGGCATGCAGCGGCAGTTCCTCATTCGTCGCATCGCCTGGGCCTGCAGACGGCAGAAGAAGGAGACCTTTCGGAGCGCGCCCGGACTCTGGCGCGGGATGGCGATGTGCGGCTCACCGCGCCGAAATGGTTGGCGCGGCCAATTGGCTCCACTCCGCCGCGCGACCCACGCTTGCCTCCGCCCGGCGCCACACTGACGCGCCGCTTTCAGGGCCGCAACATTACGGTCGAGGTAATGGAGCAAGGCTTTCGCTATGAGGGTGCCGCATATCGTTCGCTGAGCGCCGCCGATCGCGCCGCGCAGCCGGCTGCAGCCTCTCCGCCCCGGATGCGCTGCGCCATCTATACGCGCAAGTCGACCGAGGAGGGTTTGCATCAGCCGTTCAACAGTCTGGAGGCGCAGCGCGAAGCGGCCGAGGCGCCCATGGCGATGATCCGGAATGTTGCCGCTGGAGGCGGGGAGTCCATGGACCAGGAAAGGGGTTCCCGCGCTGCGGGGTGGGAATCCCAGGCGAACGCCGCGTGCGGCGAATGAGATAAATTGTTCGAGATGACACAATTTAAACGGCGTGAGTTCGTGCAAATGGCCGCACTCGGCGGCGCCGCGTCGCAATTTGCAGGCGCCGCACCCGCGGCAGGCGGCATGCGGCTGGGGCTGATAACAAGTGTGCGCTCGTCAAACGGCAACCCACGGCAAGCCGCGGATGCGGCCATTCGCCGCGTGCACGATTTCGACATCCCCACGTGCCAGGTATCGATCGGCTCCTTCGGCAAAGATGCTGCCGAGGCGCTGCGCTCCGCTCTCGACGAGTACAAAATCGAAGCGACTTGTGTTGTGACCGGCGGCCCCGGACGCGATATTTACAACTTCTACGACGGCCCGCTCACCATCGGACTTGTTCCGCGCGCAACGCGGCAGGCGCGCATCGATCATCTCAAGCAGGCCTCCGACTTTGCGAAAGAATGCGGCGTTCCGGCCGTGCAGACGCATTGCGGATTCATACCGGAGAATCCCAACGAACCGTTCTACGCCGAAGTTGTGCAGGCTATCCGCGAAGTAGCGAAGCATTGCAAGGCGAACGGACAGAATTTTCGCTGCGAAACCGGCCAGGAGACGCCCATCACGCTGGTGCGCGCTATACGCGATGTCGGCCTGGATAACGTCGGCATAAATTTCGATGTAGCGAACCTGATTCTTTACGGCAAGGCGAATCCCGTAGATGCCGTGGATCTGCTCGGTCCATATGTGCAGGGCGTACACGCCAAGGACGGCCTTTACCCAACCGACACAAAGCAACTGGGCCGCGAGGTGCCGATCGGTCAAGGCAAAGTCGATTTCCCTGAGGTCATACGGAAGCTGAAGAAGATCGGCTACAGCGGAGCGCTCACGATTGAGCGCGAAATCTCCGGCCCGAAACAGGCCGAAGATATTCGCGCCTCCAAACTCTATCTTGAAGAGCTGCTCGCGTAATTCGGATCGCGCCGGAGCGTTCGCTAAGCTGACCGACAGCAGCGCGTGGTCACGCTATGCCTCGGACGTCGTCTGTCAACGGGTAAACGCGCGTGGGATCCAAATCATGTTCTGCAGGTTGCCCGCGCCGTCCCCGGCGAGGGCGTAAGGTCCCGAAAATGATGCTCTCTATCGTGCGGACAATCTCGGAGATCGGGGCGGCACAGCACCGAGAATAGATACAGGCGCGCTTCGGGGTGGCCCGCGATTGGTTCAGACGCGCTGAGGCGCTCGATCATAGAGCAACGCCGGATTAAGCGCAGGTGGATTGGGGACATCTGGGCTGGCTGCGCGCAGCCGATGGACAGCGCCCGCTGTTGGCCTTCACAATGACGCTGGGCTACAGCCGTCGCCTGATGGCGCAGGCGGCTAATCAGAAACTCGGAACGCTGCTGCGCCTGCACGAAGCGGCATTCGAGCAGTGGCAAGGCGTTCCACAAGAGATCTTGTATGACCGCATGAAGACGGTCTGGACGGGAATCGACGAGCGCGGCGAGATCGTCTGGAACAGCGTGTTTCGGGACTTCGCGCGCTACTGGGATTTATGCCGCGCTTGTGCGCGCCGTATCGAGCTCAGACGAAGGGCAAAATCGAATCGGGCGTGAAGTACGTGCGGCGCAATTTCCTGTGCGGGCTGCAAGGACGCGAGCCCGTCAGCCTGGCCGATCTTAATGCCCAGTTGCGAGCCTGGATCGCCGCGGTTGCCAATGAGCGCGTGCACGGAACCGCGCGCGAGCCGGGGTCGTTGTGCTGGGAGAAGTCTGCAGCCGGTCAACGGTCGTCCACTATATCCGAATGCGGAGGACGAACTACGCCAGGTAGCTCGGGATGCGTATGTGTCGTGGGAAGGCAGCCGCTACTCGGTGCCATGGCGCTATGCCCGGGAAAGCCGTGTGGGTGCGGCCACAGTAAGCGGAGATCGAGGTGCATTGCGGAAACGAACGGATTGCGGTGCATGCACTGGCCAGCTGCCGTCATCAGGTGATCACGCGGCGCGAGCACCATGCCCACAAACGAAGGACGATGGCCAGCTTATCCAGCGGATAAGAATGCCAAGCCGCTTCGCCTCGGCAAGGGATTCCGCTCAGAGCTTCGGGCCGCGTCACCAAAACATTGATCCACATGCAGCAGAGTGCGCCAGCGGTGGAGAGACGCTCGCTGGCCGCATATGAGACATTTGCTGCCGGAGGCGTGCAATGACGACCGTGGAACACCTGCAGAATGGGCTGCCGGCGCTGGGCTTGGCGGCGATCAAGGCGCGGGTCGAAGCCCTGTTGGAACGAGCCTCAAAGCAGGAGCCCGCGTATGCGGATTTTCTGCTGGAAGTGATTGGCGCCGAAGTGGAGGCGCGGCGGCAGCGCTATCTGAAGACGCCGCTGCAACTGGCGCACTTGCCGTTCGTGAAGACCTTTGAACAGTTCGATTTTTCGTTTCAGCCGTCGCTCGACGAGCGGCAGATTCGCGAGTTGCGAACGTTGCGTTTCGTCCATGAAGCCTCCAACGTGATTCTGCTGGGACCGCCGGGAGTGGGCAAGACGCACTTGGCCGTGGCGCTCGCCGAAGCGGCGATTCAGGCGTACTTTATGACGGCGCACGACTTGGTAACGGACCTAGGGCGCGCCTATCGCGAGGGGCGCCTGGATCGGCGGCTGCGGATATATTTGGCTCCGAAGGTGCTGATCATCGACGAGATGGGATACCTGCCGCTGGATGAGCTCGGGGCGACCATTTTCTTCCAATTGGTGAGCGCTCGTTATGAACGGGGCAGCATCGTGTTGACCTCCAACAAGAGCTACGGGGAGTGGCGATCTTTGGGGATGCGATTATCGGGACCGCGATTCTGGATCGGCTGCTGCATCATTCGACAACCGTGAATATCCGGGGCGAGAGTTATCGGCTGAAGGAGCGGCGCAAGGCCGGATTGCTGCCGGCTAGGGATAAGGCGGCGGCGCCGCCGCTTTCCGTAGCCCCGGCCTCCGGTGCGCCCAAAACGCCAAAAGGCGGCGCTGGGCTCCGCTCCGGCCGGGGCCACGGAAAGCACCTCATGAGGGTTGGTGGAGAATTTTCGACCGGCGAAATGAGGAATTTTCAACCGGCGTTGACAACGCCCGTCGAGTTGGCCACAACGCGATCAATGAACAGCTTCAATGGGGCCGCGATCAGCTGATCGCGGAAATGCGCCGATGGACGGCGAACACACTCGTGGGTGGGCAGTTGGGTGGGTCGTTTTCACGCGGTCGATGGGAATATTACAGCGAGCACATGATGGACTGCGATGGGGGAATTGATATGACCGAACACGTAGACCGCCGCATATCACTGCGCGTTATTGCTGTCCATTCTGGGGTGGCGTGTCACCCCTTCAAGCCGATGCGAAGCATCGTCTTTTTCTCCGGAACTCGGATACCGCGCCCGGTAACGCGCTGATTTCCCCGTGCGGGCAGCACGTTCAATCACATTATCGCGGTTGGGCTGATTTGTCCTCCAACCAGTCAACGAACTTTCTCAGCTCGTCAAAAACGCGACTGAGGAAGGAGAACACGGTTGTTGGTTAAGAACATCCGATCCGGCCCAGGGAAGGTTCGGTCCGACGCTATCTTCGCTCGTCGGCTGTCGGTGGCGGCCCGCGGTCGTAAGGAAGGAACTGTTCGTCCCGTCCCACCCCAGATGCGGCAGTGAACGGGTTGGCCGGAACTTCCGGCTGTGCATTGCTGCCACCAGCCGATCTTCGCGCCCCTCGCGAAAACTGCATCGGCTGTAGATTTTCCGGACGAACCACGTCAGATTTGAGACCACACGCGGAGAGAAGCAGGGCGACAGCCACGCTGAGAGAACGGAATAATATTCGCATGATGCACCGCCGCTACTGGCATTTCCTGTTCTCTAATATACCCAGCAACAGCCGCAAAGACAGCGCGTAGTCCCGCTAAACAGGTGGGAGTTGTGTCAATCGCTCTCCCGCTCACGATCACAGGCGGGATGGACTATCCATCACTCTGACGGGCGTCCCTGAGATCAGCGAATCGGGGGGATTCAGGATGAGGGAATCCTGTGGACGAAGGCCCGCCAGAACCTCGAGCGCGTCTCCGAAATCGCGTCCAATCGTGATCGGAACCAGGAGCGCCTTGCTATCGCGAACCACGGCCGCGCGAATCCCTTCGGAACGGAACAGGACCGTTGCAACGGGAATCGTCAGCGCCGCGGCCGAAGGACCGGAGAACTTTAGATGAACCGATACGTAGGCGCCCGTCAGCAGTTCACCGGTCGGATTATCGACGTCCACTTCGACGAGCAGCGTGCGGGAGGCCATATCGATCGAGCCCGAGTTGCGTACCACGGTCCCCGGAAAAGTGCGGCCTGGAAACTCGGCAAGCGTGAGCCGCGCCGGTGTTCCGTTCTTCGCGGCCTGTTCGTACTGTTCGGGAACGCTCACGTACACGCGGAGCTTTCGCGTAGAAGCAATGTGAAAGAGCTCTTTGGCTGAGTTCGTCGACCCCGCCGTGATCAGGGCTCCGATATCGGTGTTGCGCGCCGTGACGACGCCATCGAATGGCGCGTACACCTTCTCGAAGGACTGAAGCTGCTGAAGTCTCTTGACATTGGCGGCCGCGGCATCCACGGCGGCTTGCTTGGCGTTCATGTCCGCCACCGCGTTATCCATATCCTGCCTGGCGATCGCGCCGTCTTTTTGCAGATTCACCAGCCGTTTTGCCGTGACCTGGGCAAGGCTCAGGCTAGCTTTGGCGGCCTCCAGATTGGCCTTCGCCTGCACAAGCTGCTGATCGGTTTCGGGCGTTTCGATCTCGGCCAGAAGTTCGCCCGCATGAACATGAGCGCCGATATCGGCGTACCATTTTTTTAGATATCCGTCGGTGCGCGCGTAGATCGGGGCGTCGATGAGCGGCTGAGTATTTCCTGGCAACACCAGATCCTGGGCCGCCTGGGTCACCTTGGGATGGGTTACCGAAACGGTGAGAACGGAGCCCTTATTGGTCTCGACGACCAGGGTCTTGGCCGCCAGCACACGCGTCGAGATTCCCCGGTACACAAACCAGCCGGCTACGGCGCCGATCGCCAGCAGCGCCACAAGCAGAAGGCCGATAGCGCGCCGCCCGCTACGCGGAGATTCAAGCCTCGGTTCGTCCACATTGGCCGTCGTGCCTGCCTGGTTCACCGCGGACGTTTCGGATTCGTTTATGGGCATGCGATGTTCTTGAATCAATAGCGAGCGTGTTCCACACTTTCGCGGTGCGCCGGCCGCGCGCCGTGTTGGTTAAGGAGATTGTGAATCAAGCTGAATACGGATGGAACAAAGAACAGAGTCGCTACCGTGGCGCAGATCAGCCCGCCGATAACGGCGCGGCCGAGAGGCGCGTTCTGCTCGCCACCCTCGCCCATGCTCAGCGCCATCGGAACCATCCCGATAATCATCGCGAGCGCGGTCATGATGACCGGGCGGAATCGCGTAAAGCCGGCTTCAATGGCGGCCTGCAGCGCGTCCCCGTGATGGTCCATACGCTCCCGTGCGAAGGAAACCACCAGAATACTGTTGGCGGTGGCCACCCCCATGCACATGATCGATCCCATCAAGGCCGGCACACTCAGCCGCGTTTGCGTCAGAAACAGGAAGAACACGATACCGGAAAGAGCCGCAGGCAGTGCGCTGATAATAATGAACGGGTCGAGCCACGATTGGAAATTCACGACAATCAGGAAATATACCAGCGCAATCGCAACCAAGAGGCCTGTCGCCAGCCCGAGGTACGACGATTTCATAGTATCGATCTGGCCCCGGATCGTCACCTTCGATCCGCGCGGCAGATTCTTGCGATTGGCATCCACGATGCGCGCAATGTCATTCCCGGCCGACCCCAGATCGCGGCCCTCCACCGATCCGAAAATGTCGATAACGCGGTGAATGTTGTAGTGGTTGACAACCGCCATCGTGCTGCCCCGGGAGATGGAGCCCACGTCGCCCAGGATTTCGGAGCGCCCGCCGGGCGAATTGAGCGGCACGTTCTCGAGGTCCTGCCGCGAACTGATGCGGTACTGCGGAGTCTGCGTGACAACGCTGTAATTGACGCCATTGACGGGGTTGAGGAAAAACGTGGGCGTGGTTTGAAAGCTGCCGCTCAGCGATACCAGCAGGCTTCTGGCAACATCCGATTCCGTAAGGCCAGCCTGCTGGGCCTTGGTGCGATCCACCGCGACGTAAAGCATGGGTTGATCGAATGGCTGTTGAATTCTCAAGTCGACGGCGCCCGGGACCCGGCGTATCTGGCTGAGAAGCTGGTCAGCGAACATGCGATTGGCTTGCGAATTGGCGCCTTCGACCTGCACGTCGATGGGCGCGGGAAGGCCGAAGTTCAGAATCTGCGTGATCATATCGGCGGGCAGGAAGTAGAAGGTCACACCGGGGAACTCGCTGTTCAGCTTGGGGCGGAGGATGTCGATCCACTGCTGCACGGGGCGGTGATGTTCCTTAAGCGAAATCAAAATATCGGAGTCCGCGGGACCGATTACGCCGCTGGTGTCGTAGGTGGTGTTGATGCCGCTATAGGGCAGGCCCATGTTGTCAACGATGCTGCCGAGTTCGGAGGACGGGATGGTCTGCCGGATATAGCGGTCGACGATATCGGTGAGGCGCGCGGTTTCTTCGATCCGCGTGCCCGTCCGGGCGCGAAAGTGCATGCGGATCTGGCCGTTGTCGCTGGATGGAAAGAAATCCTGGCCAAGCCAGGTATACAGGGAGAAAATGCAGCCGCAGACCACCAGAAACAGCGGCACAAAAACGAAGCGGCGGTAAACGCACGCGGTCAGCAGGAGCTGATAGGCCAAGCGCAGGCGCTCGAATCCGCGTTCAAACAAGCGCTGCATCAGCACCAGCGGGTTCCGCGTCGGCCGCAGGGCGCGATCGTGCGGCTTAAGCAGGTACATGGCCAGCGTGGGCACCAGGGTGCGCGACAGCAGATAGGATGCGAGCATCGCGAAGACGACTGCTTCGGCAAGCGGGATGAAGAGAAATTTTGCTACCCCGCTCAGAAAGAACATGGGCAGGAACACGATGCAGATGCACAAAGTCGCCACGAAGGCGGGGACCGCAATCTGCTGGGCGCCATCGAGGATCGCCCGGCGGAGTTCTTTGCCCATTGCGAGATTGCGGTTGATGTTTTCGATTTCGACGGTGGCGTCGTCGACCAGAATACCGACGGCCAGGGCCAACCCGCCCAGGGTCATGATGTTCAGGGTCTCATGCAGCGCGCTCAAACAGATGATGGACACAAGAATGGAAAGTGGAATGGAAACAGCGATAATCAGCGTGCTGCGCCAGCTCCCGAGAAAGATCAGAATCATGATTCCGGTAAGGCAGGCGGCGATGACGGCCTCGCGCACAACGCCGGTAATCGCGGCGCGAACGAAAACGGACTGATCGGCAATGGGCTCGACTTTGATCGATGAAGGCAGCGTTCTTCTGATCTGCGGAAGCTCATCTCGAATGCTTTCGACCACCGTCAGGGTGGAAGCGCCGCCGTTTTTCAATACGGAAATGAGCGCCCCACGCGCGCCGTCGAGGCGCACGATGTTAGTCTGGGGCGCAAAACCGTCCGAAACGGAGGCGACGTCGCGAACATAGATCGGCGTGTTGTTGGCCGATAATTTGATGGGCAGATCGTTCAATTCCTGGACATTCAGCGGGCTCGAGTTGAGATCCACGTCGTACTCGAGTGGTCCGATCTTGGCGGTGCCCGAAGGCAGAATGACGTTCTGGTTGCCAATGGCCGTGACCACGTCGGCTGGGGATAAACCCTTGGCCTGAAGCAATCGATTGTTCAGGCTCACATTGACCTGGCGCTGCTTGCCGCCGTAAGGATACGGCATTTGCGCGCCGCGAACGGTTACCAGGTCGGGACGGATGAAATTCAGGGAATAATCGTTGAGTTGCGCTTCCGACAACGTGTTGCTGGAAACGGCAAGCTGGAGAATTGGGACAGTGGAGGCGCTGTAAGTCAAAATGAATGGCGGTTGTATGCCGGGCGGCAGCATCTTCAGCTCACTTTGCGAGATGCCCGTGAGCTGGGCATTGGCGATATCGATGTCCGCGCCCGGCTGGAGAAAAGTCTTGATGATCGCGCGGCCCGGCAGCGTGATGGATTCCGTGTGCTCGATATCGCTGACGACCGTGGTTATTCCGCGTTCGACGCTCGAAGTGACGCGCTGTTCCATCTGCTCCGGGTTCATGCCGGTGTAGGTCCACACGGCTGCGATTACGGGGATATCGATATTGGGGAAGATGTCTGTGGGAGTCCGCGAAATCACCAGCGGGCTGATGAGGATGATGATCAGCGCAAGCACGATGAACGTGTAAGGGCGCCGAAGGGCTAAACTGACAATCCACATGCGATCATTATCCGCGCGCTGTATTACGGATCGGTTCCTCGGGGAGAGAACCGCCCTTTTAGTTTAACAGCGGCAATCACTTTGACGAATCGGTCAAGGCGCACAATCAGGGAGAGATATAATGGCGTCTTTCAATTCGGCTGCGATCAAAGGAGCACATCCGGTAATGAAATTGAAGACGTTTTTTGGAATCTGGCCGGCGCTGGCCTCGATAATATTGATTGGCTCTACGAGCCTCGCGCAGCGAGCTGCTCCCGCGAAGCCCGGAACCTGCCCGGCGGAAGGATTTAGCGGGGGGTTCAGCCGCGGATGCCCGCAGAAGCAGTATGCCAATCCGGCGGACATCTCGGCAATGATGGCAGCAATACCAGACAAGCCGTATGCCACGCCGCTGAGCTTGCGCCATGTGCTAGTCCTCTGCCGAGCCGTGGGCTGGGTACACACTTCAATCCCGCTCGCCGCGAAGATGGTTGAATATCTTGGCGACAAGACCGGCGCCTGGATGACGACGATCACGTACGATGCGGCTGCGATCACGCCTGAAAACCTGAAGCAATATGACGCGATTTTCCTTGACAGCACGACCGGAGAATTCCTGGATGACCCGCACGACAAGGCTGCCACGGACATTCGCCGGCAAGCTCTTCTTGAGTTTGTCAAGGGTGGTAAGGGGTTGGCCGGGGTTCATGCCGCTACCGACAGCTACCATGTGAATAACCCTGCGCCGACCGGCACGTGGCCGGAGTTCAACGAAATGATCGGCGGGTTCTTCAAATTCCACTGGACCTACCCGACTCTGATTCCCGTAAGGATCGATGATCCCCACAGTCCGCTGACCGCCATGTTCCCGGCGCGCGGCTTCTCGATCGTGGACGAGACCTACACGTTCGCGCAGGACTCATTCAGCCGCAAGCGGGTTCATGTGCTTACCAGCATCAACTACGCCAAAATGAGTGCGGAAGACAAAGCGAAAGAGCCGGCTGCCACGAAGCGCACGGACGGAGACTACGCACTCAGCTACATCCAGCGCGCCGGCAATGGTCGCGTGTTCTATGAGGCGCACGGACACAATGAGGAGGTGTATTTCATGCGTCCGTTTGTCGCTCATATGCTGGCGGGGATACAGTACGCTCTTGGCGACCTGAAGGCGGATGACAGCCCCGACCTGAAATAGAACGCGGATACCGACTCATCCGAATTGCCTCGACATTGTGAACCGGTTTAACCACGGGCACTTGAGCAGTTGGCGCAAACAAATCCGCGCGCGTTACGCTGCCGTTTTGTAATGTGAATCATAAAGAGTGCGGCGCTGGACGAAGGAGCTGAATGTGCAGGTCGGGCGCAAGCCGCGAAAGGGTTTGCAGCGGAGCGAGCCCATTGTAAAAACGATTACGCAGGCGAATCAATTGGCCAGGTACGTCGCTGGACATGGCGGACGACGCCGAGCGCCACCAACTCCGCTTCATCGCAAACAATGTCAGACGATGCATGGCGTCACTGCGCGGCAATACTCACTGATTCCGTACACTACGAAGCAGTCGGCGTAGATGCTGGTCGCGCCCTCCAGGGGACGCCCTTCGCGCGTAGTCCTGTAGACAAAGCGTCCTTGATGGTCGCGCGCATGGCGGAGCAGAAAATCGATGGTCTTTCGGGCCAGCGATAGGTATTCCGGCCGCGGCTCGAAGCGATTGTAAAGCGCAGAGAGGGTCCACACGAAACGCGCCTGCGACCATGTATACTTCTCCGAATTGATCGGAGTGCCGTCTTCCGCCATCGAGGAAAGCACTCCTCCATATTCGTGGTCGATGCCGTTCTCCATCCAGAACGGAATCACGCCGTCACGCAACAGCGAATCATACTGCTCGTACAACTGCCGCTTATTCATCGGAGAGCTCGCGACGAATCATGGTTCGTGTAAACTTCTTCTGTAATTGACGATAGCAATCTGGGTGTGTTTGTCCTTCAGATGCAATCCACCGCGAGGGCGGCGCCGTTGTGCGAACGCCGTCTGTGCTGGTCTTATCGTCGGTGGAGAACTGGGAAGCCGCTCCCGTTCGGGACGCTCTGTCCGCGGTGGTTGAGACGCTATGGAGCACTGGCTGGTGGGCGCTGCGCACCTCCGGCGATCCGGGCTATGCCGGGAGGGTGCGCGGAGGTCCGCAAGATCGGCGTGCAGCTGCTCGTGAACGATTTGCAGCCCATGGATGCGCTACTGGCGAAAGCGCCGGCGGGGGCGCGCTTCTCGTTGCTCTTGATCGGCGTCTTCGCCGTTATTGCCGCCGTGCTCGCTGGCGTCGGCCTGTAAGGAGTGCTCTCCACGCTGCTGCGGCAGCGCACCGCCGAGATAGGCGTTCGCATGGCGCTCGGCGCGGCGCCTTCGGGAATATTCAGCTTGATTGTGGGCGAGGGTCTGCGCCTCAGCAGGCTCGGAATTGTGGTCGGTCTGCTTGCCGCTTTCGAGCTGACGCGCCCCTTGCAAAGTATGCTGGTGGGAGTAAAGAGCACCGATTCCGTGACATTCGGGCTGGCCCACTGGCTCGACAGCTTCGACCAGATATCTGCGACTGCGGACTTTTACAACTTCCCCGGCTGACGGCAGTGGCACACCTCAATTTCCCTTCGCGGTACCGCGCGGGTCTCCATGCTCGGATGGCATCGTTTCAGAGGCTTGAAACGCTTCCCGCCAGGGACGTGTTCAAAGCACGCTTAATCTTGGCCCTGACGGAGGGAATCATGCCGTTCGATTTGCCATAGTTTGCGTACGAGTGCCCCGACCATATCGCGTTGGAAGCAGCGCTTTCAGGAGCGCGGATTGACGGTCTAGAAGCGCGGCGCAAAGGCAGCCGGCTGCGGGCTGCGACTGCTCCGGTGCAGGCCGAGGCGCTGAACAAGATTCAGAAAGCTCCCCAGGACGGCAGCACGCACTGGTCTTGCCGCAAGATGGCCCGCGAGTTGGGCGTGAGTAAATCCACGGTGCAACGGATCTGGGCTGCGGCCCGACTGCAGCCGCACCGGAGCCGTCTCGATCCGGTCTCGGTGAAAATCGTAAACGCCCTGCTGCCCTTGCCGAACAGCGGCACGCAATACGTCTCGACGGCCAACCAGAACCTCGACGACACGCAGTATCTGATCAAGATCGACCATGCGATTTGTACCAGCAACCACTTCAGCGGCCGCTATCTTTAGGACGAGAACAATTCCCGCACGACCGCAAATAAACCGCAGCAGGATTTGCTCGCACTGTGGGGCGCTAAGCACGTTCGCGGGCTTCTCGGCGATGGCGGCATTCATCTGCCGGGAATATGGCGAGGGCGTCGTAATCCACCATCGGGTTCAGTAAGAGCGGGCCGATGCATTTTGTGCCGTAGATGTCATTGAGCAAGTCGAACAATGGAATCATCTGATCGGCTGTCGGACAGTGGAGTTGAAACCTGTGAAAGAGCGGATTGCGTACTTCTTTATAGAACTGCCTGATACGGTCCCATAACTGCGTGTCCTGATCTTTCAACCTGTGCTGCGGTCCTAGTAAGACCTGGCAGCTCGTTGTAGAAAGCCTGGCCGCACACTCGAAGCCGTGCGCGCAGCATACTGCCAGGCTTATGACATCGCTTTGCGCACCTTTTCGAGGAACGCGGTGACTTGCTCTGGATTGCCCTGCCCCAGCGCCTCGAAAGGTACGAACCCCCGGTATCCCACCTTGTCGATGATCGCTCGAATTTTCGCCAAGTCGATGGGTGCCTCCTTGCCGTTTACGAACACCAGCTCCTTGATCTGCCAGGTGCAGGCGTAAGGCAAAAGCTTCTCGATCTCGGCGTAGGGATCGTCGCGCCGCAGGCTCCCTACGTCGAGCACCACGCTGAACCACTCCGAACCGACGGCCTCGACGACCCGAATCGTCTCATCCGCCGTCTTAAGAAAGTCGTCGTGCGGCTGAAGGGCGATGATTATACCGTGCTTCCTGCCATAATCCGCGCATTCCTGAAACGCCGGGATCATGGTTTGGAGCGTCTTCTCGAAATTGGAGCCGTCTGGTACGCGTGGGCCGGAAAACACGCGCACGAAAGCGGCTCCCAGCTTCTCCGTCACCTCGACCCAGTTCTTGACCAACTGAATCTGCGCTTTGAGGGCGGCGGGATGGCTGACCGTAAAATCGTTGCGAACGCCGGTCCCGCTGATGGTCACGCCGTTCAAGTACGCCTTCTTCTTCAGGTCGTAGATGTACTCGTCGCCCGGGACTTTCGGATACGCGGGAAAGTAGTACCCGGTTGTATCGACACCATCAATGTCGTGAGCGGCGCAGTAGTCGATCACGTCGGCCAGCGACATCCTACCCAACATGAGTGGCCGGTTAAAGGAGTACGAGTTGAGCCCGATCTTCAGCTTGACGCCCCTCTGCCGCGTTACCTCACCGGCTGCGCGCGCCGGTTCAGAACAGACTGCGAGCGCCGCGGCCATTGTAATTGAACCGCCCAGAAATCCTCGACGTGAGCTTTGACCGTGCATGGATGCACCTCTGTTCATTTTGATCCTCCATGGTACGTCACCATCGGCATATTGCTCACGGCCACGGCCTCCGATTTTCGAGTAACGGCCGGATCGCTGCACGCGACCTTTTGAGAGCGCTGGTGAGCGGCTTGGTCGCGACGGAGCTCACTTCATTGCGCCGGTAAGCACCTCCTGGAGCCGAAAACTTCATCGCACATCGTGGCGTGTCAGGTCGAATTCAGCCTTTCACGATTGATGCGGGCGCGTGTTACCATCGGCCTCAATCGGGAGCGCCCCCGTGCTGTATATAAGTGTGCGGTATCGCAGTAAACTAGCTGTTCTTTTCGCCTCCACATTTTTCGTTTTCTCGTTCGCCCAATCGCCCGATCCACCCAGTCCCAACATCCGCGTCAACACGACCCTGGTGCTCGTCCCGGTAACCGTCACCGACCCCGCCAACAGGTATGTGCTCGGTCTCGAAAAGGATAATTTCCGGGTGTTCGAGGACAACACGGAACAGAAAATCAAGCAGTTCTCGGGAGAAGACGCGCCCTTGTCCGTCGGTCTGATCGTGGACACCAGCGGAAGCATCGGGGGCAAGCTCGACACTTCGCGCCAGGCCGTCATCCAGTTCTTGAAAACGATGAACCCTCGCGACGAAGCCTTCCTGGTCGAGTTCAACGACCGCGCCGAGCTGGTCGCCCCCTTGACTCACGATCCCGATGAAATTGCGAATAAGCTGAACTCCGCGAAAAGCGGCGGCACGACCGCGCTCTTCGACGCCCTTTACGTCGGCCTGAAAGAGATGAAAAAGGCCGCGAATCCGCGCAAGACGCTACTCGTGATTTCCGACGGCGGCGACAACAATAGCGTCTTCAGCGCCAAGGAAATTCTCGATCTGGTGCGTCAGGCGGACGTGCAGATTTTCGCAATGGGAGTTTTCGAGCCGTACGCTCCGCTGGGCTTGACCACCGCCGAATTGGCCGGACCGCGCCTGCTCTCGGGTCTCGCCGAGCAGACCGGTGGACGTTCCTTTGCGGCGGCTAAACTCGACGAACTGCCCGCCATCGCCGCCCGCATCGGCATCGAGCTGCGCAATCAATATGTGCTGGCCTATTCGCCGGCGAACCAGGCAAGAGATGGAAAATATCGCAAGCTGGAGGTCAAGCTGGCCGAGCCCGAAGGCATGACCGGATTGAAGGCCCGCTGGCGCACCGGCTACTACGCCACCCCCACGGCGGAGTAATTAGCGATGCCCGCTGGCGTGTCCGATCGGATGCCCCACGCCCTCGCCAATCGGCGCGTGATACGCCGGACAGCGATGCGCCCAGCGTAGCGTGATACACTGGGCCAGAATGCGCGAAGTGGGCCACCGAGGCGCGGTTGCGATCAGCGATGCCCGCCGCCGGCGCGTCCAATCGGATGCGCCACGCCTCCGCCGATTGGCGCATGGTACACCGGCGCGGCGATGCGCGAAGGCGGCCGCCACGGCGCCGGAGCGTGATAGTTGCCGGTCCGAAGAGGCGGGATCGGCCGGTAAACATTGATTCCGGAGTAATTCCGGTAAAGGGGGATATACGTGTAGGGCAGAATCGGCCCTCCGTAGATCCCATACGGATTCACCAGCCCCCAGGAGGCCGCGGCGGCGCCGCCTAGATCTCCCGCCGGCGGAAGCGCATAAGGGTACGCGCCGGAATCGTAAATTCCCCCCTGACCGTTGTCGAGCGCCGCCGTCATGTCGTCGCTCGCGGCAGTGGACGCGTTATTCGCCGCAATCGTATCGCTACGATCCTTCGCCCATCGATCCAACCCATCTTCCGTCCGGTTTTGAAAAACGCGCGTCGTCAACGCCGGAGCAAACGGCAGCGCATAATCTTCGTGCACCACCACCGTCCGATTCGCATACGCCACCTGGGCCTCCCCGCGATCGACTCGGAGCTCGGCGGGCGCGGAATTGAAACGATACTGTCCCGGCTTATCAATCTTGATCTGATAGGTCTTATACGTAATGGAAATTGGGAAGGACGAGGAAGCATTCAAGGAGTCGAGCGCGGCCGACCCGCCAACAAATTCGACGCGCGTGTCCGTGAGCCGGTTCGAGGTCATGCGAACGGAGCTGTTTTGGTCCACCCGCAAAAAAACGCCCGGGGTCAGCAACACCTCCGCGCGGCCTTCGTCCGTGCGCAGCTCGGCCCCCGGCTTCACGTCGTAGAACTTTCCGAACTTCTGCTCCAGCGGCTGGCCGTCCACCGACACGGAGCCTTCGAAGAAGTTGACAACTCCGGAATGCACCGAGACAACCGCTTGCGCGGAAAGGGAAAACGGGACCACGGCAACCACGGCCCACGGCAACAACACCCGGCTGCGAAACATAACAACCCCCGTATCAGAATCGATCCTTCCCGAACCGTTGTCAAGCGGGCGCCCATACCGGCCGGCACTTCCAATAATAGTGGTGATTCCCCCCGCCTTCGCGCAGACGCCGCAGAACCAACTCCACCGCCATCCCAATCTCGACCTCGCGCTCTTCGGCGTCCGTCATCTGGCACAGAAAGCGTCCGCAACCATCTAAATCGACCACGGTCATAATAGTCGGAAGCGCCGGCGCATCGTAGAGGTAATCCTTCGTAAACGTAAACACGCGGCCCGTGCGGCCGAGCGCGATCTCGAACAGCCCTTCGGAGCCGCCGCAGCCGGAACAGATGCGCGCCATCGGGAACTGCGCCACGCCGCACTTCGGACACTTCGTTCCGTGCAGCCGCACATTCTGGCGCTCCTCCTTCTTCCACAGGACATTCGAGATGTCCGCCCCGCGCTCGGTCCCGCGCATGTGCTCGCGGGATTTGCGGTATCGCGCATAGCTTGCGTACGCGATCGTTCTGTCGCCCAATAGTCCCATTACCGGCAGCGGCGCGACAGAGCGGAGCAGCACGGCATCGGCCCCCTCTCCGTATGCAATGGCCAAAATCAAATCTCCGGGTTTAGCAGCGGCGAGCGCCTGCGCGAGCGCCAGCAGCGGCATCGCGGCGCCCGTAACTCCGATCTCGCCCGCGCAGCCGTCGCGCACGCGCTCCCCGGAAATCCCCAAAGCCCTCCCGCACGCCCCGTACGAGCGCCCATCGGGAGAATTCAGCGCCAGCAGCGCCACATCCGCCGCGCTTACGCCCGCCTTCGCCATCACCGCTTTCCCAGCCGCGACAACATTCGCTTCGTAGCCGCGCGCCAGCGAATACTTCGACGCGTAACTGTGAACGAAGTCGTCCGTGTCGCGGCGCCATTCATCCAGAAAATCGTCCGAACGCGATATGCTCGCGACCAGTTCGGCCGCGCCGCCCTCGCGCGAAATCCTTACAGCCGCCGCGGCATCGCCGTAGGCCGGCTCCTCGGCCGATTCCGGAGCGCCATCGCGCCGGTCCGCCGCCGCGACGACCACTTCGTTCGCCGCTCCACAACCGGCCGCATCAAACGCCGCGATCAACGCCGCAAAGCCGCTTCGAACGGATCCGCCGAAATCAACCGCCGCCGTCTCCGCGCCCCAATCGCACGCCGCCACGATCTGGCTTGCTGCCGACCGCTGCCAATACGGCGATGTGGTCGACGCGAAATACAGCCGATCTGGGGCGGCGCCGGCCGGCGCGGCCACATTCAGCCGCGCCACGGCGGACTGCGCCATGGTCAACGAATCTTCGTCGAAGTTACAGACCGCTTTGGCCCCAGCGAGCGCGCCGCCACCCCATGCCTGCGCGATCGCCTCGCGCGTCAGCCGGTAGCGCGGAATATAGACGGAACAAGCGGCAATCCCAATCACTGTTCCAGATACGTGTAGCCGTTCAGGCCTTCTTCGTAGAAACGCAGCAGCCGCCCCGATTCCTCGTATCCGATCTTGCCGTCGCGCAGCGCCGCCTCGACGTCATGCCGGAACGCGTCGAGTAAAATGCGCGAGTTGAACTGCACGTAATCGAGCACCTCGCGTACCGTATCGCCCTTGATCACCGTTTTCAGGATCACGTCGCCGGTCTCGCTGAGCGTGACGTGGACGGCATTCGTATCGCCAAAAAGATTGTGCAGATCTCCCAAAATTTCCTGGTAAGCGCCGACAAGAAAAGCGCCCAATAGATAGGGATCGCCGTTATTCAGCGCGTGCAGCGGCAGCGTCCGCTTCACGTCGCGGCGGTCGATGAACTGATCGATCTTGCCATCGGAATCGCAGGAAATATCGCCCAACACGGCGTTGCGCGTGGGCATCTCCTGCAAACGATGGATCGGCATGATGGGAAACAGCTGCTTCACGGCCCAGCTATCCGGCATGCTCTGAAAGAGGCTGAAGTTGCAAAAATAGGTGTCGGAAAGCATGCCGTCGAGCGGCTCCAGCTCTTCCGAATAATAATGCTGTTCCTTGGCCATGCGCTGGATGCGCCGGCAGATCGCGAAATACAGCTTTTCCGCCAAGCTGCGCTGCGCTAGCGGGAGATAGCCCAGACTGAAAAGATTCAGCGCGGAATCGAGCGCCTGCTGCGCATCGTGAAACGCCTCCAGCAGGTTCTTGGAGCTCAAGGAGCGATAAGTTTCCTGCAGATCGATCACGGGCTGCTCGGCGTCTTCGGGCACGGCCTCGGTTCCGTTGTCGCCGTAGCCGGTCACGCCGAGAACGTTAAAAACCAGCACGCTATGGTAGGCCGCGATAGCGCGTCCACTCTCCGTAACGATGATGGGATGCGGAACCTCGGCCTCGTCGCAGACGTTCTGTATGTGATAGACGATGTCGTTGGCGTACTCCTGAAGCGTGTAGTTGACGCTCGATTCGAAATCCGTCTGCGAGCCGTCGTAGTCGATTCCGAGTCCGCCGCCCACGTCCAGATATTTCAGACCCGCTCCGGCGCGCTTCAGCTCCACATATACGCGCGCGGCCTCGATCACCGCGCCCTTGATCTGGCGGATGTTCGTGATCTGGCTGCCGAGATGAAAGTGCAGCAGCTCGATCGAGTCTTCAATGCCGAGCGAGCGCATCTGATCGAGAGCCTGCAGCGCCTCGCTGACCGTCAGCCCGAACTTGGAGCGATAGCCGCCCGAAGACTTCCAGCGGCCCGAGCCGCGGCTCGCCAGCTTCACGCGCAACCCAATACAGGGATGAACGCCGACACGCTGCGAATGCTTGATGATGAGGTCGAGCTCGGTGTATTTCTCAACAACCGGAATGATGTGACGGCCGATTTTTTTGGCCAGCATCACCATTTCTATGTATTCGTCGTCCTTAAAACCGTTGCAGATAATTGGGGTCTTGTTATCGGCGATCGCCAGCACTGCCAGCAATTCGGGTTTCGATCCCGCCTCCAGTCCGAAACCGTACGGCCGCCCGAATTGGAACACTTCTTCCACGACCTGGCGCTGCTGGTTGACCTTGATCGGGTAGACGCAGATGTATCCGCCGTGGTAGCCGTGCTCCCCGATCGAGGCGGCGAAGGCGTCGTGTATTTCGCTTAAGCGGTGCTTCAGAATTTCCGCGAACCGGATCAGAATCGGCAGAGAGATCCCGCGCAATTCCAGTTTGTCGGCCAGTTCCTTCAGATCGATGCCGCGATGGGGCTCCTTTGTGGGATGGACCCACAAATGGCCGTTGTCGCCCACCGAGAAATATCCTTTCCCCCAGCTCGCAACATCGTACAATTCGCCCGCATCGGCGGTCGTCCAGCGTTCGGTGGGTTCCCAAACGGCAGCTTCCGACAGTTTCAATTCGCGGCCACCTCCATTATTTAGACGGCATTCTCAGTGTCCTTCGAATCCGTTCGCGGGGCAAGCGATAATTTGATCTGTGG
Source organism: Bryobacterales bacterium (assembly GCA_963838885.1). GTDB lineage: Bacteria > Acidobacteriota > Terriglobia > Bryobacterales > Bryobacteraceae > JAICMB01. The sequence continues at coordinate 102,703 of CAWITB010000009.1, read as the reverse complement.
ATGAGTCCCCTCCGTTTCTCGGCACCTGGCGGCGCGTGTACATCGCCATCCTTGTTTATGTCGCCGTTCTGATCCTGCTCTTTTACTGGTTCGCGCGGGCGTTTTCCGGATGAGACCGCTCGACTGGATCGTGATGGCGGCGTGGCTGATCTTCATCGTCAGCTACGGGCAGAGCAGCCTCAGCCGCCTGCGCCTCGGTCAAGTCGTAGTAATCGGTCCGATAGTTCGGGAACTGTCAACCGCCTCCGGGGCGTTCTTGCTATCTGCATTAGAACTCTAAACGTGCCTGAAATGCGATCATCCGCGGCGAGCTATCTCCGCCAAGACCAACCCCAAGGAGTCCGGTTGGCGGCGCGGTGGTGTAGGTCAGCGCTCCGAAACCTGTCTGCGTGGAACGATTCCCCGGAATGCCGGCGTTTACGATCGACGGAAGCGCAAAATTCGGATGGTTAAAAATGTTGAAGGCCTGCGCTTCCACGCGAAGTTTCACGCGTTCGCTCAAGCTAAACCATTTAGTGAGATAGAAATCGCTCCAGGCGAAGTCGGGGCCTCGGAGAGCATTGCGCCCGAGATCGCCGAATTGGCAGCTGCGCGGCGTATCGCCGCCGGCACAGGCGCCAGTGCTTGGATCAACGGTCGAAACGAAGGCATCGGGGTTCAGCCACTGGATGGTTCCTGGCTGCGTAACCCCTGGAATGGAATTGTGCTCATAAAGCGGAACGCCAGGCACAACGGTCGCATATTGAGGACCGCTTCCCTGCACGATGCCGTTGCCGTCCGCTGTGTACGGCGCGCTGAGCACCGAAAAGGGAAGTCCGCTGTGCCAGAACGCCGTTCCGGAGATCTGCCACCCATTGAGCGCATAACCCAACATCCGGTTCCGCACTTTGATCGGCAACAAATACGTATATTGGGCCGTGAAATTGTGCCGCACATCGTAATCGCAAGGCCCATATTGACGGCGCAGATTTTCGGGCAACGGTGAGAGAATTCCCGTCGAGGAGAACGAGAGGAAGCCGCCGTTCGATACCGTATCCAGGCAATGGCTCCAGGTGTAATTGGCCTGTACCTGGACGCCCTGAGCCAGCTGCTTGCCCGCCGTTAACTGAAGGCCATTGTAATGGCTGTTCGCCCCGGTGTTGAACTGCGTGACCGCGCCAAACCTGGGATCGCTCGGTTGTCCATAGGGAAACGGCGCAAAACAACCTTGGCAGACGGTCTGATAGCCGTTCACCTGTGTCAGGTAGGGTTGATTTATCGCCCGGGTGCCCACATACTGAGCGCGCAGATTCAGGGTCGAGCCGGCCTGCTGTTCCAGGGCGAAGCTCCATTGCATGAAATACGGGGCGCGGAGTTTGCCGTCGGGAACGGCCGTGATCGCGACCGGTTGCAGACAGGTATTCGGATTCGAGAGCGCCGATGCACAGGAGAGCCGGCCTTGGGCAAAGCCGGAGGTGAAGACTTGGTTCGCCGCGATTGTTGCGTCCACCGCGCTATTCGGCACACCCGGCGCGATGGCCGCTCCTCCTACAGTGCCGAGTAGTCCGCCTTGAAAGGTTTTGGAATAAGGAGGATTTGTACCCACCAGATCGACCACGGTTCCAGGCAGAATATCGCTGAATAAACCGAAACCGGTTCGCAAGACCGTCTTCGACGTGAGTTGCCAGGCGATTGCCGTTCTGGGTTGCAGGAGGGCCAGGGGCGTTGAAGCGAAGATGTTTCCAAGATTCGGGCGAATGGCTTGGTTTAAAGGCTGGTTGACGTCGTGAGAGATGGCGGCGAACGAGCCGTCCAGGCGCGCGACCGCGCTGTGCGGATTCAGCGGATTGGAATTGTAAGTATCGCGCAAGCCGAAGGTCCAGGTCAGCGTTTTTGTCACTTTCCAGGTGTCCTGCGCGTATACGTCCAGGTTCAGGAAATTGTAGGGTTGTGAATTTGCCAGCGGAAAAGTCTTTGACGCGGTTAAGGCAACACCATATATGAATTGCGGCAGCGTTGCATAGGTCACAAACGGGACGCCGCCCTCGCCGAAATCATAGTCGTTCAAGCGAAAAATTCTGGTGTTGGTCCCAAATCGAAACTCGTGCGGCCCGATGGTCCACGCAAGATTGTCGTTGATGAAAAAACGAGAAGCGCGTCTGCCTTGCACCCAGGTGTTATCGAGTCCACCGATGGTGGTAAACGGCGCATTCGCGCCGTTGCCTTGCAATACGATAGGGAACGATTGGAGAGTCTTCGCGAAATCGGAAGGTCCAAACAGACTCTCATACCAGGAGAAAGCGGGATTAAAATAGTTCACCAGATTCTGCGAAAAGATGTGCGTGTAGCCTGTCGCAAACGAGTAGAGAGGTTGAGAAGAAACGGCATTGAATAAAGGGCTAATAGGGTCCGTATAGGCAGCCTGAACGCCTGTGTCCGCCTGAAAACGAAACCAAGCGGTATTCTTCTCGTCGATGTTGTAGTCGATGCGCGCCGTTTGCACCTGCTCGTGGTCATCGCTCGAATGCGACACGCTCTGCCGGTTTGCGCAACCGTTTCCGTTGGGAGGATTGCCTCCCGCTACGCCACCATTACTGTCCAAAGGGCAGCCGAGAATGCTCAATGGCGTGCCGGCCGTGTTGCCGTAGAGTGAGAAGAGTTTCTGGTAAAACGGCGCCAGTTGCTGAGCCGGCTGATAGACCGACCCGGTCACCGAGTCCGTTCCGCCGCGCGGAAGCTGCTGCAAAACGTAATTTCGGAAGGCAGAGGTTGGAACCGTGGCGGCCGATACGATGGGAAGCGCGATTCGAACCCACTCGCTGTCGAAAAAGAAGAACAATTTGTCACGCAGGATCGGACCGCCCAAACTGCCTCCGAAGTGGTTTACCGTCGAGCGCGGCTTATGATTGCCGGACGTCGCGTTGGTGAAATAATTCGCGGCATTGAATCTCGCTCCATTCCAAAGCTCGTATAGGTTCCCATGAAATCGATTCGTGCCGGACTTCGTAACGTAGTTGATCTGGGACGCTCCGTACCGGCCCTGATCGACTGAGTAAGACAGGGTGTTGACCGTCACGTCCGCGATCGAATTCAAGCCGAGAACCAGGTTCGTCGAGAGTCCGCTGTTCAGATTCGTCAGCGGATCGTTCGATTCCAGTCCGTCCACAATATAGCCGTTTGAAAGGGCCGGCAGACCGTTGAACTGCACGTTGCCATACCCGTTGGCGCCGCCCACGAAGTCGTTGCTGCTCCCGGCCGTATTGATCAGCGCGCCAGCGGCAAACTGCAACGGGTAAGTCATGTCGCCACCGGGATTCGGAAGATCTTCGAGCGCGCGCGCATTCAGGGTCGTGGAAGTATTTGGATTGTCCGGATTAATCGGCGCCTCCCGATCCGTCACGGTGACACTCTGGCTCGACGCCGGAATTTGCAGCGTGAAGTCAGCGGGTTGCGTTTGCCCCAGGCCGGCTATCACCGGCTTTTTCTCTTGCGCTTGAAACCCGTCCGCCTCCGCCTTCACCCAATACGGACCTGGCTTGAGCTGTGGAAAGCTGAATCGCCCAGCGTCATCCGTTTTCGCGGATCGCTTTAATCCATTCTCGATGCTGGTGACGGTAATTTTCGCGCCGGCAATGGCCGCGCCGGCCGGATCGCTTACCGATCCTACAATCGCGGCGGTGGTTTCGCCCTGGCCGCTGGCGGGCGCGCGCGCCACAAGAAGAGTGAAGATAACGAACGCCGTAAACTTAGCGGTGCGGAGAGCGGCCTGGTCCTGGACATATTTAGGCATGCCTAAATCAAATACTAAGGAGACGACCCTCGTTTGTCAATCGGAATCGGCCGGCGGACTGTTATTTCGGTCGGCCGGGCGGCGTCGTGCGGATTGTGGCGAAGCCCCCCCGCGGCATATGCTGAGATTTAATGAAGGCTGAAAACAAGACCTCTACCAACACGGAATCGGTGGACGATTACGTAAAGGCGATATTGGATCTGACCGGACCCGAAGGGAGCCGGGTTACGAGCAACGCCTTAGCGGAGCGGCTCGGCGTGCGTGCGGCCTCGATAACCGGGATGCTTCAAAAGTTGGCTGCCCGAAAACCTCCTTTCGTTAACTATGCCAAGCATCGCGGCGTGCTCCTAACAGAGGCGGGCAAGCATCGCGCGCTCGAAGTTGTGCGCCATCATAGGCTCCTGGAACGATTTCTTCATGATGTTCTCGACTTTCCTTGGGATGAAGTCCACGCCGAAGCCGAGCGGCTGGAACATTTTATTTCCGAGCGGCTGGAAGACCGGATTGCCGCCAAACTGGGCGATCCAGATACCGACCCGCACGGGCATCCCATTCCAGAACGGAACGGAATAGCCAAGGTTCGGGGGGAGTCCCGCTATTCTCGTGGGCTTGCGGCGTTCCTGCCGTTATCGACAGTGTCTCGGATCGAGATCCCGCGGCTCTGCGTGAGTTGGAGCGGCTGGGATTATTGCCCGGAATATCTGTCCTGGTCGAACCAGGTAACCGCAATGCGTCACTGATGGTCCGAATAGGCAACGGTATCCAAGCGGTCCGGCTGAACCAGAAACTTGCGAGGGCCATTTCGGTGGTTGCTGCTCCCCACGCTTCGGGCGCTGTTGCAACGACGCGGCAGCCACGATGACTCTTCGTTTGCGATGCCCAGCGCGGAACTGGAGGTCCCGTGAATCAATGGACCTGCAAATCGGGACCGGTTGAAATCGGCCATCCTCTTCGCGACCGCCCGGAATACAGACCCGAGAAGTAGATTTCGTCACGAGAGCCGCATTTTAGAGATGATCCTGGCGGCCTTTCTATGAAACGGCATTCTCAGTGTCCTTCGATTCCGTTGCGGGGCAAGCGATAATTTTGATGTGCGTGATGCTCCCCGATAATTTTCCTCCCACAAAACGAGCGGTCCACGACGATCCCCCTCCGTTTCTCGGCACGTGGCGGCGCGTGTACATCGCCATCCTTGTTTCTGTCGCCGTTCTGATCCTGCTCTTTTACTGGTTCGCGCGGGCGTTTTCCGGATGAGACCGCTCGACTGGATCGTGATGGCGGCGTGGCTGATCTTCATCGTCAGCTACGGTCTCTATCGCGGGCGCGGCAGCTCCACCGTCAACAAGTACATGTTGGCGGGCCGCAGCATGCCGTGGTACGCCATGGGCCTTTCCATCATGGCGACGCAGGCCAGCGCCGTCACCTTCATTTCGACCACCGGCCAGAGCTATGTCGATGGAATGCGCTTCGTGCAATTCTATTTCGGACTGCCGCTGGCGATGATTATTCTTTCGGCCACGGCGGTTCCGATTTTCCATCGCGCCAACGTCTACACGGCTTACGAATACCTGGAGCAGCGCTTCGATGCCCGGACGCGCGCGCTGGTCAGCGGCATCTTTCTGATCGAGCGCGGGCTTGCCGCCGGAGTCTCTCTGTACGCGCCATCGGTCGCGCTGTCGGTGGTTCTGGGCTGGCCGGCGCGGCTGACGACCTTGTTGATGGGACTGCTGATCGTCGCCTACACAGTTACCGGAGGCATCAAGGCAATCACCTGGGCCGACGTGCAGCAGATGAGCCTGATCCTGTGCTCGCTGGTGCTGGCTCTCGTGATCGCGGTGAACCTGCTGCCTCCGGGCGTTTCGTTCGTCGATGCCGTGCGCCTGGCGGGAGCGGTCGGAAAGCTGAACGCGGTCAATCTGCATTTCGATCCCAACGACCGCTACAACCTCTGGAGCGGTCTCATCGGCGGCATGTTTCTGGCGCTGGCCTATTTCGGCTGCGACCAATCGCAAGTGCAGCGTTATCTGACGGGCAAATCGATCGCCCAGAGTAGGCTCAGCCTGCTGTTCAATGCCGTCGCCAAGATCCCCATGCAGTTTTTTATCCTGTTCATCGGTGCGATCGTCTTCGTGTTTTTCATCTTCGAGCGACCGCCGCTGCTGTTCAATCCCGTGGCGCTGCACGGGCTCCAAACTTCCAAACAGGCGCTGGCCTCGGACGTAGCCGCGCGTTTCAACGGCGCGTTCGATAAACGCAAAGCCGCGGCGAGCGGCTATTTGGCGGCGATGCGCGCCAACAATACGGCCCAGCAGAAGAGCAGCCTGGAACAGTACCGCGGGGCGCAGACGGCGCTGCGCGCGGCGCATCACGAAGCCGAACAACTGAGCGGAGAAAACGATACCAACTATATCTTTTTATCGTTCGTGACGCGCTATCTGCCAGTGGGGGTGGTCGGGCTGATCATCGCGGTCATTTTTTCCGCGGCCATGTCGTCCACCTCGGGCGAGATCAACTCGTTGGCATCGGTGACGGTGATCGATATCTATCGCCGTCATATCCGCAAGAACGCGACGGACCGGCATTACCTGACGGCATCGCGCATTGCGACGGCGTTCTGGGGCATGTACGCGGTCGGATTCGCGCAGTTCGGCAGTGGATTCGGCGCGCTGATCGAATTGGTCAACGTCGTCGGATCGTTGTTTTATGGCGGCCTCCTGGGCGTTTTCATCCTGGCGTTCTTCTTCAAAAAGGTCGGCGCGCGCGCCGCTTTTTACGGCGTCCTCGCGGGCGAAGCGTCGATCTTCGCGATGTTCTTCTTCACGAAAGTCGCATTCCTGTGGTTCAACGCGATCGGTCCCTTCGTAGTGGTCGCAGTCGCGCTCGCAATCACCGCCCTCTTTCCCGCAAACACGAGAAAATCCCAACCTACCGGCGCCGCCGGTTGACTTGCGCCGGCGCCTCCTACACGGCGCGCCCCGCGCCAACCCACCGCGCCCAACTCTCCGCCGCGCTACGCGCGAAACCGGCGCACGCGCCGGCAGGATGCGAGCGGCGCAGCGCCGAAGCGGCGTTAGTTCACTTTATTGCCCGCGATATATACGGCTTCGATTGTGCGGGTGTTGCGGATATTGTCGAGGGGATTCTTGCCAAGCACGACGAAGTCGGCCCATTTGCCTTTTTCGAGCGTGCCCAAATCAGGGGCGTGAAGGAACTCGGCGCCGCTCTTCGTCGCGGCCGTGACGACCTGCGAAGGGGTCAGCCCGGCGTCGACCATCAATTCCATTTCCCAATGCGCGAAGTAGCCGGGAAAGCGCCCGGGCGGTCCGCTGTCGGTACCCATGCCGTAGGGGATGCCGGCATCGGCGATCCGCTTCAGGTTCTGCTGTGCCGTCTTGAGGAAACCTCTGTAGCGCGCGGCGTCTGGATTGTTCGCAAATTTCGCCTGATACGCGGGGTCTTTGAGAGTCGCGATCACTTTGGGAGAGACGCTGCGCGTGAAGAATGGGTCGTTGACAAACTCCGGAGTGGAGGCGTAAATGAACATCGATTCTTCCCGCGTCAGCGTAGCGGCGGCCTGCCAGACGCCGTGTTGCTTCATGCTGTCGAGGAGCGCGGCGTCGACGGGCCTATCGCGGATGCTGTGCATGAAGGCGTTGACGCCGGCGTTCGATAGTTTCAACGCGTCGTCATAGTAGAAAAGGTGCGCGAAGACTCGCAGGCCATGCTGGTGACCGTCGTCGATGATGGCCTTCGAAAGCTCGAACGGCATGTGCTTGGCGTGGCCGAGGCTGTCGTCGACCCACATTTTGACGTAGTCGGGCTTTTTCGCCGCCAGCTCGTCCATATCCTTGGCGACCTCCTGAAGCGTGGTAACGGAGAAGGTGACGCCGGGCAACACGCCGACGCTTCCGGGGTAGACGAACCCCTGTCCGGCGGTGTAAACGCGGGTCATGGTGGGGCGTCCGCGGCGCTGCTCGTCCCGGATCTGGAAGATGAGGTCCTGATCGGTTCCCATGCTGGCGACGGTGGTGACGCCGTAGGAGGCGTAGGTCTTGAGATCCTTTTCGATGTTTTCGCGCGTGAAGAATTTCGGGTTTTGCGTGAGGTCGACGACGTTGCCGATATGGCCGTGCAGGTTGATGATTCCGGGAATGACGTATTTGCCGGTCAGGTCGACGGTGGCGAAGCCCGTTAGGCTGCATCGGGATGACATTCGCCCCAATCGCCAGGATGCGTCCATTGGAGACGATCATCGAGGCGTGGGGGACGGGCGGGCCGCCGTTGCCGTCGATCAGGTGAAGTTCGTCAGGACTTATTTCGGCGCGGGCTGTCAGGGCGGAGAGCAGGAGAAGGGTTGCGAGTTTCATGCGGCTTTCGATCCGGCTGAGGAGACGTTCGCGGCCAGGGGCCGCAGAAGGTGTTGTTCGAGCCATTCGACTATGGGGATGACGAGACCGTCGCCAATAAGGCGATAGGCTTCGTTGTAATTTGCAGGGAGCCGGTAGGATGCGGGAAGGCCCATCAGGCGCGCCGCCTCGCGCGCAGAGAGCAGGCGAGAGCGGAGCGAAGCGCCCTCGACGAGCAGCAGGGTCTGGCGGCTGAAACCTCCGGCGGGCGTTCGAAGCCGTCCGCCGATTTGATCGAAGCGCACCTCGGCGCGTTGAACCTTTGCACCCTGTTCAGTGCGGATGCGTTTGTAGACCGTTCCTGCGATCTTTTCGCCGCGCGATTGCGCCGCGCGGACTTTGGCGCGATTTGTCGCGGACATTTGGGATAGCAGGGTGGTCTGAGCGGGCGTATGCCACTCGACGCCGGCGGGATCGTCTTCGATCAGCGCAGTAAGAGTGGCGGACATCGGCGGCGCCGGGAGGCTCCACCAGAGCCACTGGCGTTTTAGGGATTGCGGCAAAGCCGCGTGCGCAGGGAGCAACCGGGCGTCGTGCCAGGGCGGGGCGGGGGCACCGAGGGGGAGCGCGCAGTCGCCCGCGACGGCGACGATGATGAGCCGCGGCCTGTACCGCGGGAGAAAGTGAACGGCATCGAGGACGAGTGCGCCAACGCGGTAGCCGCAGCGGCAGATGGCGGTGAGAATGGAGGCGAAGTCGCGGCCGCCGTTGAAGGTCAGCGCGCCGGTGACGTTCTCGAGAACGATAATCGGGACCTGGCGGCCGGTGCCGGCCAGCCTGTCCACCAGTGCCCAGAACGCGGTGAATGTTCGGCTGCGAGCGCCTTCGAGACCGCGGCCGGCGCCTGCGATCGAAAGGTCCTGGCATGGGAACGAGGCAAAGGCGAGCGTCGCCGGCGAGGGCATATAGGCGGCCGTCATTTTACGTATATCGGTCACGATCAACTCGGGCGAGGCGCCGAAATTGAGGCGATACGCGGCGCCTTTCTTTGCACAAATCTCATTTGCGAAGGAGCATCGCCAAGCGGGGCCGAGACTAGGCGGGCCATGCCGCCTCCGGCGAAAAATTCGAGGAAAGTGTAGCACGGCGCGGCGGGATCGCTCACTGCGACTCCCCGAGAAAGCGGGCGATGCGGACGGGGAGGCGCGCCGGATCTTTGAGTTGGCATTCCCAGACGACGAGGACTTGCCATCCCAGACGGCGCAGCCGCGCGCGATTGACGCGGTCGCGTTGCCGGTTGCGATCGAGCTTGGCGATCCAGTAGCCGGTGTTGGAAGCAGGGCGGTTGCGGCCGGCGCGGCAGGCGTGTCCGTGCCAGAAACAGCCGTGGACGAAAATGATTTTGCGGCGGGAGGGAAAGACCAGATCGGGGTTGCCGGGCAGGGCGCGGCAGTGGAGGCGGTAGCGGAATCCGAGGCGATGGACGGCTGCGCGCACGATCATTTCGGGTCTCGTGTCTTGCGAACGGACCCGGCTCATGACTCGACTGCGCTGCTCGGCTGGGATGGTATCCATGGCGGAAGGCTTCGGGGTAATTATAGCTTCGGCGGGGAGCCTGCGGTGCTTGGCTATGCGCGATCATCGCACGGGTCACATTGCTGAATAGGCGGGAGTTATCGAGAGTCGCGAGGCTGCGCGCACGCGTCCGCTGCGCGGTCGGCAGGCGGCGTCCGGACCGGGGCTCGAAATCCGGCGCGTAGTGCTTGGAGCGCGGCGCAGAAGGGCGCAACGGAATTCAAAAACACAACGTCTTAAGTAGTTGCGTATCATTGGCAGAGCGTCTCGTTCGGTTTGGTCCAGGCGGCGAACTGCTCCTCGGCGCTTCGAATACCGCCGAGTAAACCGAAATAGCGATTGTGCAGGCACCGCCCACGGGTAAGTTTCCAGACCCGCTCGATGGGCGTCAGTTCTGGACTATAGGGAGGCAGGAAGTCCAACCCGAATCGGGACGCCTGGAGTGGCCGCCAGGGCAGGTGAAGTTTCGAGCGATGATGTTGCGCATTATCACTCATCGCCAGCACGCGGCGATCGGCTACGGGATTGGCTTGCTGGAAACTTTGAGGAACTCCCCGAAGGATTCGCAGTTGAATCGCCCGGTCTCACGTTGGACAAGAATCGACCATCGTGCAAGCGCACGGCGGCGAAGTAGCCCATACTTTCCGTGTCGGATGATAATACACGACCAGGTCTTTAGTTTCCGGCGGCATCCCCATACGGCAACGCGATGCCTGCTGCTGAAAGTGACCCTCGTCCAGTGCCCAGAGGTCCACGTGCTCGTCGCGCATCAGCTTGCGGAGCAATGCCAACGCTTGTTCCGGCAGTTCGACTTCCGCTTGCGCAAGCCCCGCCCCTTGCTCTCGATCCACGCCGATAGCGTTTTGCCATCCCACAAGTTGATCCGCATTCCTGAGTCGCTTGGTTTAGCACGCAGGGCCCGATTGATTTCTCGGATCTGCTTTTCGTTCAAACGGCTCGGCCGGCCCGATCGCTCTGCTTCCGTCAATCCCGCCAACCCCTCGCGCTGATAACGGTGGACCCAATACTCAACTGAGCGCACGGCCTCGCCGAGCAACCGCGCGACCTCTGGACATGTCAACCCTTGCGCGACCAGCAGCACCCCATGCAGCCGATGGGCATAACGCCGTTCTTCCGAGCGCTGATATCTCCTGCTACAAACCAAGCGCCGCAGCGGCATCTGCGATTTCAAGTGGCCTCATCATTCCAGGAGACCACGGTTCTCCATCATACGCAGTTACTTATGACGCCATGTTTAAAAATCGCGGGACTGGCGCTTGCGGTTAGGTGGGCGGGTAGGACTGGCACAGCATGCCGATCGCCAAGACGATGATACCCGCGCAGAACACCACGAGCTGGCAGGGGAAGAGCAGCCAGGTCTGGCGGCCGCGACGATCGGCAATGCCGCGGCAGTGCTCGTGTAATAAGGCGAGGGTGGGCAAAGCCCGCGTGCGATATAGCGGTGCCCGCAGCATACGCGCAGTTTCGGCGCCAGTTGGTAAAGGCCTCTCCCCAGTGCGGGTCGCGGCGTCCTTGGCGTCGTAGTCGAACTGACCTATTTCGAGTTTCAAATTGTCGGCGCTTATTTGCCGCACCGTTCGGAGGTCCTCCAGCAATTCCTTGAGCATGGCCTCGGGGACCTCTGGCGCGGTCAACTGGGGCAACCAATTGGGCCACATTGGCGTGCCTTTGCCGGAATAGGCCGATATTAGCCCGCGCAGGCGTGCGGCGCGCGCGGTCCAGCGGAAATCGGAAAGGCGCGTGAGATTCACGGCGATGCCAAGGGTCGCTGCGATCGCAAGCATGGCTTCAGCGAGCCAAGTGATATCGCGCGCCGGAGCAGTGAGGCGCACGGCTTCTCTTTTGGCGAAAAAATCGGCGCCGAAGGCAAGCGCGGCGACCGTGAGCGTCAGGACGAGATTTACGGTACCGGCAAGCTGCTCCCGGGCAGTTGCCTGCCAGCGAGTATACGCGCTGCCTTTGCCGGATGGTTTTTCCGAGCCGCCATTCATCATCTCGGAATTATAATCTTACAGTCGGCCCGATCGGACGAATCCCTCGGCGCCGGTAAAGGTTTAGCCCTAGTTTAGCCCGGCAGCGAGTTCGGAGCGAGCCCGGTCCGTGGGCCTCTGCTCAATGGCAGTGGTTCCGGAGATTAAAAGCCGGAGCGGCATGTACCCGCGATCCGCGGCGTCGTTCGGCCTGAAGCAGCGGGTTGCAATCCTTTCCGGTCTGGCTAAAGATGTGGGTAGCGGCGTGACGGCGCCGCGTCTAAAGTTCTTTTCGTGCTCCGACGATAAGAGGTACGATGTTAAACCTCCTTTAGTGATTTTGGTTCGTCGCACCCGCGAGTGTACGGAAATGTTCGAGCGTACACTCGCGGCTTTTTTCCGTTCGTACTGATAGTACTGATCAGTAATTTCCTCAGGGGTAGCGGGTGATACTACTTAGCGTTTGAGCGTCCAACTCCGCGGAGGAGACCGATGCTTACGAAATTGTTTTCGGCGGCGCTGGCTTTGGGCGGCCTTGTTTGGGGGCAGGCGGCCGCGCCGGACACTGCGGTGGCGCAGACCGCAAACCGCGAGATCATGAACATGCTGCAAGCGAACGTGCCCGAGAGCACTATCGTGTCTGAGATAGAGATTCTGGCGGAGCGCGGCTCGACTTTCGACATTTCGCCGGCCGCCATCGTTGCCATGCAGCGGCAGGGGGCGACGGAGCGCGTACTGAACACAGTGGTGTGGGCGCAGATGACAATTGTGCCGGGTGTTTCAATTCCTACGCCGCGGGGCGTGTTTTACCGCAAGGGAAGCACGGCTACGGAACTGCGCTCCTTCGAGCTGTGGCCGGAGCTGGGGCCGCGCTGGAGCACTTGGCCTTTTTACACTCCGGAGGGTAAGACGGTGGCGTTGGCGGCCGATGCCTACATCGTGCAGGTGACGGAAAGCACCCCGACGCTTTATGTGCAGGGCTTGGCGGCAAGCGCGGGATGGCAATTGGTGAAAATTGGGCGCGCGGCCGATCACCGCGAAGTGCCGCTGAAGGTCAAGCACGCCTTCAGCCGGGACTTTTTTAGCGATGCCATGTTTCAGCGCGATGAACTGCGGCCGGTGACGTTGGCGACCGATGGCGCCGGCGCAACTACCGTCCGTCCCGCGAGTCCGCTGCAGCCGGGAGCGTACGCACTGTGCGGGGGAGCGCCCACGAACGGGTGGCTGCGGACATGTTATGAGTTCCAGATCACAGGCATGTAGGGGGCGAAGGCGGTCGGCGGACGAGGATTTAGTGGCTGCGTTCGCTTAGTCTCGTGGATCGAGCCCACGCCGGGAGATGCGTTGGCGAGTGTCGTGTACGAGTCGCGTAGCGGCGTCCATCCGAGATCACCAGCGCTCGAATCCCTTCATTCGTGTTATTTCCAGCGGAGCTTGGTTCCAGGTTGGCTAGATAAGCATGAAATCGATGAGATGCGATGGTTGGGATGATGCGATGGTTGCGATGACGCGAGGGTGATGCCGTGCCGAGGATCTGCTCGGACTGACCTGCCCCAATTCTCTCTACCATTCATAACTACAAATTCGACTCATGCTCAAGCTGCTGTCCCGATTTGCCCTGGTGTGCCTGGGGGGAGAGGCATGCCAGGGCAAATCGGCGGCGGACCCTCCACCGGCGTCCGGTACTTCAGCGCGCTGTGTGGCCGCTCTAAATTGTAGTGCATACGCCATGTCTCGATCTTCTCTCGCGCGTCTCCCAGATTTAAAAACCAGTTCAAGTTCAAACACTCGTCCCGCAGTTTGCCATTGGAGCTCTCGACATGTCCGTTCTGCGTCGGCTTTCCCGGTTGGATATGCTGAATGCCGACCTTCTTCTGCTCGCTCCATTTCTTCAGATTTCCACTGATGAACTCCGGCCCGTTATCGACCCGTAGCGTTTCGGGCTTGCCAGGACTTTGCGACCGCCAAGGAGCTCAGCTATAGCTTGTGTTTCCATGTTAGGCCTTCTGCGACCTCAATCTACCAAAGCAGCTTCAAGCCGAACTGAATTTGTCGCGATGTCGTCGAGGTACTTGTGATCACGCCGGCGGTGGGAGACACTCCGGCGGGCGTGAAGACAATGGCGTTGGGGGTATTGAAGTTGGCCCGGTTTAACAGATTGAATAACTCCGCTCGAAACTGAACACGAAGGTTTTCGCGAATGCGCGTGTCTTTGAGGAAAGATAAATCCCAAGTAGCTAATCCGGGTCCGATTAGGGTATCTCTTCCGAGATTGCCGTAAAAGCCGCTATTATTCGGAGGAGTAAGGAAGGCAGCGGGATTGAACCATTGATTGGGATTGCCTAGGATTATCGGACCCGTGAATGAAGGGTTCACGAAGGGACGTACCGGGTTTCGCGTGTCGCCGTTGTTCGAGGGGTTATAGCTCAGTTGCGGCGTAAAGGGGAAGCCGCCTTGCAACGTGGCAATCGAGTTTACGGTCCAGCCACGAGCGAGCATTCCTTTTCGAAAGGGCAAAGCATAGCTTGCACTGACGACCGCCACATTCCTTACATCGAAGTTCGCAAGTCCGCGGTCCGCCCGGAGATCAAAAGGATTGGAGGCCAGGGCGGGCTCGCCTCCCGAGGTCGTCGCGTTCAAGGAATCGCCGTCGTCGATGGTTTTGGATCGCGTGTAGATTGCCCGCAGCGATAAACCCGCGCTGAAGCGACGATTCAGATCTACTTGCAGTGCATTATAAGAACTATCTCCCTCGGAAAAATAGGTCCACGTGTTCGCAAGTGCCGGATTGGCCCTGGTGGCGATTGGAACATAGTATGTCCCGGCGGCGACCGGCGCGCCGGCAATGCCGGCGGGGAAGTTAGCGGGATAGATGGCCGGGCACGGAGCCGCGGGACAGATCACCGGGAATGGTTCGTTGCCGTCGATGCCGATGATTTCATGATATCCATGAGATCCGATATATGCGATTGTAAGAGCCGAATTGGTAGCGATCTCTTGTTGAACCTTGAACGACCAACTAACGAGTGTGGGGGTGTATAAGTCGGGTTGAACGCCGCCGGGAACTAACTTTGCGGTTGCGGGAACGGGCGCGGCCGGGGCGATTGGAAGCTGGCCTATCGCGAGGTTTGGAAGACTATAGGTTGGATTAAGCGGCGCATTCTGATCGGTGCGGTAGCCGAGCGCATCCTGCAGATCGTTGTACATGCCGAACCCAACGCGGATGACGGTTGCGTGGTTCTTGTTGAAAGGGCTAAATGCCAGGCCCACTCGCGGTTGTGGCAGGAACTTCGCGTTATTGCGCGTGAATGCGGAGGCTCCGACCTCAGGCTGAGTCGAGATGATTCCATTAGAGAAGGTATAAGTAGCCGCGCGACCGTGCTCTTCATTCCACCCCGTTGAAAATTCATCGCGAAAGCCCAGCGATAACGTCAGATTGGGGCTGATTCGAATGACATCCCCGGCATAGAACGCGCCAAACCAGGAACGCCATCCGAGGGGCGTTGGCGCGGGATCGTATAACAGACTTCCCACCGTTCCCTGCAAGAACGTCTGCAGGCCGGTAAACGTGGCTTGGCCGTATTGGCTGAGCGCCAGATTCTCGTTGGACCGGAGCCGTTGGAACCAGGCTCCAAAGTTGAGTTGATGGCGGCCCTTCGTCAAGGATACGCGGTCCTCGTAGGTGAACAGATTCCGCGCGAGATCGAGATTGCTGCCGTTATTGCTGCCGGCGAGACTTAATTGCGCCGCCGGATTCGAAGCGGCGCTGCCGCCAACCACGAGGGCGCCGAGCGGACGTCCGGCGAGGAAACTCGGCAAGGCGGCAGCGGGGGTACCGGGGGTAGGCTCGCCGGTAAAGAAATAAGCGGCCCGTGAAAAACCGGCGCGAAGGGTGTTCAGTAGATTGGCGGAGAAGATATGAGTTTCTTCGATGCTCGCCACCTGCTCCCGAAGGCTTTCGACATCCGTGCTGTAGAGATTCGTACTGGTGGGTGTGACGGCGGCGCTATCGTCGACGGTGTAGATCCCGCTCAGTGTATCGGTTTTTGAAAAAACGCGATCGAGCCGTACGGTCCCGAAATCGTCGCGGATGGTTTGCAAAGGATTATTGAACGCTTCTGAAATACCTCCGAAATCGGGCGCGCCAGGAGTGGGCGCGGGCCAGGCGTTGGTCAAGGGCGAAACTCCCACGAACTGCAGCCCGGATGCGGGGCAGGGGCCCGGCGCGGGGCTGACGAGCGCGCAAGGCAGATAGCCATTGCGGGCATTCGCGTCGGGGACAAGGTCGACGCCGGTCTGGCGCAAGTGCTGGCGGAACGACTCGTAGTTAGAGAAGAAAAATGTCCGATCCTTCTGGATCGCTCGGCCGAGCGAAGCACCAAACTGGTTACGCTGAAAACCCGGGGCGGAACCGATGTCAAAGTAGTTGGGAGCGTCCAAAGCGCTGTTTCGCAGAAATTCGTAAAGAGATCCGTGCAACTGGTTCGTCCCCGATTGAGTCACGATCAAGACTTGCGCCGCCGGACGTTTGCCGTACTCGGCGCCGTAGGAATCGGGGAGCAGGTTGAATTCCCGCACGGCATCGATCCCCAGGAGCTCCTGGCCGACACCGCCCGGTTGCATGTTGTTTTCGGCGGCGCCGGTGAATTCCACGCCATTCAACAGGAACAGGTTCTGTTGCGGACGGTTGCCGGAAACGGCGAAGTTGTTTCCGGCCGTCGAATTCGATACGCCGATCCCCCCGGTCTTTTCCCAAGTGAAATTGACAACTCCGGGATTAAGCGTCAGAAGCTCATCGTAACTTCGCCCATTGAGTGGAAGCTCTTTGATCTGCCGTTCGCGGACCACGCCGGATACGTCGGCGGTAGTGACGCCGACGAGCGGCGCGTCTCCGTTCACGACGATCCTCTGGCTCGACTCGCCGAGCCGTAAGCTCATATCGACCGCGGCGCTTTGGCCAACGGCCAGGTGGACGCCGCTGCGTACTTCTTCCGTGAAGCCGGCTTTCGACGCGCGAATCTCATACTCCCCAACCGGGAGGGACGAGAACTGATAGCGGCCGGCGGGGCTCGTTATGGCGCCACGGCCGGCTCCGGTGTCCACGTTCTTGACAGTTACGTTCGCCCCCGGGATTACCGCGCCGGATTGATCGGCGACCGTTCCCGAAAGGATAGCCGTGACCTGGGCGCGGGCCGGGGATATATATAGGAGGCAGGCGAAGAAGCACCCGAATATGCGCATGTCGATCCTCCCGCATTGCATGTCTTGTAAAGATGCCAGTGTATCGTAAAAGAGATACGCATGGGAGAGCCGGGCGCCAAGGTGGCGCCTGTCTACGCAACATGCAATGTTGCCGCTATGATGAAGCCGGTGGCTCCGGAAATCGAGAATAACCTGGCTGCGCTGCGCCAGAAGCGCGGACTTTCCGCGGCCTGGTTGGCAAAAGAGGTAAGGATCAGCCGCCAGACGATTTACGCCATCGAAGCCGGCAGCTACGTTCCGAATACAGCGGTGGCCCTGCGGCTGGCGCGGGTGCTGGAGACCGATGTCGAGGAGTTGTTTACTTTAGGGGAGAGCGCATCGGCGCCGGAAGTGCCCGAGGAGCAGGTGACGCTTTTGCCGGGCGCGGACGCGCCGCGGCCGGGCCAGCCCGTGCAGCTTTGCCAAGTGGACAGGAATCTGATGGCGTCGGCGCCATCGCCGGTTCCGTGGTATTTCCCGGCGGGCGATGCGATCGTGGGAGGTAAGGCGATGGAGGGCGGGAAGACGAAGGTCCGGATCTATCACAGCGATGAAGACTTTCAGGGCCGCCTTCTTGTCGCGGGATGCGATCCGGGAATATCCATCCTGGCGCGTCACGTTCAGGCGGCCGGCGTTGAATTGGTGCTGGCGCAGCGCAACAGCACGCAGGCGCTCACGCTGCTTAAGCAAGGATGCGTGCATGTCGCAGGCACGCATTTGCGCGACGAGACGAGCGGCGAGTCGAATCTTACCGAGATCGGCCGCATTTTCTCGAAGAACTCGGTGGCCGTGATTTCCTTCGCGGTATGGGAGGAGGGCATTGTCACGGCGCGAGGGAACCCGAAGGGAATTCGCGGAATTGAAGACTTCGGCCGCAAAGATGTCGCCATCGTGAACCGGGAAAAAGGCGCCGGGAGCCGCCTCTTGCTGGACGATCGTCTGAAGCGGTTGAAGATCGACGCGAAGGCCGTGCGCGGCTATCGCCATTATGCTTTGGGACATTTGTCCGCGGCTTGGGACGTTCGGACGGGCGCCGCCGATTGCTGTATCGCGACGCGCGCCGCGGCCCGTCAGTTTGGCCTTGGTTTCATTTCGCTGGTCAGCGAGCGTTACGACCTGGCGATCCGACGGCAGCATTTGAATCTCCCCTCCATCCAAGCTCTGTTGGAGACGCTCGGCCGTACGAGTTTTCGGCGAGAGTTGGAGAGCATTGGGGGGTACGACACAAAGGCGTCGGGCGAACGAATGCTTTAATGGGAGACAGTCGCGCATGACTACCGTCCGCGTACCGGCGTCAAGCGCCAATCTCGGTCCTGGATTCGACGCCCTGGGCATGGCGCTGGAGCTGTATCTGGTGTGCCGTTTTGAACCCGCCGCCGCGTTGAGCATTCGCGTGAGCGGCCGCGACGCGGCGTGCATTACGACGTCCGAGGACAATCTGATCTGGCAGACGGCGCTGGCGGTGGCGCGCGATGTCGGCGAGAGCCTTCCGGCCGTTGCTCTCGAGATCGAGAACGATATTCCGATCGGTAAAGGCCTGGGATCGAGCGCGGCCGCGCTTACCGCCGGCGTGGTCATGGCGGACCACCTGCTTGGCCTTCACTGGAAGCCATTGCGCATTCTCGACGAGGCCGCGCGCATCGAAGGCCATCCCGACAACGTGGCGGCCTGCGTCCTCGGGTCGATTGTCGCGAGCGCGCTCGATTCGGGCGGCGTCGCGCGCGCCGTGCGACTGGAACTCCCGGCGCGCTACGGCGTCTGCATCGTCGTCCCGGATTTTATTCTGCCCACGGCGGAAGCTCGCGCCGTGCTGCCGGCCTCGTACTCGCGCGCGGACACTATATTCAACGTGCAGCGCTCGGCGCTGCTGATCGCGGCGCTGACCAGCGGGACCACCAGCGCCTTCCCGGCGGCGCTGGAGGATCGCCTGCACCAGCCCTATCGCGCCGCCCTTGTTCCAGGACTCGACGAGATCGTGCGTCTGCGCGCCCCCGGTCTGCTGGGGTGCGTTCTAAGCGGCGCGGGTCCTTCCGTCCTGGTGTTCTATGAAAGAGGCTGCGAGCAGGTGTGCGATCTCGTCAGACAGATCTTCGCGTATCATGGCCATGAATCCGGCTTTTTGTGGGCGCACATCGCCGATCACGGCTATGAGGTTAGCGATTGAGTAGCTGCCGGATCTCTTTTTCGCAAGCATTCCGGTCCAGCACGCCGGAGTGCGATGCGGCGATCCTTCCGGCGCGATCGATCAGCACCGTCATCGGCATGGACTCGGAGCCATATCGGCTCGCCAACTTTCCATCGCCCACCACGACCGGGTAGTTCATCTTTTTTCGCTCCACGAACGGCTTTACGATCTTCCAACCGGCATCGTCCAGCGCGACGCCGAGCACGGTAAAATCGCGACCCTGATAATCGCGCTGAAAGTCCACCAACCAGGGGATCTCGAGCTTGCAGCCTCCGCACCAGGTGGCCCAGAAGTTCAGCAGCACCACCTTGCCTCGCAAATAGGAAAGCTTGACGACCTTGTTTGAAGCGTCGTTGAGAGCAAAGTCGGGCGCTATGACGCGCAGGTTTTCGGGTTTCAACTCAAGCCGCACCGCGCCCGTGGCCGCCACGCTTTTGCCACAGCGCGACCGAGCAGTTCAGGCAACGCTGCGCGAGCACGCGCGGCGCGGGAAGGCCACGATTAAAGCAGTCGCGGCTGCAGCCGCGGCGCAGGTCCAGCGCAGCCCGCGTGCGGTTCCGCTTCCAGGCCGCGCGTGAAACCGCGCCAGTCCCAGGCGCGCGTCCGGCTGCCATTGAGCGTGGGCGCCGAGCGTTGCGAGCCGCTGCTCCACCCAATCGTTCAATCCCGTGTCGCTATTGTTCTCCATACGCTTGATGTACTCCTTTCGGAACGCGCGCTGCGCCCGGCTTAGAAGGGTTCCAACCGATGCCGGGTTCAGCTCGAACGCCGCCGCCAATTGCTCGTAGCTAAGGCCATCGCTGCGCAGCAGCAGCATTTCGGCGTCGCGCCGCGCAATAACAGAGAGGACCAAGCGAACCCGCTCGCACTCCTCGCCGGCGGCTCGGATTTGCTCCGGCGTCGACGGTCCGCGCGCGAATCCCAGCAGCCGTTCATAACGCGTGCGCCGCGTGCGGCGCCGCAGCTCGTCCAATCCCGTCCGCACCGCCGCGCGATAAAGCCAGCCTTCCGCCATCTCGCCGTGCACCCGTTTATTCCGCCATAATTTCAGGAACACCTCGACCGGAGCTCCTCCGCTCGCGCCGGATCCCGCACAATTCGCGCGATCACGCGCGCCATGCGATCGTATTGAGCGCAAAAGATCGCCTCGATATCTTTGGCTCCCCAGTCTGGACACGTTTCGAACTTTTGCGGGCCAACTGGCACTGTGATCGAACCCGTCAACGCTCAATGTTTTCAGAATGGTCGGCGTGGTTCGCCGCCGCCCGTCCGTAGCGGGCGCCCACCTTGGACACGTCTCGAACTGGTCTGAAAGCAGACTTCCCTCGCTGCCTGGAACCGGTCCCTTCGCGGTACTTGGACTGCTTGCGAGGGAGTATGTGAACTAAACCGCCCGCGTACCAAATACCGATTTAAAACAATACGAAGAGGCGCGCCCGTGACTCGGGAAGGCGCCTCTTTTTTGGTTCGAGGTAGGAATCGATATGACCCCTCTTGATGCTGCAATCATGTGGATTCAAAAAGGCTTTTCGCCAGTGCCCGTTCCGCACCGGTCAAAGCGTCCCGTTCTCAAGGAGTGGCAACGGCTTGAAATAACGAGGGGGCGGGCATCCGAATACTTCAACGGCGCGCCGCAGAACATCGGGGTCCTTCTGGGTGACAAGTTCGGAAGCGCCGACGTGGACTGCGATTGTCCCGAAGCCATAACCGCAGCCCGCGAGTTGCTACCTGAGACCGGCCTGATATTTGGGAGGCAATCTAAACCGTTCTCGCACTTCTTCTATCGGTCAGACCCGCCTGCCCGCACTGAGCAGTTTATCGATCCGCTGGATCAGAGCACGATTGTCGAGTTGCGCGGCTTGTCATCGGGCGGTTCGGTCGGGTTGCAAACGGTGGTGCCGCCAAGCCTCCACGAGAGTGGCGAAGCGGTCCGCTTCGAGCAGGGCTTCGAAGGCGCGCCCGCAAACATTGATGTGGAAGTCGTTGTGTCGGCGGTTCATAGGGTGGCGGCCGCCGCGCTCCTTGCGCGCCACTGGCCGACTAAAGGATCGCGCCATCTTGGGTTTCTGGCGCTGGCCGGCGTACTCGCGCGCGCTGAGTGGAGTTCCGAAAATGCCAAGACGTTTCACCGCGTGATCTACCGGTGTCTCTGGCCGCTCAATCCTGAACTAGGCGCCGCAGATGCCGAAGTGCAATCCACGTTCGAGAAGCTTTCGGCCGGCGGCGAGATAACCGGGGTGCCGACGTTAACCGAACTGCTCGACAAAAAGGTCGTCGATACCGCGCTTCGGTGGTTGGGTATCGGGCAGGCGCAACGCCGGGACTATCTTTGGAACGACACCGGCAACGCGGACCGCCTGGCGGAGTTGTACGGGCATGAGCTGATCTATTGCGCTGAACGGAACAGTTACTACGTTTGGACGGGGCGGCAGTGGCGGTTTGATGAATTCTTGGAGGCCGAAAAGCGCGCCGAAAAGACCATCCTGGAGGCATTCGGCGAAGCGAAGCACATCGCAGATGCGGAAAAACGCAAGACGTTTCTGAGATTTGTCAACGGCTCCCTGTCTCGTGCTGCGCTGGCGAACATGATTCATCTCACAAAGAAGAAAGTGCGGCAAGCCAGTGCGAGCGATTTTGACCAAGACCCGTGGACGCTGAACACCGAGAACGGCACTGTGGATTTGCGGACGGGCGAGTTGCGACCGCACAGGCCCGAGGACCTTTTGAGCAAGTTGATTCCGCTTCGCTACGACCAGCAAGCCGAGTGCCCGCAATTCATGGCATTCCTGTTCCGGATCATGGGCGGCCACCCGGATGCCTCGGAGGGCGACAACATCAATGCCGGCCAGATGGTTTCCTATCTCCAGAAGGCCTTTGGGTGCGCCGCTACGGGAAAGCCAGAGAAACTTCTGTTCGTTTTGTATGGCGAGGGCAACAACGGGAAGACGACGCTGCTTGAGGTCATCCGTGATGCGCTTGGAGATAAAGAATACGCTGGTCAGGTTCAGGTCGATAGCCTGATGATTCGCCCAAAAGAGGCGCTCGCGAACAATGCTGTAAACACGGACCTCGCGGACCTGCAAGGCTGCCGGTTCGTTTCGTCTAGTGAGGTGGAACAGGGGCAGCGCCTTTCCTTAAGCCGAGTGAAGTACCTGACCGGCCTGGGGCAGATCAAGGCTCGGCGGCTACGCGAGAACATGATCACTTTCCGGCCGACGTACAAACTGTTCCTTGACTGCAATCACAAGCCGGTCATCGCCGACCCGAACGACGCGATTTGGAACCGCGTAAAGTGCATCCCGTTCAAAACTCAGATCCCTCAAGAGGAGATCGACACAGGACTGCCCGAAAAGCTGCGAACTGAATTGCCAGGTATTTTGCGCTGGATAGCGGAGGGCGCGGCTCTCTACTACCACGATAGTCTTGGTGATCCCCCGGATGTAATGGTCGCGACCGAACAATACCGGCAGGAGTCGGATCGGCTCAAGGAATTCTTCGAGGACCGCTGCGCCCTTGCTACCAGTGGGGATGTCAACTCATGGAAAAAAGAAAAGTGCTGGGTTCCCGTTGCGGATCTGTACGGTGCCTACTCGGTGTGGGCCGACACTAGCGGCGACAAACACCCACTCTCGAAGGGGCTTTTCGATGCAAGGCTGCAAAAACTCGGCAGGAAGCAGGATCGGGTGAGACCTGACGGAGGGAGGGACACCAAGCAGATTCGAGTGTGGCTTGGCATTATGGTCAGGAGTTTACAGGATGATTAGCCGAACCCGTGTGACAAAAAAGGGCCGTGTGACAGCGTGTGACATCGAATCCTGGAAGTTTTTTG
Source organism: Bryobacterales bacterium (assembly GCA_963838885.1). Classification (GTDB taxonomy): domain Bacteria; phylum Acidobacteriota; class Terriglobia; order Bryobacterales; family Bryobacteraceae; genus JAICMB01. The sequence continues at coordinate 79,767 of CAWITB010000009.1, read as the reverse complement.
ATTAGCGTCCTCGTGAGGCGTTTCTTATGGGTTTTCTTGTCACACGCTGTCACACCGTCACACCAGTGGCCGCGAAATGGCTGCTGTTTAACGTTCAGAACACTCGGAGAAGAGGCGATTGTGAATACGAGCGAAGTGCGTTTTAGGACAGCGGAAGTAGCCAAGTTCGCGGACGTGAGCCTGCGTCAACTCCAACTGTGGGAAGAGAGGAGAGTTGCAATAGCATCACGGTCTGGCCGTGTTCGATTGTACACGGCGTCGCAGGCGCTATTCGTGATCGTGATTGCCGAACTGCGCCGGCGCGGCCTATCGTTTCAGCGGCTTTGCCGGCTTTCAACTGCGCTGCGCCAACTGATCGAAGACCACGAACTGCTCGGCAAAAGACCGTCACCCTTGCACGCATTCATCCTTACCGATGGCCGTCAAGTCCAGTTCGGAGATTCTCCGAACAAAACCTTAGAACTTGTTTCAAACTTTTTTCGGCCGATTGTGTGTATAAGCCTTGCGGATTGCCTCAATCGAATTGAGAAGACAAGACTTCTGGATTAGCAGTTCGTATGTTGCGAGGCGGGCATGCGCACGGGAAAATTGAATCAATCGAGCGAAGGGACGCTCGTTAATCCCTTTCCCTCCGATTCAAACAACACTAGTGTCTTCCAAGCGCGAACAGATCCCGATCTACGCGGCGGACGGCACCTCTCTGGGCTTTCGCTCGCTTGAGGCCGCAAAGCGACTTTTAGCAAGTGGGTATGTGAATCCGGCCTACGGTCGGAAGGGTCACCTGAAGTCGATCTGGATATGCCAAGAGGATGGCGGTAACTCAATCGAGGCGCGTGCCCGAACGAGCACTCGATACAGCTTCTTGGAGAATGTCGGGACTGGCCGCTGCTGGAAGCTTCGACGTCTGCATGGGCGGGACGATGATGGGCACGTTGTGCGCGGGGCTTTTCTTCAGGTGGTTGCGGATTGCCTCGTCCCGCCCCGCAACGGCGAAAAGCCGGTGGGCAGTACATGGCGCGCCTGAGGCGTTTTATCCGGCATCGCAAACGCCAGGCGACTGAAACCAAAGGTACTTCCGGGCGATCTGCGGGGGCGGGTGGAATGACCGCCGCGCCTCTCTTCCGTCAGACCGAAAAAAGAGGTCGTCGGTATACAGGTCGTCAGGGGGACGGGCAGTAGTCATTTATCAATTCATGGAGGCTGAAAACAAATGAGCCCAGCGATGGCCAAGGCTATTGAGATATGGACACTGGACCGTCTCGTCCCGTATGATCGGAATCCTCGCACCCATTCTGATGAACAGGTGACCAAGATCGCCGCCAGCATTGTGGAGTTCGGGTTCGTGAACCCCATCCTGGTTGATAGTCAGGACGGCATCATTGCCGGGCACGGCCGGTTGTTGGCAGCGCGAAAGCTCGAAATGGCCGCGGTTCCAGTCATTGTGCTGGACCACCTGACTCTGGCGCAGCGGCGGGCCTACGTCATCGCCGATAACAGACTGGCGGAACTCGCCGGCTGGGATGAGGACCTGCTCCGCCAAGAACTGATGCAACTGGAACGGGACTGCTTCGACCTCGAACTGGTCGGTTTCAGCGACGAGGAATTGAAGGATCTGCTGGAGCAGCCAGACCAGCTCACCGGGGGCTTGACGGACGAAGACGCCACGCCGGAGCTCACCGGCGCGCCCGGTGACGACCACTGGCGACCTGTGGGTTGCCGGTCGTCACTTCGTTCTGTGCGGCGACGCTGCGCAGCTGGACGCGGTACAGAGGCTCATGGCGGGCCAACAGGCCGACCTGGTCTTCAGCGATCCTCCCTACAATGTCGGCTATGAGGGATACACGGACCAGAAGCTGACGCTCCAGAACGACTCGATGACGCCCCAAGCCTTCGAGCTGTTTCTGCGTAATTCGTTCGCCAGCTTTCGGAGCGCTATCAAGCCTGGCGGGTCACTGTACATTTGCCACGCCTCCTCGGCGCAGCGCGAATTCCAAACCGCGCTGGAGGCCGCCGGATTCGTGGTTCGCTGCCAGATCATCTGGGCCAAGAACACGTTCGCATGGGGCTTCGGACGCTACAAGTTCCAGCATGAGCCGATCTTCTATTGCCATGTGGAGGGGCACAGTGATCCCTGGTATGGCGACAAATCGCAATCGACGCTGTGGCAGGAGAAAAAGCCGGCGGCGAACAGGCTGCATCCGACCATGAAGCCGGTGGAGCTGATCGAACGGGCTCTGGTCAATAGCAGCAAATCCGGAGATTGCGTCCTCGATCTGTTCGGAGGCTCTGGCTCCACGCTGCTTGCCTGTGAGCGGCGTGGCCGAAACGCTCGATTGATGGAATTAGATCCGAAGTACTGCGATGTGATCGTGAAGCGCTGGCAGGAATACACCGGCGAGCAGGCGGTCCTGGCGGAAACCGGGCAGAGCTTCGATGAGCTCGCCGCGCAGCGGCTGGCTGCCCAGTGATGGCGACCGCGCTAGAGCCGATGAGCCTGCGGGCCTACTCCCGGCACCGCGGCGTAAGCCTCCGCGCAGTGCAGAAGGCCATCGCAGCCGGGAGGATCCAGCCCTTGGCGGACGGCAAAATCGATGCCGCGACAGCCGACTCGGAATGGGCTCGGAACACCGCGCCACGGCCGCAAACTAAGTCTTCGCAGGCAGAATCAGTCCGGCCCATGCCGTCATATCCAGCGGCATCTCCGGCAAATGACCTGGAGGTCGCGAGCCGCCCCGAGGGCGGCGCGGTTGAATACTCCCGTGCGCGCGCTATCCGGGAAGGTTACCTGGCGCGCATTTCCAAGATCGAATTCGAAGAGCGCTCCGCCAGATTGGTGAGCCGCGACGAGGTTGCCGTGCAGGCCTTTAATAAGTTCCGAACCTTTCGCGATGGGATGTTGAATATCCCCGATCGCATTGCTGCCGTCCTTGCCGCCGAATCTGATGCCACCCGCGTTCACGAAATACTGACGTCAGAAATTCGCAGGGCGCTGCTCGAGTTTTCAGATGCCCACCGCTGAAGAGATCTACTAGCCAAGCCGCCGGCGGCCGGCGCGCGACCCGACCCGCTCTTGACCGTTTCGGAGTGGGCGGATCGGTATCGCACGCTGTCGCAACGGGCGTCGGCGGAGCCGGGCCCGTGGCGCACCGAGCGGACTCCTTACGCCAAGGAGATCATGGACTGCTTGAGCCCGTCGTCACCGGTTGAAACGGTGGTGTTGATGAAGGGCGCTCAGGTAGGCGGGACTGAAATCGGGAATAACTGGCTGGGCTATATCATTCATCAGGCGCCCGGCCCCTGCCTGGCGATTCAGCCGACGGTTGAGATGGCCAAACGCAATTCGAAGCAGCGCATCGATCCTCTGATCGAAGAAAGCGCAGTGCTGCGCGAACTGGTGCGCGATCCGCGCTCTCGGGACAGTGGGAACACGATGCTTGCCAAGGAATTTCCGGGCGGGCTGTTGGTGATGACCGGCGCAAACAGCGCCGTCGGCCTGCGGTCGATGGCGGCCCGGTATTTGTTCATGGACGAGGTGGACGCCTACCCGGGCGATGTCGATGGCGAGGGAGATCCGATCAAGCTGGCGCTGGCCCGGACCCGTACGTTCGCCCGCCGGAAGATCTTCATGGTCTCGACGCCGAAGATCACGGGGAGCAGCAAGATCGAAGCGGCTTTCGAGGATAGCGATCAACGCTATTACTGGCTGCCTTGCCCGCACTGTGGGGAGTTTCAGGTCCTGCAGTTCGCTCAGATCCGTTGGCCGAAGAACGAACCGGAACGCGCCGCGTATATTTGCGAGCACTGCCAGGGCACGATCGAAAACCATCACAAGCACGGGATGCTGGCACGTGGCCAGTGGCGAGCGTCATCGCCGGGTCCGGGCAAGGCCGCCGGCTTCCATTTATCGAGCTTGTACTCGCCGGTGGGCTGGTTCAGCTGGGCTGAGGCAGCCAAGATGTTCAGCGAGGCGCAGAAGAATCCGGCTCAGCTGCAGGTGGTCGTGAACACGGTTTTTGGACAAACGTGGGCGCAGCAGGGCGATGCCCCGGAATGGCAGCGGCTCTATGATCGCCGGGAGCATTACAAGATCGGATCTGTTCCCTCCGGGGGGCTGTTTCTCACGGCCGGCGTGGACGTCCAGAAGGACCGCATCGAGATGGAGGTGGTGGCGTGGGGCCGCGGCAAGGAATCGTGGTCGATCGATTACCATGTGCTCGAAGGTCAAACGGCCGAGGCTCCGGTTTGGGCGAAACTGGCGGCAGCATTGGATACCCACTACCCGACCGAAGCGGGGGTCAATCTCACCATCGCGAAGTTCGCGATCGACTCCGGATACGCAACGCCCGAAGTGTACGGCTGGGTCAGACAACACGGCGGGGCGCGAGCGGTAGTGATCAAGGGCGACTCGCGCTCGGCGGCGCCTGTGGGTCAGCCGTCCGCCGTGGAGGTCGGGCCGCGCGGGCAGCGACTGCGCTTTGGCGTGAGCGTGTGGCCCGTAAATAGCGGCATGGTCAAGGAGGAGTTGTATCGCTGGTTGAAGCTCGACCGTCCCACGGAGGAAAGCGGTGAGCCCTATCCACCCGGCTATTGTCATTTCCCGTGCTACGGCGAAGAGTACTTCAGGCAATTGACCGCCGAGCAGATCGTGACGAAGATCGTGAAAGGGTACCGGCGTCCGGAGTGGCAGAAGATGCGGGAGCGGAACGAAGCATTGGATTGCCGCGTGTATGCGCGAGCGGCAGCCGCGGTGTGCGGAATGGATAGGTTGAGCGAATCGCAATGGCAAGAGGTGCAGGATCGGCTGAAGGAACCCCCTCGGCCGACGGGGCCGCCTGGATCGGAAAGGCCTGTCCGTTTCAGGTTTGATACCGGCGCAAGCTGGCTGGGAGAGCGTCGTGAGGGCTGGCTTCGCCGATAAAGTGCGCATCCGGATTCCCGTCGCCCTCGATCGAGCAGATCCTGGCGAGGAAACGACGGCAACTTGAGAATGCCCCAGCGCTTGAGAACCCGGCAGTCGCGCGAAAGGTCACGCCGCCCAACATCCGCTTTCGGCTGCCGCTCGTGCGCGTTGTGATGCCGCTGAAGCTGTCCCGAGGGAGCAAGTAGGCTCGGCGGAAAAAATAAGGATTGTTCAGCCAGATGAGAACCGCCGCCGGATTGTTAAAATCCGGCGGCGGCTGGGGCGAGGGGAGTGGGGTTTGCCTATTTGGCGCTGCGGTAGAAGCGATCGCCGGCGTCGTTTTTCGAGGACGCGATGTTGCGCTTCTTGCCGGCGGTGGAGAGGAAACCGCGCACGCTGTGGGCCTGCCAACCGGTGGCTTTCATGATCTCGGCGAGGGTGGCGCCTTTGGGCCGTCCGATCATTTCCAGGATTTTCGCGCCCTTGCTCCCGGGGCGCGGGGCTGTGAGGTTGCGTTGGGGCTTGGTGGCCTTCTTATTGGCTGCTTGGGCTTTCTTCTTGGGCGCGGCGGCCTTGGCGGTTTTCTTGGCGGTGGGCGCGCCCTTCTTCCGGCTGGCGCCGTTCTTCGAGGCCGCCTTCTCCGGCGCGACGTGCGCGCCCTGTGCCGCAAGGGCGGCTTTGCCGTTGGTCTCTGCGTTCGTCATGTGTGTTTTGCTCTTCCTTTTCCGCGCCTGCTTGGCGCATGACGATACATCCCTCTGGTTGCCCCCAAAGGCAAGCGAAAAACGACCCGCTCCCGCAACATAGTCGGGAGCGGCTGCAGGCGGGCTCTTTGTGAGCGATCTGGCTCACTGTATTGGCGCCATGCAGGCCATGCATTCTGCGGACCCGCGCACATGCGCGCAGGTCAACGCGGCCTATGCGCCGGCGCCGTTCTCCGAGCGCCACTTGAACGGAGCGGCCCACAGGAGCCAACATGCGACGTGCCCGGCGGACGCCACGCCGGAACGGGAGCAGGAGAGGACATGCCGGGAAGAAGGTCTATGACCAGTTGTGCAGAATGAATCAGGGTTTCGACGAGGTGCGGCGCAGCCTGCAGGCGCTGTCCCGCTATGCGGTCCTGCAGCCCCAGGAGATCCAGCGCTTTGAGCGCCTGGTCGCGGAAGCTCGCGCCGCGACCAATTCTTTTCTGCTGCAGGCATTGGGCACGCTCGAAAGCACGGAAGCGGGCCGTCTCTTCGCCCGCCGCATAGCGCAGGAGCGGAAGGAAGAGCAATGAGGCGTCGCGCGGATGCCACCAATTTCAACGGAGCCAGAGCGTTTGGACTAGAGGCGCCTGGTGAGGTCGCCGCCCACTCCTTTCTTGTCCGAAATCGACGGACGACCGTTCGAAGGATTTTCGTTATGCCAGTTCGCGTTCGAGTGCTGATTCCTGCATTTGCTTGAGCGACCGCCCGTCGGCTGTTTTCCATTCCACTCGCCCGTTCGCAGCTCGGCCCAAGATCACGGCAGCCGCTTGCGAGGGGGACGAGAACAGGTAATCTTGGTTGAGGATCAAGCGATCGCCGCCCGCGATCAGAATACGCTGTTGCTGCAGATCGGCGCGCACGCTGATGATGGGCGCGGCACAGGAGGGCGCCTCCAAATTCGGAGACTGCGAACCGGACCGCACCACAAAGCCGGCGTCGGTTTCATAGCCTTCGCTGTGGAGACCTTTCGCGTCCAGATGATACATCGCGGAGCCGGGCAGCGCCGCAGCGGGCTGCTGAAAAATATCAATCCCGAGCACGCTCAAAACGCTGAGCAACTGGGCCAGGAATAAGCGCGTTTCCGCTTGATCGATCTCCGACAGCGACGGCTCTTCTGGCATATTCGCGTTCATCAATTGGCAACGCTTGGCGACCGCGGCAAGTCGAATCAGGCTGGCTTCGAGATTCTGCAGGTGCGCTTTGTGCAGCGCTCCATCGCGGCTGGTGAACACGATCGCCGTCGACCAGAAGTCCTTCTTCCGAAAATGTTCAAGCAAGCGATTGAGGACGGGATCGCCTTCGCCGATGTAGAGCCGCGGGCGCCGGTCGCCGGGTTCATCCCCCAGCAAAAGATATACTCCGGTGCGCTTGAGCTCGGGGCGGGTTCTCAGCTCCGGGAAACGGCCGCGGGAGAACATGGCGGCGCACCCGATCCAGCCCGCCTTCTCGACCAGACGCAGGCCTTCGGAGGAGCCGTCGGGCAGAAATAGGCGGATGAGAGAGGGTTGGGGCGGAGCGGGGGTGATCATGGGCGCTGCGATTCACTCTAATATTCGGACTATAGTCCGTGTGGGACTTTAGTATTCCGACGGCCAGCATTGATCTGTTGGCGAAACGCGCGAGCAGACACAGGCAACCGGCCTCCGGGCCGGAGAAGGCGTTCGGGGAGGCGCTGCGTCAGATCCGCAATGAACGCGGCATTTCGCAGGAGCGCCTGGGGTTGGATGCGGGCTTCGATAGAACGTATATCAGCCTGCTCGAGCGCGGGGTGCAGAGTCCGACGGTGCGAACGTTGGTGCGCTTGGCGGCTGTGCTGCAGGTGCCGGCGTCGGAAATGCTCCGGCGAATGGAAGGGATCCTGGCTAAGAGTCGCGCGCAATGAACGGCTCAGGAACTACCGACGGGCTCAGCATTAACAGGGTGATCGCTTTCGACAAACCACTTGGGGACCCGAGCGGTTGCGAGGGGATTCTCGACATCAAATGACGCCCACTGGTTGCTAACTTTGAGAAATGGAACTAACCGGACAGATTGCCCTGGTAACGGGAGCTTCACGCGGCCTTGGGAGGGCCATCGCGCTCCGCTTGGCGCAGCACGGAGCGGCAGTCTGTGTGAACTACTTTTCTCGCGCGGATGAGGGCCGCAAGCTTGGTTGAGCAGATCGGCGGGGCTGGCCGAGCGATCGCCGTGCGCGCGGACGTCGGCGATCCGGCTCAGGTTGAGAGCATGGTGGGGCGCATCATCGCCGAGCTGGGCCCAATCTCGATTCTCGTGAATAACGCTGGGCTGGCCTACCGCGCCACTCTCGACACATTCGATCCGACCGGCATGGAACGTATTGCGCCGTACCAATGTGGATGGATTAATCCATTCCACCCGAACCGTCGTCCCACGGATGATAGAACGTCGCTACGGCCGGATCGTCAACATAACTTCAATCGCTGGTCACGGCACGACGCTCCCTGGAGCTTTGCCATGGAACTCGGGCGCCATGGCGTCACAGTCAACGCAGTGGCCCCCGGCTTCATATTGACGGACATGGTGAAGGACGGCCGTACGGAGCAGGAATACCGCGATGTCGTGAAGACAATCAGCAATCTCTCCATGCTCGGACGGCCGGGCCAACCCGAAGACATTGCCCACGCAGTGGCGTTCCTGGCCTCTCCGCAAGCGGCGTTTATCACCGCCCAGATCCTCACGGTGGACGGAGGCCGAATGGATTACATCGGCCACCCTTGATTCAATCGTTTGAACAGGATGTCCGCCGGCGGTAGGCGATAATCCAGCTATGAAAGAGCCTGCCTATCCGGCTGCAAGAACCGTTTCTTCGGTAGTGCACGCCCACTTTGCTCGCCATCAAAGGGAAGTGCTCGCTCGCAGCCCCAAGGAGGTCGCGCCTCTGCCCGACGCAGCGATCATCGAAGAGATAATCGAGGCCGCGTTTTGGACGAGCCTTCGACGCGAAGAAGGTTTCATGCCGCGCATCTCACTCGCGTTCCTTTCGGCCGAACAGGCTATACAGCCGCTTATATTCGAGCGGCCATTACCGTTGCGTCCCGACGCCCTGGCAAGGGTTGCGCCGGCGGTAGAGGGTGCCGGTATTCATCTGGGTCTATGGCCGGATGAAGGCGAACTGCGAGCGTGGGGTATGACGCGTACCGTTCCGCCTCTGTGTCTCGTTCTCGAAGTCCCCCGTGCTGTTCGGCAAGGGGGTCCTGGAAGCTGTGAGCGGCGAGGGCGGTGTCGCAATCCCCCAGAACTGGTTCGTGGCGCCCAGCGCCAAACTCCAGTTTTTGCAGCTCGGATACGGAGCCGATCCGCAGTGGAGCACCACTATGACCGCCAAGCTCCAGATCCATCTTCTTCCGTGCTCGAAGTCACTGCAGATCTCCTCCGCGATTCGAGTCATCGTTGAGGAACTGCGGTCGGGCGACCTCTGTTTCAAGAGCCGACAAACGCGGATCGATCCGCCGCCAATTGAAAATGTCCGGACTCGTCGCGTGTAGCTTTACCTGCTCTTCGATGATCCAGTGATGTGGTCCGATGCATTCCCCAGCGCCGATGAGGCGCTGGCATATGTCAACCAGCTTCGCCCGCCTATCAGGCTTCTGAGTTGCCCCGATTTCCGCGAGAGGCTTATGTCTCAGACGTTGGCACGCTGGCGCCGACACGATGTACATCACCGCTCCAATATGCATGGCCTGCTGCCGGAACGTGCGCACGCCCGCAAATGCGCCCCCTTCGGCGCGAAGTCGAATTTGTCCGCCCGCATCGCTTCGACCAGCGGCATCAATTCGCTTTCCACCTGCTTGAACTGGCTGGTCGAGCGTCTTCGAAACGGCGGATTGCGGCATTTCCGCGGCAAACGGAACCGGGGAATTTATCGCCGTAACCCTCACTGACGAATGCACCCGCCGCCAGATCCGGCGCCTCGATTCGTCGACTTCTAAATGTCGCCGATCAGGTCGAATCGCATCGCTACGCCATCAAAATGATTGGCCGGTGAAGGAGGCACTCGTTTTGGATGACAAACTCTCCTGATCTTGGCTATCGCTGAGCCGCTCAAAATGCCCCGAAATCGCGAGCTTTGATGAGCCCCTAGTAGTCACCTTTGGCAACAGCCGGCGGCATCGTGCGAGCGGCGTCTTGCTCCTTCGACCACTCATACCAGTCGTCCCCAAACAGTTCGATCGGGTGTTGCGCCCGGACGCTTCCATTGCCGCAACGGAGATCGTCCGCCGGGCATAATTTTTCACAGCCCCAGCAGATGCGTTCAGGGTGTTTCGGGTGTAGAGGAATTTCTGCCATATCAAATCGAGCGATCCAGACGTAGCACGAGCCGGTACAGGGCCCAGCAGGCCGCGAATAACAACCCGGATGCGATGGCGCCGGGGACGGCCGCATCGGCGTGGCCGGCCAGAAATGCATCGAGCGTTGCCGATAACAGCCAGATCTGCATGATGAGAAGGAGCACGATGAGCGCCATGGCTCCGTCGATCGCCGTCAGGCCGCGATTCTGGCGGGGATCGCGATGCGGCGTCACGCCTCCGGCCGCTCCCGCATGCCGATGGCGACTAAATCGGATCCGCGGCGTTTGAGCGCGACTCGAGGCAGCGGCCGTGTCGGGGGGCCCTGCAGCACGGCGCCGTCCCGGATGGAGAAGTAGCCCTGATGGCAGGGGCATTCCAGCCGATTGTTTTCGCGCGAATAATACACCGCGCACGATAGGTGCGTGCATTTCTGGCTGTATGCGACATACTCTTCGGCCCCCGTCCGCACCAGAATGCATTGATCCCGCGGACCGGGGTACTCGAAGAGCTTCACGCCGCCTATCGGAATGTCTCCGGCGCGCGCCACGGCGCGAACGGGAAAATGCTCGCTTTTCCGCATCCACGACTTCACCACGATCCACAAATTTCCGGCGAACATTGCGAGGCTGGTGAGAGTCAGGAACTTCGTAAGCTGCCGCCGGCCGATGTAGCGTTCGTCCGATTGGAAAACGGAAAACTCCTCTCTCCACAGCGGCCCGGATTCATTGTTTCGCGGTTTCAAGCGGCTCTCCTTCCCAGATGTAATCGGCGGCATCGAGCGCGATTTCGTCCGTCTGCGCCGGCGCCATCATGAATACTTTCGTGGTCACCATTTCGTTCCCAAACCAAAACCGATTCACGGGCTTCTCGCGGCGCGTAGTCGCAATTTGCTGCGGCGTCACATACGCCAGAGCCTGGCTGGGACAGACGGTGGCGCACATGGGCCGTTTCCCGACTGAAGTGCGGTCGTAGCACATATCGCATTTCATCATCTGCTCGTAGGCGGGCACGATTTTGGGAATCCCAAAGGGACAGGCCAAAACGCAATTCGAGCAGGCAATGCAGCGCGGCTTGAGCGCGGACTGCACAATGCCGTCCTCGCCTTTCTTGATGGCGTCGGCGGGACAGACCTCGGCGCAGGTGGGATCCTCGCAATGAAAACAGACGAAGGCCGCTGTCGCGATGGTGTTGGGCCGGTCGATGAAATCGAAGTTAATCATGGAGACGCCGCGATGCGTTTCGCATTCTTCGCAGGCCTTGACGCACGCCTGACAACCGATGCAGCGCGTCGTGTCGACGTAAAATTCGTACCCGAACATTAGGCGGGGTCTCCAGCGGCGCGCCGGATCCGGCAGGCCGAAACTTTGAATTCCGGGATCTTGCTGCGCGGGTCGAGCGTGCGATGCGTGAGCTTGTTGGCGCTTTGCCGATTGGGCCAGTGATACGGGATGAAAATGGTGTCGGGCCGGATTGTTTTCACCACGGCGGCGCGCAGCGTAAGCTCGTCGCGGCGCGTGGTCACGGTGACCCAGTCCTTATCCACGATTCCATGTTCGGCCGCAAGGCGCGGATGGATTTCGACGCGAGGCTCGGGATAGATGTCCACCAGCCCGCCGATGCGGCGCGTCTGCGCGCCCGAGAGATACTGGCTGATGACGCGGCCGGTAGTCAGATAAACCGGAAACTCGTCGCTTACCGGGTCGCCGCTTTCACGCCATTCCGCGATATTGAAGCGGCATTTTCCATCGGGAAAGAACGAGACGCCGCCATCGAACAGGCGCGGCGTTCCGGGGTGATCGAGATCCGGACAGGGCCAGAAAACTCCCAACTGCCGGTCGATTTTTTCGTATGTGATGCCGAAGTAATCCGCGATTCCGCCGTGCGACGCCACTCGCAATTCGTCGAAAATCTCGCGGGTCGAGGCGTACGAGAAATAGCGGCCTTTGCCCAGCCGCCGCGCCAATTCGCACACGATCCAGGCGTCGCCGCGGGCATTGGGCGGCGGATCGACCGCTTTTTGAATATGGATGACGCGCCCTTCGGCGCTGCACGTGACGCCTTCTTCTTCCTCCTGTAAACTTCCCGCCAGGACGACGTCGGCGTGCTCGGCGGTTTCGGAGAGAAAGAAGTCGATCACGCCGAAGAATTCGAGTTTATCGAGCGCCTCGCGGGTATATTCGGCCTGCGGCAGCGAGACCAGGGGATTGAAGCAGATGGAGAGCAATCCCTTGATTTCGCCCTCGTGAATGGCGTTCATGATCTCCTGGGCGGTGTAGCCGGCCTGAGGAATCTCGTCCGGCGAAATGCCCCAGACTGCGGCGACATATTCGCGCGCGGCGGGATCGTGGATGGAGCGCGCGCCGGGCAACTGATCGGCCTTTTGCCCGTGCTCGCGGCCTCCCTGCCCGTTGCCCTGTCCGGTGATCATGGTGACGCCGCAGCCTTCGCGGCCGATCTTGCCGGTGGCCAGCGTGAGATTGATGAGAGCGGAGACATTCTCGACGCCTTTGGATTGATGCTCGATTCCGCGCGCATGCAGGGCCACTCCGCGATCGGCGGTTGCGAACCAGCGCGCCGCGCGCTCGATGGCTTCGGGCGGCACGCCGGTGCGTTCGGCCGCCATGCGGGGATCGTACGGCTTCACGGATTCGGCGACCGCTTCGAAGCCGCTGGTATGCTCCGCGATGAAGGCTTTGTCGTCCAGCCCGTCGCGCAACACGACATGCAACATGCTCATCAGGAGCACGAGATCGGTTCCGGGCCGGACGGGCATATAGAGATCGGCATTCCGGGAAATGGGCGTGATGCGCGGGTCCGCCACGATGAGCTTCGCGCCATGATCGCGGGCGCGCCAAATGTAATCGGTCGTAATGGGCGCGCACTCGCCGATGTTCGCGCCGATGACGAAAACGACGTCCGCTTTGGGAATTTCGCTCCATGGAATCGAGCTGCGGTCGACGTTGAACGCCAGTTTGTAACCGATGCCGGCGGAAACCATGCAGAGGCGTCCGTTGTAGTCGATATGGCGCGTGCCGAGGGCCAGGCGCGCAAACTTGCCCATTAAATAGGCCTTTTCCGTTATCAACGAAGCGCCGCCGAAGACCGCGACCGAATCCTTGCCGTACTTGGCTTGCACCTCCTGCAGGCGGCGCGTGGTGAAATCGAGCGCTTCGTCCCAGGTGGCGCGGCGGAAGCCATGTTCGGCGCGCATGAGCGGATCGAGCAGACGATCGGGATGATTTGATTGCAGGTAGCGCTTGACGCCTTTGGGGCAGAGCATGCCGCGATTGAAGGGAAACTCTTCCCAAGGCTCGAAACCAATCACTTTATTTTCGCGAACCTTGAGTTGAATGCCGCACTGCTGGCCGCAGAAGCAGCAATGCGTCTTCACCAGCCGATCGGCGCCATGGCGCGATTCCTTTTGCCATCCGCCTTCAGGTGCATAGGCGGGATGCGGTCCGTATTGAGCGGTCAGGTCGGCGATCGAGGCCGGGAGTTTAGCCACGCGCGCTCTCCTTTAGGCGAAGCTGCGCGCTGGCGAGCGATTTTCTCTTGCAGACGGGGCAGAGGTCCTGCCAATGGAGCGCTCCGTCGGCCATGCGATAGTCGAAGCCGAGATGCGGCAACACGGCGCGATTCAAATCATCGATGTGCAGGCGCGAGGCAAAACGCCGGCCGCAGCGCGCGCACAACGCGCCCTCGCCCGCATCGCCCGCCTCGTGATACAGCTTTACGCCGATTTGCGCAGGGCGCTGGAAGATGTGAAAGAATTTTCCGAACGGCAAATAGAGCAATCCGCCGATCACCGTGATGGCGTGCAGAATGGCCAAGAAACTATATGCCTCCCCGCGTAGCCATTCCTGCGACATAGTGAGGGCCAGGCCGGTGATCGAGATGGCGAACAGCATGATGAGCGGAAAAAAATCCATGGCAAAAGACTGCACCGCCTGCGCACCGCGATCGCGCATGCGCCGTACTAGCGACAACGCGATACCGGCGAGCACCAGCACGGCCGCGATGTCGAGGCCGTGGAATAGCAGGCCCGATAACAGCGTGTGAAGGCGGAACTGTCCCGCAGGGAATCCGAAGAAGTACGCGATATAGGTGGTCTGGTCGCCGATGGGGGTGCGGAAACCGATCCAGCCGAATACCAGCGGAAACGTGATCGCGACGGCGAGCAGACAGCCCCAGAACAGGCACTGATGCATGGACCAGCGCAGCTTGGAGCGCCGTTGAATAAAGCGCTGCGCAAAAATGTGCGTGGCCGCGACGCTCAGAATCCGCGCCATACTGCGCAGCGGGCCGCGGCTGCGGAAAATCTGCCAGCCGCGATCCCAATACACGCGCGTGGGCGGTTTATCGAGCCACACGTTGTAGTGATAAACGACGCCCCAGGTTGCGAAGATCACCGCGAACGTATAGATGACCAGGGCGGAATCGAAGTTTTCGAGGTTGCGCGATCCGACCACGATGACGGCGATGAGAAGGCCGGTCCAGAGCGTGGCCCAAGCGCCGGCGCGCAACCGCTCGAACGCCCGGCCTTCAGGGAACGCCGAAATGGTATCGCGCTTCGGAAATACCCGCGCATTGACGAACCACAGGACCACGGCCGCGATCGCAAGTAGAAGGAACGCGGGCCAGATCACGCCCGCGGCGTCTTTGAAAGCCCCCAGGAGCAGCGGCGGGAAGAATCCGCCAAGACCGCCCATTGCGCCGACGAGTCCGGTTACGGTTCCGGTGTCGTTGGGAAAATATTGCGGGACCAGTTTGAATACCGCGCCGTTGCCAACGCCTAGCAGGGCCGCGCATCCGAGTGCGCCAACGGTAAAAGGCAGCAGGGAGGGCCAAGCCAGCAGCAAAGCGAAGGGCGCGATCCCAATGAAAACGAGAGAGAGCACGCGAGCGCCGCCGATGCGGTCCGAGAGCCAGCCGCCCAGCGGTCGGAGGAGCGTCGCGAGCAGGACGAAGCCGGCGGTGCGGAGACCGGCGTCGGCCGGCTGCAACCGAAACTCGTCCTTCAGCAGACTGGGGAGATAAATCGAGAAGGCAACGAATCCGCCGAACGTCAGGAAGTAGAAGGCCGAGAGAACCCAAGCGATGGGATTCCGTCGCAGCACCGAGAGCATCGCCGTCAGCGATTTTGGCGCCGCGGAGACCCTCGAATTTCTTGCGGCGATGAGAAAGACCGCCGCCCATATCACAAGCAGTGCGGCGGCGCCGAGAAAAACATTGTGCCAGCCCACTGCGGCCGCCAGCACCGGCCCCAGGAATACCGCCGCCGATTGGCCGGCATTGCCGAGGCCGTAAACGCCCAACGCGCCTCCCTGCTTCTGGCGATCGAACCACGGCGAGACGAACGCTACCCCGACCGCAAAGGACGATCCCGCCAATCCCAGAAAAAAGGCCAAGGCGATGAGCGCGGAGTAGCTTGCGGCGTAGGGAATCAGGAATGCGGGGATGGCGGAGGCGATCATCAATGCCGGGAAGACGTAGCGGCCTTGATAGCGGTCCGTGAGCAGACCCATGGGGATGCGGGCGAGCGAGCCCAGCAGAACCGGGATTGCCGCCAGCAATGCAGTCTGGCTGGAGCTGAGATGGTAAATTTCTCTGAATCGCGGCGCGAAGGCGCCGATCAGGCCCCAGGCCGCAAAGCAGATCGCGAACGACAGTGTTCCGAGAGCGAGTTGGCGTTTCCCCATGCTATGCGATGTCGCGGACGCCGATCGCTCGTTTTCGCGAGGTGTGCCGCAGGGCGCGTGAGGGTCACCCCAAGGTTCAACGCAAACAGGATAACCGCCCCCATCTCAAGTATTGCCGAAACGGGCAGCACCGCCCAGGCGGCCGTGAAAATCCTTCGTAGGCGGGAATCTCCGAGGCGACGCGGAGGGCGCAGCCGACGTTGAGCAGGAGCAAAGAACCGAACATTATATTGCGGTTGAAGAGCACGCGCGCGCCGCAGAACGCCGGCAGTACGCGCTGCCCGATGGCAAAGACCATGGTGGCCAGGAATCCAACCGTCAGGGCATGCCGGGATGCTCCCCAAATTCCGCCGCTTTGATCGCGCCATGCGGCCCACATCGCTAAGAATGGAGGAGGCCAGCAGCCACCCGTAAGCTCCGCGAACGAACGCCGGGAAGCTGGCGTGAACGCCTTGCGTCTTGGCGGGCTGTATGGATCGCTGCCACACGCCAAAAGCGACGATGGCGGAAACGGCGGCGATCACGAGCACTCCGGAGGAAAGACGCGTGAGGCCGGCCATTCTATCAGGATCGCAATCCAGGCGCAAACGAGAGCGCTGTACAAGTAGCGGCTGTCGGGCGCGCGCAGGCCGAGAAATGTCGGGAGCCATCGCGCGTTGAAGCCGAAGACGGCTGGAATCAGCCAGCCCCACGTCGGCAGCAGCATCAGCCGCTGGTCGAGCGCGTGCGGCACGGCAGGGCCGGCCGCTCCGATCGCCAGAAGATCTCAACGGCCAGATTCACGCCGAGCGTCACGAGAAAACCGAGGGTCGAGCAGACCACCATTCGGATCCACGCTTCGGTGCGGCGCGGACCGGCATGCGGTTGCGCGGGACGATGTCTCCATACGCTAGTGAAAAATAGCGCGAATGCGGCAATTTCAAGTGCCCCGGAGAGCGGCCCCACAATTCGCCACTGCCACGCCGTGATGTTTGTGAACCAGCGCAAGCTCACGCCCGTTATCCAAAGTCCGAAACAGGCCCAACCGCGCCAGATCGCGAACGCTTCCATGTTGCCCATTTTCGAAAGCGAGTAGAAGCCGATGGCGAGAATAAACGTGCCGATCCAGCCGAAAAACTGCGCGTGGCCGTGCGCCTGAATCCAGGCCGGCGATAAGCTGTCCAATGCTCGCCGGCTGCTGATGGAGATGAGATTCCAAACGCCCAGGAAGGTGCCGGGGAGAAGCATGAAGAGGAGTCCCGCGAGAATGTATGCCGTGACCAGCCGTTGCAGCCGCAACTCGCGGCTCACCAGCGGCGGCGTTTCAAGCGCCGCCATCGCCATTCATCTCCAGCGCGCGCACGAACAGAATATTGTTCTCGAGATGCACGTGGCGGTGCAAATCGCGCTCGAACTCCGCGAGACCGTTATAGAGTGCGCGGTATGTGGGGCAGGCGTCTGCCGGAGGCCGGTAACCGGACGACAGCTTTCGAATGTTTGCCATGGCTTCGCCGGAATCGTTGTGGTCCGCCAGCATGCGCGCGATGGGGTTGCGAACAGGGCCGAAAAACGCCGGTGGTGCGGGCTGGCCGGCGCGGCGCGCGATCTCCAGTTTTGCGATGTAGGGGAACAGGACCTGCTCTTCCTTGAGCATGTGCGTCGATAATTCCTGGGCCAAGGGTATGAAGAGCTCCTGGATTCGCGGCCAGCTCCGGGTGCGCCATGCCATGGCGGGCTACGACTTTATCCAACAGCTTCTCGAGGCGGGGGCTCTCGCTTCGGATATAAGCGTGATGACGCTGAACAATGTGGTCGCTCAATTCGGTCAGCGAAGTTTCGTCCCAGGACCTGGCGTCTTCGGAATCGCCGTTTTCCTTCTCGCGCAATAGTTCCAGCAGGCGCTCGACTGGAATATTCGCCTGTTCACAAGCGTCTTTTAAAGCACGCCGGCCGCCGCAGCAATAATCGATCCCCAGGGATTCGAACACGCGGACGCTGGCGGGGTTTTGGACGGCGATTTCTCGAATGGTCTGACGATCGGTATAGGTCATGGGCCTCTCTGTTTTCAGACTATGGCCGATGCGGCGGCGAGCGCAGTGACATAAGTCACGCGCGCATGTTCGTTAAACCGCCGCCTTCAAGTCCGCCTCCATTGCTTCCATGTCCACGATCGTGATCTCGCGGCCTTTGACATCGATAAGGCCCTGGGCTTGCAAGCGCGCAATGTTCCTCGATACAAGCTCGCGAACGGTGCCGATCTGCGCCGCTATCTCCTGGTGACTTGTCGCGAGCGTCAATATTGTGGCGCGGCCTTCCCCTTTCGCCTGCCTCAAGAGCCAGGAGATCAGGCGGTGGCGCACGGTGATGAAGGAGAGCTCCTCGATAATGCCGACCAGCCGGCGTAAACGAGCGCCGACCACCTGCAACACTTTCAACGAGACTTCGGGATGCTCCAGGCACACGGCCCGAAAATCCTGACGCGAAATGAAGAGCACTTCGGACCTTTCGGCTGCCGCCGCCGTGGCGGGGTATTCGCCACCATCAAAAACGGGCAGCTCCGCTATGGAACCGCCTGCGCCTTGAATCGCCAGCACCTGTTCGCGGCCGCTCGCCGATGTCGTAAAAATCCGTACGCGGCCGCTGGCCACGATGTATAACCCACAACACGGGTCTCCTTCCGAGAAGAGCTGTTCGCCCGGCGCATAAACGCGTAATCCGGTCCGAGCCGCGATGAACTCCAGCTCGGCGTCCGTGAGAGCGGCGAATAATTGCGTGTTTTTCAGAACCGAGGAAATCGAGACAGCCGCCGTGCGCGCGGTCCGCATCAGAGCACCTCCCGCAGCTTGTCTCTTACGAAATCGCTGTAGGTGTAGCGCAAGCCGAGATCGGTGGTATCGTTCAGGCCCCATTGAAAGGGCTTATAGCATATTCGCAGCGACGCTCTGCCCACGTCCTCGAAGCGCGCGATAAACTTCTGCACCGAACCGGCGGCTTTGTCGAAGTCCGACTTGTACCAATAAAAGAGCATGCTGATCGCGGCTTTGCGACGCTGCGGCCAGAACTGATTCAGCGACGGCCGGGACGGGGCACAAATACCGCGTCCGCGCCCGCCCCGGCTATCGTCCTCGGGGCGGCTTCGAGTAGAAAGATGGAGCGCGCCTCAGCCGCCTTCTCAAGCCATCAGGCGCGCTTTACGCCTGCTTCAAACTCTTTACGTAAGCGACAACATTATCGAGATCCGCCCCTGACACAGTCCTGACTGGCCTCATCTTGCCCTTACCACCCGTAATGATGGCCTTCATATCCGCATCGCTCATCGATTGAACCTCGTTCGACTTCAGGTCCTTGATGTCGACCTTCATCATTTTGGCGACCGCTGGGTTTGCCGTGCCGTCCGCGCCGTGGCACGATTTGCACGATGTGTCATAAACCGCCTTGCCTGCGGCAGCATCGGCCGCCAATGCCATGGAAGGGATAATAGCGGCAAAACTAAATGCAATCAGTACTCTTCGCATCTGAATTCCTCCTCAATTGGTATTACTGGTTTCAGTAACTGCTGATTTGTTCTCAATCCCGAGCGTCTTCAAAACCTCGGGAGATGCCTCATCGACCGCCAACGCCTGGTGACACGTACCGCAGTCCTGAGTGATGGTCTTCTTGCCGGCGGCAACATGGCTTTCATCATGGCATCGAAAGCAGCCGGGATAGTCGGTGTGGCCTAAGTTGTTCGGATAGGTTCCCCAAGTTACCTTGAGGTCGGGGAACACGTTATTTTTGTAGAGCGCAAGAAGCGATTGGGCCGCGGTGTCAATTGCGGCAGCCTTCTTAAGGTAAACATTGGGATACTTTTGCCGGTAGAATGATACTAATCCTGCGGGAATCTTCCGCCCCGCTTCCTCTTCGCTCTTGTAATCAGCCTTAATCAAGGCCACGCCGGTCTTCTTAATGAACGGCAGATCGGCGGAAATGCGCCCGTGCGCCATCGCGTCATCCACGGCGCGATCGGGAACTTGAAAACTGTGGGCCGCGCGATTATGGCAATCGGCGCACTGCATCTCGAACGAAGGCAGGGAACGGAGCGATTCGGGTTTGGCGCCGGCTGCGACGAATGTTCGCGTGGTTCCCGTCGCGCTGTTGCGATACTCGACCAAAGGAATTGTCTGCCGTTTCTTATCGCCCGTGGAGTAGCGGATGCGAACCCCCGGCCCCATATGCGCCCCGTGAATGCCGCCCGCTCTCCCGCCGCCCACCAGCATCATCAGGACCGTCTCGCTGCGGCTATTTGATTCGTCGTCTTTGTACTTGGTCAGGACCCGCAGCCGGGAACCAACATCAAGCTCGCGCGCGTGGCACCGCTCACAAGTCTGAATGGAAGGAACCAGTCGATTGCTCTCCATCGCCGATTCAATTGGACGCGGATAGCTATTAAAAACTACATCGAAAAGTTGCCGCGTCCCGGACATCTTGGCCTGCAACCAGCCGCTAGCGCCGGGCGCCACATGGCACGAGGCGCATTCGACCGCCTGATGAGCCGGCAATTGATGGGCGGTAAATTCGGGCTTCATCACGTGACAGGTCTGACCGCAGAACTGCACCGTATCCATATGTTCCACCGCGCGATAGCTCAACTGGCTCCCGATGATCAGATTGGCTATCGTCATCACGCCGAAGAAGATGCCCGCCCTACGCCAAGCCGCGCGCCTGTCCTGAACGGTTCCGAACGTCTCGCCCACGCGGCGCTTTGCCAACGCAATCCCTACCGGGATTAGCGCCAGCCCGGCGAAGAACACGATGGGAATCGCAACGAAGAGCAGCATCCCAATGTACGGACTACTGACATGCCCGCGTATGTTCAATGGCAATGCGAACAGCCATGAAATGCCCGCGAGCGTCACCAGCGCCGTGCCCAGCATGCTGATCGAGTGGCTCGTTAGTGCGATGAGAATGGGCCGGTCTTCTGAATCAGGCATTTTACTTTCCATTCTCGCGGTTTAAATACGCGATCAGATTCGACATTTCGTGATCGTCGAAACGCGGCCACGCAACTCCTCTGCGCTGCATTTCCGTCAACATGCGCGGACCGTGGACCCACAGGGCCGCAACCATGCCCGCCGCCGAATGCGACTCTCCCGCGCGCGGCAGCTTGGGAGCGCCGCTCGCTGCATCGTTGTGGCACATGGCGCAATGTTTTGCCCTGAAAACGCGCTCGCCCCGGACGGCATCGCCGGCGGTCTCAAAAAACTCCTGCGCCCAAAGATAACTGACGATGTCGCGCATCTCCTCCACAGTGAGCTGCGGAGGCACGGCCGCCATTCTCGGTTCGTGATCCCACATCGCGACGGCGACGTCCGTAAGAGTCTTGTTTTTCAGCCGTGGCGCGAGCGCCAACTTGCCTTGGTGGCAAGCCGCGCACCCTTTCGACTGAAATAGCGCGCCTCCGTTTGCGCCCGAGTTGATAAAGAACCGGCCCGTCACGTTGCGTAACCCCGGCAGATTTCGCAAGTAAACAAGCATGTCGGTCAGATCCTGCGAGGTCAACTCCGGCCAAGGCAGTTTGCGCACCGCGAACTGCTCGCGCATCGTGGCGCCGTGATTCCACATGGCGTCGACTAGAACAATCGGGTGGCCGATCGATTCCCACTGTGAAGCCGGTTTGGCCGCCGCCAGCTTCGCTTCGGTGATCCCGTGGCAATCGGCGCAGTGCTTTGCCTCAAATAGCGCCTTTCCTCGTCCCGCGTCCCCCGGCTTCTCGAAAAATCGCGCGGCGTAGAAAAATGCGAATAGATCGTTTGCGGCCTGCTCGTTCATCCCAGCCGCCGGGATATCGCGCTCGCTCATGCCCCGCCACATCGTCGGAGCATGATTCCAAATCGTTGCCGCCAACGATGCCGGCGTGAAGTTGCGGTCGATCCTTTTCTCGAGGTCGGGACCCACCGTCCCGCCTTTTCCGTTTATCCTATGGCACTGAATGCAATGCAATGTTTCGAACAATTCCGCGCCGCGGCTGGAATCCGCCGCAATTGTCGCTGCATCCACTGCCGCTAGCGGCAAGCAGATCAACGCGACCGCCCGCATCATCGCGTGAACCTCAATCCCGTGGTCACCAGGTGTGCCCGGAATCCTTCGTACAGATAGAACGCCTCCCCGTAGCCCTCATAGCGCCACTCGGTGAACCAGTTTATGTTCTTGCGCAGCGGAATCCACATCGTAATGAGCGGCTGATAGTAACTTGTCGGACGGCTGCCGGATGAGATGAAGAACGATCCGCCGGCCGTCAATCTCGGAGCGAGTCCGGAATAATGCGGCAAATTGAGATTGAATAGAGCCGTCGCGGTATGCGCGTTATCGCGGTAAAACGATTTCTCCGGTTGGAGCGTTTCGGGCTCGAGGAAAGTCGCGTCCGAATGTAATCCCGAGCGGCTGTATGAGGCCATAAAGTCCCACAGCTTCCCTACCGCGGGCGACCAGAACAGCGATAGAGACTCCTGACTTGCCCGGTAATCGTACTGAACGCCCGAAATCGGGTTCCGATTATTGAGCAGCGTGAAGTCCGCCGCCACGCTCAGCGATCCCGTCGCTTGATAGCGCGCCTGCGCCCGCACCCGCTGGTAATCGTACAGGCTGGTGCGAAAGTAGGCCCCGCTACTTGACGCGCCTTCCACTTCGCCCGTTATTGAAATCCTCTGGCTCGGGCGGTACGTCACGGCGCCGATTCCGGCGTTGCGCCGCAGCTTTCCATGATCCGCGCTGGCCAGTCCTTCGGCGGGAAACACGACATTGTTCCCGTCCCCCCAGACGGTTCGATAGCCGCCGCGTAAGCTGAGATGCCACGGCGCATCGAACAACACATCCACCTCGTTCTGACTGTAATTGGTTGCCAAGGTGGAGGCCAACAATGCCGCAATCTGCTGCGAAGCGGTTCCGCTGAAGAGAGTGTACGCCGACGAGGCCGAGCCCGCCTCGTGCAGACGATCCGTGAGCCAGGACTCCAGTATTCTCAGGCGCGAAAACGGTCTGATCTCCGCCCCCACGTTCGCGCTCGTATGCGGTAGCTTCGCCGCGGCCGAGAGCAGAAACTCTTCACTGTTGTAGAACAATAGCTGACTTTGCAGCAGCAGGTTACCCGTATCACTCTGTTGATAATGAATCGTGTTATCCGGCTGGCTATAGAGAAACTGCCCATATACATCCAGCCACGAAACCGGATTGGCCGTTAATAGTCCTTTGCTGTAAATACTCGCGCCCCGGATGCCATAAGCGGCCATTAGAGTTGCCAGATCGAGCGTCTGGCCCACGATCGGCGCGGGTGCGTTGCCCGCATTCGGAGCGCTGCTATTTTGATACAGGTTCTGGTCGTCCCTAAATGTCGTGCCCCCCTGTTCCAAGGTGGCGTGAAATCGCCTGAGTTCGAACCGCACGCCCCCGCGATATAGATTCGTGAGATCGCGCAGGTTGTTAGGGACCGGATACGCATTGGTGTTTCCAACAAAGGTCGAAACTCCCGTTCCCGAGCCGGAATCCCGGTCATACCCGAAATAAGGGACAATCCAATGGCCAGGCAGCAGGTCCACCGAAAAGCTGCCAAAGCGCCGCCGCATGTCGAACGATTGCTCATCGAGCAGGATGCCTCGCGCCAGCAACGGGTCGGCATACGACGGAAGCAGGTTGAAATAAGCGAAGTCGCGGTAATCTGCGCTGAACTCGTATACTCCGCTCTTGCGCGCGTCCAGATGAAACGTGGAATACGGATCGTCGCCCCAGGTACTTGCGCGAAGGCGGATCTGATCGAACGCGCGATGCTTGGGGTCCGTTAACGTAAAATCCGCGCCCAGTAATTTTGGCCCGGATCCGAGATCTACGATACTCCGGTATGTGTCGAAGCTTCCGCCAACATCGCTGCGCCAGCGGTAACCGAGATCGATCGACCCCGTAAGCCAGTTCTCGCTGGCCGGAACAGGCGAAGCGGCCGTCGTTTCGGCCTGCTGAGCCGAAACCGGCAACATGAACACAACCGCCAGCCAGAATCTCATCGCAATAGATTCCTGTCCACGTAGCTGCCATGGATCTTCTGATGGCACACCGTGCAATTCCGGAATTGCGACGTGCGCAAATCGTGAAATGCCGGCGGCACGACCCCCAGTCTCGCGTTCGCATTCAGTTGCGCGGGAAGATTCGCGTGGCACTCCAGGCACACAAATCGCACCTCATGGCGCGTAAGCATACGCGGATTCGCTGAGCCGTGTGGCTCATGACAGGCCATGCAGCCGTCAAAGCGCACCGGAGCGTGCTCAAACGTGAATGGCCCCCGTTTATCGCCATGGCACCTGAAGCACCCCGGTTCATTCGCCGCGAACGTCTGCAACATGGCCGGGCGGATGCTCCCGTGCGGGTTGTGGCAATCCGTGCAACTCATGGCCTCCTCGGGCAAGCGGTGGTGAAAAGGCTTTTGAAATTGCGCCCACACTCCCAGGTGACAGCCCCGGCATTGTTCGTTAATCGCCGCTGCTTTGCGCGCCACCAGGCCCATCGGACCGTTGCCATGAATCTTATGGCAGGCCGTGCAAGCCACCTGGTTCTTGGCGTGGCTGCTCTGCAGACGGTCCACATGGGTGGGTTCGTTCATATGGCAGGTCAAGCATAATTTGTCCGCCTGGGATGGCGCAAGTTTGGCTGGATTCTGAATGTCCTCCGGCGACGCCGACTCTACATGCTTCGCACCAGGCCCGTGGCAAGACTCGCAGGCCCGCCCCTGCCATCCTCGCCGGGACTCCGCATCCACCTCGTGATGCGGACTCTTCAGAAACGCGTTGTAAATATCTTCATGGCACGTCTGGCACGCCTCCGACCCAGCATACGGCGACGGTTGCTGCTGCGCGAAAGCCGCCAGCAGCGCTGCCGCCAAACTCACCAGCAATCTGCAAATTTTCATCGGGTCGGATCGCTCGTGTTCCGGGACGCCGAAGATCAGTACTGCGCATGGACTTGCGCCACCGAGTATGCCGCTCCCGCGGCATGACACGTTTCGCAAGCCTCTCCCAATGTTGTTGTGTTGCTTAGCATGTGCGAAGCGGCCGGCAGCGACAAATGGCAACCTGAGCATGCCGACGAAACGGCCGGATTCGGATTCAGCGGCCCTTGCGGGTCCATGACCGGGTTCTTCCCTGTTGGAAGATTCTGCTCACTGCCGTTTACATGGCACATCGCGCAGTTCGCAAGGTCGGTGGGACTGCCACTGGGACTTAGCGCCGGGAACAGGGTCCCGCTGAAGTCGTTATGGCTGCCTCCGAAACCAACCACGACGTACGTGCGGTTGTCCGCCTGGATGTTAATCCCATAGTGAATGCGATGCACCAATAGGTTGAAGTTGATGCCTTGCGGCGGCATGGCTTTATCCGCTGCCACGGTCGCCATTGCGCGCGTAGCCGCATCCGTATTCGATGCATTGTGGCACAGCACGCAGTATTCGGTGTTGTTGCGCAAAGCGCCGTGCACCTGAAGCGACACATGGCATTGATTGCAGTTGGAGAGCGCCACGACTCTGCGTCGCGGCGTGACGGGCGAGCCATCCACGGAAAAATACACCACCTTATTCGGCGCTCCATAGGTGATGCTTTGTTGCGAAGTCGTACCCGCCAAAACTATTTCGGCGCGCCGCGCCTCCACGCCGATGGCATAAGTACCCGTTGCGCTAGCCGGAACCGCGTGCGCAAACGTGTACGTACAATTGCCATTCCCGTCGCAAGTGGCTTTGGCCGCGCTTTCAGTCACATATCCCGGCGTCGTTACGTCGCTTCCAAAGCTTGTGTACCCGTAATCGCTGGTCGGTCCCGCCATGGTAAACGACATTGAGCTCAGCGCCGACAGCGGGACCCCCTGGCCGTTTTTGTCCTGCACCGTGAACGACACCACGGGCGAGCTGCCCGCGCTTCCGTTCTGCACTCCCGCGATGTTCACTGCCAGGCCGGAAAGCAGACTGGAAGAGGTCGGCGCCACGTGCGCGCCCAAAATCGACGCGTCGAAGTCGATCTCACCTTGGGGAATGTGGCAGGTCGCGCATTCGTTATCGTCGAACTGCGGGCCGCCGGGATGATTCACGCCCGTCGCGAAGTTTACGTCGTCGTGGCAGGAGCCGCACGCCGCGCGCGTCGGATTCGTCAGAAACGCGGTCGCGTGCGCCGCGCCCGTCGTTTGCGAATGGCAGGTCTGGCAACGCCGCGGGTCTCCCGGATCCGCCGGAAAGACCACCTTCGAGAAGTCAAACGTTCCAAATTGGTTGACGGCCGGTACATAAGGCGTCCCCGCCTGTACGCTGGGCAGGCTCGCGCCCATGTGAATCTTGTGAAAAAAGACCTTCGCGTCTAGCGTCGCGCCGGTGTTCGGGTCCGTATTTTGCGGCGTGTGGCAGAGAACGCACATGTTCAAGCCCCGCCGCGAGCCGCCGTGCGCCGATAATTGATCGTGGCAAGCGTTGCAGCTTGCGGTCTCGATGATGTCGTGAACGTGTGTGACCTTGGAGTCGTTGGGAACGAAATTATAAGTCGCGCTCGCGTAATTTGTTCCTAAATTGAATTGCGTCAAATTCCGGGATCCGTAAATGCCAATGGTGTGCGTCGCCGTTGCGTCGAAGCCGGCCGGAGCTTTCGTGTGGAAAGTGTATTGATACTGGCCCGCTCCGGTGTCGCTCGTTGCGCCGCCCGAATCGGCCCCCGGCTGCTGCGTAGAAGCAATCACCGTTCCCGTTGCAGCCCGCGTCGTATACGCCGTATAGTCTTCCTGATTGTTGGGAAGTACCGCGGCCACGTAACTGAGACTAACCGGGCCCGGCGTGGTGACGCCCGCCGCATCCAGAGGTAGACCGTTCGGGTCTGCAATGGTGTAGACCACCATGATCGTACCGTCCGCGCCGATGTTTGCGGAATTGATCGTAATCGCCAAGCCAGGGCGGACGAATTCTACAATCTCTCTCGGCGCATAATAGGCCTTCTCTCTCGGAGAATATGGGTTTCTTGGCGCGGCGGCCAAACAGAGGACCATCGCAGCCGAGAATGCCGCAAGCCGGCCTCTTCCACGGGTCGCATTCAAACCAGCCTCCTTACCGCTCTCTCCCGCGCCGCTGTCGCGGGCGAACACGTTGATTCCTATCCGCCCAGCACGGTACCAGATTTTTAGTGGGTTATTTCACCCACCGCGCTGCATTCAGCCACATCGCCCGGCTGATAAATGCATCGCGGATCTTCGGCAAGAAAATCTCCGGTAAGCGCATACGCCCTGGCCCGCGATCCGCCACAGATTTTGCGATATTCGCACACGCCGCATTTCCCATGAAGCCGGTCCGTGTCGCGCAACGCGCGAAACAGCGGAGAATGACGGTAAATGTCGGCCAGGGAGTCGCGTCTTACGTTACCTGCGCAAAGCGGCAGGAAACCGCTCGGGTTAATGTCGCCCGTATGAGAGATAAAGATGAACCCGCGCCCATCGTTTACGCCCGCTGTGCGCCACGCCGCGCGCTCCGCCGCGCCGGGCTCCAGTTTGGCCCTCCGCGCCAGGAAGCGGCGATAATGCATCGCCTCGGTCGTCTTCACCTCAAAGGACGCGCGCTTCGAAATTCGATACAGTTTTTCGAAAACTTGCTCGTACTCCTCGCCGCTCAAATCGTCGCCGGCCGAGGCGCGGCCCGTCGCCACCAGAAAAAAGACGCTCCACATGCGAGCTTGCCAACCCTGTACGAGGGCAGCGATTTCGTCCAGTTGATGCATGTTGCGGCGCGTCAGCATCGTTTGGACCTGGGTCTTGAGTCCGATCGCGCGCGCCTCCTCCAGCGCTTCCGCGGCGCACGTAAATGTTCCTGGCGCGCTGCGGAAGCGGTCGTGCGACGTGGCGTCCGGCCCATCCACGCTGATGGCCATCCGCGCCACGCCGCAGCTCTGAAATTTCCGGACGATTTCGCGCGTCAGCAACGGCGTAGCGCTGGGACTTACATTCGTCCGCAGCCCCAGCTCTACACTGCGCCGTATCAGGAGGAATAGGTCCGGCCGCTTCAGGGGATCGCCCCCCGTGAGAACCAATATAGGATTCCCGAACGCGCGAATGCGATCGAGTAGCCGGTATCCTTCCTCCGTCGTGAGTTCCGCCGGGGCGCGGCCCGGCCGCGCTGAAGCGCGGCAATGCGCGCACGCCAAGTCGCAGGCCTGGGTCGTCTCCCAGATCGCCAGCAGCGGAGCCTCATCGAATTTCATATTGATTCAATAGGCTGCAATCCGGGGACCACGCCGCCCGCCCCGCCATTTGCCTCCGCCGGCGCGCACTAGCGCGAATTGCCCCACCCGGCTGCGTATATTCCCTCAGTCCGCCAGGCTCGGGGCGGCGATCCATTCCAAATCCGAGCCCGCCTTAGCGCAGATTGTATTTCGATATTTTGTAGCGCATGCGGTCGCGGCTGATCCGCAGCAGCCGGGCGGCTTCGGATTGATTGCCTCCCGCGCGTTCCAGCGCATCCGCAAGTAGCTCCCTCTCGTGTTCTTCAAAAGAAGTTGAGGAATCCGGCGTGGCCGCACTCTCGCCGCCTGTGGTGGCCTGCTTCCTTTCGTTCGGATGGCGAACGCTGTGCGGCAGGTCCTCGACGTCAATCGTTTCGCCCGATGCCATCATGCACGCGTGTCCCAGCGTATTCTCCAACTCTCGAACGTTCCCCGGCCAGGCATAATTCGCCAGCAGAATTTGGCAACGCCGCGTCAGGCCGTGGATATTTTTGTTGAACTGCTCCGAGAATCGCTGAATGAAATGCCGCTCCAAAAGGGGAAGGTCCTCCTTTCGGTCCGCCAGCGCCGGAGTGTTTAGCTCTACCATCGCCAGCCGGTAGTACAGGTCCTCTCGAAACTGCTTTTCCGCTATCAGATCTTCAACCCTGCGATTCGTCGCCGCGATGAC
Source organism: Bryobacterales bacterium (assembly GCA_963838885.1). Taxonomy (GTDB): domain Bacteria; phylum Acidobacteriota; class Terriglobia; order Bryobacterales; family Bryobacteraceae; genus JAICMB01. Next base: position 51,203 of record CAWITB010000009.1, on the reverse strand, counting down.
GCGCACATCCACCTTGCGCGCGGATACGGCGCCAACCCGCAATACTTCCCGATTCTGCAGTACCCGGAGAAGCTTCGATTGCGTCCCCAGCGGCATGTCGCCGATCTCATCGAGGAACAGCGTGCCCCCGTGGGCATATTCGAACAGGCCCATCTTGTCCGTCGTCGCCCCCGTAAAAGCCCCTTTTACATACCCGAACAACTCGCTTTCAAAAAGTGTCTCAACCACCGCCGAGCAGTTACACACCACAAAGCGTCCGGCGCGTGCGGGGCTGAGATTGTGCAGCGCCTGGGCGACCAGGTCCTTCCCCGTCCCCGTGGCGCCGGTGATCAATACCGAACGGTAGTGCGGCGCCACGCGGCGAATGCGCCCGAAAAGGTCCCACATCGCGGGGCTGCGGGCGATCATGTGTTCGAATTGGCAGTTTTCGAGCGCCTCGGCGTCGAATTCGAGAGCGCGTTGCCTTCGCCGCGCCTCCTCCATCAGCCGCGCCACCCGTGCCCGCAGATCCGCGATAGAGATCGGTTTCTTAAGATAGTCGCAAGCGCCTTTCTGAATGGCTTCAACGGCCGTCTCGGTCGTGTAGTGCGCCGTCATCAAAACCACATCGATGGCCGCATTGAACCTGACAATGCGGTCCAGCGCCTCGATCCCGCTCATCTTGGGCATCACCAGATCGAGCAGCACGATTTGCGGACGCTCCCGGAAAACGATCTCCAGGCCTTCTTCCGGATCGGTTGCCGTAAAGATAGTGAGTCCCTCTTGCCCCAGAGCTTCTGAAATGAGTTCCAGACTCTGCGGCGTATCGTCAACGGCAACAAGCTTTACGGCAGCGGACATATCACTGGGCTAAAATCTCATGGTACAGAGAATGGCCGCCAAATTGCTTCGAGTTCGCGTTTGCTGCAACCTTTCAGGAAGGAAATAACAAGTGGCGGCGAGTGAATCCGGTCGCGACCTGCGCAACGGAGCCCAAGAAAGTTTGGCGGAACGTCTGACGCAACTGCTCGAAGCGGCGCCGGACGCTATCCTCGAGGTGGACAATCAGGGCCGCATTGTCCTCGCCAACACCGAAGCCGAGCGCCTTTTTCAATGGAAACGGCAGGAGTTGCTCGGCATGTCCGTCGAGATGTTGTTGCCGGAGCGGTTCCGGGCCGTGCATGGCTCCCATCGCGCCCTCTATGCCGCGCACCCCGTGAGGCGCCCCATGGGAGCAGGCCTGGACCTTTGGGCCGAGCGCAAGGACGGGACCGAATTCGCCGTCGATATCAATCTGAGTCCCTTACGCGGAGCGGAGCGGGATACCGTGATTTGCGTCGTCCGGGATGTAAGCGAACGCCGCGCCGCCGAAGAAAAGATTCGCGCCCTGAATGAGAACCTCGACCGCCGCAACCGCGAAGTCGAGCGCGCAAATAAGCTCAAGAGCGAGTTCCTGGCGAGCATGAGTCATGAGTTGCGCACCCCTCTCAATACCATTCTCGGATTTGCGGAGCTTCTCTCCGAACAAGCTTCCGGCGCACTAAACGAAAAGCAGAAGCGTTTCGTTAACCATATCCATGGGGATGCCCGGCATCTTCTCGAACTGATCAACGACATCCTCGATCTGTCGAAAATCGAAGCGGGACGCCTGGAGCTTCGCCTGGAACGGTTCCCGCTGGCGGTCGCCGCCGCCGAGGTGCTCACCAGCGTGCGGCCGCTGGCCGCCTCGAAAAACATCCGCTTGGATAGCGATCTCGATGTGAGCCTCCTCGTGACTGCCGACCGCGTCCGCTTTAAGGAGATCCTCTATAACCTGCTCAGTAACGCCATCAAGTTCACGCCGGGAGAGGGTCGCGTCTGGATCGCGGCTGTGGGCATCGACGCCGGCGTGCGGATCACCGTTGGCGATACCGGGATCGGAATCGCTCCCGCGGACCACCAGTCTATCTTCGACAGCTTCCGCCAGGTGAGCGCGACCACCAAGGGAGTTCGGGAGGGAACTGGTCTCGGACTCGCCATCACCAAACGCCTGGTCGAGCATCATGGCGGGAATATTTGGCTCGAGAGTGAGCCAGGCCGGGGGAGCCGGTTCCATTTTACTCTTCCCGTGAACACCGCCGAAGCGCTAGAAGAAGGTGGCGAACCCGCATTCGGCTCCCGCCGGAATTCGCGCCTGGTGCTCCTGGCCAGTAGCCAGGCGATTTGGCGCGAGGAGGCGTCTCGCGCCTTGGAACGGGAAGGATTCACGATCGTTGCGGCAAGTTCGGGTGGCGACGCGTTTCACAAAGCCACGGAGCTCCGCCCCAGCGTAGTCGTTCTCGATGTGGAGCTTTTGGGCAGAAGCGGCTGGGAAACCCTCCATGATTTGAAGTCTTCCCCGGCGACGTGCCGCCTTCCGGTGCTCATCGCTTCGCCGTCGGACGATCGGAAAATTGCCGCGGCGCTCGGCGCGGCGGCATGTTTGGTCAAGCCGGTTCCGGAACAGACCCTCATCGATGCCGTTCGGACGGCGCAAGAGCCGGAAACCGGCCTTCGCGTGTTGATCGTCGAGGATCATCCCGAAACTCGGCAATTGATCTCCGACGTCCTCGCCGAGGGCGGTCACGCCTGCGTTGCGGCGCGAAACGCCGGCGAGGCGATGCGCATCCTGCATTCGTCGCGGATCGACGCAGTGATTGTCGATCTGCTCCTCCCCGGCCGGAGCGGTTTCGAATTACTGGGAGAAATCCGCGGGACAGAGGACTTGGCGGCGCTTCCGGTCCTCATTCTTACCAACAAGGACCTGACCGAGCCGGAGCGTGATCTTCTGCTATCGCAGGCGGATGGCGTATTCCAGAAGGTTTCCGGTTGGCGGCCCGCGCTGCTCGAACGGTTGCGCCGGCTCTCGTCCTCCAGCGCTGGAAAAAAGGTGCTGATTGCCGACGATAGCCCTGCCGGCCGCGAACTGGTGCGGGAAGCGCTGCGCGGACGAGTTTCCTCCGTTATCGAGGCCGCTGACGGCCGACAGGCGCTCGAAAAAATTCGCGAAGCGCGGCCGGATTTGGTCCTGCTCGATATCCGCATGCCCGAGATGGATGGCTATGAAATCGTGCGGCTGATCCGCAACGATCCCCAGCTTCGCGATTTACGGGTTGTCGCCCTCACCGCCTTCGCTATGCAAGGCGACCGCGACCGCGCCATCGCCGCCGGTTTTGACGACTACATTACCAAGCCCGTAACGATCGCCAGGTTAAAGGAGCAACTCGACTCTCCGCGTACCGCCCCTGAGTGAAATGGCGCGCCAGAACTGCGCCATTTAACCCAGTAGCCTGAGCGCGAATCTCTAAATCTCCTTGAATTCCGCCGTCCCATGGTGGGTATTCCAGGTGCAGTCCTCAACGCCGGATTGACAAGCGTAACCAGACCCCTGTCGCAGTGCCGCGAAATTCTCGAGGTCTTGTTCGAACACATGTCCGAACCAGTGGTCCTGTACGATCGGGACCTCTTGATCGTGGGAATCAATCGCGCCGCGGCGAACGTGCTTTCGATGGACGCCGTAGCGGCTGTCGGCAAATCCTGCCGCGAGCTCTTCCGTTGCGCGCCATGCGAACGGGGATGTGTCTTGCGCACACGCCTGGCCTGGGATCATAAGTCGTCTGCCGGCGGCATACGAGTGCCCATTCACAAGCAAGGGCAGTTCATCGAGATTCTGCCGTTCTATGGTCCGGACCGAGATTTCGCGGGCCTGGTCGCTCTGGTGCGTGACGCTCTCCAGCGCGAATCGGAAAGCTCCAAGGGTGACCTGTCGTGGGAAGAGCACGAGAAACGTTTGCTCGCACGCGCCTTGGAGGCGGCGGATGGAAATGTCTCCCGCGCGGCGCGCCTGCTCCAGATCAGCAGAGATACCTTGCGATATCGCATGAAGAGACTACGCCTGAGGCGGAGCGTCTCGCCCGCGGCGCGTTAGCGAGGAGCCACAACGAAAGCATTTACGTCATCTCCACCAGCGAAGTCAACCGCCTAGCTCGGCTCGGTATGTTTGTACCCTCAACCAGGAAACCTGGTTCGACTGCCGCGTCAATGAAGTGAATAATGTGGACGTCTGTCGAGTTTGGGACTCGCAGGGCAGGCTCATCGGGGACGGCGATTTTCGCCTTGAAAATGAGACCGTGCCGCCAGAGCGTCGGAGTTGCGGCGTTCAGAGGTGCTTGTGAACAACGGACGAGTATACATGATCTATCTTTATGGAAAAAACAACAACGTCCAAGGCAAAGCCCTTATTCCGGTCATTAATGGGCGGCATGTCGGCGCGCCAGAGGTAAGGACGAATTCATAACTGCGTCAGGTGCAATCGTGGTTCGGCCACCTCGCTCGGCAACGCCGACCAGGGGTTGGTCACTCAATCCCAAACACGCCGGCCCAACTGGCCGATACGGGCCGAGAGCTGTCTGACGAGGTGGCTGGCCCGGGCGAACGGCGGGAAGGGATCGGTCTTCGGGCAAAACACCCGGTTGAGCGGGGCCAAAGCGGATGTAGACGATTTTGTAGCTGTGGCGGGCACTCCGGTTCCATACTCCTCAACATCGTTCAATAACGGCGTGCTAAATAGTTGGAAAGTAACTACTTAATAATATGGAGCTTTGGCGAGAGACTGCATCGGTTTCGGGTGCAAGAGGTCCCGGGTTCAAATCCCGGCGGCCCGACCAGCCTTTTTTCAGTTATACCCATTTCCAGGCTGAGGCCCAAAGTGCCTGTAAATGATTTTGTAGCTGTGGCGTTCCCCCAAGCTCAACAGCTACCAACACTGAAGGGCGGAGCTCTCAGACTTACCCCGCGTTACCAGCGGTGTTGAGACGCGGGATTTCCGTTTCGCGATGCCGACCACGAGGCTAATTGCTGGGCCGAAGGGAACTGGTTCATGTCCACGCCGACCTCGGCCCGCCGGGTTGCAAGCCGCCACCCGATCCACGCCGGGGATGGTGGTTGCCGGGACTTCGTGGCGAGGATCAGGAATGAGACGAACGGACGCGATCAAGCTTTTCACCTGAAGTCATTGCGTGGCTCAACTTGCCCCCAAGCTTCAATCGGGAAGGTTAGGAGGAAGGGTATCCCTTACTTTTTGTCGTCGCCGCAAGCGGCGCGTTCGCTTTGCTTCCGGCCAAAATCTTCAAACGAGCGTAATTGGACACGCCCGGTTTGTTGAATCTCGGCCCGTACTGTGCTGTCGGTCAATTCGCGCAGCTGCTCGTCGTCATGTGTTTGAAGAGGCTTCGATTCCGGGCGCTCCTCTTCCCGCCTTTCGTTGGTTTGGCGATTGGGATATCTGTGATCGTGAGAATGTCAGGGGAAACGGAGCGTGACGCATTACAGCAAGAGGATGACCAATCGGCGCTCCGCCCTCGCTGAACCCGACCGCCTCCACCGAATGTTTTGGTGAAAACCATTGTCTTATTACCGGGACATTTCTCCGGGGCCGTTTTTTTTGGCCTATCCACATGATGCTCAAGCGAAGGCAGGGATCTAGCAGGAGGGATCGATTGCTTCGTCCGCGTAACGGCATGCCGGAGCACGGGTGCTCAGGGAACATATCGGCAAACGAACGGTGAAGATATTTCCATGCTAGAGTCTTGGTCGCAAAATCGTCACCGCCATCGAGCAGCGGGCCTCGATGACGTGCGCCGAATTGACCATTCCCGAGAACCTCCACCCAGTTATAGATCAGGCCGTCTTCGGTCGCGTGAACTTCCGGTCGTGCGTGGCGCAATAAATCCATTAACGCCAAGTAATGGCGCTCCAGTGACGTGACGTTCTTCGCGCATTCCACACAAGCGAGTAGATGCCCTTCTACGTCATCCTCGACGCGCCTTGCCAGGCGCCTTAGCGAATAGAACTCGAGCGTAGCGAGGCTGGGGTGAGTGTTGATCAAATTCTTGTTCACCATAATGAGCAATGCATAACCGGTCGTACATGCGCCATCAACGCCGCTCGGACCGCTACTTCGGGACTTTACAGGCCCTCAAAGAGCGGGGCCTGTGCCGCTGCACCGTTTCTAGTCGTGCAGCACCACGTTAAGGAGCGAGCTGTGGACTTCGAGGGTGCCGTTGTATTCAATAAACCCCAGTTTGCGGAATTTGTTCATGAAGAAGCTGACTCTCGAACGGGTAGTGCCGATCATATCGGCCAGCGTCTCCTGGCTTATTTTCGGTATGACCTTCTCGGGCTTACCCTCTTTCCCGAAATTGGCTAGCAGCAGCAGCGCTCGCGCGAGTCTTTTCTCGCTGGAGTTGAAGAGCTGGTCTATCAAATCCTCTTCAATCCGAATTGTGCGAGTAAGCATGTATGACAGCATCAGTTCCGAAAAAGCGGGCTCCTGGTGCAGCACTTCGATTACAGTGGCTCTCTCCAGCCGCATGATCGAACAGTCTAACATTGCGGTTGCGGTTGCCATGCGGAGTTGTTGCCCCGCTAAACATCCTTCACCAAAGAAGTCGCCGGCGGTCAACAGGGCGATCACTGCTTCCTTGCCCGCCTTCGATACAACCGTTAACTTGATCTTACCTTTTTGGATGTAAAAAATCGAACTCGCCGGATCGCCTTGCGCGAAGATGATCTTGCCCCCATGAACAGCCGTGACCGTCTTCCCTATGCCGGCCTCTTCGAGAAACCTCGCGGGCCGGAATCCTGGATTCTTCTTTGCCGTCATGAGCCTCACGCAGCCGAATGGCTCAAACAAACCATTGGCGCCTCTCGTCTAAGGATAGCTCTGCCAGGACCGGCATCAATAGTCACGGGCGGGCGGTTTTCTCCGATGCGGTAGGCAAAGGTGGGTCCGCGAGAGTTCATGCAATAAATGCTTGCGCTAGCGGACGAAGGCGGCTCGGGGGTCGAGAAGCACCCTCCGCCAACTCCCGTAAGCCTTCGATCAAGGCTTTCACATTCTGAAGCTGTTCTCGGCACAACGGGCAATTGCGGAAATGCGCCGCAAACTTCGGAGCCTCAGCCGGCAATCGGCCTAGCAGGAATAAATCCAGATCGTCTTCAGAGGGGTGCAACGCGGGATTGTTGGCGCGCATCGAGGTACTTTCAAGAACATACGTGCCGCCACGGCGGTTGCCGTATTGCTTTGCTTTATGCCCCCAAGGATCCGGATTTTGGGGCACCAGCTGGCCAAAGAGTCTATCCACTCAGTAAGAATAAAAGGTGCCTAGGCCAGTATCTGTTCAAAATTGACCACTGTTAATGAAAATTAACTTACAATTTCGTTTGATGCCTCCGGATGCCGGCCCGAGCGGTGTAGCGCGTTTGGGCTCACTTTACTCCGTTGGTCCAAAATTTCGGTTGTGATGAATTCCTCCGCAACCTCCTTGTCTTTGAACACGCCAGCGATACCGGCATTGCGCTCCCGCGCGATGTCAAATACGTCACGATGCCGACATTCGCAGACTTGGAGGATTCCATCCTTTAGAAGCACGACAAAACACATTTTACCACCCGCGTTCGTATGGAGACGCAAACACTGGGGCAATTTCCACAAACGCCGACCAAATTATTAAACAATAATATTTCAAAGAAATGTCTCGGTGTTACAGGCGCGGGTCAACAATCCCTCGCCAGCGTTTCTGTTCCGAAGCGGCGGCGTCGGCTGCTTCTTCAAGGCCGAATTACGTGCATTCTCACTTTGCGAACGCGCCCCTCAGCTTAGAAATGAGGTCTTCAAGCTGATCGGTACGCGCCTGAATTTTTTTTCGTTCGCAGACATCTTCCACTCGACTTACGAAGCGGCGGGCGGCATCCACAGAGCCACGCATTTTATGGATCAACTGATAACAGCCCACCTTGGTGCGGGATAGCTGAGCTGTCTGCCCGCGTCTAAACGCGAGATCCAGGTTCGTGTTCAAAACATCGATTACTGTATGTTGCAAGCGTTCGTTTTGCTTTTGCAATTCCAACACAAGTCCCCTTTCCAGACCGTCCAGCCAAATTACGGTGACGACGATTCGCGACAACATCGCGCGCCCAGAATTTCCAAGATTGTAGAGAATTGCTGGCTTCCAGCACTGGGGATATCAACTTTCCTGACTCTCTCTACAGCCGCCCCTCGCGCTTTGCCCCCTGGCGTCGCGCCGCGGTTGCTTTTTAAAGGCGTGTAACGCGGCAGCGGTTCACCGCAAGCGCTTATGCGGTATGTGCCGTTCGGATCAGCGTCCCGCGTTCACGAAGATCGACGGTGAACATCATCACGGTCTTCTCGTCCCACACAACGTCTACCATTCGTAGCCCATCAAGAGGGCCGTCTGTGATGGTGACGGTCGCCCCGGCGGGGACCATGATAGGAGTACGCCGAGCGCCTTCCTGCTCGGAGTGGATTGACAATATGGCTGTGTTCAGCCGGTATGTTTCTCGAATTCCCATGGGGCGCTCTTTTCTACCAAGGCATATAAGAGAGAGCGTCCTGCGCTGTCGATGTGGCGGGGACCCTTATTGAGCTGGTAACACAGGTTAGCAGCTTTGCAACATAAAAGCAAGAATTGTCTTAAAAATGGGTTAAATGGGCGCACAAAATGAGAGTGACGCCCAGCCGATGCCGATTCCGAGATCCGTTTTCTTGTTTCGAGTCTGAAGAGCTGATCGCCCTTGCCGAGGATCTGCATCTGCGCGGACACGAAGCGGGCGAAGCCGCTCGGAGCAGCTAGGGAACGGGTCTGGACGCGAGCTGGCCCGCTCGCGCCATCCCGCACGAGTCTTCAGCCAGAACATCGTGACGCGCGTTGCGCCGGCCAAACAGGCGATAATATTCACATGGATTGTCGGGAGAGGTTGATATTCGACACCAGCGGGCTAAATGCACTGGCGAATGAGCCTGATGCCGGGATAATAGCCAAGTGTCTTGGGATGGGCTCGTGCGTTCGGCTAACGGAGACGAATCTCGCGGAAATCGGGGCAACTCAGAAGCCTGATAGGCGGGCGAAGCTGGTTGACATATGCCAGCGCCTCGTCGGCGCTGGGGAATGCATCGGACCACATCACTGGATCATCGAAGAGCAGGTAAAGCTGCACGCGACGAGACCGGACATTTTCAACTGGCGGCGGATCGATCCGCGTTTGCCGGCTCTCGAAACAGAGATCGCCCGACCGCAGTTCCTCAACGATGATTCGATCGCGGAGGAGATCTGCAGTGACTTCGAGAAAGCGGCAGATGAGTTCAAGCAGTTGTTTCGCGAGACGCGCGAGGCCTTTCCGATTCCGAAGGATCAGCGGATTCAGATAACGCTGACCGATGTTATCGGGGTGTCACTCGCGGATGGAAGCGCGCATTGGCGCCTCGCAGCCGACATGTATGAGCACTACAGCGGGATTCGGCCTTCTGAAGAAGCGGTGCGTGCGTTCATAAAGCTCTGTCCTCCGTTTGATGCTATGTTGCTTAGCACATGCGTGGCGCAATTCCACGGTTCGGTCAGGGACTTCCGGGTTCCAGCTTTGTACGACGCCGGCCCTCTAGATCTCATGTGTTCGACGTACCTCCCCTATTGTGATCGCTTCGTGACGAGGGACGATGGACAGCGTAACGCTCTCGCTGCCATTGCCGAATTGGCGGGATTGAAGACGAAGGTCATCGCTTATGTAGAATTCTGCCGGTCGTGGCTTCTGGCCGCCTAAAGGCTGCCGATGGCCCGGCGTTTCTTTGGGAAACTGCCGGATGAGCGCGACTCCCTGTCGTGGGCCCGGTTGCGGACCCTAGGCAATGCTACGGTATGTGCATGCCAGACAACTTGCAACTCCCCGCGGCAGCCTTAGGCGACAGAATACACGCTTTACTGAAGGGCGTCCTCAGCTCCATTCCTATCGCAGGTGGTGTGGCGGCAGAGTTCTTCAACCTCGTTGTCGTGCCTCCGCTAACTAAGAAAACCGAACGATGGATGATCCTCGTGACTGAAGGGCTCTGCCGCTTAACCGAGAGTAATTTCTCTTTCGACCTGAATAAGCTTGCGGAAAGCGAGGACTTCGCGGCGGCTGTTCTTGACGCAACTCAGGCCGCCATGAAAACATCTGATGAGAAAAAGCTGCTCGCACTTAAGAACGCAGTATTGAACACAGCTTTAGCCCCCGCAATGGAATCGCACCTTCGTGAGTCCGCAATGTTCGGCATTAATCGGCTCACGTCCGCTCATCTAGCAATTCTAATGGCGATTGTCGATTACGGGAACAGAGGTCGTCTACCTCCAGCCGCTGATTGTCCGGTACTATCACAGAATCTTAACTTCACGAACAGCTTGGTCCATGATTTAATCGAGGCGGACATCGTCTCCATAGCACCCGCGTTCCGTTATGACCGCACCAAACATCCGTTCTGGATAAACACCGAGGGCGCTTTGGGGGACCAATGGCTCGGCATCACGCCGCTGGGCAAAACTATCCTCGCTCTGATTTCTGAACCCAAGTAAGTTGGTGGTCCGGTGAACAACTTAAGACCAACGAATTGGTCGGGTATGCCCAAACGTACTACCTGATAGCCATCTGGAGGCGTAGCGATTACAGTAAGGATGAATGGCTTGACGACGATGTCCAGAAAAGCAGTCCTTTCACAATAAACGGCGACTACGTAACGATTACGACCCCGTTATCCGAGACGTTTATAGAGGTTCAGGAACGCACTCGGACGTCAATATCACATTGTCCACCCGGATAATATCAACTGGCGCTGTCGTGCGGACGTGGCCCGAATTCAGACTCAGACTGAATGAAATCCCGTAGAAGACTCCCTCATCGTACGGCTCCAAGAGATTGCCGGGTGGCGATCCTCTGGCCGCCGCCTTGGCTGCGGGCGACACGCCGACACCCGAAATGGTGGCTGCGTCGGAGGACACCGGCGCGCTCTCTGTCCGAGCGGCGGTCGCCACCGCAGTCAAACGCAAAAACATGATTGCCGAATTTCACGATTTCCACCGCGGGGCTGACGGCGTTTGCAGCCCTGCCGTGCACTGGCGCAGAGCCGTATGATCCCGCAGCACAATGGCCCTAGTTGCGGCTGGGGTAGCCGCCCTTCTGTCGATTTTCGACGCCGCAATGGCGCCAGCGCTGTTCGAAGCCGCGGGGGTCCTGTACGCCGCAGCCGAACTTGCGTACCACGCCGCTTTGGATCCACCGGTTCCCGATCCTGAATACCGCCAGGGAGTGGAGATTCCGCCGCCAGTCGACGTCGACATCTCAGGCGATCTGCCGAAGACGCGACAGTTCGTGGCCACCTTGCGCTACATCGTCGACCTTGAGAATACGCGCTTAAGGGTGCCCGGGCGCTTGATGGCCGCTCGTTACTTCAGCGATGCCCCATTCACGGCTCTACATGAGCAGGTCTATCAAACCATCCTGGCGCAGATCTATCAAAACGTCGCTCGATTGAAGGCGCTCGCCCCCGCAGTTGAATTCGAGCTAGCGACGAAAGCTCCGATAACCGGACAGCTCTTTGCCGAGATGGCGGCCAAAGCGCGCGAGTCCTCGTTTTCGCTGCCCGCGAACAATCTGTCCAACGAACAGCAACAGGCATTCCGTACGCTGTTGTCCGACGGGAACACAATGAGCCGGGTCGCGACGTCAGGATTTGCCGGAGTGGTTGGGAAGGTCGTGCAAGCCGCTGTCGACCTGGCGGTGTCGCTTCCGACCCGGCTATGAACTGTGATCTGTCATGCGTTTTCAAGTGGGCGCGTATTCGCGTGTATCGCGGTGGGCGCGGGCCGGTGCCGTGGTGATCATCCCGTCCGGCGATACCCTGCGGACGCGGTCCCCTGCCAATACGCCTGGAGCGTCGGGCGGGGCATAGGTATTACCCAAGTTCAGGATGAACAGGTTGCCCTTCCGATCCACGGTAAGGGCAGTGGGAAGATAAAACTGCGCATCGATTGAGGGTCCGCCATTACCCGATAATCCGGGTACGCCGTTGCCCGCCAACGTAGTGATGATTCCGTCGACCGACACTTTGCGGATACGGTGATTATCAATGTCCGCAATGAATAGGTTGCCTGTACGTCTGCCGCGATGCCGCCTGGACGGGACAACTGCGCGTCGACTGCCACCCCGTGCTGCTCGAACACGCCCATGAGCCGCGCGAAATCGAGCAGCGAGCGGCTCATGCGCGGACTTATGGCGCCCAGACCATTTCTGCTGATTGGCGGCGACAAATACGATACGGCGAAGAGCTGATATTACATCAATAGCGCGCGGCGGGTCTATGAGCTTTATGGAAAGTCCCTGAAGGTCGGCTACTTCAATCACCATACGGGGCATTCGCCGACGCCCGAGGCGGTATGGCGGTCGATGGAATGGCTGAAGCATTTTCTCGGGAGCGCCGAATAGATCCGCCGACGGATAGGGATCGATTACGGCCCGAGTGTTTTGGCGAGATACTCCACCAAGGCCTTCTGCTCGGCTTCCGAGGCCTGTGCGCCGCGGGCGACCATATTCAGCACGACCGCGTTCCACTCCTTTTCACTCATCCGCTGTGTAGTGACCACGTCCATCGAATGGCAAGATCCGCAAGTCTTCTGTAGCAGCTCTTTAGCTCCTCCGGGCGGCAGCGTCAAGGGCGCGTATGTCCCCACTTTCGGCACACCGCGCTCGGCCGCGGCAGCCGCGGCGACTGCCTTCGACACCGAAATCGGCAGTGGCTTCCGGGGCACGTCCGGTAGCGCAAATGCCACGAGCGTATTGCTCAGGCCCCCGCCCAGGTTCGTACCGCCGCCGGCGGCCATAAGCGCGACATATTGCCTTCCGTCGCGCCCCATGTACGTTACCGGACTGCTCTGGCCGCTGGCCTCCAGGCGCGTCTCCCAGAGCAGGTTTCCAGTCTTCGATTCGAACGCGTGGAAGCGAGAATCGTTCGTCGCACCTATAAATACGAGGCCACCCGCGGTGGCGATGCTGCCGCCGAGGTTTAACGAACCGGTATTGCGCACGCCGATCGCTTCCAGCGCATCGATCCTTCCAAACGGTCTGCGCCACGCGATATCGCCGGAAGCCACATCTACCGCCACCAATTCGCCAAACGGTGGATTTTGGCAGGGTATGTGCGTCTTGCGATCCCAGAAGCGCGCATAGGGTCCATCGCTCGAGGTCCGATCGTACTCCGAACCGCGTTTTTCCATATGCCCCCACTGGCCAATATCCATGACGTTGGCAAATAACAGGCCCAGCGAGGGATCGACCGAGAGCCCACCCCAGTTGCCGCCGCCAATCGTGCTCGGAAAAAACAGCGCATTGCCTTCGAGCGGCAGCGGCGTGTAAGGCCCGCCGATATTCATCCGATTGGCTTCAAATAATTCCTTGCAGAAGCGCGCGTGCTCGGGCGAGCGGTTATAGATCTCGTCCAGACGAAAGCTATTCCTGGCCAGGGGTGGCGGCTTTAGCGGAAACGGCTGTGTCTTGGAAGTTGCCTCGCCCGGTACGGCCGATGACGGCACGGGGCGTTCTTCCATACCGTATACCGGCTCGCCCGTGACCCGGTCGAAGATAAAGAGCAGGCCCATCTTGGTGATCTGGGCCACGGCAGGAATGACGTGCCCGTCGCGGCGGATATCGAACAACGCGGGAGGCGCGGCCAGATCGTAGTCCCAAAGGTCGTGATGAACTAGCTGCCGATGCCACTTCTGTTTTCCGGTGCGGGCATCCAGCGCGATCAGCGAATTGCCGTACAGGCCGTCGCCGACGCGATCGGCGCCATAAAAGTCCGATGTCGGCGCGCCCAGCGGCGCGTAAACGATCCCGCGCTTCACATCAATGGTGAAGAATCCCCAAACGTTGGCGCCCGACCGGTTCCTCCAGCCCTCAACGGGCCACGTCTCAGAACCTGGTTCACCCGGCCGCGGCACGGTGTGAAAGGTCCAAATCAGCTTGCCGGTCCTTGCGTCCCAGCCGCGAATGTCGCCATAGGCGCCGGTGCTTGGCGAGCGCTCGCCGTTGCTGCATCCTGTAATCACGATGTCCTCGAAAACCGCCGGGGGCGATTGCAGGACGTAGCGCGCGTCCTTCAACTCGCCAAGCACGCCCGCTTTTAAGTCGATGCGGCCCTCGTTTCCGAAGCCGGGCGCGGGCTTTCCCGTTTTCACATCCAGCGCCAGCAGAAAAGGACCGTTGCCCACAAACACGCGGGAATGCAGGCCGCGCGCGCCCTGCCAATACGCCAGGCCGCGCAGCGCCACCGGCGTGGCATTGTATTTCCAGAGCAGTTCGCCGGTTTCCGGTACGATCGCGTAGACGCCATCCGGAGCGGTCAGGTACATGATCCCGTCGACCACCACGGGAATGGATTCCGATCCAGATTTTCCGGTGCGGAACGTCCACGCGAGCCGCAGCCGTTGAACGTTCCCGGTATTAATCTGCCGCAGAGCGGAGTAGCGCATCGCGCCCGGATCATTTCCGTATGTAGGCCAATCCGTCTGGGCTAATGCGAGCGGTGGTAACAGGAGTAGCGCAGCGAAGCGAATCACCAAGTATTCTATCATTGGAATCCGCAGCAATTGTGGGCTGGTAAGATTCTTAGCGTAAACGACTGAGTTGGGCAGAGCCTAAAACAATAGTTTAAGTTGAAAATCGATTTCGCGCGGGCCGACGCTGCCGAAGGTCCAGTTTCTGCTCAAGAAGTAGCTCGCCTCATTGTTTAGTTTTTCCCAACCAACGTGGGACTGTGTTCTTGTACTGAAGATAGGCCTGACCGAATGCCGCTTCCAAACCTCGTTCCTCCCGCGGCAAAATGACGAAATTCACGATTGACAGCAATAACACGCATCCGATGAATACGCCGGGGCTTCCGAAAAACAGTGCCCAGCCAAACCATAATCCCAGTTCAGCGACATACATCGGATTCCGCGTAAGTCTATAGGGTCCCCGCATCATCAAAAAGGAAGGGGTCAGTCCCAGCTTGACCCTACCGGGAGTCTGCGCAATGCCTAAGAGCAGAATCCAGATAAGAAGGGCTGCGGCAACCGTAACCGGGATCAACCCGAGCCGATTCCAAAATCCTGGAGACCCCCCTTCCCATCCGTAATGGGGCAGAAGCGTGGAGATGGCCCACGGAACCACCCCATGTGCGAGTGGAATCACAATCAGCCAAGTCAATAGAGCCAGGATGACAGCCATCCATCGGGGAATGGTGACTGTGGTCCGCGGTCTGGATTCACGCATTCCGGATGGAATCATGGGAGGTCGGGGTCGCGGCGGCGCAAGTAGAGTTGCCATCCTGGGCTAATGCTATTCGCGGCTACAGGGTTCTGATCTTGTGTCTGAACCCATCGTACCCGGGACGCGGCAGCGCAGGAATGGACGATTGTTGCGCCGCATGGACCCAGATGTTCGTAAGCGTCTCGTGAAGCACTACCCCATAAATCCTCGCCCAATTGAGCCGGATGGTCAAGGCGTGATTGCGTTCGCAGAGCGGGTCGTGCGAGTTCGCGAGAGTTCTTTGGCTCCGCAATCGCGCATGAGCCAGAACGAGCGGCTATTCCAAGATCATCGCCATCACGGTCGGGGTCAGAACGCACTTGAAAATTTGGCTCCCCGGACGTGACTCGAACCTACGACCCACAGGTTAACTACGCGGAGGCAACCCGATTGTTTCCAATGCGGGCCGGGGCGCTGCCAACCGGTGGCCTTCATGATCTCGGCGAGGAGTGTCGGCTTTCGAATGCTGCCCCGGTCGCGCTTCCCGCCGGGGTAGACGGCCTATTGTGGACCGCGCGCGCCAATTACATTAAATGCGTGAGCACGAGAGCTACCCACTACTCCTACGGGACGCGCGCCCGCTTCGAGCGACCCGATTCACTATGAGAACTTTGACCACTTTCGCGCTGCACTATTCAGCGAAGTGATGCCGCGTTGCGGCCGCCGTCCCCGAACCCAGCGCCATTTTCCTTCTGGCGACCGTGGTGGCCGCGCTCTCTCTCGCCCTGCGGCGCAGCGCAAGGACTGATCAACTAGAAGAACTGATTCCCAGGTTGGAGAGTTTGTCATTCAAAATGCCTGCCTCCGCAGGTGTGTTTGCGAAACACGATCCAGGAGTTACTGATCAGCCTTCGCGGGAAACGTCGCCCCGTGGGTCCTCATACCTGTGGCGGTATTACGCTATGGCGCGAGGCCTTTACGGCGGCTACAGCATCCGCGCGTTCTTCTGCCCCTTGAGAACCAGTTCCGCGGCCAACAAGGCGGCGGCCTGATTCTGGGCCACGTGCGTGCGGTTCGCAATATCTTCAACGAACTGCGGCCCGAACGGCAAGGCCAGATTCTTGCAGTCGATGTGGCGGGCTGACTTGCGGTCGACAATCAACAGGTGGTCTCCTCCCGGCCGTCCGGTAATGTCGATGGTCTTACGCATTTCGATATACCCCTCGGTTCCCAGAATGAAGCTTCGTTCGTCGCCAAACGCTTCAAGGCCACCCGGAGTGAGCCAATCCACGCGAAAATATCCAAGGCCGCCATTACCGTGGACCATCATGTCGCCGAAGTCCTGGAATTTCGGGCGATGGCGGTGATTCACATTTGCCACCTGCGACATGGTCACCTCCGCCACGGTGGATCCGGTGAAGTAGACGAACTCGTCGGCCTGGTGCGAGCCAAGGTCGCACAGAGTGCCGCCGTAGCGCACCGGATCCCAGAACCATTCGGGCCGGGTATTCTCATTGACTCGATGAGGAGCCAGTTGGACCGTCTGCACCACACGGCCAATAGCGCCATCCTTCAACAGCGCACCGGCATGCATCGTCGCCCTTGACTGCAGGCGTCCGTACATGATGCCAAAAATACGACCGGTTTCCTGGATGGTCCGCCGCACCTCGGCAAGCTGCTCCAGTGTAGTGATGGCGGGCTTATCGCTCAGGAAGTCTTTGCCGCAGCGCATCACCCGTACCCCGAGCGGCGCGCGCAGATCAGGGATGGCAGCCGAACACACGAGCTGGATGGACGAATCGTCCAGGATTTCCTCCTCGCTGCGGGCAACTCTCACACCGCCATATCGCTTTTGAAATCCAGCGAGAGCTTGGCGATTCATGGAGTGCACTGAGACCAGTTCACCACCGCTGCGCCGTATGGTGTCCGTAATGCCATTGATGTGGTTATGGTCCAGCCCTATGAGCGCGAACTTAATCGTGTTTTTGGGCGTGTTCTCCTGCCTCGGGCCTGTTGCCAGCTCGTGCGTCAGCTGGCCATTTGTCTGGGAGGCCAGGGCCGTCTCGGGCAATCCCCCCATGATCCCCGCCGATCCCGCAGCTTTCAGTATGGAACGCCGGCTTACGTTATCCATCGCCATGGCGGTAGTGTAGCTCGACATGGCCGGCGTGGTGATAAATACGATTTCCTGATTGGTCCGAACGCCGGCTACCATTCACAGAATTACGACTTTCCCGGAGTAGTGGGATTTTTCGTCTGCACGCTCAGAATGTAGTCACTCGCTGCACAGCCACTGGCGGCGAGAACATCATGCTGGAGCCGGGCGCATTCCTCTACAAGGATCCCTCGGTGACGATGCAGGTGGAGTTTCAGGCTTGGGCAGCGGATTATTCGGCGGCACGAACATGAGCCTGGCGAAAATGACGGGGCCGGGGCGCGTGGGCATACAGTCGATGTACGTTCACCATCACCCGTCCGATTAGCGAGAGGCAATTGAGGGAGAGGCGATGGAGCCAAAGGACCTGATCAGGTTTTGCACCAATTGCGGAGCCCAGATGCCTGATGGCGCGAATTTTTGCGACCTGTTCTATGGCAGCGAAGGCTGGATGGCGATCAACGGCGCCGGGTTCCAGGTTTACAAACTCCCGCCGCGCGCGGCATCGGCCGCTCCTGCGCGTACCCGTCGCAGCGATCCACAACCGGCGCGCCCCGCCGAGAAGGTCATGGATGAAAAGCACGATGGCAAGGGCGACACCACGCCGCACATGGAGAACTTCCTCGCCGCCACTGCTTCCGCTGGGTTCTGGGCGCTCATAGAGGGCTTAGCACTCGCCGTTCTCCCTTCGAGAACTTTAGCGAGCCTCCCAGATAGTGGCCGCGATATACCGCTCGCTGTCCTTCGCATCATTGAAATAGTAGACTGTCACGACCTTACCGTCGGCCCTCTGTACAGTCCGCGGGTAACCGAGGTCCCAGGTCCCGGCGTCGTCACGAAGCAGAATTTCGCGTCCCCAGGTCCGACCGTCATCCTTGCTGATCCGGGCGCGGATACCGTAAGGTGCGGAGCGGAATCCGTAGGTCATCACCAGCCGACCGTCCGGCAGTTTGATCATGCTAGGCGGGTTGCCGACCGAGCCGCCGGTGTTTCCCACTGCTCTGTTGAGAAAGCTCCACGTCGCTCCGTTGTCATCGGTGACCCAAGCGTCGATAAAGTGGTCCGGGCCTTCTTCACGCCGGATCGTCGTGAGTATCCGGGTTGGCGACAATCGAACGGATGACGGCATGATTGAGAAGCCCTGAGGTTCAGGGCCGATCCACGAGACGAGATCCCAGGTCTTGCCGCCATCCTTCGTGCGTATGCAGAGGACCCGCCCTTCGCGACCGTCTTCCTTTGAGGCGGTGATGAAGGCAGTCAGCTCGTGCTTGCCGTCGACGATGTAATCAGTACGGGCGGCGATGCCTTTTCGATCGAAAGTGGGAAGTTTGTAGGGCCCCTGCCACGTATGGGCGCGGTTTTCGGAATAGTAGAAGCGCGAGAAGCCGCGACTGCTGGAGACCATGCGCAACGCCACTGCCGAATTGGGTGTGGTGAGGTCGAGGCCGCCCGGACAGTCCGTGCCGCCCTGCTCTTTACCTTCAGCATCGAGAAACGAGGGCACTTCGATGTTCCAGGTTTCGCCCCCGTCTGTGCTGCGGGCGAAGCGAAGCACGCTTGGCTTCTGGCTGTCGATCGCGTGGCCATGTTCGTTGTTTTTGAAATAGCCCTGCATAAAGCCGACAACGATTTCGTTGTCCCAGACCCAGATCCCGTTGTTAGCAGGCCAACCCCCGAAACGGCCCGGCTCTCTGTAGATGATCACATTCTTGACAACAGCCCGGTCGGCCGCGGAAAGAGAGAGGGTTGCGAGCATCGCCACCTTTAGGAGCATGCGCTTCATGACTTACCTCAGAGTATAAACGCGCATTGCGGGGATTACCGCCTGCGCGCTCCGGCGGGGATTGCTCCTTCGCTCATGCGAAGGGTGGCCAGACCGCGCCAAAGAAATTAGTTTACAGTAGACGGCAGAATGCCGGTTTCATTAAAGGACCAAGTTGTACTGGTGTTAGGGGCCTCCAGCGGGATCGGCCGCGAGATTGCCGTTTTGTTTGCCCGTGAAGGCGCGCGCGTGGTCGCGTCGGCCCGGCGCGGTGATCGCTTGAGTTCTTTGCGGGACCAGCTCTCGAAGGAAGGCTATGTCATCGATATTGCTCCGGCCGACGCCTCTGTCGCGCGCGAGATGGGGCGACTGGCGGAACGGACCCGCACGAACTTCGGAAAGATCGATGTACTGGTTTATGCCACGGGAACCAATACACCAGACAGGTCGATGAAGCGTTTGAACGACGAGATCTGGGACACGGTTCTCCACGTGAATCTGAGCGGCGCCTACTACAGCACCCGGGCGGTGTTGCCGGGAATGCGGGAGGTGGGCTCCGGTCATCTGATTTATATCTCATCAATCTCGGGTCTGATGGCGGATTTTTCCGGTGCCGCCTACCAAGCTTCCAAGCGCGGCCTGCTCGGTCTCGCGCACGCGATTCGACTGGAGGAAAAGGAGAATGGAATCCGCACCTGCGTGATCTGCCCAGGTCTGACGGACACCGAAATGCTGGCGAAACGCCCGTTAAAAACTGCCCCCGAACTGCTGGCGAAGGCTCTGCAGCCCGTGGACATAGCCGAGGCGGTGTTGGCAGTTGCCAAGCTGCCGCCGAGGGCGGTAGTGCCCGAGTTGCAGATTCTGCCCACCTATTTGTAAGGCGCGGCGGTCGCTCTACGCCGAATCGTGTCTCTGCTCTCGCCAAAACTCGCGATTTCAGGCCATTTTGAACGACTCAGCGATAACTAGCGGATCGGGAGAGTTTGTCGTTCAAAATACCTGCCTCGGCAGGTGTGTTTGCGAAACACGATCCGGGAGTTAACGCACAGCCGTCGCGCGGGGCATTGTGCTGCGGGATCATACGGCTCTGCGCCGGTGCACGGCAGGGCTGCAAACAGTGCTTTCCGCGTGTTGCTAAACGTGACCCGCCGTGAATGATTTAAACATATCTACGAAGATGCGTCGATAACCGGAGGGCGGCGACACGGTCGGCGCGCATCGCATGATCGGGAGACTCGTCGCGAGCATCGGTCGCGTTATGGTCAGGCGCGCCTAACGACGTCGTTGTCCGAAGGGGCTGGGTTTCCGCGCGGGGTGCTCATTGCTCCTCCTTGCGCTCCTGCGCTATTCGCCGGGCGAAGAGACGGCCCGCCTCCGTGCTTTCGAGCGTGCCCAATGTCGCGAGTAGATAGGAGTTGGTCGCGGCGCGAGCTTCCGCGACCAGGCGCTCAAAACGCTGGATCTCCTCGGGCTGCAGGACCGCATAGCGGGACAGCGCCTGCAGGCTGCGCCGCACCTCATCAAAACCCTGATTCATTCTGCACAACTGGTCATAGGCCTTTTTCCCCGGCATGTCCTCTCCTGCTCCCGTTCCGGCGTGGCGTCCACCGGGCACGTCGCATGTTGGCTCGTGTGGGCCACTGAGTTCAAGTGGCTTCGGAGGAGGTCGTCGCACGTCAGGGCGCTGCGAAGATATAGGCTGCATTGACCGGCGCGCATGAGCGCGCCTGCAGAATGCATGGCCTACACGGGCCAATACAGTGAGCCAGATCGCTCACAAAGAGCGTGCGTGCAGCCGCTCCCGACTATGTTGCGGGGCCGGTCACTATTGTCTTGCGTTTAGGGGCAACCGGAGTGATGTATTGTCATGCGCCAAGCAGGCGCGGAAAAGGAAGAGCAAAACACACATGACGAACACAGAAACCAACAACAACGGCAAAGCCGCCGCTATTGCGGCGCAGGGCGCGCACGTCGCGCCGCAGGAAGCCCCCGCGAAGAAGAGCCGCGGCCAGAAGAAGGGCGCGCCCACGGCCCACAAGAACGCCCCAGCCGCCGCGCCCGCCAAAAAAGCCCAGGCGAGCAAAAAGGCCGTCAAAGGCGAACGCAAGGCCAATGCCCCGCGCCCTGGCAGCAAGGGCGCAAAAATCCTGGAGATGATCGGACGGCCCAAAGGCGCCACCCTCGCCGAGATCATGAAAGCCACCGGTTGGCAGGCCCACAGCGTGCGCGGTTTCCTCTCCACCGCCGGCAAGAAGCGCAAGATCGAGTCCTCGAAAAACGAAGCCGGCGACCGCGTCTACCGCAGCGCCAAGTAGAACCTCCCACTCCCCTCGCCCCAGCCGCCGCCGGATTTTTACAATCCGGCGGCGGTTCTCGTCTCCCTGAACAATCTTTATTTTTTCAGCCGAGCCTACTTGCTCCCTCGGGACAGCTTCAGCGGCATCACGACGCGCACGAGCGGCAGCCGAAAGCGGATGTTGGGCGGCGTGATCTTTCGCGCGACTGCGGGGTTCTCAAGCGCTGGGGCATTCTCCAGTTGCCGTCGTTTCCTCGCCAGGATCTGCTCAATGAAGGCGAGGGGAATTCGGATGCGCACTTGATCTCCTTCGCCCGGCGGCAGCCACGCCCAGCTTACTGGCTGTGCCGGGCAATGCGGTCCATCTCCCACGCGCAGCACCATCCTGGCGAGGCACACATGCCCAGGGATTTTCAACATACGATTGGCCCCTGCGGAGCGAGCGCGTCGAATGACTCGTGCGCTGCCGGCGCGCAAGAAAACAGAGTGACGCGAGCGAGAGCGAGCCGCATGCTCAGCGGAACAGTTCTCTTTGGCATACGCCACACGACTGTACCTCTGGACGCCTCCGAATGGGTAGCCGGACGATACTTCGGGTCGTGCCGTGAGAGTGGGCTTTTGAGAACGGGCTGATGTGAACGCGATCCTCGAAGAAGACCGCCCCCTGCTGAGGAGTCGGAACTATCGGAGCGAATGCCAGCATGAGCGCTTCGGCGCGATCCGGGCTTCTCACGCCCCGCTTGCGCGCCTCCTGCTTGGATTCGATGACCATTTGGCCGCGCGCATTATGCCGGTAGCGCAGCGACACCAGCCTGCGCAATCGTCTTTGGTCCCCCAGACCTGCGATGTAGCCGCTTTGGAATCTCATCCGAAGGCCCCAATACAGCTCCGCCTTCAGGTTGGCGAAGTGCTCGGTCTCCACCGGCTTGGCCCACATTGATCCTTGCACCAGCGGAAAACGGTCTGCCAGATGCTTCGCCATACCAGCCGATGCCCCGCCGCATCGACGTTCACCACGGCCAGACGAGCTTGATACGACAACAGGGCTGCCACGATCTCGCCACGCGGACCTTGTGCGGCAAAGGGGCGGATCGAGATAATGTTGCCGCGCGGTGCCGGATGACGACCACTTGTTCGTCCTCGCCCGGTCCGGCGATCGATCCCGGCGGTCAGCTGCACGTGCGCCTGATCGTGCCGGGCGTCCAGCCGCAGAGCGGCTTCGAGCCAGACTGAGCGAGAGCAGCGCATCCGGGCCTAGCGGGACAGCTCGGCGGCAGGAAAGCCGGTCAGGTCGAGAGCGAATCCTTCCCTGGCCAGAGCGGCGAGTTCCTGGCGCAACAGTTCCTCGTCCCAACAGCATATGATGTATTTGGTCCATCGAGCCGCAAAGGAGAGAAACGCTGTATGGAAGATCGAACCGACCCGCGACGGCGCGGTTTTCTGAAGTCCGCCACGGGATTGAGCGCCGGCATGCTCGCCGGCTCGACAAGTCACGCGCTAGCCCGGCCCCTGACCGAAAAAGAGAAGCTGGACCGCATCGCCTCCAACACTTGGCCCATCCGCTACATTTTCAAAACCCGCAACAATCGTCCTAACCCCCGATCAGAAGAGATGAAGAAGAACTACGGTGAGATCACCATGCTGGACTTCCCGACCTTCACCAAAGAAACCTTCCCAGGGGTGTACCACATGGACCTGTTTTCAGGTTTGTTCGGCGATTTCAACGACGACACCATGTATGTGGACACCACGGTCGAGGTGAACGGCGCCCCCGCAGGATTCGCGAGTTTGATCCGTCGAGCGCATCGGGGAAGCGCTGGCTGGATAAGATGGCGACGAAGATGGCCGTCACCGGCACGAAGTGTCACCATATCTCGAACAATGCGCCTCGCGATATCTGCGAAATCGATCCGGAGAAGCGGCGCGCCGGTATTCTCGTGGCCAAGAAATGGCTCGACGGCGCGGCAATACTTGGCGCCAAATCGATGCGCGTCAACAGCGGGGGTCCGAGGATCGCTCCCTGCCCGATTGCAACCGCCGATTATCCGAAGAACGACGCTGTTGCCCAATACCTTGCAAATTGCATTGAGTCGTTCAAGGAAATGGCCGACTATGGCGGTAGGGTCGGCGTGAAGGTGACGCTGGAGAACCACTGGGGTCTAACGGCGAACCCGATGAACATCCGCATCATCGTGGATGAGGTAAACAACCCGTATTGTGAAGCATCGCCAGATTTCTGCAACTGGGAGCACGAGTATTTGATGTACAACGGCCTTGCAGACCTGGCGCCGTACGCGCACACGAATGTGCATGCGAAGTACTGGAACCGCTGGAAGGATCCCGACGTCCAGCGCTGTGTCCGCATCATGACGAACGCGAAATACATGGGCATCTTCGCGCTGGAGTACGAGGACGGGCCGTGGGATGGAGTAGAAGGCGCGAAATACCTGTACCGCGAGGTCCTAGCCGCTTTGTAAGTGCAGGTTCCCCTTCGTCCACTCCTCCTTGGCCCCGGCCGGATCACGAGAGTTTGCAGATCGAAATTTGCCTGCCGCCGCACGCAGCAGCCGCTGTCCGGCCACGGGGAGCGCGGCGAGCCCGCGCGCGCGCCTTCTCATCCCGCCTTCTTGGTCCGCGACGACAACGACTGCCACTGCGCCCGTTGTTCGCTCCACAGCAGCACTCCGCTCAGCCGCCGTAGGGAAGCTTCCGTGATGCGGCCTTGCGCCGCCGCTTCCGCCGTCAGAAACAAAATCTGCTCCTGGATGTCCGGCGCCAGGCTCCGCAGGTTCATGATCTGGGTCAGGCGCGGGCGCGACACCCGCCCCAGTTCCGCTAGCGCCGTATAATCGTTCACCACGGCTTGCTCCATCATCTGCTCGAACTTCAGCGCCAAGGCCATCAGGCGGGCGATCCGCGGCACATCCTCCGGCGCGTTCTCCCGCCGCGCCGACTGCAGCGCGCGCGGTTTTCTCGCTTTGGCAATCTTCTTTCTTGGAGCGCGCCGCGCGCCCTCCCGCCGCAACCACTTCTGGGCTTGCCGCCAGATCGCCTCCTCCACGATCGGGCATGCTCGCCCGCGTAGGTTTCCCCCTGCTGCCGCACCTTTCCGATATACAGCGCGTTCGTGAGCAGACGCCGCAGGCTGGCCTTCGTGAACGGCCGGCCCGCGCTCGACCCTTTCCTCCATCCCTTATTCGTCCAACCCTGCGCCTGCACCCGGGCCAACAGCTCGCCGAGAGAGTCGCATTCCCGCGCCACAGCGAAGATCGCGCGCACCCGCCGCGCCTGTTCCGCGTTCACCACCAGCTTGCCGCCCCCTCGCGCCACCTCGTAGCCCAAGATCGCGATGCCGCCCACCCATTTCCCTTTCCGGCGCGCCGCTCTCATCTTGTCGCGCGTGCGTTCCGCGATGATCTCGCGCTCGAACTGCGCAAACGAGAGCAGAATGTTCAGCATCAAGCGCCCCAACGAGACCGTCGTATTCAAGGGCTGCGTGACCGAGACCAGACTCACCCCATGCCGCTCCAGCGTTTCCATGAGGCGCGCAAAATCGAGCAGCGAGCGGCTCAGGCGATCCACCTTGTAGACCACCACGCACTCGATCGCCCCGGCCGCGATGTCCGCCAGCAGCTTCCGCAGGGCGGGCCGTTGCAGATTGGCCCCGGTATAGCCGCCATCGTCGTAGCGCTCCGGCAGCGCGCTCCAACCCACATGGCGTTGGCTCTGGATATACGCCTCCGCCGCTTCGCGCTGCGCCTCCAGGCTGTTGAACGGCTGGTTCAAACCCTCCTCGGTCGACTTGCGCGTGTAAATCGCGCAACGCATTTTCGGGGGAGAGCCTGGTGCCGGCTGCTCCGCGATCCCGGTGCTCATCGTTATTCTCCTGGCCTGACTTCGCGCAGGGAACGCGCGAAGAACGTGAAGCCGTTCCATTGCGTGCCGCTGATGCGGCGCGCCACGGCGCT
The DNA here is from genome assembly GCA_963838885.1 of Bryobacterales bacterium. Taxonomy (GTDB): domain Bacteria; phylum Acidobacteriota; class Terriglobia; order Bryobacterales; family Bryobacteraceae; genus JAICMB01. The sequence goes on along the minus strand of CAWITB010000009.1, from coordinate 25,917 downwards.
CAGCGAGCGATATGTGGCGTCCTCGTAGCGAAAGCCTTTCTCCAATACCTCGACGGTGATGGCGCGGCCCTGAAAGCGGCGCGTCAGCACGGCGCCGGGCGCAGGCAACCGTGGGTCGCGAGGCGGGCCGGAGCGGGCCGCCTGCGCTAACCATTTCGGCGCCGTGAGCCGCACCTCGCCATCCCGCGCCAGAGTCCGGGCGCGCTCGCGGGCGCGTTCCGAGAGGTCTCCTTCCTGCGCCGTCTGCAGCCCCCAGGCGATGCGGCGAATGAGGAACTGTCGCTGAATGCCCCCGCGCGCCGCGTGGCCGAACAGCTCCTGGTAGCGCGCTTTCAGTTGCGCCCGGCTGCGCTGTTGCAAAGCTCCGACTTCGCGCTCCATGGCCGCTCGTTTCGGCGCCATTGCGGTCGTTTTTGGTCCGGTTTGCGTCGCTTTTGGTTCAAAAGGCGCCATTTTCTGCTCTTTTTGCGCGTTCATTTTTTCTCCGTTTTCCTCTCCGGGCGAGCCGCGAGCCAAACGCCGCGCGCGCCCGGCAGGCGTGCATTCAGGGCACTTTCTATGCACGCTCTCGGGGCCGGAAAAAGCAAGTTTAGCGGGTGAAACGCGCAGGCCCGGGGCGAGGGGCCGGAAAGGACCGGGACGGGAAACGCAGGAGGGGCGCTAAGTACAGGTAAACACGGCATAAAGCGGGTTAACAACGAGCAGAAGATCGCCGAAAAAGGGGGCCGCGTAAAACTCCAAAAACGTTTCATTTCGTTTCATTTCGTTTCACCTCTCCTCGTCTTTTCCTGAGAACGCCATGCGCGGGGACCCGAGTGGTGAACGTTGGTGCAGTCGCCTGCGGCGATCCAGCAGTTCGCGCACCGGGCGCCCGAAGAAATCGATCGGTCGCACGCGCCATCGCCTAACACGGCACTCAAAGCGGACGCTCGCATGCCGGCTTCAACGTGGCGAGCAACGATATGTGCTCACCGGACCACTCCGTAGATCAGGTTCTCAGCGGCGGCTGCGACGCCGGCAGCAGTGAGGCCGATGCCTTCGCGCGTTTCCGTCCAGTTGCCCACCTTTTCGACGAACCGATCGGGTATGCCGAGACGACGAAACCCGCAGCCAAGATTCTCCTCGGCGATTACGGCCGCCACGGCGTCACCCAAACCACCGTTCACGAACTGCTCCTCAACGCACACGATTCTTCCAATCTCTTGCGCCGCTTGCCGCACGGCGTTCCTGTCGAAGGGCTTCAAGGAATACATATTGACCAGACGAACGGAGGCGCCACGGTCGGCAAGCAGCTGAGCAGCTTTCCAGCAATAGCGCAGAGCGGGGCCGAATGAGAAGATCGCGACATTGCAACCTTCAAGGAGGATTTCCGATCCGCCGATCGCGAACCGGGGCGCGTGGAAAAACGGAATATCCGCGGCGGAATCGGAACCGGGAGCATAGATTTCCGGGGGGCCGAGAAGGACCACGGGGCCGGTATGGTCCAAAGCGATGCGAAATGCCTTCTCGAACTGTTCGCCGTCGAAAGGCGCGAGAACGGTGAGATTGGGAATCAAGCGGTAGAGGGCAACGCTCTCCAGATCGTGATGAGTGGCGCCATGCGAACAGTTCACAAGACCAAGAGCCGTGGATACGATTTTCACATTACTGTTATGCCGCGCGAGGCTGGTTCGCAACTGATCGAAGTTGCGAATCGGGGTGAAGGGGGACCACGCCTGCACCACCGGAATCATCCCGGTCTTCGCTAGGCCGGTAGCGACGCCGAGTTGATTCTGTTCCGCAATTCCGACATCGAATGCGCGCTCGGGGAAGCGGCTGCGGAACTCGATATCCATGGTGTCGACGCCGACGTAGCAGACGCGCGGATCGCGCGCGCCGTACTCGAGGAGCAGGCTTGTGAAGGGCGTGAGTTGCCGGCCCAGAGCAATTTCCGCCGATGCCCGGTTCATCCTATGAGGAGAATATCCGTTAGAAGCCGACAAGTCAGCGGGTCTCCAGCTCGCCAATGGCGCGCGTCAGCATTTCAGCATCATAATCGCGGCCAAAGCGGCCGCAATGGACATGGACGCTCTCAAAAAAGGAGACTCCCTTGCCCTTGATAGTGTCCGCTATGATCGCGGAAGGTCTCCCGCGCTCCACCGGCAAGTGCTCGAGCGCTCCGCAGAGCTCATCGAGATTGTGCCCGTCTACGCCGCGGACGCCGAACCCGAACGCCTCGAACTTCGCGGCCAGAGGCTCGATCCGCATCACGTTTTCGGTACCGCGGTCACTCGACTGATATTTGTTGCGGTCGACGATTAGGACGAGGCTATCCAGCTGATAATGGGTCGCCGCCATGAGCGCCTCCCACATGGAACCTTCTTGGCACTCGCCATCTCCCGTGAGCACGAACACGCGGCCGGGCCGACGCTGGACGCGCAGCCCGAGCGCCGCGCCGACCCCGAGCGAAAGTCCCTGGCCAAGAGAGCCGCATGAGAATTCGATGCCTGGAGTCGTTGTCGCCGTCAATCCGTGCAAATGCGATCCCCATTCCTCGAGACAGTCAAGATCTTCGATTGGAAAGAACCCGCGGTCCGCCATCGCGGCATAGATCGGCTCGGCTCCGTGACCGCGCGAATTGATGAAATAGTCGCGATCCACCCATTGAGGATTGGACGGATTGACGCGCAGCACATGGTAGAAGAGAACCGCCACAATGTCGGCGGAAGAGAGCGCCGCTCCGGGATGTGCTGTGCGGCCATTCATCGTGAGACTTCGGATGCGCAGCCACCTCGCCTTCTCGCGGAGGGTGTCGAGCAACTCGGGACGAGCGCGCGCACCGGGTTCTTCGGTGACTTTCATCGTTTGCCCTATTCTAAGCGGTGAAAACCCTCGCGTCAATAATTTTTGTCGAGCAAACTTCAGTTGAAATCGCTCGGTGTGCCCATTGCGGAACTGCCAGCCCCTGTTTATTTGCTTGACAAAATCAGCCAGATATGACATGATTCACGATCGAGGCGATGTCTCGGGGAGGATCCACACCAGTGAGAATTACGCGGAGGGCAGCTCTATGTTCGGCCGGAGCGCTGGTATGGGAGCGGCTGGCCGCCGCCCGCGTCGGCGAGCGCGAATGGGTCGAGCGCACCATTGGCCGAATGACGCTCGCCGAAAAAACGGGTCAGACGATCTGCACGCACGCCAGAATGGATAATCTCGACGCCCTGGCGGCGGACGGAAAGCTTGGCGTTCTGTTCGTGCCAAGGCCGTCGAGTCCCTCCGGACTGCTGGAGTTCGTCAATCACTATCAAGGCCTGGCAAAGACACCGCTGCTGATGATTGGGGGCATCGAAGGAGGAGCGGGCGAGGCGGTAACGGGCGCTACCCAGATTCCCATGGGAATGGGCATCGGCGCGACCAGGTCCGAGGCAATGGCGGCGCTGGCCGGCCGAATCATGGGCGCCGAATACCAGGCGATGGGCGTGCAATGGCCGGGTCCCGCCGATTGCGACGTTAACATCGAAGCGGGCAATCCGATCATCAACACGCGCAGTTTCGGCGACTCCCCCGAGCTGGTGGCCCGCATGGCAATCGCTACGATTCGCGGCCTTCACGCGGAGGGTTCGGTCGCCTGGGCCAATCATTTTCCTGGGCATGGCGCGACAAAGCAGGATTCGCATCGCGAGCTTCCGACGGTGGACCGCAGCTTGCCGCAACTGGAGGAAATAGAATTGCGGCCGTTTGCCGCGGCCTTCGAAGCGGGCGTGGACGCGGTCGGGACCGCCCACATCTGGTTTCCCGCGCTGGAGCCGGAGAAGGGATTGCCGGCGACACTGTCCAAACGAATTCTGACCGGGCTGCTGCGGGACAAAATGCATTTCCGGGGCGTGGTAACGTCGGACAGTTTCGCAATGCAGGCGATACGACATAACTTTGACGAAGAGAAAGCCGTTGTGACCGCGATGGAAGCCGGCAACGACGTCGTCCTCGCGTACCCGGAAACGGGCCGGCTTTATGAAGCGCTGTTCAAAGCGGCGCAACAGAGCGCCGAGCTGCGCGCGCGCATCGACCAAGCGGTGAGGCGGATCCTGGGGCTGAAGTTCCGGGCGGGGCTGGTAACGGCGAAATTTCCCCTTGCGCCGGATCATCTCCCCATTGTGGGATCGCGCGAAAATGAGGCAGCGGCGCGGCGGATCGCGCGTGCGGCGTTCACCGGCGTCAAGAATGCGGCGGCTTTGCGCGACCTGCGGACAGAGAAGAACCCGCTATTCATCCTGCCCGAAACGCGGAAGCGGCAGACCGGAGAATTCCCCCACGAAGTCGCGCGCGCGATGCTGGCGCGCGCGTTTCCCGCTTCCGAAGCGTTCCACACGACGATGCAGCCCACGGGGGAGGAAGCGGAACGCGCAATCCAGCGTGCCAAAACGGCCTCGCGGGTGGTATTCCTTGGATTTACACGAGTCCAAAGCTACGATCCGGCGAGTGTGAAGCTGGGCGCGGCGCAAGCCGATCTGGCAAGGCGCTTGTCGACGCTGAAACCAGTGGATGCGATTGTGTTCGGCAGCCCGTATGCGCTTGAAGATCTTGCGTTCGCGCGAGCGCTGGCCTGCGCTTATGACGACGCCGGCATCTCCATTCAGGCAGGCGTCGATTACATGAGGGGCGAATTCACGGCCACCGGCCGGCTTCCCGTTAAGCTGAACGGTTCTTCGAGATGATCTGCCTGACGGGCGACGTTCATCACGCCACGCTGCGCATCAACGATCAGCGATACATTCCCAATCCTGGCGACAGCGAGGTGAAGATCGCGCGGCGTTATCTGGATCTGGCCGCGGCGTATGGCGTGAAGGTGACTTTCTACGTCTGCGGCCGGTGTTTCACGGAAGAATGGGCGGATCTTGCGCCGATCGTGCAGAACGCTCTCGTCGAAGTGGGCGGCCACGGGTACCGGGCACGGCAGCCACGGCCCGCTTTCGACTGGTACGGCGAGCGCACGGGGAACTGGAACGGTCCTCGCTGGTATCAGGACTGGGACATCCGCACGATGTCGCGCGTGTGCGAGGAGAAAGCCGGATATCGGCCCGTGTCGTGGCGCGCGCACAGCTACAAGGTGGATTCGAACACGTATCCGCTGCTGGCAAAACACGGCTATAAGTTAGTGTCCGACGAGGTGCGGGCCCAGAACACATGGCCGGAACGGATCGAGTGCGGGCTGGTTTCGCATCCGATGAACACGATTCCGGATCACGATCATCTTTATCATGCGCACCGCACACAGGAGTATGTCGAGCGAATCAACGCCGTCGGGTACGGGGCGGACGAGTTTGGCGCCGTTTCTTATGCGATCGAGCGGTGGGGCGATCTGGTGCTCGATCGCGTGGAAGAGATCGAACGATCGGCCGGATTGGCTACGGTGCTAGCGCATCCGCTATGCATGTACCTGGCGGACCGGTTTAATACCTTCGAGCGCCTTCTGAAGCGGTTCGCAACAGTCAATTGCATATGGGCGCGCGAAATTCCCAGCCTGATTGATCGCGGGCCCGGCCTAGCGGTCGAAGGAGAACGGACCAATGGGATCCATCGTATATCTGAACGGTGAACTGCTGCCGGAAGAACAAGCGAAGATATCCATCTTCGACATCGGTTTCATGTACAGCGCCGTGTTCATGGAGGCGCTGCGGACATTCCGGCACAGGATGTACCGGCTGGAAGATCACTTGGAGCGGCTGGAGCGCTCGATGAAGGCCGCGGGTCTCGAGCCGCTGATCTCACGCGATGAGATGGCGCGGGTGATGCAGACGACCATCGATGCCAACATCAGCCATTTCGAGGAAGACAACGACTGCTGGATTTGCGCGCAGGTGACGCCGGGAACTGGATTTCCGCAGCCTCTAATGCGCGGAAAACGGAGCCGGCCAACCGTTATGGCGTATGTCAGCGCGCTGCCGTTTGACGAATATGCGCACTGTTATTGGGAAGGAAAAGCCGCAATTGTGGCGACTCCCAAGAATGTCCCCTCTTCGGTCGTGGACGCCCGGTCCAAGACCCGCTTTCGCCTGCACTACTTCACGGCCAAGCTGGAAGCGGCCGCCCGGGATCCGGACGCGTTCGCGCTGCTCCTCGACGTTCACGGCAATGTGAGCGAGGGCACGGGGGCGAACTTCTTCATAGCATCGAACGGGGTGTTGCAGACGCCCCGGCCGGGCAGCATTCTCGAAGGCATTAGCAGGCGCGTCGTGCTGCAGATCGCGCAAGAACTTGGAATCCCGACCCAGGAACGCGATCTTACGCTATACGATGTCTACAACGCGGACGAGGGCTTCTGGACCACGTCGTCATACTGCCTGCTCCCTCTTTCGAAAGTGAATCACGCGCGCATCGGCAAAGAAACTCCCGGGCCGTTGACCAGCAGGATTCTGAGCGCCTGGAGCGAGAAGGCCGGAGTTGACATCGTCGGCCAAGCCATGAAGTACAGGAATCGGCCGAGCAACGTCTGGCGCGAGAGCGGGCAGCCGGAGCACGCGCGCGCGTGAACGTTCTGCTCATCATGCAAGACGCGCTTCGGCCGGATCGGTTGGGCTGCTACGGGTACCGGAAAGACACATCTCCGTTTCTCGACAAGCTCGCTCGTGAAGGCGTCCGGTACGAAACGGTGGTTTCGGTTTCATCGCACACGTTTCCGGCAGTGGTCTCGCTTCTAACCTGCCAGTGGACGGCGACCCACAACTTGATGTCGGCCGAAGATTACGGCCGTTGGATGGCCGCTCCGCCCACCACCGGCGGCCCTCTTCGAATACTGCGCGCGAACGGTTGGGATGTTGAAGGCCAGGGCGTCTATCGCTGGGCTCCCCTTGGATTTGAACGCGACGCCGGAGACGTCGATGAATACCTTGGGCGACGGCCCGAGCGTCCGTTCTTTTTCCTTGCCGAGCCATACTCCACCCACCTGCCGTACAACCCTCCGCGCGAATACTACGACATGTTCCGCGATCCGGATTTTCACACCGATGCGGCCTGCGATCGGCGGCTCGAAATTGTCCGTACTCGGATGATCATTCACCCTCCGGGGCTCCGGAGCAAATTCGAGGCGGGCCAGAAAGACACGATCGGGGGCGGCGATACGGCGCACCAGCGCAGCGCGGTCGACGTCGATTTCGAGCCCGGCGACCTGCCCGGAATCTCCGCTCTGTATGACGGCGAAGTACGCGTATTCGACGACCTAGTTCGGAGGTGGTTTCGTCTTCTTGAGCAATCCGGAAGCGTCGACGACACGCTGATCGCCATCACAGCCGATCATGGCGAGGAATTGCTCGAACGTGGCCATGTGGGGCACTCTTCTTGCAACCTAAATGGCACACTCTATGACGAATGCATCAGAATTCCTCTAATTCTGTGGTGTCCCGCGTGTCTCCCTTCCGGCGTTGTAGTGCGGCATCAGGTTTCGCAAATCGATATTTTGCCGACGATATTGGATCTGCTGGGCGCACCCGAGTTGCGGGGCTACGATGGCGTTTCCACATTGCCGCTCATTCGAGGCGCACAGGCAAATTTCCGGCGTGAAGCGTACGCGCAGACCTTGCCGGCGGGCTGGCAGGCGCTCGATGGAGACGACCGGCAGATCTGGTGCGTGCGCACTTTGCGATGGAAGCTGATCGCGCATACCGCCTCAGCGGGGGAGCGGATCTACGAGTTGTATGATCTGAGGACGGATCCTGGCGAGCGCGAAAATGTGTACTGCCGGTACGGTGGCGAAATCTCGGACCTCCACGCCCATTTGGATCGCGAGATCGAGCGGGACGCGGAAGCCCGCGCCCGGGCGATGCAGCCTTTTAGCAGCGTCTTTTAACAGGCCGGATCATGTGGATCAGATCGCCGGCGCCCCTGATCGATACAATGACCGTGACCAGCCGCGAAGGGAGCGCCTCTCCCGACGATAGCGGCCTTCCAGAATAATTGCCAGCCACTCATGACGTGTTCACCGCAGCGCGCTTGGCGCGTTTTTTCTGGGAGCGATGAAGGAGCCCGCGACTATAACCGCGAGCGCCGTCCCGAAAGATGCGAAACCCGAATAGTTCGCCGGAAGGTGAACGAACAGATAACCCAGCGCGCCCACTCCCCCTGCGATATCGCGGCATATGCGCCGCCGTCGACGTCTGGCCGTATTCCGAACAGAACCAGGAAAAAATGCCGGCTAGAGAAAGATGGTTCCTGTCGTGTTGAGATATGGATAAGTCGCCCCCGTCGGTACATAGAATAACGCCGTAAATCACGCAACCGCTGACCGCGAGGTACGCTACACCGTTCATGCGTGTCTGCGTTTTCTCGGTAACGGACATTTGATACCGGCTGCACCACGTCATCGGAAATGATAGAACTCCACGCGAGCAAAGAGGCGGAGTTGACGGACATAGCGGCTGCAATTATGCCAGACAGCACGATGCCCCGCGCGCCCGGGCCGAGAAGATCATGGAGTAGCCGCGGCATTGCGTTCATGGCGCCGATTCCGGGGCCGAATGTGGCCAGCGTCGCCAACCGCAGAGTATTGGCGCATTCCGCGGCTCGAGGAAGATAAGCTCGACCAGGTGAATATGCGGGGCTGAGATTCGTATTGCGCATTAATGTCCTCATGGCTGCCGTTTGCCAGCAGGTGAGGCCGGCACATATCCGCAAGTATCTGCCACACGACGAAAGTCCATCCGAAATCCGGATGAATAAAAGGACCGACCCTTGGGCTCCCATCTGCCCAGTCGTTGCAATGTGTTTTCAACCCGTCTCGCGTACTACTGCAAATGCAGATCAGGATCGGTAGCGCTAAACCAGCATCACATGCTGAATAAAATTGGTCATGACGGTCGCAACCATGCCGCCGAGCACCGTGTAGGCCATCTCGAGCAGATGGATACCGAGCATGACTTCAATCGGGGCAACGGCTCCGAAGGCCGGTGAGTATGGTCAGGAACTTGCCTTCGAGTTTCAGAAAACGTCCATATTCAGAATGCCGCCCGCGGCGACCGGCATACCCGACGAGAATGCGCACGCCGCTGCGAATAGCGGATCTGACAATATTCGGGCACCGTAATGAGTTCCAGGTCGCGCATTCGCTCGACAATGAAACCGGTATGCCGAGCACAAGCATGACCCCGCGATAAGGGCGGTGATGAAGGGACAAAGGCGCTTTTATAGACCAGCTCGGCGTAGTACATGAATGTGACGGTGCCGCTCTCAGTAGCGGCGAGCGTCGCCACACCGAGATGCAAGCCGAGTTCCCGCCCCGCGACGAACAATTCGGAGACGCCGCCGACGAATCGGCGGCACCGGACACCGGCGGCGAAGGAAAAGCGATATAGACGAAAACGATCGTCCAGGCGGCCCGAGAGAAGCGCATCGCGCTCGCGATCCGATGCTCTTGGGGATGTTTATTTGTCAATCAAAAACAAATGTCGATTTGCAGCGGGCGCTTGGGCGTGTGAAGATGGCAGGCGATGGCCGCAATGCGCCGGACGGGGCGGAAAATCGCCGATCAGTGGTTGCGAGGAATTCTCGGGACGCTATATCAGCGAAGTACTGTTACGCGGGCAGAAATCATCGAAGCAACCGGGTTGAACGTGGCCAGCGTGAGCCACGGAATCAAACAGTTATTGAGATCCGGAACGATTTTTCGTATAGGCGAGCTGGAATCGAACGGCGGACGGAAGCGCGAGGTGCTGCGCTTGAACGGCGACGCCGCTTATCTGATCGCAGTCGACCTGGAGGGCACGCGCATCCGATTTGCCGTAACGAATCTGCTCGGCGACATACGGTATCGGTTCGAGGAAGATATTGAGTTCGGCGTGCGGCTCGAAATGCGCCGCGTGGTCAATGGCATCCGCATGGCGCTGCGAAACCTCAGCGTGCCTCAGCGCTCCCGGATTCTGGCGATGGGCATGAGCCATCCCGGGGTGACGGGGAGGGATGGCCGGATTACGGCCGTGAACGTCGGCTGGCGCGGCGTGCCGCTCCGCGAAGAACTGCAAGGTTTTTTTGAATTTCCCATTTTTTCCGAGGACGCCCACCAGACGTGCGTCCTGGCCGAGCACTGGTTCGGACGGGCTCAGAATTGCAACAACTTCGTCTACGTCGGAGTGGGGAACGGAATTGGAGCCGGGATTTTTGTGGACGGCAAACCGTTAACGGGGCGCAATCAGATGAATGGCGAACTCGGTCATGTGACCGTCGACCGGAATGCGCCCGACCGTTGTAACTGTGGAAAAACGGGGTGTCTAGAGGCGATCGGCTCGACGCCGAATATTGTGCGGCAGTACTTGGCGTTGAAGAAGCGTACGGAGGAGCACATGGCGGGCGCTTTGATCCGTGAAGTGTTCGAGATGGGCCGCAAGCGGGATAAAGATGCTGTCGCCGTGCTCGATCGCGCGGCGCGGGCGCTCGGCTTCGGACTGGCGTGCCTGGCCAATCTTCTCAATCCCGAAATGATCATCCTCGGGGGCGATATCGTCAGCGGCGAGGACGTGTTTCTTCCAACGGTCCGCGAAGAATTGCTCGCGCAAACTCTGCCGGAATTCCGGCAGGGCTTAACTCTGAGCGTCAGCAGTTTGGGCCCTGACATTGGCCTGAAAGGGGCGGCTTCCCTAGCTTTTCGGAACTCTCTTCTCGACCCGGTCCTGCTAGCGCGAATGTGCAGTCCGGTGCTGAGGGCCATGGGTTAGTCCCCAGCCGGAATGCTTCGACGCGCAGAGAGCGCTAATATTTGCTTGACAAAATAACTCCTGTGATGAGATGATCTGCCCATTGGCGCGGATCTATTTTCCGAACGAGATCCGTTCAGGGAGCTACCGTATGCCGCCTCGTGGAATTCGCCGTCCGATTCTACCGGCCTTGGCCGGAACCGTTCTGTTGCTCATGTTCCAGATCCGTCCCGTGCACGCGCAATCGCAAGGCGCCATCGTAGGCACGGTGCGCGACCCAAGCGGGTCGGTTATCGCCGGTGCGGGAGTCACCGTGACGAATATAGGGACTTCCGCAAAGTTCACAATTGAAACCAGCGACACGGGTCAGTATTATGTACCGTCTCTTATACCTGGCCAGTATCGGGTCGAAATTCAGAAGGTGGGTTTTCAAAACACCATCGTGTCTCCAGTGACCGTCGAGGTGTCTGAGACGACACGCGTCGATGTGGATTTGAAACTCGGGCGAACCGTCCAGACCGTGAAAGTAGACGCGCCCGCGCCGCTCGTCCAAACCGAAAGCGCGGCGCTGGGCAGAGTGATTACAAGCAACGAAGTGATGTCGCTTCCGCTGAATGGGCGCGATTACACGACTCTCTTACGGTTGAACACCGGAGTGACCGAACTGCAGGGCGGTGCCGCCGCAAGCTCGGGGATCCGTCATCACGGCCTGGATGATTCCTTCCGCAGCGTCAGCGTCGACGGCGCCCGGCCCTCGTCGATCGGATATCTCATCGATGGCGTGACGGCGAACGACGCGCAGTTCGAGATCTCCTCGGTAACGCCGCCCATCGACGCCATTCAGGAGTTCAGAATCGAGAACGGACTGTACAGTGCGGAATACGGCATGGGAGCGGCCCAGGTGAGCGTCGCTCTGCGGTCCGGGACCAACGATCTTCACGGCAGCGCTTGGGATTTTCTTCGCAACGATGACCTGCAACCGGAGAACCCATACTTCCACACCAAGACGCCGCTGAAGCAGAATCAGTTCGGATTTACGGTGGGTGGTCCAATCGTAATTCCGCGCGTGTATTCGGGCCGTAATCGCACGTTCTTTTTTGCGAGTTATGAAGGCGGACTGCGCCGTACGGGAACGATCGGGCTGGGCCAGGTTCCCACCGATCAAGAGAAGCAGGGCAATTTCTCCGACTGGCCCGTACAGCTTTACAATCCCTTAACAGGCGTTCCGAATCCGAATGGCACGCCGCAGGTGATCCGGCAGCCCTTCCCGAATAATATTATTCCGGTGAGCATGTTCGCTCCCGTCGCGCAAAAGCTGCTGCAGTACTTTCCTTCTCCGAATATCACTTGCACGCTGCCGTGCAATAATTATCAGGCGGCGATTCCGCGGCCGGTGAATACCTACCTTTATAGCGCGCGCATCGATCAGCAGATCGGAGAAAACGATCGCCTCTTCGGGCAGTTCATTCATCAGCAGGAGAATGCGGCGCAGCCCGCTCTCTTGCCCCTATCGGGGAATAAGGTGAATCAAAACGGAGCATTGGCCGGTCTGCAGGAAACTCACATATTCTCGCCGCGGACGCTGAATGAGTTCCGTCTGGGATAAATCGTACCTTTGGCCGCGCGAAAAGACTGGAGAACGCCTGGGGGCTGCGGTGGCATTAGCCACGGAGCGAGCTTCGCTGCGAGCCGCACCGATCGCCGTGCGCGCGACCACGATCGAGCTTCCCATGAAGGCGTACGCACAACCGTCAGAAGAGACAGCGCGGAGGAAATCGGCGGAAAGCGTGGTTCAACAGTCAACGGGGGTGCATGAGAAGCAAGCGGAGCAAGCGGATCTATTCGCGATAATAGCGAATGATTACGCGGCTCTGTATGCCGGGGAGTTGGACGGATTTCGCGCGTGCACGTCGCCGGAGGTGTGGGACGCGACTGAGGGAACAGCGCGGCTCGGGACCAACAGCGCCGAGTTTATCTTTCTTTTCGGCGAGAAATCGCGTATTGTGCGTAATAACCTGACAGGGAATGCCGAATGCATCGTGCTGGGCGGACGCGGTGCATTTTTCATGAATGCGCGGAGCGGTCGCTTTCGCGCATTTCGCGCAGACTTTCCCGGCTTCGTTGGAAGCGACCGGACGGAGCAGGGAAGCATCCCATTGGCCACACGCAAAACCGGCGATTTTATGCCGGAGTGGGCAAAGCGCATCGATCGAATTCAAACGGGCGAGCCCGCGCCCAAGCGCGGCCTGGAAGCCGAGGCTCAAGCAGGCTCCGACCTTAACCGCTGGCGCTTAGTATGGGGGTGAAAATCATATGCGCTCCCGGCACGCGAGAGTGACTTTGAAGCGTTCGTTTCCGTAGCGGAAGTTGACCTTGATCTCATGACACCACTGAACAAGACCTTTTTCTTCGCGCTTTGTCTCGCGATCCCAATGGCGGCCCAAAACGGATCCGCACCCCTCACGCCGGAAGCCAGAGGCGTATGGATTCACACCAACGATTTCGGCCCAGACCCGGTGACGGGCAAGGAGCAGATCCGCGCTCTTGTGAAAAACCTCGCGAATGCCAATTTCAATCTCCTTCTGCCTTATGTCAGTTCGGATTACTTGGTAGCCCTCGATCATGTCGAATACCAGAAGAAATTGCTGAACGCCAAATGGGACGCTCTGGGATTTCTGATTCACGAGGCCGAGCAGCGCCACATGGCCGTTCACATCTGGTATGGATTCACCGGCGGGCGGAATTCAGACAGCTCCGATTACGATCCCAAGGTAGGCGGCAATCCCGAATGGGCCGCCAAGCGCGTCGACGAAGTCGTGCCAGGATACCCGATCGCAAAGGGGGCCGAGGGATCTCAGGCGATGACGGCGCTCGAGAATGTCCCCATGTGGAGGATGAAAACCATTTCAATCCCACTACCCGAATCGAGACCGATGCGGGATGTTTGCCCCCTGCATGCTGACGCGCGTGCGTGGCAGTTGAATCTGCTTGACCATGCGCTCGATCGGTATAAGTGGGTGAGCGGAGTGCATCTCGAAGAACCAGGTTACACATTTCCCGGCTCGTGCGTCTGCGACCTTTGTCAATCCACATTCGAAAAATTGCATCACAAACGGCTCATCGATAACCTGGATTCGTTGGAAGCGCAGGATTTCCGCACCATTGGAACGGGTGCTTTCGTCGCGGAACTCTACACCATGCTGCGAAATCGTGACCCACAGATGCAGCTTTCGTGCAATGGCAGCCCGAATTGGACGACGGATCGCCGTTTTCTCGCCCGTGATTGGGCTGTATGGTCAAAACTGCACAAATTGGACTTCTTCATCCCGATGAATTACACAGCGAATCCCGAAGGATTCCGGACGCGATTTGCCCTTACGATGAACGGGGTCGGGAGCTATGTTCCGGTGTACGCCGGTATCGGAATCCGGTGGAGCGGACACCCGGACAATAATATCTCTACGACGACGATCGTGGATGAAATCGAATCGGCGAGGCGAATGGGAGCCAAGGGTGTAATTCTATTCTACGACGGCGCATTGAATGAGGAAATCTATTCCGCGCTCCGGCAACGCCTGTTCCGATCACCCGCCGCTCTACCCACTGTAAAAAATCAGTGATGGCACGAACTCCCCCTCGACCTCGCCCCGACTAGCCGCGCCTGCGTATGCTCTCCTAGCTATTCGATATCTAAGTACCGGTCCGGATGTCCGCAGTTAGCGAGTTCACGGTTCATACATACCGTGCTCATTTCCCATGGAACGCGGAACAAATGCGTGTCGCTGCGCTGCCCGCGCAGCCTCCCCTATTTAGTGTGAAATTGTAAACACCGCCGCCCTGGGTGCCCAACGCGGCACCTCGCACCCCAGGCGACAGTCGCCAACCGAAACATTGTGGTGATGGCGTCATTGCCTGCGGTTCAGGCGGCGGATCATATCGATCAGGTCTGCTGCACCCTTGACAGACACGATCGCGGTCACAATCGCGAAGGAGCTGCCACCCAGCAGAATCGCAATCGTCCAAAACCGAATCCATCCGTTCATACTTGTTTGGCCTCATCTCGCGGCGCGAGGCGACGTCCCGCGGCCAGCGAACCCATCAGCATTCCGGCTCCCGCCATACCAAAAGAAGCGAAACCCGAATAGTTGGCCGGAAGACCCAGGACCAGGTACCCGAGCGAGCCCCCCACCCCGCCCATCATGGCAGCGTACGCGCCCGCCGTCGAGGCGCGCTTCCAGTACATCCCCAGAAACACACAGACGAAGGTTCCGGCGAGGAACATGGTTCCGGTAATAGTCAGGTACAAGTAAGTCGCGCCTGGAGGCAGGTAGAACAGGCTCCAGCCCATAACGAAAACACTAACGCAAACGTTCGAGATGCGATTGATTAGGATCTGCGTTTTCTGGCCCAGAGGTCTATTTAACGCCGGTTGTATCACATCTTGGGAAATAATGGAGCTCCACGCCAGCAGATACGCGGAGTTCACCGACATTGTCGCGGCAATCATGCCAGCGAGTACGATTCCGCGGACGCCGGGTCCGAGAATCGCGTGCAACAGCGTCGGCATGGCTCGGATTGGAACCAGGCCGGGGCCGAAGGCAGCCAGAGCGGCAACGCCCCAGAGCATCGGCAGCATCCCCCGTCCGACGAAGATGAAGCTCGACCAGGTGAACACGCGTCGGCTCAGGTCCTTGTTTCTCATTGAGAGCGTGCGCATAGCCGCCGTCTGCCAGCAGGTTAGGCCGGCAAACATGGCCAAAATCTGCCACATGATGAAGGTCCAGCCGTAGTCGGGGTTTGCAATCGGGCTGAAACCGCGCGCGCCCATTTGAATCCGGACCGTGTCCACGATGTGAGGCCAACCGACCTTTTGAACCACTAATACCGAAATCACGATGGTCGCAATGGAAAGCATCACGTACTGAATGAAATCGGTCACGACGATTGAGACCATGCCGCCCAGAATTGTATATGCCATTTCGAGCAGCAAAATGGCTACCATGACGTGGATCAGAAAACGGCTAGGAATTCCGGTGAGAATGGTAAGAAACTCTCCCTCAATTCTGAGAAACACGCCCATATTGAGGATACCGCCGGTCGCCACCAGGATTCCTACCAGCACCCGAACGCCGCGCGAGTAGCGCGCTTGGCAATACTCTGGAACAGTCAGTAGCTTCAGGTCCCGCATGCGCTCCACGACGAAGCCGGTCCGTCCAAGCACGGCCATGACACCGCCAGCGAGCAATGCAGTTATGAACGGCGCGAAACCGCTCTTGTACCCGAGTTCGGCGTAGTACATGAATGTTACGGTTCCTATCTCGGTGGCCGCCAGTGTAGCGACGCCCAAGTGAAGGCCGAGTTCCCGACCGGCAACGAGGAAATCCGATACGTCACCGACGAACTTCCGACACCAGATGCCGGCGAAAAAGCAGATAGCCACATAACCCGCAACGATGATCCAATCAACAGCAGTGAAACTCACGATATTCGCTCATTGCTCATGATGCTCACATTCTAAACTGTCTTTTCAACCGGTTGAAAGCATTTGAGTACGCATACGTTGCCCCTCCAGGAGATTTCCCCCAATGAGCGCGCGCGTTACCGCTCAACAACGATAAAGTAGGTGATCGAATTACAGAGCGGACACCTGAATCTCACAGTGTCTTTATAAGGGCGTGAAGCTTATTATCAAAGCCCGGCATTTTGCAAGACACAACAAACCGCTGAACGATCGCGAGGTACGCGGGCTTCCGTCCTGTCAAAACCCAAGCTCACCTGTTCGCAAAAATTCCTGGTACTTTTGCCGGTAAGCCTTTTGGTACTCTTTAACTGTTTCGTCAAAGCTCATCTCTTGCGTGCCCGGTTTGATCCGGCCCTGTATTTTCACTTCCTCTTACTCCTGAAGCTATCACCAGCTCTCTTCCGGTCGGCTTCACTTTTCGACCGTCTGCTTCCACGTCTTTCATTTCGTAAAACCAAGGAACGCGTATGATCAAACGGTTGGGGCGAGTCCAAAACTTGTTCGCGAGCGTAATCGTCCATTTAGAAGCACTCGCCTGTGACGTGACACTTATTGGCCCAAAGAAAGTTGGCGCATCGACCGCAGACAGTGTTCTGCCCGGCTCAAGCCACGCTAGCGGTAAAGCCGAGAAAAGGAACAAATCATCCTTATATTCGCGGATAACCATGTTCCGCAGCAACTCAATTGTTTTGGCTGATGTTGCTCCATCCGGAAGAATATCTCCCTCGTGGTAATCACGGGTGCTCCAAGGAACCGTGCCGAACTCCTGGGGCGACTGAGTCGATGTCGTGTGTAAGAGCAAGGCGTACAGATCTCTAACGGCCCACTTCTGATCGTCTGGCGCGCCCCGCACCAGCGCGTTTTCTGTATTGTTGGGCGTTTGCCAGTAGTGCAGTAGAGGAGTGGAGTCGAACACGTATCCGCTTTCCTGCTTTTTTACAGCCCGAGCGTAGGAATAGCCCAAAATACCTTCACGGTAGCTCTCCCTCGACTTCCGAATTGTGGCTGTAACCCTTGGATCAAATGGCTCGAACAGTGGTTCTGGATACAACGTCATTAGCTCGTCCCAATGGTTCCCGGCAAGCGTGCCCTCAAGTGCGGGCGGGATCCATCCTCCGCTCTTTGCGGTCTGAGCTGCTAACGCCTTCTCGAACGCTTCGCGGTATCGATGCCGTTCCGCCTCGAAGCCGTTCGCCTCGTCATTTCGGTTCATTGCCTTCGCCATTTCAACAGCGTTTTGTAGCCCAATCAGCATCCAAATACTCATGCCGGTTTGTCGAGCATTCGCAAGCTGTGCATCATCTGCAACAGTCGCCGGCGGCGTAAGCCCTAGTGCGTCCTTTCGCGTCAGCTGTAACTCCCACTGCATCGCTCTAGATACACCCGGATAAATCTGTTGAAGAAAAGCGTGATCATTGGTTAATCGAAAGTGCCAATTCCATGCCCACAGCACCATTCCCCATTCAGCGTACGCGGCCCGTTGCGGTTGAGAAGGAACGTGCAGGCTACCATCCGGGAATTGCGCTTTGTAAGCATACAGAAGGAGCTTCGCCGCTATCCCGTGCAGTCCAACCAGATCAAGCGCAAGCACCATATCGGCACAATTACCTGGATAATAACTGTGATATTGAAACTTGTTAACATTCGGAATGTAATCATCGCCCTGCTTGTCAATAGCGAGAAGATCAAAAATGGTATTGGCTAAGATGAAGTGTTCTACTTTTTCTTCAGGGAAGTGGAAGCGCCGGAACTCCGCCGCCATTCCTTTCCACAAGGTGAGGATCTGATCAAGGACCGCGCTTGCGTCCGTATTACGGAGTTGGTGTGCTTCCACCGAGTTCTCAGGAATTGGAACGATCGGCATCCGAAAAGTCAACCGGCGCGCCTCTCCAGGCCTAAGTCGAAGGCGGTACGTTACCGTGCCCATAGGAGTATGTGGATCTAACAAGTACGTCGGCTGAGGATTACCCGCAATCTCACCGCTGAAGAACCGCGCCATTCTGAGGCCATTGTCGCCTAAAGCTAAAGACGTCTGGAAAGCCTCCGGGCGTACCGGGTATAAGTAGAGGATTCGCTGATCACGAAGCAAAGCGCCGACGCCCCAAGAATAGTTCCACTTTGGATTGAAACCTATCTGCCCCTCGACATATTCTTTTCGCATCAGGTCAAAACGCTGGTTGAATCGAAAGTCGCCTCGTTTTGTCTTTAGGGTGCTGATACGGGACGAAAAACGATACGCAGAGCTCAAAAACGCCGTACGTTCTTCTTGTGCTTCGTTGTAAACTTGTACTTCGATGAAATTTACGGGAATCCAGTTAGGCCACCACCGAGATCGGCGGCGAAGATGCGAAACTCGTACTTTATTCTGTCGCGCTGAAGATCGTATTGCACAACGGGTAGGTAGCCATCCTGCAACGTCTTAATTCGCTGGTTTATCGGTTCGGGCGGATTTCCGACAAAAAACATTAACTCGCCCAAACCCGTATTCACGTACCCTTCGGGTGTCACCTCGCTGGCTACCGGCGCGTACAACGCCCCAATGACGTCTGTGGGGTGCCAAAAATAAGAAAAAGGCTTCTTTGGGGAGTCGATGTCAGGATTCAGCATTCCGCCGGTAATTTGCGCCCTTAGAGGGAGAGCCCACATCCATGGCGCATATCCTGCGATTAGTATCCACGCATCCAGCCTCCTTCGACCGCTCCATAGCCTTGGCATCTGCGCTCCTTATGCAAAGAAACTGACTTTTGAAAACCCAGCGCTTCCGCAACCCCCTACCGCGGCAGAAATGTGCCGTCGCTGACACCCGCGTGTAGGCTTCTATGGCGGCGATATTCCGGCTGCCAAAGGCGTCCGCTTCGTACATGAATGCAATTGCCGCAGCAACCATTTGAAAGCGAGTCGGCAACGTCCGAACGCTCACGAATAATTCGAAACTCTGCCATGGCAAATCCTAATCAGAACATGAGGCGCAATCGCATTTCCATTTGCCTGTAATATCCGCGCTCCGCTCCGCCCTCGTATGCGCCGTAACCCTGCGTAATAGTTCCGACCTGGGCTGGCACTGAAATGTTTGCGTTGGGCAACGCGAGGTTCAGGTGATTAAAGAGGTCAGAAACAGCGCACACATACTCCATCTTAAATCGCTCGCTTAGAGAAAAACGCTTTACCAAAGACAGGTCTATGTTCGTGAGGCCAGGCCCTTCGAGGATATTCACACCGCTGTTGCCATACCGTCCAAGGCCGGTTGGAGGCGCTACAAAGGCAGACGGATTAAACCAATGGCTCGCCGACCTTTGGCTAGACGGAAGGTTCCCGTCGGCGATTCGATCCGGTACACCGCCAAATGTATTCGTATCCGACGGGTCGCTACCAGAGAAGGTCGGAGTAAACCATTCGCCCGTCTGAAAAGTGCCAATCCAGTCCAACTCCCATCCACCGATTACGTTGTCTAGTCCTTTGGATGCCCCGGAAAATAACTTCTGGCCTCGCCCAAAGGGCAAGTTATAAGTCGCTTGCGCTAAGAACTTCCGCTCTGGCGTATATGCATCTCTGGCCCACTGAAGAGGGTTATACGGATCCTGTAGGTTAGATATATTGTTTCTGTTATCAACCCACATGAACGTTCCAACAAACATCAGTCCTTTAGAGAGTTGACGCTTGAATTCAGCCTGAAGCCCATCATAGCGAGATTCCCCATTGAAATAGTAATATGAGGTAGATACAAATTGGGGAAAGATGTTGCGACTCGACGTAAACGGGACAGTGCTAGCAGGCGGTTTATTTATGTTTAGCATATAATCGAGTCCATAATCCCGGGATCCGATATACGACAATCGCAAGCCATTGAACCGGCCAATTTGCCGTTCGACGGTCACATTATATTGCATCGTCTTGCCATTCGGCGTGATTAGGGGATAGCCCGTAACGCTCTGAGATGGTAATTTCGCACCACTGGGGGGGAACGGATTGGGAAACTGGAAAAGAGGCACCCCGTTTACGATCTGGTTAGTAAAAGTATCCTGAGACGTAAATGGGCCGCCGCTCGTCACAAACGCGTTATACCCGAAGTACTCATCGAATAAACCCCACCCACCACGGATTACGGTTTTGTCATTCAACCGGTAGGCAGCAGCAACCCTGGGGACGAAGTTGCGCAGGTATGTATTGTGAGTAACCTGACCGCCAACAACCGTAATCGTACTGGAGTAGTTCGGAGAAATCGTACTGACTAGATTAGGCGGGACGATGACGTCCCCAGTTTTCGGATCCCAGTTATACATGCGATTGTCGGCCCATCTTGCCGGGCCGAACGCTTCCCACCGGAGACCGTATGTTAGCGTTAGTCGCCGGCTGACTTTAAAGGTATCCATTGCGAACAATCCTACTTCATTGGAATACAAGTGCCTATTGAGAATGGGCGTCAGCCGAACACTTGTATGCGGTAGGCCAAGAAGAAAGTCCGCATATGCGTTGCCTGTTAACGAGCCATCGAAAGTATAGGTTCCAAACGCGCCCGCATTTGGCCGACTTTCATAATAAAAGTAGCGCCTGAATTCCCCTCCCAATTTAATGATGTGCCGCCCGGCTGAGTGCGTCACTGAGTCAGACCAGGTCATCGGCATATATTTTTCGTCAATATAGCCGTGAGTCACAGTGATGGGCTGATACCCGGTGATATTCATCGTTGGCAGTCCCGGGCCCGGTGGCGGATTGGAGATACCTTGTAAGCCGAAGAGAGCAATTCCATTTGCGCCGCTTCCGATCACGGGATTGCCAAGGCCATCCTGAAAATGTTCGCGCGCAAACCCATAGCGAAATTCATTCAATAGCCTACCGGAAAATGTGTGTGTATCGGAAACCGTCAAGAACTGATGGTGGCGGTGCCTGGTCCAATCGAGGCCGGGATAGTTTCCTGCCAGATCGTACGGAAACCAGGCATAGTTGAACATCACCGCAAGCATGTTCTTATCCGATATCTTTTGGTCGATGCGCTCGCTGAACTGATCCTGAGAAAGCACGTCACTTGGCTGCGGGAAAACCCAATAGAAATTGTTCGCCAATGCGCCGCTGGGGCCATAGTTTGGCGGGGGTAAAAACGTTTGCTGAATCTTCAGGGAGGTTGCGCTAAGCTGTGATGCGGGAATGATATTGTTGGGATAAGGTATGCCGGTCAGGGGATCTTTAATTACTGTCGGCGTCGTCTGATTCAACAATGACGAAAAATCGCCCCCCCGCATTGGCGTTGTTGGCACACTCTGAAGGAAAGAGGAGGCCGCGGGGATGCGTCTTCCGTAATAGGCGAAGTAGAAGAATGTTCGATCGTGCTTAATTGGGCCTCCAATCGCTCCTCCGAACAGGTGATCTCGATCCTCGATTTTGCTGATCGAGAATGCAGGCCGGGCATTGAGAGCCTCGTTGGACTCATACTCAAACACATCCCCGTGAAACTGGTTCGTGCCACTCTTGGTAACAATGTCCCAGTTCGCGATCCGGCTGAACTCGGGTGAGTTGTTTACGGCGGTCGCCTTCAACTCCTGCATGTCCTCCATCGACACCGCCGTTGTATTCACAAGGCCCCCGCCCGCATTTGGAATCCCGTTCAAGCTAAACTCGCCTTGAGCGGACGGTTGACCTGCAGCCTCATAGCTCAGGCCGCCCATATTGGATTGAAATTCCGGAAGAGTCGATAGGTAATACCACGGCACCATTTCCGTGTATGCCAATGGCGATTCCTTGTATTGCCGCTCCTGTAGCACGTGGTCGATCTTGCCTTCGTCAGTGACAATGACGTCGGCATTCGCGGTCACGACAACGTGGGTCGCTTCGCTTCCAACCTGCAACGCAATATCAATTCGGCGAATCTCCTTACTTTGCAAAATGATGTTATCAGCTACAAATGTTTCGAAACCAGCTTTAGTGGCTGTCAATTTATACGTGTCCACCTTTAGATACGGGATCTCGAAATTGCCGGCTGCATCCGTGGTGACAGAACGGGTCTGGCCAGTTTCCACGGCCAGAATGGTGACTATAACGCCGGACATGATCGCGCCCGACGCGTCGCTCACAGTTCCACGGATGCTTGACAGATCCGATTGCGCCATCAGTGTCGCGCAGAAGAAGACAGTGGCGATGGTCGCGGAAAGCCGCGTCCATCTCAGTTCAGTAAAGCGGTTCATGGACCCCTCCCGTGAAGAGCAAAGCATGTTCTATCACGATGGTGATCATTTGTCAAGCAAAAAAAGCCCCTCGATAGCAAAGAATTGAAAAGTCCCGCCCTGGGACAGCGTTTCTCTTTTTGTGTCCCGCCGATAAGGATACGGAGTTCCAGACGTGAACGGCAACGCAAGTGGGAGCACGGTTCTACAGGCTGGCAACGCCATCAGTGTGAGCCGCACGGCGACCCGCTGGGTTGGGTAGCAACATTGTGGCTTAGACTGAAATCACAGGTACGCCACGGTTGCAGGCGGTGCGGCTTAAAGGACGGGGGCGGACATCGTAAGGCTGGATCGATGTTCAGCACGGTACAAGAACAATCAATAACGCTGAGGTTCAATGCGGTTTGCTTGACAAATGAAGGCCGTTTGCGCGATGAGGCCGCCAGCCCCATGAACCTTTTGAGGTGTATGGACATGAAACGGAGATCAACTCAGCAGAATCTGCGGGGCCCGCCAAGAAAACCGCCAAGGCCGCCGCGCCCAAGAAGAAAGCCCCAGCGGCCAATAAGGGCGCCTGGTTCACAATCCCGGTGGACAGAAGCAGCCGCTCCGCATTGAACGGTTCCTTTCCGGTCAGCATCATCTCGGTGATCCAGTGCTCGTGCCCGTTTGCAGCGTGATATTGCGAAATGGCGCCGGGCCAGCCAAGCATCGAGACGATCGTCGGGTCTTTCTGTCCTTCGATTTCGCCGGCGTAGGTCCAGCCCACACCCGCGCCCGAAATACTGCCGCATTGGTCCGATCGTTATACTCCACGATGATGTCGCGGCGGGGGGCGGGCGCCTGGTGGTGAATGAGGAAGAAGCCGGGCGGGTGCGGGAGATCTTTGCGATTGCGGAGAGGGCGCCCACGCTGGCCGCGGCAGTGCGCGAAGTAGAACGGCGCGGCCTGCGGAACAAGAGCTGGAGCAGCCGCGCCGGAGGGCCGTTGAATAGATCAAGCCACTCCCATCGGGCGTCAACTTGGAGAAAAGCCGTCTGCAGAGCGGTCATGCGAGTTCGCGAGAGTTCTTGGCCTCGTTGGGATCGCACGAGGCTTCATGTATGCCGGTGCGAAGGATGTCGTCGCCACTCTGTGGAACGTTGACGACGTAGGGACGGCCAAGTTGATGGTGGGCTTTTACCGGGGCATGCTTTCCGAGGGAATGCGTCCGTCCGAAGCGCTTCGTGCTGCCCAGAACGCGATTCGCAAACAAGCGCAATGGGCTGCGCCTTATTATTGGGCGTTATTGGGCGGGATTTGTCTTCGAAGGCGACTGGATGTAAGATGCCGCCAAGAGATAGAACGCGGAGGACAGACGTTCATCGAAGTCGCATACGGCTGGCAGAGTTTGGGCGCATTGCATAGCCTTCTTTGGCCCCGGCGTATACCGGGGAGGCTGCTGCCGCGCGCGCTGCATCTGCCGGTCGTATTCTGCCTGGTCGCGACCTGTGCGACCAGCCTGATGAATTTCAACCTGTTTTCGTATGTGGTTGTCGCTACCTGTTCGCAAGCGACGAAGGACCACGGACCGGCAGCAGGTCATTTGCCAGGTGTCTGATGGCACGCTCTGCTCGGTCCCGGATTGGATGCTTCGTCCAGAGTGCGCACAATTTTCGTTTGGTGCTCCGCTGATTTCCGTGGAGGCTCTGCGCGCCTTCGTCCTCGATCAGGCGTACTGACATTTTATCGCCATGCCCCCGCGAGTTCGCGAGAGTTCTTTGGCTCCGCAAACGCGACTCGAACCTACGACCCGTAGGTTAACAGTGCGCCGAAACGGCGGAGATCACTTGTGGAGGAGGAATCCACCCATGTAATTGTCGGTAGGCATGGAAGCTACTGAGCGGCTTGGTTGGGCAACTGGCCATGTCGAAGCCTCGGGACAAAAGTCCGCTTTAGGCGGGCAAGTGATTTTGCAGGCCGTAACGCGAGTGAAGCTTGAGCAGGCCTCGAAAGTGAAGTCGTGGACGCCGACCCGCCTGTTAACCGGGGAAGGCCGCACGAATCGGGAAGGAACCGACAAGCACCGATTCGGTCCACCGGGGTACTGAGCACGGCACCCTCCGTGCCAATATCGATGAGACACTTACCTCGGCGATAATTACAGAGCAGGGCGGCAAGGAGAACCATCGTGAGGGAAGCCAAGATTGGAGTTCCTTTTGTAGCCAGTTCGGTGGACGTGGAAGTGCCGGCCAAGGCCCAACGGCGCATCTTTACCGCAGAAAAGAAGAAGCGAATTTTAGAAGAGACCGACCGCGCCCTGGCCAATGGCGGCGGTGTCGGCGCCATTCTGAGGCGGGAAGGAATCTACTCCTCGACGCTGACGGCTGGCGTAAAGAGCGCGATCGCGCGGTGCACAAAGCCTTTTCGCAAAAGAGGGGCCGCAGCCGCAGCGCAATCCGCTGGCGGCGGAAAATGAGAAGTTGCGTCGGCACAATCAACATCTCCAGGAAGAACTGGAGAAAGCCCACATCATTATTGACGTTCAAAAAAAAGTGGCCAAGCTGTTGGGTTATCCGATCACGGAAACGGAGAAGTCGTGATGGCTGCGGTCGATCAACTCAGCCACCTCGTGGGTGTGAAGCCGGCCTGCCAGGCGTTGGCGGTGCCCCGAGCCACGTGGTACCGGCGGCGCAGCCGCCGTCTTTTCCCCCGGCCTGCGGCCGGGCCGCGGTTCTCATCTCGGGCTTTGACGGAAGCCGAACAGCAAACAGTGCTGGCGTGCCTTCATCAGGATCGTTTTCAGGACTCTTCGCCCGCCCAGGTCTACGCGGCGCTGCTCGATGAGGGCCAGTTTCATTGCTCCATCCGCACCATGTATCGACTGCTGGAAGAGCGTGGGAAAGCCGCGAACGTCGCGATCAGCTTTCCCATCCGCCATATCAGAAGCCGGAACTGCTGGCCACCCAGGCCAACCAGTTGTGGAGTTGGGACATCACCAAACTGCGCGGCCCGGCGAAATGGAACTGCTATCACCTGTACGTCATCTTGGATGTCTTCAGCCGCTTCGTCGTGGGCTGGATGATCGCTTATCGGGAAAGCGCCGAATTAGCCAAGCGTTTGATCGATCATTCCTGCCGTAAACAACTCATCGCGCCCGGCCAGTTGACCATCCACGCCGATCGCGGCTCATCCATGAAATCCAAGCCTGTTGAGTTGTTGATGGCCGACCTCGGCGTCACCAAAACACATTCCCGACCCCATGTTTCAGACGACATCCCTATTCGGAGAGTCAGTTCCGCACCTTGAAATACCGCCCTGACTTCCCGGACCGCTTCGGCTCCATCGAAGACGCCCGCGGTTTCTGCCAGTCCTTCTTCCGCTGGTACAACTACCAACACCACCACTCCGGCCTCGGCTTGATGACCCCCGCCGTGGTTCATCTCGGAAAAGCGGCCCATCTTCTGGTCCAACGCCAAGCCGTCTTGGACACTGCTTTTCAGACCCACCCGGAGCGCTTCGTCCGCCAGGCTCCCAAGCCCCCTTCTCTCCCTACTGCCGTCTGGATCAACAAGCCGCCGGACCAGGGAAAAACTCCTTAAAC
>CAWITB010000008.1:0-48697 GCA_963838885.1 Bryobacterales bacterium | reverse complement strand
TAAAACGCGCTTGTCCTCGAGTTGGCGGACCAGATCACCGAACGTGGCAGCTTCCATCATCTGGCTTCGGGTTCCAGGCCGAACTCGCTGGTGATGAAAGTCAGAATTTGGACATCGGCGAGCCGATGGCCAGGCGCGGGATGGTCTCGCGGTCGTCGGAGTCCTTCGGGCGCCACGGGGCAGTTCAAAATTTCTTCCACCGCCGATTTAAAATCGGATCTGGTCATAAATTGTCATCTTACATCGCCGCGAGGAATCCGTTTTGCTATTCTAAATTCTGTCCTGTTAGAGGCGCGGGGGCCCCGAGTACGCGAGCAGCAGTTCCAGGTAGCTCGGGCGCTTCGCGGAAAGGGGCAACAAAGTTCTCCGCCGAAACCGGTTCGAGCAGCTACGCGAGGCCGGTTAAACGACCTTACTTAAATCCGGCCCTCTGGCATGCGGATTCTGTTTTTCCGGGTGGAGCGCTACAGGGACCACGCGCATTTTCGCGTAATCCCTCCTCCATCCGCGTCGTTTCGCGAGTTTTCATGGACCTGTTCCAGATTGACGCGGGCACTGACCGATATCGAGTCCATTACGGACAACGAAGCCCGCGTGGGCAGCTATCTGTTTGATCTCCTTTCGGAGCTCTCGGCGCGCACCAGCGGCCACGTCGAAAGAATGGAAGACGAGAATGGGCGATTGAATCTTTTCGCATTCTGGGATATGCCGGCTGTCACGCTATCGACACATGGACACGGTTCCGCCGTTCTTTGCCTCGCGCGAGGATTCAGACGATATGTGGGGGCGCGGCGCTTGCGATACCAAGGGCATTATCGCGTCAATGATTGGGGCTGTGAGCGAACTGCTGGCAGAGGGCGTACGCAATGTTGGGCTGCTGTTCGTTGTAGGCGAGGAGCGCAACAGCGCCGGGGCGTATTTCGCCGCGCGGGAAAGTCGCGGATCGAAGTTTCTGATCAATGGCGAGCCTGGCGGAAATAGATTGGCCGTGGGATCGAAAGGCGCGCTGCGCATCGAAGTGATTGCGACGGGGCGTATGGCGCATTCGGCCTATCCGGAACTGGGCGAATCGGCCATTGAGAAGCTGCTCGATGCGCTGATGGAAATCCGTTTCGCGCCCTTGCCGGACGATCCGGTACTCGGTCCGAGCACAATGAATATCGGAGTGATTTCCGGCGGGCGTGCGCCGAACGTGATCCCCGATCATGCCAAGGCCGAGGTTATGATCCGTTTGGTCGACGACGGCGCGTCGACGCGGGAGACCTTGCGCGCGGCAGTGAACGGAAAGGCGGAGATTCGGGAGGTCCTTGCGATTCCGGCGCTGCATCTTGGCGGGCTGCCCGGCTTTGAAACCACGGTGGTCTCCTACACGACCGACATACCGGCGTTCGGCGAAACATGGGGCAAGCCTTTTCTCATCGGGCCAGGGACGATTCACGTCGCGCATACGGCGGAAGAGCGCGTACCAAAACGGCAGTTGACTGAAGCGGTTCAAATTTATAAGCGCATGGTGAAAGAGCTACTGAAATGACCGGAAATGGCGAACGGAAGATCGAAGTGGGAGTGCTGGGAGCGACCGGCATGGTGGGACAGCGCTTCGTCGAGTTTTTGCAGGGTCACCCCTGGTTCGAGCTGACCTGGGTGGGCGCGAGCGATCGCTCGGCGGGGAAAAAATATCGCGACGCGACAAGCTGGAGGCTGGATGGCGCGATGCCGGCGAATGTGGCGGACTTGACGGTCGCCGATTGCAAGCCTTCGGAGGGCGCGCCACGGTTGATGTTCTCGGCGACGGACGCGTCCGTGGCGACGCAGATTGAACAGGCGTTCGCGCAAGCGGGCCACGCCGTCGTTTCCAATTCGCGCAACCATCGCATGGAGCCGGACGTTCCCCTGCTAGTTCCGGAGGTCAACCCCGGCCACCTGAAGATCATCCCGCTGCAACAGCGGCGTCGGGGATGGAGCGGCCAGATCGCGACGAATCCGAACTGCTCGACGGTGGTGCTAAGTATGGCGCTCGCTCCACTGCGGCAATTCGGCATCACGCGGGTGGTTACGACGACGATGCAGGCTATATCCGGCGCGGGCTATCCCGGCGTGGCGTCGATGGACATCAATGGCAATGTGATTCCGTTCATTGGCGGCGAAGAAGAGAAGATGGAGCAGGAGACCCAGAAAATTCTCGGCGATATCGGGAGCGACGGATTTCGGCCGCTTGCTGCCACGGTCAGCGCGCACTGTAATCGGGTACCAGTGGTGGACGGGCATACCATAACCGTTTCCGTGGAGCTATACGGCAAACCGAGCGAAGCCGATATCGTCGAAGCGTTCGCGGCGTTCCGCGGGGCGCCGCAGGAGCGCGGGTTGCCGAGCGCGCCTCCGAATCCGGTGATCTACCTTGACGGCAAGGATCGTCCACAGCCGCGGCGCGATGTGGAGCGTGAGAACGGCATGGCAGTATTCACTGGGCGCTTGCGGCCCTGCCCGGTCTTCGATTGGAAATTTATCGCGCTGGGGCACAATACGGTGCGCGGCGCGGCCGGCGCGGCGGTTCTGAACGCCGAGCTGATGTATTCGGAAGGGCTGCTCGACTAATGATCGTGATGAAGTTCGGCGGCACGTCGGTGGAATCGGCGGCCGCGATCGAACGCGTGCGGAAAATCGTCGCGGCTCGAATCGAGCGCCGGCCCGTGGTGGTGGTTTCGGCCATGGGCAAAACGACAAACCGGCTGCTCGAGATCGCGCATCTTGCGGTTGGAGGACAGCGCGACCAGGCCATTTCGAAGCTGCTGGAGCTGCGCGATTTTCACTTGCGCGAGTCGGGAATGGAGCGCACCGTCGACGAGCATTTTCAGGAATTGAGCGAACTGGTGAAAGGACTGGCGATTCTGGGGGAGCTGACGCCGCGCTCGATCGACGCAATTTCGAGCTTCGGCGAGCGACTTTCGAGCCTGATCGTTACGAACCATTTTCAGCGGCACGGGATGCGCGCGGTACACGTCGATGCGCGCAAGCTCATCGTCACGGACCGGCGGCACACGCAGGCGAATCCTCTTTATGAGCAGACCTACGCGCGCTTGGCGGAGGCGATTCCGCCGCTCGCGCGGGATCACGTGGTGGTGATGGGCGGGTTTATCGCAGCTACGGAGGACGGGACCGCGAGTACGCTGGGGCGAGGTGGATCGGACTTTACGGCGTCGATTGCGGGCGCGGGGATCGGCGCGGAGGAGATTCAAATCTGGACCGACGTGGACGGCATGCTGACGTGCGATCCCACGATCCTGCCTCGCGCGCATCGCGTGAAGGCAATCTCGTTTGAGGAGGCATCCGAGCTGGCCTATTTCGGCGCTAAGGTTTTGCACCCGGCTACCGTGCTTCCGGCGATTGAGAAGAATATTCCCGTGTTGATCCTGAACTCACGCAACCCGGAGAACGAAGGCACGCGCATTGTGGCCAACGTAGTCAGCAGTTCCAACCCCATCAAGTCGATCGCGTGCAAAAAGAAGATCGTAGTGCTGAATATACGCTCCACTCGCATGTTCATGGCGCACGGCTTTCTGCGGCGGATCTTCGAAATTTTCGATCGTTACGAAGTGCCGGTGGATATGATCGCAACGTCTGAAGTGAGCGTGTCCCTGACCGTCGATAGCGCCGAGCGTCTGCCGCCGATTCTCGCGGAGCTGCGCGAGTTTTCGGAAGTCGCAGTGGATCAGGAGCAATCCATTGTCTGCATCGTGGGTGAAAATATTCGCGATACGCCGGGGGTGGCCGCGCGATTGTTTCGGGCGTTGGAACCAGTGAACGTACGCATGGTGTCGCAGGGGGCTTCGGCTTTGAATTTTGGGTTCGTAGTGGCGGCGCGCGATCTTACGGAAGCCGTGCGGCGCATTCATGACGAGTTTTTTTCCGAATTGGATCCCGCGGTTTTCGATGCCAACCACGAGCTCACTCATGCCTAACCTGGCGCTGGCAGGTTACGGCAAGATGGGCCGCATGGTGGACCAGCTCGCGCCGGAGTACGGGTTCAGGGTCACGGCGCGGCTCGACATTGGACGCGAAGAATCGCTCGACGGCGCGGACGTCGCGATCGAGTTTACCGCGCCCGCGGCAGTGCTTGGGAATATCGAGAAGCTCGCAAAACGGGGGATTCCGGCGGTGATCGGAACCACGGGCTGGCTGGATAATCTCGAGCAGGCGAAGCAGATCGTTGCCGCGCACGATGCGGCGCTGGTCTGGAGCCCGAATTTTTCAATCGGCGTGAATGTCTTTCAGCGCGTCGTCGCGGAGGCGGCGCGACTGTTCGAATCTCAACAGGAGTATGGCGCGTGGGCATGGGAAATTCACCATGGCGCGAAGAAGGACGCACCGTCGGGGACGCTGCTGAAACTAGTGGAAACGATGAAGAAGGCCGGCTATAGCCGCACGATTGACATAAGCTCCAATCGCGCCGGAGCGCACCCCGGAACGCACGAAATCGGGTTTGATTCAGCCGCCGACACGATCACGCTGCGGCATACGGCGCGAAGCCGGGAAGGTTTCGCCCGCGGCGCTCTGAAGGCGGCACAATGGATACGGGGGCGCAAAGGTTTTTACGAGTTCGGGGAGGCGCTGTTCGGCGGTTAGAAGGAGCTTTCGATGTTTACAGGGTGCGGCACCGCTTTAGTCACTCCATTTCGCCAGGATCGCTCGCTGGATGAAGCCACGCTGCGGTCTTTGGTGCGGCGGCAGTTGGACGCGGGGATCAATTTTCTTGTGCCCTGCGGCACCACGGGGGAAAGTCCTACGCTGACGCGCAAGGAACACTTGCGGGTGGTCGAGATCGCGCTTGATGAGGCCAAGGGGAACGCTCCGGTGCTGGCGGGCGCGGGCGGGTATAACACGGCCGAGGTCATCGAACTCGCGTTGGAGTTGAAGTCGATGGGCGTCGACGGCATTCTTTCCGTGACGCCCTACTACAACAAGCCTACGCAGGAGGGCCTGTACCAGCACTTCAGAGCGATCGCGACCGCCGTGCAATTGCCGGTCGTCGTTTACAGCGTGCAGGGACGTACGGGCGTGAATGTCGAGCCGGCGACTTTGAAGCGTTTGTCCGAGATCGACTATATCGTGGGCGTCAAGGAGGCTTCAGGCAACATCTCGCCAAATGGCGCAGGTGATGCACCAGCTCCCGCCTAGCTTCATTGTGCTGTCCGGCGATGACGCCATCACGATACCGCTGATCGCGCTCGGCGGAAAAGGAGTCGTCTCGGTGGTATCGAACGAAATCCCGGCGGAAATGACGCAGCTTGTAAAGGCGGCGCTCGATGGCGATTATTGCCGCGCCAGAGAGCTGCAGCGCAGGTATCTTCCGCTGATGGAAGTGAATTTCGTCGAATCCAATCCGATTCCGGTGAAGGCTGCGATGGCCATGATGGGGCTGCTCGAACCGGTATGGCGCCTGCCGCTTGTGCCTCCGGCCGAGGCGAATCGCGCGAAGATGGAAAAGGTTTTGGAGCCGCTCGGTCTCCTGGCCCCGACGGCCGTTCATGCAAGCTGAGATCGAACGCCTTTTCGATCAAGCTCCGCAGACTTACACTGAAGATCATTTCCGCTTGTTCCAGGAATTTCGCGCGGCATTAAACGCGGGCGCGATCCGGGCGGCCGAGCCGGATGCAGCCGGCCAAGACCGGTTGGCGCGTGAATGCGTGGGTGAAGAAGGGCATTCTGCTCGGTTTCCGCATGGGCGCGGTGGTGGATATGTCGATCGATGCGGCGCGGCAGCCCTGGCTCGATAAGTCCACGTATCCCGTGAAGCGGTTCACTCCCGCCGATGGCGTGCGGATCGTGCCGGGCGGCTCGACCATTCGCGACGGATGCTACATCGGCAAGGGCGTCACGTGCATGCCGCCGATGTACGTCAACGCGGGGGCGTGGGTCGGCGATGGCACGATGATCGATTCGCACGCGCTGGTGGGGAGCTGCGCCCAAGTCGGCGCAAACTGCCATGTTTCGGCGGCCGCGCAGATCGGGGGCGTGCTGGAGCCGGTCGGCGCGCTGCCGGTCATTATCGAGGACGATGTACTGATCGGCGGCAACTGCGGCGTTTATGAAGGCACGGTGGTGAAGAAGCGCGCCGTTCTGGGCAGCGGCACAATTCTGAACCGCTCGACGCCCGTCTACGATCTTGTGCGCGGCGAGGTTTACGCCGCAAGCGATGCGGAGCCGTTGGTTATTCCCGAAGACGCGGTGGTTGTGGCGGGCTCGCGAGCGGTGACGAGGGGTCCGGGCAAGGAGTGGGGGATTTCGGTTTATACGCCGGTCATCGTGAAGTATCGCGACTCGAAGACGGACACGAAGATTCAGTTGGAGAATCTGCTGCGCTAACAGCCGCATTATAATTCGCGAAATCTTCGCGCCATGAAGCGAGTCTTACACTCTATGCAGGACCATAAACTCAACCGGCGAGAGCTCGTTAGCGGCCTCGGCGCGCTCGCCTTGTCAGGTTCCGCCACAGCCGCGACAAGCGACATGCCCATGCGCGATCTCGGCGCGACCGGCGTGAAAGTCTCGTGCATCGGGCTAGGTGGCGCGGATATCGGCAAGCCCAAGCTGTCCGACGACGAGAGTGTTCGTTTGATCCGCAATGCCGTCGATCGCGGAATCAATTTCCTGGATAATTCCTGGGATTACAACGGCGGTCAGAGCGAGATCCGCATGGGAAAGGCGCTACGGGACGGGTATCGCGAGAAGGTCTTTCTCATGACGAAGGTCGATGGCCGGACGAAGCCATCGGCGGCGCAGCAAATCGACGAATCGCTCAAGCGCCTTCAGACCGACCATGTGGACCTGATGCAATTTCACGAAGTGATCCGCTTTGAAGATCCCGACCGCATCTTCGCTCCGGGCGGCGCGATGGAGGCCTTCGAGGATGCCAAAAAAGCCGGCAAGCTGCGTTTCATCGGTTTCACCGGGCATAAGGATCCGCACGTACACCTCTATATGCTCGAAACGGCGAAGAACCACGGCTTCCATTTCGACACCGTACAGATGCCGCTTAAATGTCATGGACGCCCATTTCCGCAGCTTCGCCAAGCTGGTGGTTCCGCAGGCGGTGAAACAGAACATCGGCGTTTTGGGCATGAAAAGCATGGGCGGCGGAATTATTCTCAAGAGCAACACGGTGACCCCGATCGAATGCCTGCACTATGCTCTGAACCTGCCCACGTCGGTCGTGATCAACGGCATCAACAGCAAGCAGAATCTGGAACAGGCGTTCGAGGCCGCCCGAACGTTCCGGCCCATGAGCGAGCGGCAGGTCGCGGCCTTACTCGCCAAGACGGCGACGGCGGCGGCAAACGGCGAATATGAGCTTTTCAAAACCACCGCTCACTTCGACGCCACGGCCCGTAATCCGCAATGGCTGGGGGGCGAGACGCCGCGGACGCAGCAGTTGGGCAAATCCTGAACGGGAGCACGAACGTCATAGCCGAGCGCTACTTTAACGAAGCGTACGCCATTGCGGCGTATGCTAACGTCGTTCCCTATGAACCCCTACGCATCCTATTTGGGAGCGCAAGATCCCGTTCAGGTGATCGCGTCCACCCCCGCTCGCCTTTCGTCTTTGCTCGACCAGATCGGCCCGGGCTGCATCGAGTCCGCGGCCGCGCCCGGCAAGTGGAGCGTTCGCGAGATCGTCAGCCATCTGGCCGATTGCGAAATCGCATTTGCGTTCCGCCTGCGTCAGGCGCTCGCCGAACCGCACCACATTATTCAGCCTTTCGATCAGGAACAATGGGCGGCCAACTACGCCGCCTACAATGGGCCGGCGGCTCTTGCTCTGTTCAAGGCGCTGCGCGAATGGAATCGCGAGCTGCTTATTTCGCTCCCGCCCGAAGCTTTTTCAAAGCCGGTGAGACACCCCGAACGCGGCGAGATGAATTTTCAAGCACTGGTCGAAACGATGGGCGGCCACGATGTAAATCACCTGAAGCAGCTCGAAGCCATTGCCCAAAAGGCGGAGCAGGCGCGGCCGGCATCATCTTAAAGTCGGCTCACGCCAATGCCCGCGCTCGATCGTTCCATACGGCGCTGGGATATTGTCGGCGTCGTCATTAACGGCGTCGTCGGGGCCGGCATTTTCGGCCTGCCTTCGAAGGTATTCGAGCTATGCGGCGCGTATAGTCTATTCGCGTTCGGCGCCTGCGCCGCATGCGTTGCGCTAATCGTATTGAGCTTCGCGGAAGTTGCCAGCCGCTTCTCGGCAACCGGTGGGCCGTATCTTTACGCGCGCGAGACTTACGGACCCACGGTTGGTTTCACCGTGGGGTGGCTCTTCTGGATGGCCCGCGTCACCGGCTTCGCCGCCAATTGCAATCTGCTGCCAAGCTACCTCGACTTGTTCTTTCCTGGCGCGGCTTCCGGGCTTCCGCGCGTCGCGATTATGACGGCGGTGGCGATTACTCTAATGGTTTTAAATATCGTTGGCGTGCGGCTCGCAACGAACGCGAGCAACGTCTTGGCCATCGCTAAATTGCTGCCGCTCACGGTTTTCATCGCCGCCGGCCTGTTCTTTCTCGTTCCCGCGCGATTCTCCTTCGCCGCCGCGCCCGCATACGCGCCATTCTCCGAATCCGTGCTGCTTCTGGTCTACGCCTTTACCGGATTTGAAATGGCCGTGATTCCCGCCGGCGAGATTCGCGATCCGCGTCGCAACCTGCCCTCTGGGTTGAGTATCGGCATGGCCATTGTCATGGTGTTTTACATTTTGATCCAGACGGTTTCGATCGGCACGCTGCCGGGTCTCGCGGCATCACAGCGTCCACTGGCCGATGCCGCGGAACATTTTCTAGGGACCTGGGGAGCGGCCATGATCGCCGCTGGAGTCGTCGTCTCGATCTCCGGCAATCTCAACGTTATCGTCCTCACGGCATCGCGAACGATTTTCGCCATGGCCGAAGGTGGAGAACTGCCCGCCATCGTGGCGGCCGTCAACCCGCGCTTTCGCACTCCCGCGGTTTCCATACTGTTGACCTCCGCCGTTATGCTTGCTCTGACGTTGTCGGGGACCTTCGTCTATCTCCTAACGTTGAGCGTTCTTTCGCGCCTCATCACCTATTTGGCTACATGCAGCGCTCTGCCGGTCCTGAGACGTAGAGCTGCGCCTGCCGCCGCTTTCCTATTGCCCTTCGGAACCGTCATCGCCGCGGCCGCGGTCATAGTCATTGTCTGGTTGCTCTCGAGCGGCGCTTGGCGCGGCGCCAGGGACACTGCAATCGCCACCCTCGCCGGCCTCTGCATCTATTGGTTGAACAAGCGCTTCGGGTGTATACTCGCAACTACGGGGAGCGGTGAAAAGCTTCCCGCAGGAGAAGGGCAATGACGGTTTATTCGAGGCGCGGTTTCGGACGCCTTGCGGCGATGATTTCGGCGGGGGCGACCCTTCCGCTATACAACGAATTTGCTTTCGCGCAGTTTTCGCGCTCTCACCGGCGTGATCCCGCCCGACGCGGTCAAGATCGACGCAAACGAAAATCCGCTGGGACCGTGTCCGGACGCGATCGACGCAATCCAGAGCATCGCGCCCAGAGGGCGGCCGCTATCAATACGACCTCACAGATGAATTTCGCCGCGTCCTGGCCGATAGTGAAGGCGCTGGATGAGACGCACGTCCGCGCCTACGCCGGGTCGAGCCTGCCGCTGCATCACACTGTCCTCGCTTTCACCTCGCCCCAGCGCAGCCTCGTTACCGCCGATCCCGGATATGAAGCTCCGGAGAAGGCAGCCGAGTTCACCGGAGCCAAAGTTTTTCGCGTCCCGCTGACGTCGAGCTACGCGCATGACGTAAAGGCCATGGCCGCGGCTGATGCCAACGCCGGCGTCCTGTATGTGTGCAATCCGAATAACCCGAGCGGCACGTTGACGCCTCGCGCCGACATCGATTGGCTCGTCGCGAACAAGCCTGCCGGCAGCATTTTGCTGATCGATGAGGCTTACGTCCACTTCACGGACGCCCCCCGCACAACGGACCTTGCTGCGGCCGGCAAAGATGTCATCGTTCTGCGCACGTTCTCGAAAATTTACGGCATGGCCGGACTACGCGCCGGAGCCGCTATGGGCCGTCCCGATCTGTTGAAGCGCATCGGCGAGTATCATGCCGGCGCGCTTCCGGTTACCGCCATGACCGGCGCGACCGCCAGTCTAAAAGCAAAAAATCTCGTGCCGGAGAGAAAGCGCATCAATGAGCAAGTGCGTGAAAGCACCTTCGAGTTTCTCGATAAGCACAATTTCCACTACGTCCCGTCCGTGAGCAATAAATTCATGCTCGACGTGAAGCGGCCCGGGCGGGAAGTGATCGACGCCATGCGCCTCGAGAAAATCTATATCGGCCGCGTGTGGCCCTCCTGGCCGACGTATGTCCGCATCACCGTCGGCACGAAGGACGAGATGGCGAAATTCCAGGCCGCGCTTTTGAAGGTGCTGGCGTAGTTTGCCTGCGTTCGGCTGCAGGATAGCGCGGATAAATATCGTCCGTGGCAACCATAAACAAGCTCCAGCCCTTTGTGCTTACACCTCGCACGCGAGGCGGGAGCAACTCTCGCGTAGAGGGCTGAATTCTTCCGCGTTTGCGAATTACCGCAGCTTGGCGTATTCCGCTTTTGCTTGTTTCAAGGATCGGGATAGCGGGATCGGCATCTTTCCAGAGCGCGAGGAAATCCTTGTATGCGGCCTTTGCCTTGGCCGTATCTCCCGCCATCGCAAACGCCCGGCCTAGTTGCAGTCGTGCCACGGCGCCTGCCGGATCGGCCAAAACAATCCCGCGGTGATCGAGGAATTTCTGGAACTCCCGCGCGGCTGCGACGCCCTGGCGTAAGGCCAGATAAGCCTCACCGCGCACGTAGGCCGGATAAAGAGCTCCGAAGAAGGCGAACTGGCTAATCCCCGGCACGTCTAACTCGTCCGGCGCGGCAATTTGCAGCTCTTTAATAGCTCCTGAAGGCCGGCCATCTTCGAGCTCAAATAACCCACGAAGCACTGGCAAATAACTGAATTTCACAAAGGTATCCTCGGGAAGCGCCGTTCGAGCTCCTTCGCAAGAGCCTGCGATCGGGCGCAGTCGCCCGCCAAGGCCAGCGCCAACGCGGCGCCGAATTCAACGTCTCTTCCACGCGAAACCTCGAGTGCTTCCCATGCGCTCTGTTTCGCTGCCGAGGCATTGCCGAAAAGAGCCTCCCAGACGGCAGCTCCTATCTGGAAGGTGGCGGCTCTTTCCCGTTGGCCTGCCTGCTGGGCCACATCCACGGCGCGGCGCGACATCGTTCTTGCCAGTTCCCCATGCCCGGAGCGAGCCAGGGCGAGAGCTTGCGAGTGGTACATGCTGTCTTCCGCTCCCGGCCTGCCTCTCGCTCTTGCCGCCGCGGCTTCCATCCCGGCTTTGTCGCCCTTCAAGAACGCAACGTAATATTGGAGCAGCAAAAGATCGGGCGTATCCAGATTACGCTCCGAGGCGCGGCGAATCGCGTCCTCGGCCTCTGCGATGCGGTCCTGATAAACGTTGGCGAAGCCGAGAGCCACGTATGATGGCGCCATGTCCGGATCGAGGGCGATCGCCTTTTGGGCTGCCTCGATCGATTCTTTGTATTTCCCTTGGCCTTGGTAAATAAGCCCAAACAAAGACCCGTATCGACACAGCGTCGCGAGGGTAAGTTTGTATCCAGAGCTCGCCGGCCTCTTGCGCCTTGACGAGATTTCCAAGCACCTGGCGATCGTAATTAAGCACGATATAAAACTTCTCCCGATCGCTGGCGCGATCCCGCAACTCATAGGCTTTTGTGGCGCTCTCCGCGGCGAGCTC
Organism: Bryobacterales bacterium; assembly: GCA_963838885.1. Lineage (GTDB taxonomy): Bacteria > Acidobacteriota > Terriglobia > Bryobacterales > Bryobacteraceae > JAICMB01. The sequence continues at coordinate 36,870 of CAWITB010000008.1, read as the reverse complement.
GGACTCTCCAAGATTGGAGTAGCAACGCCCCAGGTGTGAGTGCGCCATCGCAAATTGCGGGTCAAGTTCAATCGCACGCCTGCCAAAGGGCACGGAGGCGGCACAACCCCCGCCGCGGTATCCAACCTTGATGGATGCGCTGTATGCTTTCAATGCCTCGAGCGATGGCGTCGTGGCCTCAATGAGCGGGGTGTCGTGCCGCCGGACGCTGGCCAGCGATTCGCCGGCGCGCGACCGGAACGCCCTGGCTATCTGAGTCAGCGCGTTCAGAACGTCTTCTTTTCTCCTTACCTGCACCTGCTTGTCGTACAGTACGTCTCCAGTGGCGCAATTCTTGGCGCGTAAGCCCAGCACGTACTCCCTTCCGAGGCTCGCAACCGAGCCTTCCACAGACGCTGTGCCTCCGTTGCGCTCGCAAACTTCGCGAGCCAGCTCGGGCGTCAGTGGCGCGTCGGCAGACCGGCGCATGAGCCGGAGCGTGCGCCGGATGCGCGCCTCGGACATAAGTCTGAGGAAAGGCGACTGTTCGAGTTCTATCGTCAAACCCTGCCGCAGAGTTTCGTCAAATACCGGATTCCCCTGTCGTGTTCGCGAAATCCGCGACGATGATCGTGTCTTTGTCCGTGAGCTTCCGCGGGCCCTGGCGGAGGTAAGCGGCGATCGCAAGGAGCGGTCATCAAGAAGTACCGCAGCCACGAGCGATCCATCGTGCCCTGAAGTTCCATCTCAGGTCTCTGGGACCGGCTTCCGCTGCCGGGAGACTCGGCCCGGTATCCTCTCTTGCCTCGGGTGACGCCTCGGGTGACGCCTCGGCGCGCCCGGGTATCTCCGCAACTTCCGCGATGAACCGGTAACCGCGCTTGGGAACGGTTTCGATGTAGCGCGGCGCAGCGCTGCTTTCACCGAGGAGCTTACGCAACACCGAGATATTGAAAGCGAGATTGTTCTCCTCGACGAATGTGTCTGGCCAGACCTCGCGGATCAACTGCTCCTTTTCCACGATGTGGCCCCCGTTGCGGACGAGGACGATCAGCACCTCGAGCGCTTTGGGCGCAATCGGAACAGGCCGTCCGGCGGCCTCGAGGACCCGCTCCCGCGTATCAAGCCGAAACTCGCCAAAGTCGTAAACCGCGTTATCCGTCAATGGCTTGATCCGCTCTCATTTATTTCTCATGAATTTCTAAGGGCGGTTCAAAGTACTTCCATGCCGGGATTCAGCCAGTATATCGCTGTATGCTTAATCGAAATACGCTCATCCTCTCGCTTGCGCTGCTGCCCATCGCCGTTCCGGCCAGCGCCGGCTCCTTCGCCTACATCGAAAGCGCCAACCAAACCGGCGCCGTCTTCGGTACGCTCAATCTCTCCACCGGGGCATTTCAACAGATCGGCCCCGGTCTGCCGGACCAGGGAACGGGCCTGGTCCCGCAGGCCAATGGATCGCTCCTTACCTTGGGATATGACGGCGCCCTGAACGCGATCAATCCCAGCACCGGCATCGAAACCCTGATCGGCGCAACCGGCCTGGGCGATTGTTCCATCCCCGGGATCTCTCCATGCGGACCGAATTCCGCGCTGGGGTTCGGCGGTCTGAACGGAACCCTCTATGCCACGGATTTCGCCGGCAATCTGTACACCGTCAATCCAGCTACCGGTCAAGTGACGAAAATCGGTTCCACCGGATTGGCCCCAGTCACATTCGTACCGGCGCTCCCAAACGCGAATGGGACGTGGACCGGCGTCGATGAGTCCCTTTTCTCGGCGGCCGGGAAGTTGTACGCCAACGAGGACTTCCCCACAATCGATCCAACCAGCCCTAACCCGGTCGTGGGAGTAGTGCTTCCGGACGCCATTTACCAGATCAACACCAGCACAGGACTGGCGACCCTAGTGGCGCCCACGCTAACGCCGCTTAACGCATTTGTAAACGTGGACGGTACAGAATACGGGTTCGACGGAAACGTGGGTCAGGTGGTATCGCTCAACGTGACGAACGGAAACGCCACGTTCGTGAGCAACTACGATCCCTCGGCCGGCCTACTCTCCGGCGCGGCGCCAACCCCGGAGCCGATGTCGCTCGGGCTGACCCTTATCGGAATAGCCGGGCTTGCGCTCTGGAAACGCCGTGTCAATGTTAGCGCTTAATCAGCCAGACTTCCGCCAATCGCGATTTGTCGCGCCAGTTGAGCGCGCCCTCGTTCGTCGGCCGGTCCCAGGTGAGCACCAGCCTGCGTTCTTTGAGGTACTTCGGGTCCACGGGAAATTCTTTGAATTCGCCCATCTTTTTTCCGTCGAAGGTCGGGGTGACGCGCTCGCCATTGATTCGCAATAGCGCCTGCCCGGCGCCGGTCGAGCGCACTACATATGTCGCATTGGGATCGAGCGCTTCGTAGACCACCGCGATCGGCCACATTGTGGTCTGCCACGAGAGCCGCGCGCGGCTGTGGCCTTGATCCCACCACCAGAACGTCGGTCCCGGCTGCCTAGCCAAATCCTGTCCCGGCGCGACACGATAGCGGACGACGTGCGGCTCCTTCGCGATGTTGCCGATATCGTCGTAAAAGCTGCCCGGGCCGGGATGTTCCCAAGTCGCGAGCTCGTGCAAACGGCGAACCTTTTCGGTCTCCGATGTCAGGCCACGAATTTCGGCGAACTGATCTTCGAGCCAATAGCGGTTGTTGAGCGGATAATCGACAAAATCGAGGACGGCACCGCGCTCTTCGCCAATCGCGTAGTATTTGTCGACGCTCGTCTGTAGCCCGATGGAGTGGAACAACTGGTCGCAAAGATCGACGACGCGGGCGCGGAGCTCCGGGCTGACCGGCTGGCTCACGGCTCGATTCAGAACGTCTGTAGCCGCTTTCATGGCGTCCCCGGCGCCTCGATGTGCCGCGTCCGCCATGACGGCGTTGGCCTCGGATTCGAGCTTCGTCTCATTGATAAGACGATGGCGATCGTAAGCGTCGTAATTGGCGCGGAGGAGACTCATCTGCCAGCGCCAATTTGTTTCGAGCCGCGGCGCGCGCCGTTCGAGCTCCTGCCAACGCAGTAACGTGTCTTCCACCGCGCCGTTGTCGATCAGCGGGCCATGCCAGTTCTTCTCAAGCGCCAGAATGGCGTCGGCGGCGTCTTCGGCGACGTCGGGGTTGAAGTACACGCGGGCATAATCGATCAGGATGTCGCGAACGCTGAGGTTAGGGTTCCAGCTCAACGCGCTCCAGATAGTCTTGTTCACGTCGTCGTGAACTCCATCGGAATACGATATAAACCCGTCCGTGTATCCGGCCTCGCGGTTGTGGATCGCGGCAAACTCCGCTGGACGCGGATTGACGGCTTCGCGGCCTAACGTCAGCGCATAGGCCTGGTCCCATTCGGGCACTTCGTGCTGCGCCAGCTTATTGTGCGTGATGTCGGGATAATCGCGCAGCTTGTATTGACTCGGCAGGCGCAGCCGCGTTGGCCCCAGCGGCGGGCTCGAGGGGCCGCCCACGAGTCCCGCAAACCACCACGGTTTTTCGCGCGCGATGTAATCGTAGATATGATCGACCTGCGCGGGCGTGAACCATTGCAGTGAAATCCAGATCCTGGCATTGGGATGCGCCGGACGCATTCGCTTCGCCATATCTTCGAGCAGCGGCAGCACCAGCTCGGGCGGGTTGTGGCCGGGATCGCCGCCGGGAAAAAAAATTCCCGTCAGATCGGGCGTATCGCGCGAGAACTCCTCGAAGCGATCTAGGAATTTCGCTCGGTGGGGCTTGTCGTTCAAGTCGAAGTCGGCCGGGACCCAGGCCCAATATTCGAGACCATAACGTTGACAGACCTCGCCGATCGCGCGGTTGATTTCGCGCCGTGGAACTTTCATTACCCGCGTGGGTCGATCATCCTGCAGCGGAATGCCTTCGATGCTGTTGACACCGAAGAAGGCCAGCTCGCGAATGTACTGCTCGAATTGAGCGGCATTCCAGGCGTCGTAGGAATTGGCCTGCGCGCGATAGCCGAGTTGGTGGCCGCGAATGGAATAGGCCGGGGCGGTCGTAATATCCATCGCTTTTGCGATGCTCAGACGGCCCTTGGCCCAATCGAGGCGGCGCAGAAATTGGCCCACGCCGAAGAGCGCTCCGCGCGCATCTGCGGCCGAGATTTTCACAACGGGCGTCGCTGCCGTTCCCGCAATGTATAAATGATACCCTTCCGGCTTGAGCGACCCCTCGCCCGATGCGATCGCGATGGCGGGTTTGCCGGCGGCGGGCGTGGTCGAAATACTTAAACGAATGCCGGTGCGCTTTTCGATCTCTTCGACCAGGACCGTCGCCGCCGTTTTTTCGGGCAGCGGGACAGGGCCGGAACGCGTTACGACAGTAGCGCCGCTCAAATCGATCGACTCCGGAGCGCCGGTCGAATCCGGATCCCAGATGGTCGCCGCGATGAAGCGCTCTGTGTACGGGGCGTCGTTGAAATAGTAGATCGTGACGATCTTGCCGTCGCGCCGTTGAACGCTCCGCGTGTAGCCGATGTCCCACGCCGCCGCGCCATCTCGCAGGGTCACGATATCGCCCCACGTCTTGCCTTCATCGCGGCTCAGGCGCGCGCGGATGCTGTATGGCTCGGCGCGGTAGCCGTACGTTAGGCACAACCGTCCGTCGCGCAGCTTCAGCAGCATCGGAGGGTTGCCGCCGAGATCGCCCGTATCGGCGACGGTACCCGTGAAATGCCAGGTCGAGCCGTTATCGCCGGATTCGTAGCTGTCGATACGGTTCGTCTTTCCTTCGTGGACGCGGACGGTAGTGAACAGCCGATCACTCGAGAGGCGTACGGACGAGGGCATGATTGCGAACCCCGGCGGCTCCTCGCCAATGTAGGAAACGAATTTCCAGGTAAGGCCGCCGTCGCTTGTCCGCGCGCAAAACGGTCGGCCCTCGCGGCGACTCGATTTTGCCTGCGTCAGAAACAGCATCGCGTCGTGCGGGCCGTTCACGATGTAGTCGGTTCGCGCCGCGACGCCGTTGCCGAATTGCGGGAAGTGGAACGGGCCGCGCCAGCTTTTCCCTTTGTCGTAGGAATACCAAAGCAGCGACGGGCCGGTGTTCGAATCGAGGAATCGGGTGGTCATCGCGAAACCGGGATGCTGAAAATCGATGGGCTCTTTCAGATCCTGTGGCTCGCGGCCGCCCTGGGCTGGAGGGAGCAGGTCGCGCGGCGCTTCAATGCTCCACGTTTCCCCCCCGTCGAGGCTGCGTGCCAGACGCGGCTCTTCCGCTTTATCGGGGTCCTGCTGATGATGATCGGGCGTGCGGACCTTGTGGTAAGCGGCGCTGAAGCCGACGAGAATCTCATCGCCCCACGACCAGATGCCGTGATTCGCGGGCCATCCGCCCAGTCGTCCCGTTTCCCGGTAGACCAACTTGTGCTCGGGAACCGCCGCGCCGCACGTCAGACCGGCGGCTACAAGAACGGCGAGCGCGATCTTCATAAACGCGTTACCAGTGCAGCCGTAATGCGAATTGGATTTGACGGCCGGTCGTGACAACGCTGGTGATGGTACCCGCCGCGAGACTACCGATGCTCGTGCTCGGATATCCGAAGTTGGCTTTGTTGAGCACGTTGAAGAACTCGCCTCGCAGCGTGAGGCCCGATCCTTCGGTGATGCGGAAATCCTTGTGTGCGCCGAGATCCCAGGTTTCGAGGCCGGGCGCGATGATGATATTGCGCCCGGCGTTGCCGAAGGTATAAATCGCCGGAGCCTGGAAACAGCTCGTGTCGAACCAATGCTGGATCGTGCGCTGCGAGCTCGGGAGATTGCCATCGCAAACCCGGTTAGGGTATTGCGTCGTACCGGTATTAGACGTGGAAGTCGCCATCGACAGGCTGCCCGGTGGGCCGTCCTGAGCGGTAACGATGCTGCTGAGCTGCCAACCGCCGGCGATGGCATCGAAGGCGCGGTTCGCATTTGTCATGTACTTGCGGCCGCGGCCGAATGGCAGATCGTAAAGGAAGTTGAGCGTGAAGCGGCTCGGGTAATTGAAATCGGCGAGACCGTACTCGGCTTTCACGTCCCGCGGATTCTGGACATTCTGCCGCGATTCAGCCGACGCCGAGTTGCCGCCGCCGCCTTCATCGAGCGCCTTGCTCCAGGTGTAGGCGGCCAAAAACGACAGGCCGTTGCTGAAGCGCTTTTCCGCCGAAAGCTCCAGCGCGTGATACGTGGAAATGCCATCCGGCTCCCATGATGAAAGGGAGGCGTACTGCGGCCAAGGACGGCGAGGCGGAATTGCGCCTGGGCCGGGATAGGCTGTGTCTTCATCAAGCGCGATATATAGGTGATTGCCGCGCGTCCCGACGTAGGAGCCGCGTACTACCAGCGACGACGCGAGCTGGCGTTCAACCGTGAAATTCCATTGCTGCATGTTGGAGGTCTGATCCGATGTCGGAATGTAAACCTCGCTCGGAAGATTGCTCGACGACAGCGTATTGGGAATGCCGGAGGCCGTCGTCAGGCACGGAACTGTCGTGCTGCAACTGACGCTGTACTGTTGCGAGAACGGGTAATTGATCCATAGCCGCGCCGATCCGCCGGTCCCTTGCTCGTTGAAGAAATACAGACCGTAGCCGGTGCGGACAACCGTTTTCTCGCCGATTCGATATGCCAGCCCGATGCGCGGACTAAAATCGTGTGTTTGCGTATCGAGGATGGATCGCGAGACGCCGTTCTGGCCGGCAAGATCGACTCCTCCGGTGGAGGGATTGAAGTCCGACATGCGGTTGTAGCGCTCAACGGGAGGCGTGAACAGGTCGTAGCGAATTCCGTAATTGACGGTCAGGCGCGTTGTCGCGCGCCACTGGTCCTGCGCGAAGCCGCCGTATTCGGTGTAGCTGAGGTAAGGCACGCCGTTCGGAAGAGCGGCTTTCGTGGAGCTCCCCGGAAGGCCGAGTAGAAAATCCGCGAATGCGTTTCCGGTACCGGAGGTCGACGCAGGGTTATTGGTGTAATTGCCGCTGAAGGCGAGACTGCCCGAGGAACCCGAAAGCTGGAAGAAACCGAATCCGTTGTGCACGGCGCTGAAGCCGAATTTCAGGGCGTGAGCTCCGCGCGTGTAGGAGACCGTGTCGCTGATCTGATAGGTGTTCTGCGGAACAATCTCGGGAACAGAGCTGGAGCTGTAGCCGCTGTAACCGCTGAGGCTGAAGCTGGCCAGTCCCGAGGCGACGTAACTCGTATTGGAACCGAGCAGCCCGAGCGCCTGCGAGGTGTTGTTGCCCAGATCGATGGGCGTTACCTGAAGATAAAAGCGCGTATAGCCGATGGCGATTTGGTTCACCAGCGACGGCCCGAACTGGTGAATCTCCTGCAGCGTGGCCTGCGTGCTCGGCGCGTGATTCAGGCGGTTCGATCCCGCGAACGAGAGTGGGTTGAGCACGCCGTTCTTCTCGACCGGAACCGCGTTCGGGTAGGTAATATCGGCGCCGCCGTAGGTGTAGCGCGCAAACATGCTGTCGCTTTCCGAGAACGTATGGTCGATGCGGCCGTCCCATTGGTCCTGCTGCTGTACCGTGAGTGGATTCAGACGCAGGTTATTCGTTTGGCCGGGAAGATTCGGAAGCGGGAAGATCTGAAGGATATTTTTCGCGATGGGGTCGATTTCACTTGCTGGAATGACGTTGCCGGGGAACTGCGTACGTGTGTTTGTAGCGGCGTTGTACGTAGCCGGATCGTAGATCTTGTTGGGGTACGCGCTGAAATCGCCACCGCGCTCCGCCGCGGTCGGTTCCGTCAGGATCGATGTCGTCGAAGAATGCACGCGCAAGCCCTTGATAATCGGCGAAGAAAAATGTCTTGTTCTTGATAATGGGTCCGCCGATTGCGCCGCCAAACTGGTTCTGCTGGAAAGGCGGTTTCTGCGCGTCGAAGAACTGCCGCGCATCGAGGGCGTAATTGCGCAGAAACTCAAACGCCGATCCGTGAATCTCGTTGGAGCCGGAGCGCGTGATCACGTTCACGATGGCGCCGCCGGTGGCGAATTCCGCATCGGAATTGCCAACCTGGACCTTGAACTCCGAGATATCTTCGAGGTTCGGAAACACCTTCAGCGTTCCAACCGATTGGTCGCGGTCGTCCAGGCCGTCGATGGTGAATAAGTTAAATGTCCCGCGCGCTCCGCTGGCCGTAATCTCCGCCCCGGCGCGCGCCGTCTCATTGCCGCCATGAGTCTGACGGATGCCGCCCACCGGACCGGCCGTCACGCCGGGCACCAGAAGCCCGAGCTGCGCGAAATTGCGGCCGTTCAGCGGGAGCTGTTCGGTCGATTCCTGGTTAATCACGTTGCCGACCTCGGTCGACTCCATGTTGATGAGCGGCGCGCCGCCCTGCACCGTGACCTCCTGTTGGACGCCGCCGACCTGCAGCTTGAAATCCTGTTGCACGACCTGCTGGATCTGAAGCGTGAGGTCGTTGCGGATGGCGGGCGCGAAGCCTTGCGCCGTCACTTCGATTGAATACACGCCGGGCTTGAGAAGCGGAACCGTGTAGTAGCCGTCGCCGCTGGTGGTTTTGAGGACCGATACCCCGGTGTCCTTTTCGGTCACCTTCACCTGCGCGTTGGGAATGCCGGCTCCAGTGGCATCGGTAACCTGCCCCGAAAAGGTTCCGCTGGCGTTCACCTGAGCGGAGGCGTCCGGCAGCGCGATGAAAAAGGCGAAACATGCGAGCGTAAGCCAACTGCGTTTGAATCGCATTCGAGAACTCCGTGGTTCCTGGTACTTCGTCATTAGCTTCGAGCGGCGGTCTCGTTGAGCATGCCGGCTCGCGCGAGCGCGTCGCGAATTCGTTCGGTTTCGGCGGTCCCGTAAGGTTGAAAAGGATCCGCCAGGACGTTGCGGCAGTACCCCAAGATCGACATGGCGCACTTCAGGCCCCGGATGTAGCTGGAGGCGTCGCGGCTGAGGTGATAGACGTGAGCGCCGAGGTAAAGGATAGTGGCGTGCATTTTCGCCGTCTCGACTGGTCCGCGGCCGCCTGGTAAAGGGAGACATAAAGCTCCGGCCACGCGTTCGCGCCGCCGGGGATGCCGCCGTGCGCGCCCATGGCCACGGCCTCCACCAGATGTTCTTCCGGCCCGCAGAAGATCGCGAAATCGCGCCGCGATTTGAAGGTTCGGATCAGAGCGGCGAAATAGCCCATGTCGCCGGAGCTGTCCTTAATGCCGCAGACGTTCGGAAGCTCAGCGGCTGCGGCCACCGTCTCCGGAGAAAACTCCGTCTTCATCATCGCCGGGTAGTTGTAAAGATATAACGGCAACGGCAAATCCGCGGTGAGACGCTCGAGATAATGCAGCAGCTCGCTCTGCGTAAGCGCGAAATAGTAAGGCGGACCGGTGACCAGCGCCGCGGCCCCGGCCTTGGCGGCGCGTTCGGCGAACCGCAGACTTTCGAGGAGTGATGTATCGGTGATGTTGACCAGGACGGGAACGCGGCCCGCAACCGCGGAGCATGTCCGATTCACCATTTCATCGCGCACCCGATCACCCAGACTGGCCGACTCGCCGGTTGTACCGAGCACGAAAATCCCATTCACGCCCGCGCCGATCATCCGCTCGCTGAGGCTCACGACCGCCCGCGTATCGAGGGTGTCGCGGTCGACCAGGGGCGTCACTATGGGGGGAATAATTCCGCGAAGCAATGGGCCATTATACTCACGCCGTTTCACATTTTGTCAAGACGCGGCAATTCGTGAAATCGTCGCTTGCCGACGCGCGCGGCTGGGCAAAGATGGATGGCTATTCTCTGCGTTTCAATAGGGCGGCCATCATGCGCGGACTGCGCCGTCCGAGCAGTTACGGCGATAACCCACAGGGGCTTTTCGGCGGGCGTGTAGGCAATCAGATACTCACGTGATCAAGTGAAGCGCAGAGGCCGTGAGGTGAGGCCCCGGCGCTTATGGCCCACGTTGGGGAAGGCGATCAACGCGCGTTTGGCGCCGAGTATTTCTTCCCGGACACGTCCTCCGTCAAGCGGTTATCTTCCGCGACATACTCCCCAAATTTCAGTGATCGGGCGCGGCGAGTGGATAAAGGGCAAAGCCTGCCTTCATTGGTGCGAAGGCTTCTGAATCATCTCGTGTTCGCGGCGGCGAAGTCTTTCAGCAATGTACCCCGCCATAGCGCCCTCCACAAAGTCGTCCGTGCGGCGTCCGCTTTTCCGCGGAGAGGTCTTTGAGTTTCTTTTCTGTTTCGGGGATAAAGTGCATTTCCATTCCCTTCAAGATACGGCGCAAGCGGCGCTCAGGCAATTTTGAATCCGCCGCGGGTTCGGGAACTCCGTTTGTTAAAAAGGATGAATCGCTGCACGCGAACTGGTACAGCGGCGTTATCGGCGATCGTCGGAGAGTAGGGTAGATTTTTCTGAAACAGTATGTATAATTGTGAAATACGATGCGCAATTCGATCCTGCCCGGCTTGCTGCTACTGCTGTGCGCCGCCCCTTCATTGAGCGCCTCGGATTTCAAGAGCGCGACAATTGTGATTGCGCCGGACGCATCGAAACAACAGAAGAAGGCGGCGGTGATGCTTGCCGAGGAGATTGAAAAACGCACCCAGTTGCGCTTGCCGATCGCGACCTCCGCGCCGGCGGGACAAGCCGCGTTTGTGCTGGGCCGCGCGGAAACCGTAGCGCGATTGGGGCTGGGTATGAGGCCGAACATCCACACAGGGCCGGCCGAGGGCTTCACTCTCCTCTCGTCGGCCGAAGGCTCGACGCCTATCGCTGTCGTCGCCGGGAACGATGAGCGCGGCGTGGTTTTCGGGACCGGCTATCTGCTGCGGCAGCTGACGATGCGCCGGCAGCAGCTCGAGCTTCCCAGCGGCCTCAACGTCTCGACCGCGCCGAAAATCGCCATACGCGGCCACCAGCTCGGTTACCGCCCGAAGACCAACGCCTACGATGCCTGGTCCGTGCCCATGTGGGATCAATACATCCGCGAGCTAGCGATTTTTGGGACGAACACCATTGAGCTGATCCCGCCGCGTTCCGACGACGCCGCCGAGAGTCCCCATTTCCCTCTGCCCAAAATGGAAATGATGGTGGAGATGTCGCGCATCGCGGACGAGTACGGCCTCGACGTCTCCATCTGGTTCCCAGCCATGGACAAGGATTACTCCGATCCGAAAACGGTCGATTTCGCGCTCAAGGAATGGGAAGAAGTGTTTCGCCGTTTGCCGCGCATCGACGCCGTATTCGTGCCCGGCGGCGACCCCGGCCACACCGAGCCGAAATATCTCCTCGCCTTGCTCGAAAAACAGACCGCGAGCCTGCACCGTTATCACCCCAAGGCCGGCATGTGGGTTTCGCCGCAGAGCTTCGATAAAGCGTGGATGGACGAGTTCTACTCCATACTCGACAAGCAGCCGTCGTGGCTTACGGGGGTGGTCTTTGGCCCGCAGATCCGCGGCAGCATCGCCGAGCTGCGCGCGCGCGTGCCCAAACGCTACCCGGTCCGTTTCTATCCCGACATCACGCACAGCATCAGCTCGGAGTTTCCCGTGCCGTACTGGGATTGGGCCTTCGCCACTACCGAGGGGAGCGAAGGAATCAACCCGCGCCCGCTCGGCGAATCCACCATTTTCCATCTTTACGAGCCATACTCCGTCGGTTTCGTCACCTACTCGGAGGGTTGCAACGACGACGTAAACAAATTCGTCTGGAGCAGTCTCGGCTGGAATCCGGATCGGGATGTCAAAGACATTCTCCGCGACTATAGCCACTTTTTTATCGGTCCCGATGCGGCCGAGAGTTTCGCCGCGGGATTAATGGCGCTGGAGCGGAACTGGAAAGGCCCGCTCCTGACCAACTCCGGCGTCGACACCACGCTCCGACAGTTCCGGGATCTTGAAAACAGCGCGACGCCGCAGCAGCGCTTGAGTTGGCGCTTCCAGCAAGCGCTGTATCGCGCTTATTACGACGCTTTCGACCGCCAACGTCTGTTGACCGAAACCATGCAGGAAGACCGCGCAAACTCCGAGCTGCGCGCCGCCAAACGGGCCGGATCGCTCGAAGCCATGTCCGCCGCCGAGCACATCCTCGATGCGGATATGCTGACCACTGAAGCGCGGCAGAATCGCGCTCGCGTGTTCGAGTTGGCCGAAGCGCTCTTCCAGAGCATTCACATGCAGCTCAGCGTAACGCGTTATCAGGCCATCGCGATCGGACGCGGAGCCAACCTCGATGAGATCGATTTCGCGCTCAACAATCGCGTTTGGCTGAAAAATCGCTTTGAGCAGATTCGCGCAATAAACAATGAATCGGACCGCCTCGCGAAAATCGACGAGATATTGAATTGGACCGATCCCGGTCCTGGCGGCTTCTACGACGACCTCGGCAATCTCACGCAGGAGCCGCATTTATTGATGGGTGAAGGTTTCGAAAAGGACCCCGATTTCCTGCATTCCGCCATGATCGGCTTCGGTCGCTTGCCCCAGCAAGGCTGGCGAACCTCGTGGTACTCGGATGCCGAAACTCTCGGCGATACGCCCCTGCGGATGCGCTACACCGGTCTCGACCCGTCAGCGCAGTATAAGATCAAAGTTGTGTACGGCGGCGATATGCCCAGAGTCCCAATACGCCTGGTTGCGAACGGTTCCATCGAGATTCATCCTTTCATAAACAAGCAAGTGCCTCCCGCGCCGGTTGAATTCGAGATTCCAAAACAAGCGACGGCCGGCGGAACGCTGGCGCTCGAGTGGACGCGACCCACCGGCACGGGCGGCAACGGACGCGGAGCCCAGGTTTCGGAAGTCTGGCTGATGCGCGAAGGACGACGTTAATGCCCGAGACGGCACGCTGGTCCAATCCCGTTCGCGCGCGCCTCGAAGGCGGGCTGCCCGTGTTCGGCGCCACCATCACGACGAACAGCATCGAAGTCGCGGCGCGCGCCGCGAATCTGGGGTTTCATTTTCTGTGGATGGAAATGGAGCACTCGCCCATCACTCTCGAGACCCTTCGCGCCGCGGTGCTAGCGACGCGCGGCCTTCCCGCCATGGTCTTCGCCCGCGTGCCCGTGGTGGAGTTGTGGACCGCCAAGCGCGTCCTCGACCAAGGCGTCAGCGGCGTCATTTTCCCCTTCACTTCGACTCCCGAGCTGGCCCGAACCGCCGCCGAGGCGTGCCGGTATCCCCCCGCCGGCCGGCGCGGATCGGGCGCCGGTCTCGCAACCGCTTGCTGGCCGGAGCCCGACTGTTACCACGATTCCGCCGACGCCAACATCATGACGGTCACCGTAATCGAGGAAGCGCGCGCCGTCGATCGAATCGACGAGATCGCGGCGACTCCTGGGATTGACGTGCTCTTCATCGGCACTAGCGACCTTTCGTTTTCGCTCGGCCTTCGCGGCCGTCAGAACGAGCCGGCGCACGACGAAGCCATCGCCAAAATCATAGCCGCCGCGCAGCGACACAAGAAGTTCCTCGGCCGACCCGCTGGAACCGCGCAGCAGATCCTCAAATTTCGCGACATGGGCTTTCAGTTTTTCCAATGCGCCACGGAGCTCGGCCTGATGTCCATGGGGGCGCGCCAGCTTCTTGAACCGCTCGCGAGCTTCGAGAGCCAGCGCGGCCAAGGCCCGCTCTATTGAACGAAAGCACGCCATTGGCGCGCTACCGCTGGTACGTCGTCGCCATGCTGTGGGCGATTTCGTTCTTCAACTACGCCGACCGCCAAGCGATCTTTTCGGTCTTCCCGCTGCTCCAAAAGCAACTGCATCTCGATACGGTCCAACTCGGGATGCTGGGCAGCGCCTTCGCGTGGATCTACGGCATCGGCGGGCAGTTCGCCGGTATCGTGGTCGACCGCGTGCGCCGCAAAACGGCCATTCTCGGCGGCCTCTACGCCTGGAGCCTCATCTGCATGGCAACGGCGTTGTTCCACAGCTTCCGCGGTCTGTTCGCGATGCGCGCGGCCGAGGGCTTAGGCGAGACCATTTACTATCCCGCATCCATGTCGCTAATAAGCGATTATCATGGCGCCGCCACGCGGTCGAAAGCGGTCGGGATTCATCAAACCAGCGTCTACATCGGCACGATCGCCGGCGGCGCTCTGGCGGGCCTCATCGCCGAGCATTATGGCTGGCGCTGGTCTTTCATATTTTTCGGCGGCCTCGGCGTGCTGCTGGGATTCGTCTTGAACCGTTTCCTGCGGGAGCCGAAGCGCGGCGCCGCGGAGCGTGCGACATCTCTCACCGACCCGAAGCGCCTGCCTATCGCTCGCGTCGTCAAGCTGGTCTGGACCACCCCTACGGCGCTGTTCCTAATGGCCGCCTTTCTTTGCTCCAACTTCGTCGCCGTCGTTCTGCTCACCTGGATGCCTTCGTTTCTCTATGGCCGCTTTCATATGGGCCTCGCCGCCGCCGGGCTCACCGCGACGTTGTACGTGCAACTGGCAAGCATGTGCGGCTCCGTAACCGGCGGCTGGCTTGCCGATGCGCTGCACCGCTGGACTCCGCGTGGACGTATTCTCGTGCAGGCGTTCGGCGTTTTCTGCGGAGCGCCGTTCGTAGCGTTGTGCGGCCTCACGCGATCGGTAGCGTGGCTCGTTCTCGCCTTAACGGCCTGGGGTTTTTTTAAAGGCCTCTACGATGCGAACATATTCGTATCCATGTTCGACGTCATTCGCCCGGAAGCCCGCGGGACGGCGGCGGGATTTATGAATTCCGTCGGTTGGCTGGGAGGCGGAGGCAGCGCGCCGCTCGTGATCGGAATTGTCGCCGCGACGCGCGGACTCGGCGTCGGAATCGCGCTAGCATCTTTCGTCTACATCGCGGCCGGCCTGCTGCTGCTGAGCGCCGCCGTTTTTGTGAAGCGCGATGCGTTACCGGAGCTGATCCATGATTGACAATCTCATCTCGTATCTGAAAACAATCGACACCCCCACGCTCTCGAATGCCGTCGAACGCCTGGAAGTGCGCCCGCGATCCGAGGGCTTCGCGCCGCTCGCGATCCGCTGCCTTTTTCCCGAGCTCGGGCGCATGGCCGGATACGCCGTGACCGCGCAAGTTGAGACCGTCACGCGCATGGGGCAGCGCGATGCGATGCGCTTCCACGAACTTTTTACCGCCATCGCCGCCAGTCCCAAGCCGGCCGTTGTGGTCCTGCAGGACATCGGCGGACACCACGATTATGCCGCGCACGCCGGAGAAATCATGGCCACGATCTTCCAGCGGCTCGGCGCCCTGGGAATCGTTAGCGACTGCGGCGTGCGCGATCTGCCAGAAGTCCGCGCGCTCGGGATGCATTATTTTGCTCGCGGCGCGGTCGCCAGCCACGCCCATTACCGCATCGTGCGCACCGGCGAGCCGGTACACATCTCAGGCATGGTGGTGCAGTCCGGCGATCTGCTGCACGGCGACGAAAATGGCCTTATTGTTGTGCCGCGGTGCGAACCCGCGGCTCTAAAGGAGGCCGTCGATGCCGTGCGCGATACGGAGCGCGCTCTGCTCGACTACGTTCGCGGCGAATCCTTTACCCTCGATGGATTGCGCGAGCGCTTCCTGCACTGACCGGCGCCGGCGATAAAGGCGCTTCATGCCGGCGCAGGAGCAGAAACGGCTGAAAAGGACGATCTGGATACATGGCACGCATGCCGCGCCAAAGCGGGTATCGACGCCGCTCGGCCAAAGGCGATCACCGGAAGAATGCGCGGCAATCTCCCAAACTCCGAATCTTCGCGCCGACGGCTTACATGAATGGCGCTGGCGGCGTGACATCGTGAGAAGCGGCGCCCTATGAACGTCTGACGCAGCCTTGGATCGAACGGCGCTGATATCCCTCAATCCGCGCCGGCAACGGCGTCTCATCCTCGTTTGAGGCCGGTCGCAGCCACCTTGATCCGAATGCAAGCGCCCAAGGCAGACCCATCCGCCTCAAGAGCATATAGAGCCGGAGACCTTGCGGGGAGGGCGTCATAGCTGCACAGCCCGCGGAGAAGAAATTCTGGGGTAATCCACTTGGCGCGGAAATGGCGAGATGCCGCGGTGATCGCCGCGCAACCCGGGCCAAAGGGGATTGAGATCCTCCGCGCGCTTACGATACGATTCGGCCGCCTCACTATTGCCGCGCGCTCGCGCGATGAGGCTTGCATGATAAAAGAATTGCGGTTCCGGCGCGCCGGGCTGCAGCGCCTTCGTCATGGCGTCGTCCGCCGCCGCAAAGTCTCCGTTCTTGTACAACGCCCAAGCCAGGGCATCATAAGTATAAACATCGCGACGGAAGTCAAGCTCGGCGCGCGCGAGCTCAAGAGCGCGTTTGAGATTCCAGCCGTGGCCGGAAAAGATCAGGGATAGATTGCGGTTGACCTTCTCGTTATTCGCGACCGCGAGGCGATCAATCAGCTCGATGGTCTCGCGCTGCCGGCGCGCATCCTCGTTCTGACCGGAAGCGGAGTAGAGATCGTAAAGCGCCGCCGCGTAATCAGGCAGCGGCGTGATGGACTGGGCGCGGCGATAGCTCTCGATGGCGGCTCTCGTTTCGCTCTTCGCCGCCTGCAGTTGTCCGAGCGCGCCCCACGCTTTATGCGAGCCGGGGAAAGCCCGAATTGCCGCTTCGTAGGCGCCCTTGGCCTCGCCCATTCGGCCGGTCTTGAAATACATATCCCCAAGCTCCACGAGGCACCATGCCACGTTTTCCGGCGCCCCGCTGCCGGAGCCGATGGCGCGCTTCATGATTTCAATCGCGCCGGCGGCGTCGTTGTGAAGAAAGCGGTAATGAGCCGCGCGATTGTAGCTGGCGAGATCGGGCCTGAGGTCGACCATTTTCTGGATGGCATCGCCGGCGGCGTCATAATCGCCCATTTCCGTCAGCGCATCGCCGAGCGCGCCCCAATTGAGCGGATCATTCGGATTGATCGCGATCAGTTGCCGCGCTGTTTCCGCGACCTTCGCGAAGTAGTGATATTCGAGAAAGGTTTGAGCGCGGAGCGCGAGCGCGTCGTAATTGCCGGGATCCGCGGCGAGGATTTCATCAAGCAGTTTCGAGGCGCGAGCGACATATCCGAAATCCGTCGTCTCACGCATTTTTTGGAGAAATGCGGCCGACAGCAGGACTTTATAGCGCGCCCTTTGCGGATTCGCCGCAACGAGCGCGCGATAAAAATCGATGCGCCGATCGGTGTTGAGATGCGCCGCGCGGGCGTTGATGGCCCGCTCCTCGAGCGCCTGCTTCAAGCCCGCCGAGGCATCCTCCCCGGCGGCGGCCGCCGCGGCGAACAGGATGCCCACGAGCGCGGTTTTCATTACGGCCAACTCAATTTCCGGTACACGAAAGCGGATCGCGGACGCATTGTTCCGAGCCGGGATTGGGTGGCGTCACCGGCGGGACAGCGCCCGTTCCGCCGTTCGGAATGCTTAGACCGCTATGCGCCCAGGCCACGTATGGGAACGTTTCCTGGTATGGCACATCGTTGGAATTCACGCCGTCGCCGAGAGCGTTGTTGGGGAAAATATTGAAACCGGGAACGAGGACGCCTCCCGCGACTACGCGCAATGCGATGTCGGTCACGTCGTCGGAGACGCGCCGTCCATTCGGGAATCCCGCGGAATCGCCCGCGAGAATGCCCAGGCGGCTGCGCGCCGAGGCCGGGGTTGGACCGATGCCGGTGTTCAATCGCAGCAGGTCGGCAATCGGACCGGGAGAGGTTGCGGCGAGCGCAATCGGCGGCATGTACTGCATCAGCGGGAGCAGGTCGGTCCGCGGCGGCGGCGGAACCTTGAGCGCGCCGGAATACGCGGCGTTGAGCGCCCGCGGCAGGAGCGGATCGAGAGCGTAGTGCGCGAACTGGCTATCGTTAACGGGCTGGGTCATGCTCCAGAGATCCTTGTCGCCGGTCCCAATGAGCACTTCGTTGATGAGAGGATTTCCCATGCGTTGAATTTGTACCAGGCCGGTGTTTCCAGGCGACGCTGGAGCGGTTCCACCGGGGGCGGTGCGAACGGTCACGGAGGGACGCGAAGTAGTCGCCCACACGCCGATAGTCGCGGCGGGGTCGATCAACGAGACTCGTTTCCCCGAGCTAGTGAGCATCGCGATGGGCACTTCAATGGCGATGACATTAACGTTGAAGCCGGCGAGCGCATCGGGCGCGGTATTTGCCGTGGCAGCGTCCTGCGCCGCGGTAAGCACGCCGGGTACTCCGGACGGAAACGACGCGCCGCGAAGATTGACGGTGTCAAAGATCGCGCCGACATCTATGTAAAAAGGATCGTCCGCCGTTCCGGCCCACACGCGGACGCCATTGCCCAGGCTGTAGATCCCCTGCGCGGCCAACGCGGGATAGTTCGGCATGGTGCGAGGCCCGACGTTCGAGGGGACGGCGTATAGATTGCTGCCGCCAGTCAAATCCGCGCTGGTCGCGCCGTTACCGGTAACCATCGACACCGTGTAGTGCTGGCGCAGGCTCAAACCTGCCGACCCGGGGCCGTCCAAGGCGGTGATTGCTGGGGGGATGATCTGCGCTCCCACGGCTGGCGCCCCGGCGGGAGCGTTGCTGGGCACGTTGATTCCGTTCCCCGCTCCGATGAATCCTGTAAAAACGCCGGGAGCGCGGATTTCGGTCGTGAACTTGAACTGGAAACTGATGGCCGCGGTGGCGGAGTTATTGTTGTCGATATTGATGGCATAGGTGATCTCTGGATCGAATGGAAAATAATTCGGTCCATTGGCGGGATCGAGGAAGCCGTTCACATCGAGAATGAGCGTAACTTTGCTCGGGTCGTCGTAACTTACGAACGCAAACACGTCGGTGATGTCCGCCTGATGGTCAAGCGCGGTAATCGGCGCCTCGCGATGGCTTGCCGCGAAACTCGCGGGCGGAGCTACCAGCATTGTCGATAAGGCTACCGCGAAAATCGGTCTTAGTGGATTCATTTCTCTTCCTCCTTGGTCTAATTAACCGATCATCCACTTCGGCCCGAGCCAGCCCAGCGACACGGCTGTCATGACGAGACCGACGCAGACGACCGCGGCCCCCGAAAATACCGGAAGCCAACGAAACGCGGATAAACCGCGAACTGTTCTCTCGGGAATGAGATGTTTGGCAAAGAGCACGAGCGCGCCGATCGCCATCAACACAAGCGCGAGGCCGAGGCTGAAGGCGACCAATAGCAGCAATCCGAGACCTACGCGCCCCAGAGCGACGGCGCTCAGCAGCAGAATCAGCGCCGATTCGCAGGGAACGAGGCCTCCGCTGACGCCTAAAGCGGTTAGCCCCGCCCAGGACAATTCGGGAACGTGGTGGTCGATGATGACGACCCGCGTGATCGTGCCCATGGCCGTGACCATCGTGAGCATGGTGGTGATCGTGATTACCGTTATGATAATGGTGATGATCATGCCGGTGGGAATGCCCCAGGCCGCGCACGCGTTTCCAAACCATCCACCCGCCCATGGCGACGATGGTCAGCCCCGAAATCGCTCCCAACGCCTGCGCGATCTTTTCCGGCATGATGTACCGGAATAGAAAAAGAGTCGCCAAGCCGAGAAGAAATACGCTGATGGTGTGCGTGAACGTGACCATCGCGCCCAGGAACGCGGCGTGCTTCAGCGTTCCGCGCGACCCCACCAGGTAAGCGGCGACGAGGGTCTTGCCGTGCCCTGGCGTGAGCGCATGCGCCGCTCCCAATCCGAACGCGACGATCAGCGCGATCAGGATCATTGCCCAGCTCAGCTCCCGGTTATGGAGTAAATGCGACAGAAAATCGCCTCGCACGACCGCTCCCGCGGGCGCCGCTCTTGGAGTCATCGTGATAGGGGCCGCCGCAGGAGGCGCCGCAGGCTGCGAGATCGGCCGCATTTGGCGCGGTTTCAAAGTCGTAATTAGGGGCGTCCGCACGGTCGAGGTCCATTCCACCGCCGCGCGTACATCCTGCGGCGGAGCGACCGCCGGATCCTGAGGATATTCAGTCAGCGCCTTGCTACGATCGTCTGATCCCTGGCTCGCGACATCGATGCGCGCGCCCCTCTCCGCGCGTATAACGATCTCCTTCCAGCCGGCGCGATCGGGGAAATTGTGGTCCTCATAGTCCAGCCGTCCACCGTTGGCGTTGAGCCGCCAGCGGCTATCGATCCGAACGATGGGAAGATTACCGGCGCCGTCGGCGATCGTGATAGAGGCGGACTCGAACACGGGATGAACTGCTTTACCGTCCAGCCCGAATGTGAGATTTCGCGCCCACTCGCGGGCCTGCGCGGCGGCCTTCGCCTCAAGCGCCTGGCGCGGGCTAGTGCGGTCGAGCTTCCACGCCCGCAGCAGTTCAAACGTCGGAATTTCGGCCAGATCGAGAACGTATTGTATGCGAGCGCGGCCACCGGCGAGCTCAATTCCAGCGTAGTGATTGACGCTGAAGTTGCCCATCGGGTGGGCCGCAACGATCGCGCTAGCGAGGAACGGCTGAAGCATGCGGGAAATTCGCATTCATCAATCATACGCATAGCTCCACCTGAGCGGATTGACCTGAATCAAGAAAATTTGTGCTTTCGGGTAGTGCCTGCCTTATGTATGACCGCCTACGGTTGGACATTGCAGCGCGGGTTGCTAAGCTCCGGCAAACTCCGCCCGCCTGGGCGTCTGAGTTCGACGCTCCAGAGCTGTGTCACGACGGTCCAGATCCGTACCCTAGGGTTGCGGCGCCCCGTAACGAGCCCCTCGCGCCGGACGCGGCCGCGTCGACGCAGCCAGCAGCTCATCGAATTCGGCGCGCGGCATTTTTAACATTTCGGGATGAGCGTCCACCCACTTTGAAAACGCGGCATACTTTGCCGCCGTCCAACCCCCTTCGAATTCAGCGCCGTTCTTTCCTTGACGATTCAACTCAAAATTGAAAGCGTCCTTAAGGTTCGTGAATTCAGCCGAGCTGATGGCGGCTTCGGCCAGGATCGCCGGAATAAAAAGCACTCCATCGGTCTTGGCCAGAACCAAATCTCCGGGCAATACAACGGCCCGCCCGATACGGACCGGAGCATTGATCGCCGTCAGCTCCATCTGGGCCCATGCCGAGGGATCGTAACCGCGATAAAATCCGTTGAAATTTGGGATCTCCCGGTTTTCCTCCTGGTCCCTTATGCCGCCGTCGAACACAAATCCCGTATGGGTGTGCGCCGCGATGCCGTTTCCAAGATTGGAGCCGATCAAAGTGCCTTCGATGATCTTTCCAAAGCCGTCCGCGACATAAACATCGCCGATCCGCAACTCATTTATGGGCCAACTGTTAGTCCCGCTGACGCGCCCTTCCGCTTTTCCCTCGGCGGCAATGGCCTTCGCCATGTCGGGCCGCGTGGGCATGTATTGCGCCGTGAGCGCGCGGCCGGCAAAGGGCTTGTCGATGTGCAGAGCTTGCCAACCACCCTCAAATTGATTCCTATAGCCTTCGCCGCGCAGGTAGTCCCACACATCCTCGATCGATACATCCACGGCGCGCTTGAGCAGATCGTCCGGCACTTTCGGACGCCCGTCCGGAAAGCGCTCGCCCTTCCAGTCGGAGGTGTAAAACATCATTTGTTCATGAGTCAACTTCACCTGCGCGAACACAGGCGGCATTCCCAATACAATGCCCGCCAGCAGGGCCGTCAAAATCACGTTTCTCATGCTAGTCTCCCTTCTGCTTACTCCGCCGTCACTTCCTTGGGGTCATATATATGGTGGGCGCGACAGGACTCGAACCTGTGACCTCCTGCGTGTGAAGCAGGCGCTCTAACCAACTGAGCTACGCGCCCGGGCGGCGGGACTAATTCGCCAGTTTAGCACCGTGCGGCGAAACCTCGGGCCGCGCGCCTCACCGCGTTCTTGCAATCGGACCGCGCACAGCACGCCGCCGTTCCCGCCTCCGGCAATCGGCGGCACAGTTACCAGATTCGCCGGCGGGCGTGCAGATCCGCGGCGGGCACGCGCCCAGAACGCGAAGGTTCCCTCGCGCGATGAAAGACGCGCTGTTCGGGGCGCTTCCGCTAGATTGTATGAAGGTAGGCGATGAGATTATTCTTATCGTCGTCCGACAAGGTATCGCTGAACCCGGGCATACCGTTGCCCCCGGCGTTGATCACGGCCAGGACGTTCTCGTCGGTCATCTTCTTGCCATTCTTCAGTGTGGCGCGCTTAAAGAGTCCCTTAAGCGACGGACCAATCTTCTTTTCGTCGGAGTCGGTGTTGTGGCATACGCCGCAACTCGCCTCGAACACGTCCTTGCCTTTGGCCGCATCGCCGTTCTTCTGTGCGGGCGCGAGCGTGGAGAAAGAGAATAGCAGCACGCCGGCGCCGGCGGAAATCATGAAATTTCGCATTCTTGAGTTTGGCTCCTCCAGTCTTTTTTACAGTCTACTAAAGACCGCTACGATAATCGGTATGCCAACGGAAACGGTTTTGAAAGAGGGCGACGCCGCGCCCGAGATCCGGCTGCAGGACGACCAAGACAAGCCCTTCGATCTCACGGCCCTGCGCGGCAAGAACGTCGTGCTGTATTTTTATCCAAAGGCCGATACTTCCGGTTGCACCCTCGAATCGAAGGAGTTCAGCGAGAGCGCGAAAGAATTCGCGGGGCGCGATGCGGCGATCGTGGGCGTGTCGCCGGACAAGGTGGACGCGCAGTGCAAGTTCAGGATAAAGTACGGTTTCCCGTTTCCTCTGCTGGCGGACGTCGATCACAAAGTTGCCGAAGCGTATGGCGTCTGGAAACAGAAGAGCATGTATGGCCGCAAGTACATGGGCATTGAGCGAACTACGTTTCTGATCGGCCCGGACGGCAAAATCCGCAAAATATTTCCGAAGGTCAAGCCGGCCGGACACGCCGCGGAGGTGATGGCGGCGTTGTGACCGGCGCAGCCGTGACGAGCGCGCCGTTTATGCTTTCCGTTTATAGTCGCCGTTTATAATCCCCGTCTATAATCAAGGCTGTATGTCTCCCGGACTCGGCGTGGTGCTGGGCGTGTTCATGCGCTGGCTGCATATCACGTCGGTCGTCACTCTCATCGGCGGTTTTCTCTACGCGCGATTCGCGCTGTGGCCGGTGTTGGAGAGCTTGGCGCCGGCGCAGACCGATGCGTTGGCGGAGAGCACGGCGGTGCGAGTGCGAGCGCTGCTATACACCGCGCTGATCTGCAACCTCGGATCGGGGCTTTATAATTATCTGACCAAGACCTCTTATCCGCCGCTGTACCACATGCTGATCGGGATCAAGTTCCTTTTCGTGCTGCACATCTACGCGGTGGCGATCCTCTACACAATGCCGGACGCGGTCCCCGCGAAACGCCGGCGGTGGCTGACGGGAATGGCCATTTCGGGGCTCATCATTATCGCGATCTCGGCGGATCTGCGATGGTTGTCGTTGACCGCTCTGGCCCGGCGCCCGTGACGGTTGCGGCTCCAGAAGGATACTGGGCGTTGCGGGAGCACGCGGCGTGGCTCGATCTGTCGGCGCGCGGCAAGATTGCAGCCAGCGGCGAGGATCGCGCTCGCCTGCTGCATGCCATGACAACGAACGATGTGCAGCGGCTCACTCCGGGGGCGGGCTGCTACGCATATTTCTTAAGCGCGCAAGGGCGCATTCTGGCGGATGTCAATGTGCTCTGCCGGCCCGATCGCTTCCTGCTCGATACGGAGCCGGAGACGCGCGCGACGGTTTTTCAGCATCTGGACAAGTTCATCATCGCCGACGACGTCGTACTGGAAGACATTACCAGCGCGCTGGTGACGATTGCGGTCGAGGGCCCCGGCTCGGCGGCGGTGCTCGAAAAACTGGGTGCGCCGGACCTGGAACACGAACTGGAACACGAATACGACAATGCGGAATGGGAGCGCGGCCTTGCAGTTCGCGCCAGCTACACCGGTTCGCCCGGAGTTTTCCTGATCGCGCCAGCCGGCGAGCGGGAAGCGCTCATCGAGCGGCTGCAGCAGTGCGGCGCCGCGAGAGCTAATGCGGAGGCTTTCCGCACGGTACGCATCGAGAACGGGCGTCCGCGTTACGGCGAGGACATCGCCGAGCGTTACCTGGCGCAGGAGACCAATCAGTCACGGGCGCTGAACTTCAGTAAAGGATGTTATTTAGGGCAGGAGATCGTGGAGCGGGTACGCTCGCGCGGGCAAATACATCGCGTCCTCGTGCCGGTGCAAATCGAGGGGGACAGGCCGCCGGAGCCGGGCGTGAAACTACGCCTTGGCGATTTGATTGCTGGTGAGATTACGTCGGCCGTCTATTCACCGGCTCTTGCGAAAGTGGCTGCTCTCGCTTACGTGCGCCTCGAACATGCTAAGCCCGGCGCGACGCTCTGGATTGGCGATCGCGCGGTGCGAGTTGCCGGAGGAGTGGCGGCCTGAGGAAGGCTGGAGGCGGTGCTTGGCAGACCATCCCCAAGGCAGGGTTCTTATACTGGCGCCGCTAGGACGCGACGCACGGCTGGTAGAGGAGTCACTCGAACGAGCCGGTATTGAATCCTCCGCGTGCGAGAGCCCGCAACGCGTGGCGAAGGAGGTTTTGAACGGCGCGGCGGCGATTCTGTTGGCGCAAGAATCGCTGACACCCGAAGGAGCGAACGCCATGGCGGAAGCGATTCGCAGACAGCCATCCTGGTCCGATCTCCCCGTTTTGATCCTGACCCCCGGTAACGGCGCCATGGACAGTATCAGCGGCGGCCTGAATGCGCTGGCGGCGCTCGGAAACATAACGCTGCTGGAACGGCCTCTGCGCGCAGCCACACTGGTTAGCGTGGTCAGGACAGCGCTGCGGGCGAGGATGCGGCAATACGAGATCCGCGACCATCTCATGGAACGCATGCGCACGGCCGAAGAGCTGGCTCGCAATAACGAAGATCTGCGCCAGTTCGCTATGGTGGCCGCGCACGACTTGCAAGAACCAATCCGCACTGTGGCGAGTTTTGCGCAGTTACTGGGGCAGCGCTATCGCGGAAGGCTGGACGCCGATGCCGACGAATTTATCGGGTATATTGTCGGGGGCGCCCATCGCATGGGACGCTTGGTCGAGGATCTGCTGACGTTCGCGCAACTGAGCACGCGAGCGACGCTGCTGACGCCGCAAGATTCCGAAGTCATGTTGGAGACGGCGTTGTTCAATCTGACCGCTAAATTGCGCGACTCGGAGGCGGAGGTGACTCACAGGCCGCTCCCTCGCGTCATGGCCGACCAGATGCAAATCGTCCAGGTATTTCAGAATCTCATCGGCAACGCCCTCAAGTACCGCTCGGCGGAACGGCCGAGAATACGCGTGACGGCTCAAGCGAGCGGCGCGGATTGGACCTTCGCGGTCGAGGACAACGGCATCGGATTCAAGCAGGAATACGCAGAGAGGATCTTCGGATTATTTAAGCGGCTGCACGGCCACGACATTCCGGGCACCGGCATTGGACTGGCGAACTGCCGCAAGATTCTGGAAAGGCACGGCGGGCGTATTTGGGCGGTGTCGGAAGAAGGCGAAGGAGCGACGTTCTTCTTTACACTGCCGGGCGCGCCGCCCAAAGCAGCGGAGGAGATATGGAATTCAGCAGCATCAACCCAGCAACAGGCGAAATAGCCGCCAAGATCCAAGGACACGACGAGGCGGAGGTCGAACACCGTTTGCAGCGCGGCTGGGATGCCTTCCGCAAGCATCGGCGAACGCCGTTTTCGCATCGCGCGCGGTGTTTGACGCGCGCCGCGGAAATTCTCGCAAACGAGAAGGACCGTTTCGGACGGCTGATGAGCGAGGAAATGGGCAAGCCGCTGCGGGCCGCCGTGGATGAAGCGGTGAAGTGCGCCACCGGCTGCCGCTATTACGCGGAGAACGGGGAGCGCGCCCTCGCGGACGAATTTGTCGAAACGAATGCGACTCGCAGCTACGTGCATTATCAGCCGCTCGGCATGGTGCTCGCCATCATGCCATGGAATTTTCCGTTTTGGCAGGTGCTTCGCTTTGCGGCGCCGGCGCTGATGGCGGGGAATACCGGCCTGCTGAAGCATGCATCGAATGTGCCGCGCTGCGCGCTCGCGATCGAGGAGATATTGCGGCGGGCCGGTTTCGAGGACGGCGTCTTCCAGACCCTGCTGGTTCGCGCCGAAGCGGTCTCAAAGATTCTGGACGACCCCCGCGTGGCTGCCGCGACGTTAACCGGCAGCGAAGCGGCGGGGAGCGCCGTGGCCGGCGAGTCGGGCCGCAGCATCAAGAAAATGGTGCTGGAGCTGGGCGGGAGCGATCCGTTCATTGTCATGCCCAGCGCCAACCTCGACGATGCCGTTCGAACGGCGGTGAGGGCGCGCACCATCAACAATGGGCAATCGTGCATCGCCGCAAAGCGGTTCATAGTGGCGGACGCGATCTACGATGAGTTTGAGCGGCGCTTCGTCGAGGCAATGCAGGCATTGAAGATCGGCGATCCCTTCGATCCCGAAACGGACATCGGTCCGTTGTCTACCGCCAAGGTGCGGGAGGATTTGGAGGATCAGGTCCGTAGGGCGCGCGAGGCGGGCGCGCGGACGCTCACCGGCGGCCGGCGCGTGGAGAGGCCCGGCAATTACTATGAGCCGACCGTGCTCACCGGTATTACGCCTTCCTCTCCGATCTACTATGAAGAGCTCTTCGGGCCGGTGGCGATGCTTTTTCGCGTGCGCGACCTGGAGGAGGCGCTGCGGCTTGCCAACGATACGCCGTTCGGCCTCGGCGCAAGCGCCTGGACCAACGATGAAACGGAGCGCGCGCGCTTCATCGAGGACCTTGATTCGGGGCAGGTCTTCATCAACGCCATGGTCGCCTCCGATTCGCGGCTTCCATTTGGAGGAGTGAAGCGCTCGGGATACGGGCGGGAGTTGAGCTGGCACGGCATCCGGGAATTCGTGAACGCCAAGACGGTGTGGATCAAGTAAGTTCATCACCGGATACAATCGAAAGCGGGAGCCATTGTATGTCGGCTTTACCAACGACGAGCTTAACACCCGAAGAATATATGGAAGTCGAGCGCCAATCCGAATCAAGGAACGAATATTATCGCGGACACATGTATGCAATGGCCGGCGCATCGCCGGACCACGTGTTCATTGTCTTTAACTTCGGCGTGGAAATAGGAATCGCGCTGCGCGGATCCGCATGCAGGGCAGGAGCGAGCGATCTTCGCGTCCGCGTTTCGCCCGAGGGGCTTTATACGTATCCGGACATTGTGGTGTGTTGCGGAGAGCCGCTTTTTGCCGATGATCGGAAAGATACGCTTGTGAACCCATCGTTGATTGTAGAAGTGCTCTCGCCGGCCACGGAATCGCGCGACAGGGGGTTTAAGTTTGTGCAATATCGAAAACTGGAATCCTTGCGCGAATACGTTCTGGTATCTCAGGAGGAGCCACGCGTTGAGATCTTCCGTCCCAGGGCGGAGCGAAGCGAGTGGGTTTTGATCGAGGCAACGGGGCTCGATGCGGTTTGCCGTTTAGAGAGTATTGGGGCCGAGATTCCTCTTCGGGAAATTTATTCCGGTATCGCTTTCGATGAAACATAGTCGTGTTCAGCGTCAATGCGCTTTCGCTGGCGATCGAAAGAGATGGCGGCGAGAGCGGATGCACCAAGTCCGGTGGAGGAAAGAAGTGCGTAACGGTAGCTGCGGCTGCCCACCAGACCGAGCCGTCCGAATCGTTGAAAAATGACCCGTGGTTTACGTCAAGCTCGCTCAAACCATCGATTTCGTTCAAGTGCAGCCACAGGCCTTGCTGAGCCTGGGACTCATCGGCAACGTAGATCCCGTCTGTGGATCCGCGCCACAGCCAGCCGCGCATATCGGAAACGAAGGAGTAGCTCTCGTTGTATTTCCGACATCGCGGCCGGGCTGAAACTCACGTGCCGCCGCGCTCCGGGCGTTTGCAGGCACTACTGCAAACCCGTCAGTATAACCGGCCCATACGTTCCCGCCGCGGGTAAAGGCGAGCGCGCGGCACAGCCCAGAGGGCAGACACTTCCCCACGTCGCGGTGGAGGAGGTTTCTGGCGAAACAGCTCCAGATTCCGCCTGACGGGTTGGACGCAATGAACGCATCCGGCGGCGGTCCAGCGAAGGGATTCTCAGGTATGAGTGAAAGTTCGCGGTGCTTCCGGACAACCCGGTAGATTCCGGACCCAGCTAGCCAGAGGCTGCCGTCCGCGGCGCCGGCCAACGCTTCGGCTTGTCCGCCCCGTCCCGGCGCGCTGCGCGCGGCGAGGGGCGCCGTTGGATCGGAGAAGGATGACGGCTTGGCGCGACACAGCGGCATAGATGCCGCCGTCCGGCCGGGCAGCAGCGAACTGACGGAGTCCGAACTCGCGCGAACCTGAAAGTACGTTCCACTCCCCGTCGCCGCCGAGCCCAGACACACGGGGCTGGTCCCGGCAAACATTCTGCCTTGTCGCCGTGTACGATGCCACGCGCGTGGACGCAGCTCAATCCGTCTGCCGCCTGTCTGATCACGTCCAGCTTCTCAAGCAGCGATAGGTTGCGTCGGCTTGCGATGATGCGTTGCAGGTCCTCGCCTTCGAGAAGCTCCATAACCAGGAAGGGCGATCCGTCTGGTTCCCCGGAGTCATAAAGGTTTACGATGTTCGGATGGCGCAGGCGGGAGAGCGCGGCCGCCTCATTGCGAAGACACTCCTGATTGCCGCCAGGCTGGATCACCTTTATTGCGACCGCCCGCCCCACAGTGGGGTCAAACCCGCGAAAAACGCTTGCGAGGCCGTTCTGCCGGATTAGCGCCTGAACATCATATTTACCCACGCGGCGATTCATTGGACCAATAGGTGGGATCTCAAATGGCTCGGGATTCCCTTCACGCTAGTATAAATTGCGATAGCGGGAACGTCGGAGCCGAGGCGATCTCGAAGGAGCGGCCTGATGGGGCCGTTGGAAAGGCGGGATTGATCCGGCTCTGGACGAAAACAGGCCGAAGATCACGCCACGGCAGCCGATGAACGATGGATCAGGCAGCGCCTATTGGCGGACGGCGAAGGCAAGACCGCTGTCCACGAGTACGGGGGCGGCGGCTCTTTGCTTCTGACCGCGCTTGGCCTGGTACATGCGCTGGTCGGCTTCGGAGAGCAGACCTTCGGCATCGGCGCTATCGGCGGGATAGACGGCGGCTCCGACGCTGAGGGAGACCAGCGGCTCGCCGCATAGACCTGTGCCGGTAATGCGTACGGCGTCTTCGAGGCGCGCGATTCTTTCTCCCAGCCGGTCGCCGGAGATGCCCGGGAGAACCACGACGAACTCGTCGCCTCCCATGCGCGCGACGTAGTCGTATTCGCGGCAATGTTCCTTAAAACTGGCGGCGACCATTTGAAGCAGCCGATTACCTTCGAGATGTCCGAAGCGGTCGTTGATCTGCTTGAAACCATCGAGGTCGCAAACGAGCACGGCGAGCGGGCTGGCGGCGCGCTTGGAACGGCTCAGCTCGGCGTCGAGGTGCAGAAACAGGGAACGCGCATTGGGCAGCCCGGTGAGGTAATCGGTGGTGGCGCAGCTTTCCGCCTGACGGAAGCGCAGGGCGTTCTCGATGGCGAGGGAGACTTTCGAGCTCAGGGCCAGCAACACGCGCAGATTGTCTTTCGAAAAGGCGTTGCCAGCGGCGCGGTAGAGCGTGAGAGTGCCCACGACGCCATTCAATCCTTGGAGCGGGACCGCGAGCGCTTTGCGCAAAACGCTGAACTTCGCGGGATCGCCCAAGTAGGCGGATTCAACCGAGGGGCTGCCGTTGACGATGGGCGTATTGTTCTCGGCAACCCACCCGGAAAGACCCTCGCCGAGGGGGATGTTCAGAGACGAGAAGAGGCGGAAATCGTCGCCGCTGACGTACTCCGGCGAGAGGCGGCCCTCCTTAACAACGTAGATGGCAATACAGTCGTAGGGCACGATGCGCTGCAGGCGAACGGCGAGCACGGAGAGCGTTTCGCTGAGGCTTAGAGAATTGCCGATGTGCTGCGTCAGCTCAAAGAGCGCCTGGACCTCCTGACGGGCGGCGGCAATGGAATCGAGAAACGGCAGAGGCTCGCGCAAAGCGGCGGGGCCACCGGGCGGGGCTTCGCAAGCGGTCGCGACGTTGCCGACGGCCATGCGCCCGCGCGCGGAAGGGAAACGCCTGGAGGACGGCGCGAGGCGAATCTTTTCTTCCCAATCGCGATAGCGGCGCGCGAGAATTTCGACAATTTGGGGGTCGAAGCTGGTTCCGGCTTCGAGCGCGACTTGCGCCATCGCCTCGTCTAGCGGCAGCGCGCGCCGGTGATATCGGTCGGAAGCGAGGGCATCGAGGGAATCGACGGCCGCCAGGATGCGGGCGCCGATGGGAATCGCGGCGCCTTTCAGGCCGAAAGGATATCCGGAGCCGTCCCAACGCTCGTGATGGGCACGAACAATGGGGACGACCGGATAGGGGAATTCCACCTCTTCGAGGATCTCGGCGCCCACGATAGGATGGATTTTCATTTTCTCGAACTCTTCCGAGGTGAGCTTTCCGGGCTTCGAGACGATGTGCTCGGGAACGGCCAGCTTACCGATGTCGCGCAGCAAGGCGGCGGCGCGCAAGGCATCCATTTCGTCTTCACCGAGGCCGAGCTCGCGCGCGATTTCGAGAGCATAGACCTGCACGCGCCGGAGATGCTCGGAAGTACCGCGATCGTTGGCGTCGATCGCGAGGGAGAGGGCCTCGATGGTGCGCAGGTGCAGCGCGGCAGCCTGCTCCGCATGACGCTTCTCTTTTTCGAGGCGGCCGAGGTAAAGGCGATAGGAGCGGAAAATCAGGTATACGAAAGGCAGCACCACGATGGCGAACTGCCAGCCGAAATGGCGGGTCGCGATGTGCACGGCCTCGGCGATGGCGGCGCCGACCATATAATACGGCAGCGTCCAGCAATGGCAATCCGTCCAGGTGGCGCGCAAGCTCCGGTTTTCAGTAAGGGCGACGATGAGGGCCACTGGGAAGGTATTGGCGAGGAAATACGCCCCGGCGGCGAGCGCCAGCGGCAGCGGCTCCGGGAGCCGGGCGGCATGCGCCGGCTGGAAATGGTAGACGTAGCCCGCTAATGCCGCGGCGATCGCGATATTACTGACGCTGAATAAGACTTGCACGAACCGCGGCCGCGCTTTCGGTCTCCACACGCATTGGATGAAAGTCGCGGTGGCGGCGAGAACCACGACTTGCGGGACTGGCAGCTCGACAATGCCAACCAGGACGAACAGGAAGTTCACGCTGACGCAGCCGGGAACGCCCGGGATGGAGACTTTGAGCAGCGAGGCGGCGGCGGCGATGGCGAGATAAAACAGGAAGCGCGGCAAAATGCTGGCGTTCCAATGCAGGCAGCTATTGGCCAACTCCGCCGAGCCGATAAAGGCAATGAAGGCGAGAAAGACGTTGGCTTGGATGGAACGCACCATCGCGATAGACGATGCATTTCGATACCCGCCGCAAGTTGCTGAGAGAGAGTTAGAGGGCGGCCGTTTTGGGACATTTTGTCCATGGCGTGTGGGACAAACTGTCGCGCGCCGAAGGACTTGATGCGCCGAAAGATTTGACGATGGATCAGTCGCGCGGACGGTGGCGGCCCAATAAGACGCTGGCCCGGCGGCTGCAAGGAAAGCTGTTGCGTGCCTACGATTGAAACCAAGTATTTCGGCCCGATGACGTTCGAGGAGCAGGCGTGCCTCGATTTTCCTGGCGGTTTGCCGGCTTTTGAGCGCGAACGCCGCTTTCTTGTGATCGAGAAAGCGGACTATCGCCCGCTCGTATTTGTGCAGAGCGCGGCGACGCCGTCGCTTTGTTTTGTAGCGCTTCCGATTCTGGTGGCAGATCCGGCGTACCGGCTGGCGGTAAATGCCGAAGATCTGGAGTCGCTCGGCCTGACGGCGGGGCGGCAACCGCGTATCGGGCGCGAGGCCGCGGTGTTGACGCTGCTGTCGATCCGCGAGGACGCCGCGACGACCGCCAATTTGATGGCGCCCCTGGTCATAAATCTGGCGAACCGGAGAGCGTTGCAGGCGATCCGGTGCGACGCCGTGTACTCGCACGAGCAGATGTTGGCGCCGCGCGCGGAGCAATCTCGATGTTGATTTTACGGCGGCGCGTGGGCGAGGTACTTCTAATCGGAGAGGACGTCGCGATCGAGGTTTTGGAATGCGGCTCCTGGGGCGTGAAGCTGGGAATCCGGGCTCCTCAAGGAGTCCTGATTCTGCGAAAAGAGCTGCGCATGACCGGAGAGGCCAATGCCGCCGCGGCGAACGGAGCATCGTTAGCGGAGCTCGAACGCTCGGCGCGAAATTTTTCTACTTTGAACTCACGAAAGGGCGCCCCGCCCCGATAAGGGCAGTGAGAGTATCGCGTTCAGCGGGACGCGGCGGGCCGTAAGGAATTTCGACCCGAATTCAAATTCAAGGAGAGAATCATGTCTTTTGACATCAATACAAATATTGCGTCGCTACAAGCGCAAAATTTCCTGCGCATTAACAGCAACTTCCAAGGCCAGACCATTAACGAAGTCACTTCCGGTCTGCGCATCGTAACGAGCGGAGACGACGCGGCCGGACTGGCCGTGGCCAATGGATACCGATCCGACCAGGCGGTGTTGACGCAGGGCGTACAGAACGCCAACGACGGTCTGAGTCAATTGCAGATCATCGACGGCGGCATGAACAACATTTCGCAGTTGCTGGACCGCGCGCGCACGCTGGCGACGGAATCGGCGACGGGAACGTTCACCGGCGACCGCACGGTGTTGAACAACGAATTCCAGAGCGTACTGAGCGAAATCGACCGGCAGTCGCAGGCGATCGGCCTCAATCAGGGCGGAACCTTCGCGAAGAATCTGACGGTCTTCATCGGAGGCGGTCAGGGTCCCACGGCCGCCGCGGCCATCACGAACGGCTCGGTCGGACTCGACCTCAGCTCCTCCACCGTGGATTCACAAAGCTTGGGCTTAAAGGGCTTTACCTCCGGTTACCAGGTTGCGTCGGGCAAGCCGGATTCGGGGCTCTACGATTTGAGCAACGCGAGTACGACCAGCGTCTCGAAGATCCTCGCCAATACCAGCGCCACGAGCACCAGCTTCGTAATTTCCGGAGCGGGCTTCGCGGCCGGAGCGGGCGGAGCCATTACAGTGACTGCGAACCTGCAAAACGTGGGCGACACGACCACGCTAGTGACTGCCATAAACGCCGCCATACAGGGCGCGGAGCAGGCGGGAACTCCGCAGGCGGCGGCATTTAAAGCGGCGAACATCGCGGCCACCGTTCACACCGGCGCCGACGGGCACCAGCAGCTCGCGTTTACGTCCTCCAACACCGCTTTTGAGGTAACGGCGGGAGATGTGACCGCGAACGGTCTAATGGGTAATCTGACGGGCCAGACCAACCCCGGCGATGCCAATGCAACTTCGCCGGCCCCCTCCGCCCTGGCGGCGGATTCGGCGTTCGTGGGCGGCGGAACGCAGCAGTATTCGGTGGCATTTACCACCATGGTCCACAACGCTACCGCCGGTCATCAGGACGTTCAGTACCTCACGATCAGCGCCAACAACGCCGCCGGGACGCCGCAGACGGTGAAAATCAAGCTGGATGCGGGCGCCACCACCGATCTCACTTCCGCGCTGGCAATCGCTCAGATCAACCAGCAGCTTCAGGCCACCGACAACCCGGCGCTACAGAGTATTGTGGCGTCGACGGACGGCTTGGGGGCGAACATCAACTTCGCCAGCAACGGCACGACGCCGTTTACCGTCAGCACTGGCGCGACCGTCGCCAACGGAGCCACCGATACGAACGGTTTGGGAAATCCCAACACCATCCAGTCGACGGCCGTCGTGGGCGTCGGCAATACGGCCGACATCAGCACGCAGGCTGGCGCGCAGGCCGCGGTTGGCGCGCTCGCCAACTCTATCGCCGCTCTCGGCACCGCGCAGGCGGTGGTCGGAAAAGGCGAAAACCAGTTCAATTACGCCATCAATCTGGCGCAATCGCAATTGACCAATTTCTCGACGGCGGAAGCGAGCATCCGGGATGCCGATATGGCCAAGGAAGCCGCGAACCTCACCAAGGCGCAGATTCTGATTCAGGCCGGCGTGGCGGCCCTGGCGCAAGCCAATTCCGCTCCGCAGCAGGTCCTGTCGCTGTTGCCCCACCCTTAATTAGCCCGCCAAACGCGCCGCGGCAGCCTGATCCGGGCGGCCGCGGCGTTTTCAGTTAGAAGCCCCGCCCTAAACTTCCAAGTTCGCCAGGCGCGATAAAATACAGCCAATGACCCGGCGCGATCTGATGTCGCTGACCAGCCGCGTCTTCGCGACAGCCGCTGGCCAGACTTTCCTGGCTCTCTGGACCTCCTCCCTTCGCGCACAGGGCCATCATGGGTCATCTTCCCCGCCTCCTGAGCCGGCATTCCCGAAGGACTTCAGGCCGCGCTTTTTTTTCGCCCGAAGAATTTAGCATGTTGCAGGCCTACACGGAAATTCTGATCCCATCGGACGAGACTCCAGGAGCGCGCGACGCCCATGTCGCGCATTACGTCGATTTCGTTGTCTCCGCGGCGGCCGAGTTTGCGCCGCAGATGCAGCGGCAATGGCGCGAGGCCGTGGCTTGGCTTGGCGTACAAAGATTCGGAGATCTGACCGCGCCAGAGAAGCTGGCGCTGATGGAGCGGATGGCCGCGCCGGAGCGCGACCGCTCCGCGCACCACGATGGCTATCCCGTCTACTCGCTCATCAAACAAATGACGGTCTTCGCGTTTTATACGTCCCGCGCCGGACTCGTCGACAATCTGGAGTACCAGGGTCTCGCCTATCTGACCGAGTTTCCCGCTTGCAATCACGCCGAGCATAAGGTTCTGTGATGGAAAGCTTCGACGCGATCGTGGTCGGCTCCGGCGCATGCGGCGGCTGGGCGGCCATGGAACTGACCGGGGCGGGAATGAAAGTGCTGTTGTTGGAGGCCGGCTCCTCCATTGTGCCGGCGAAAGATTTCCATCATCGCTGGCCCTACGAGCTGCCCTTCCGAGGACGCGGGCAGCCGGGGCTTCTACAGAAATACTTCAAAGGTTCAAGCGAATACAATTACCGGATCATGATCGACGACCGGGAGAACCCTTACACAACTCCGTCCGATAAGCCGTTCCGCTGGTCGCGGTCCCGCGTGCTGGGCGGTCGCACGCTGCACTGGTCGCGCGCCTCGGATCGCATGTCCGACCTGGAGTTCAAGGCCCCCTCCCGCGACGGCTATGGCGAGGACTGGCCGATCGGTTACGCCGATATCGCTCCGTATTACGATCGCGTGGAAAGCTTCATCGGCGTTTCCGCGGCCGCAGCCGGGCTGCCGCAGTTTCCCGACGGAAAGTTTCTGCCTGCCATGGCGTTGAACTGCGCCGAAACGATCTTCGATG
The DNA here is from genome assembly GCA_963838885.1 of Bryobacterales bacterium. Taxonomy (GTDB): domain Bacteria; phylum Acidobacteriota; class Terriglobia; order Bryobacterales; family Bryobacteraceae; genus JAICMB01. The sequence goes on along the minus strand of CAWITB010000008.1, from coordinate 1,507 downwards.
CGGCGTGTCGCAAAAGCGGGCTGCCGGCGACGCCGCGCCGCGTCGCGCAATTGACCCGCATGCATCGCAACCGTCCGCCGTGCCATTACTGCGGCAATTGCGTGAACGGGTGCGAGGTGGGCGCTATGTTCAACACCGTTGCGGTCACTCTGCCGCCGGCGCTGCGAACGAAAAATTTGACGTTGCGATGCGACTCGGTGGCGAGCCATGTACTGATGAACGGCGGCGGCGAGGCGCGCGGCATCGCTTATTTCGAGCGCTATACAAAGAAGGCCGCCGAAGCGCAGGCGCGGATCGTGATCCTGGCCGGCTCCTCGCTAGAGAACACGCGGTTGCTGCTGAATTCGCAAAAGGGAGGACTGGCGAACTCCAGCGGCGTTCTGGGGCATTACCTCATGGACCAGATCAGCGGCGCGGCCGTCAGCGGATTCCTGCCACAGCTCAAAGGCGCGGCCATACGGAACGACGATGGCAAATCCGGCGGCATCTACATCCCGAATTTCAACAATGTCGCCTCCAAAAATCCGAAATTCATCCGCGGCTATGCTATGAGCGCGTCGGGCGGCGCGGCCATGTTCCCCGATTTCGCGACGGAGCTCGCGGGCTTTGGCTCCGCTTACAAGAAGGAGGTGAAGCGCCTCTATCCGGCTCGCGCGCGCGTGTGGCTATCGGGAGGAGAGATGCTCGCGCGCCATGAGAATTTCGTCGAGATCGATCCGGAAGTGCGCGATGCTTGGGGAATTCCGGTCCTCAAGATCCACTGCACTCACTCGGACAACGACCGCAAGCTGTATGCCGATTTCTTCGAGCGCGCGCAGGAGCTGTTCCGGGCCGCCGGAGGCGAGATCACGGACGCTCGTCCGAGAATGGGAGTACCGGGAGGGCTGATTCACGAAACCGGAAGCTGCCGCATGGGAGCCGATCCGAAGAAGAGCGTGTTGAATTCGTTTTGCAGAACGCACGACGTATCGAACTTGTACGTTTTCGGCGGCGGCGGGTTCGTAACCAGCGGCGATAAGCATCCCACGTTGACGATGATGGCGCTCACCGCGCGGGGCTGCGACGAGCTGCTGGGGAGGGCGCGGAAAAACGAGCTGTAAGGGCCACCAGCGACGTCTGAATCTGATCCAAACGGATTCGTCGATGGCAGATGAAGACCGCTGTGGCCGGGTTGGATAACGAACTTCGTTTGGAAATGGCGGAGTTGAAATCTCAGATCTTATTGGCAGCGCCGGATCGAGCGCCGTGAGGTAGATTTCGGCGCGCTTCGGATAACTCGGGGAGGCCGCTCTTCTCGTTCAAGTACTCCCCGGCAATTTTCAAGCCAAGCTTGGCGTTGGCCGAACCTCCCTGCCACCCGCCTCCCCGGAGGTTGGACTGCGTTCCGCTCTTGACGTAGTGCAGGACGGCCTGGGTCTCGGGAGCGTTATCTTGATGCGCTTACCCAGAGTGCGACTCCTTAGTGTGGTGGACCTGGTGAGATTCGAACTCACGACCTCTTCCATGC